>ONLH01000005.1 GCA_900318645.1 uncultured Prevotellaceae bacterium
AGTACCTTCGGTCACTTCATCCTCCTGGAACTTGTTCAGGGAGTTGTCGTAGGTTTTTTCCAGTTCTTCAAAAGATTTGTCTCTTTTGGTCTCGCCTTTCTCATAGGCGTCCCAATCGAAATCGGCGATTGGAGAATTTTTTAATTCTTCGCTCATTTAAATTGTTAATAATAAGTTAGTTAAACAGCCTTTTCGGACTCGTTCCCGAAAAGCGCGACTGCAAAGGTACTACAAATTTCCTGATCCACAAGCAAAAACGCCACAATTTTCTAAAAAATAACTGATTTTTTAAGAACAACTGAATAATCTGAAAATTCTGAGAGCTGTCGCATACACCCTGCGGGGCTAATATCATTGTAGCGAACAGTCACTGATTGCATGACAAATTACTTTAAGATAGTATTATATCATGACATTTCAGATGAGATTTCATCTATTTGCAGGCAGTTGTCATGCTTTGGCGCCGGGGAATTAATTGAGCCAGGATATTTTGGGGTGGAGAGGATGAGAAAATGCCCGAGGGCTACTGGGAGTCCTCGGGCACCAATTATTAACTTTTAAAAACTTGATTACTATGAAACAGAACGTCCATAGCTTTTTTTCTTTATTTGATGACCTTGGTGGCGGTGCGGGTGCCATCGGTGTAGGTGGTCACCTGTATGGTTAAGCCATTGGGCTGTGCCATCTCCTGACCTGCCAGGTTGAAGTAACGCACACCGGCAATCTGCTTGCCTGCATTGAGTTCGTCAACACCGGTATCGGGATAAACCTCAAGGTAAACGATGTCACTTGCATTCCTCACGCCATCCACGGTGTAGTAGGCCTGGAGACCGACGCGATGATTAAAGAGCGGAGCCTCGTCGTAATAGAGGTAGCAGCTATACTGCGAGACGTTCCAGCTGAAGCCAAAGATTGATGACGGAATCTCGGTAACATCCTCGGTCAGGTCGTTGGGATAGTCACTGGCCCTGAAGGTGTAGATCTGGTCATCGTCGGTGAAGACGCTGAAGCTCAGGTAATACATGTCAAGGGGATTGCCATCCACATCGGTGGTCGGGAGGCTATAAGAGAAATAGCCGTAAGAGTCACCATACTCGGCATAGTCATACCAATAGTTTGCCTCGGGATTGGCGGGAACAGCGGGCTCGGGATGAGCGGCATTGACATAGACTATTTCACTGGCGTTCTTCACACCGTTGACAGTATAATATACTTGGATACCGATACGGTTCTCGAACAAGGGATCATCGCTGTGGATGGTGCCGTAGAAGCACACCTGGTTAGGCGTGAAGTTCCAGTAGTTGGACCACAGTGAATAAGGCACCTCGGTGATATCCACGTCAATACTACCATAGGAATCGGCATCAAAGGTGTAAATCTGGTCATCATCGGTAAAGATGCTGTAGCTGATGAACTCCTGCTCCAAGATATTGCCGTCAACATCGGTCGTCGGCAGAACGAAGTTCAGGTAGGTGTTACCATCGGTTTTACCCATATCATACCATGCTACTCCAGTGGGGTTGGCGGGAACGGCGGGCGCCAAGTTCATCTGGGTGCCGTAAGCCTGACCGGGATAGGCATACTCCAGACAGGTCATGTTAGAACCGTCGCTGAAGTGTCCAATCATACCCGTAGCATTGTAGTAGTCGGGGAACTCTGCGTTGGGATCACCCTTGCTACCGACCAGATAGATCCTGTCACCGTCAATCTTGAATTGGATGGCATCAACATCTTCGATGAAATACTCATACATATAAGCTCCATTCTCGTTCTGATAGATGATACTATGACCCCACCACAACTGGATGCCAAGGTCGCCAGACTCATTATACATCAGATACTGGCCAACTGGGACACTGACAATGCCTGTCTCGGGGTCAAAGTCACCATATACCCAGGTATTGAACGACTTGTTCCACCACAGCGGATTCTGGATATAGACCTTGCCATCGGTTCCATAGACGAGATTCATCTTGTCGGTAAAGGTGGAGGACTGTACGCCAAAGTAACCAGTGAAGATGGACATACCGGCACGGTTATAGGTAACCATCTCGCCCTCAGGCTGGTCATAGATTACAGTGGGTATAATGCTGGTCTCGGTGCGGGTGAGCTCGGTGTCCCACTCCAGGCATCCACCGAAAGAGCCGTCATCGCTCCAGTGGCAAGACAGACCGTAGGCATTCCAGCGGTCCATGTCCTGGCCTGTCGATTCAGAGCCCTCGGTACCCTGCAGGGTGATCTTGTCCCCATCAATGACGTAAACAGCCTCGGTAACACTATTATCGGCAGTAAAAGTGATAGCCGGTAAGCCATCAACTTCGGTAAGCGAAGTGGTACCCATGCACAACACGATATCAGCCTCGTAGTAGTCATTCCTGTAGATGGATTGCCCCATCGGCACGGTGATGGTTGTGCCATCCTCGCTCAAGGTACCTTGTACCCAACTGGTACCATAGTTGATGCTGCAGTTGAACAGGATATTCTTCATGTACACCACATTATCCTCGGCAAAGACGATGTCCATCTTGCCACTCTGCACATCAAGTCCCAACTCATCATTGTTGGCAAATATACCCTGACCTCCAGTGCGTTTATAAGTTCTCAACTCACCCTCAGGCATGGTGGTAATCACCCGTAACTGATGATTAGCCTGAAGCGCGGTCGCCTCCTCTTGAGTAACAGCAGGCTTAACAACATGATTAGTCCTGACATGACGATAGTTAGCATTTAGCAAAGTCATCATGCCAGCCTGGGCACTGAAAGCCAGTATCAGAACGGTTAGCAGTAGTAGTAATTTCTTCATAACAATAATCTCATAAGGTTAATACAATGAATTGGTTATACTAGAGAAAATGCAAAACATCAATCCCAAATTACGGTAAAGACATTCATTCCAGTCTGCAAATATACATTAAAAATTATAAAAAGAGTACAAGTAGGGCACAAAATTTTGCACTGAACCCGTATTATTGTACCTTTGCTGATAAATACCGACAATTTTTATCATAAAAGAACATGACAAAGAAGGAACTGAGACAACAGATCAAGCAGTTAAAGGGGATGACCCCTGCGGCAGTGCGAAAAGTAGAGGCAGACATGGTGTTTAACACAATCAAGGCGATGCCGGTATGGCAACAGGCGCAGAACATCCTGTGCTACTGGTCGCTGCCCGACGAGCTGCCCACCCACGATGCTGTGAACCGTTGGCTTGCAGACGGGAAAAACATCTACCTGCCTCGTGTCGTGGGCGACGACCTGGAAATCGTGCCTTATCATGGCGCACAGTCCCTTGACGACAATAATAAGTTTCACATCGGCGAGCCAGTGGGAGATGCTGTGGATGCTGCATGCCTGGAACTCATCATCGTGCCTGCCGTGGCACTGGACTCAAAGCGAAACCGCCTCGGACGCGGCAAGGGTTTCTATGACAGGCTGCTGAGCACAACGAGTTGTCCCACCATCGGTGTGGTATGTGATTTTCAATTGGTTGAGGAAGTACCCGTCGAGCCGCATGACCGCCCGCTGGACTGTGTCGTCACCAGCGACACGGTTATTGCCGACGAAGAGAATAACGCTCTGTTTGAGAGAGCGAGATGATATCTCGCCATACAGAACATCACGTTATTATCATTCCATTTTTAATGAAGATGAAAGCGATTCCAGTGACCATCTTTGCAGTGCTTGCTATGGCTGTGATGGCCGTGGCGGCTAAGGGGCAGGAGCTGCCCGTTGATCCGGACTTGAGGATCGGACGGCTGAAGAACGGCATGACCTATTACATCCGTCACAACGAGCAGCCCCAGGGGCGTGCTGAGTTCTGGCTGGTGCAGAATACCGGATCGCTGGTTGAGGAAGACGATGAACGAGGCCTGGCCCACTTCATTGAACATATCGCTTTCCAGGGCACACGCAATTTTCCCAACATCGACATGGTGGACATCCTGCAGAACAATGGCGTGTCCTACGGCCGCGACATCAATGCCTCGACCAGCTTTGACGACACGCGTTTTCAGATTTCCAATGTCCCTACCGAGCGTGTAGCCCTACTTGACACCGTGCTACTGATGCTGAAAGACCTGGCCTGTGAACTCAACTTCGATAACCGCGCCATCGAGGAGGAACGCGGCGTAATCCAGGAAGAATGGCGTATGCATGCCGACCAGCAGATGCGCTTGTATGAGAGCACACTGCCCATTTTACTGTCGGGTAGCCGCTATGCTTACCGCATCCCAATCGGCGACATGAGTGTAATCCGTGGCGTTACCCGCGACCAACTCATCTCATTTTATAAGTATTGGTACTGCCCACAACGTCAGGCAGTCGTCATCGTTGGAGATATTGACGCCGAGCACATGGAGCGCATGGTCAAGCAAACCATGGGCAAAATCCCCAAATGTGACAATAAAGCGCAGGATTACACATTGGGCAATATTCCCAATCACAATGGCGTGACCTATGCCCTGCACACCGATCCCGAAGCATCAAGCACCATGGTTTACCTGATGTTTGAGCACGAGCAGGTGCCCATGGATCAGCGTGGGACACATGCTTACCTGAAACACAACGTCATCTCTACGCTTGTTCAACAAATGCTTACAGCACGACTTGACGAACTGTCACGCAGCCAGGGAACTCCCATTGACTACAGTATGGTTTATGACCGCCATTTCCTGATTACCCACACGCGTGACGCCCTCAATATGGCAGCCATGGTCAAGCAAGGCCGTTCGCTCGAAGCCTTGGACTCCCTCATTACCCATGCTGCCCGCGCCACCCAGCACGGTTTCACCGCCAGCGAGCTTGAACGGGCTCGCCGCAATGCCGAGACCGTCTATGCCGATCTACAGGTCGAAGCCAACACCCGCACCAACCGCCAGTATAGTGACGAATATATTGATCACTTCCTCAACGGCGGTTATATCCCAGGCGTAAAAGCAGAGTCCCAGATGCTTATCGACGAGGTGCAGCGCATTACCCTTGACGAGGTGAACAGCTATCTACAGTCCATCGTCGGCAAGGACAACGTGAGTGTGATGATATCAGGCCCGCAATCTTTCACAAACCATAGCCTCTACCCTACTTCACGCGACGTGATTGCCCACTTCAATCGCATCATCAACTCGCCACAAGCACCCTATATTGACATGGCTGCCAGTGACCGGCTACTAGAGATTGAACCCGTTAAGGGTGGTATTGTCAACGAGACCTATGAGCCCGAGACAGGCATCACCACGATGACCTTGCACAACGGCGCCACCGTGAGGTTGAAGCCCACGACATTTAAGAACAACGAGGTGCTGTTCAACGCTTTCAGCCTGGGTGGTGAATGGGCCTATGGTGACACGGCCGACATCAACGTGAGGCTGATGGACCAGGTCATCGAGGATTGCGCCCTTGGAGGCCACACCATCAACCAGCTCAACAGGATGATGAGCGGACGCCAACTGGGTATCTCATTCATCCTAAACGACCCCAACGAACAATTGTCAGGAGGCTGCCAGAGTGCTGACCTCGAAACTCTGCTACAACTGTGCTACCTCTATTTCACTGACGTGAGCCTTGATGAGGAGGCATTCCAGAGCCTGAAAACACGCATCCGCTCGCAGCTGTCACAATCGAGCAATAACCCCAGGATGATCTACAGTGATTCCATCGGCAGCACGCTCTATTGTGGCAACCCGATGTATCGCAACATCAAACCCGAGGAAGTTGATCTCCTGGACGGTCAACGGGTGCTGGAACTGTACCGCCAACGCGTCGCCAACGCTGGCGATTACACCTTCTCAATAGTTGGAGCCTTTACGGTCGATGAAGTGAGGCCGCTCATCAGGAAATATCTAGCATCACTGCCCGATAACGGAGTCTGCGAAGCTTACGGCAACGGCTATCTGCCGACAATGGCAATGGGAGAGATCGACAACTTCTTTGAGGTGCCGATGCAACAGCCCAAATCATCCATCTATGTGAGCATCATGGGCGACAAGAAGTATAGCTACGACGATGAATTTATGATGGACCTCGTTGGCGAATCCGTCGGTACAGCCCTGTTGACCTTCCTACGGCATGAGAAACACGGTACCTATGATGTAGCGTCTGATGGCCATCTGTCCATCTATCATAACCGCTGGATGATCAATTATGAATTTGAGACCAGCACTGCCGATAGGGACAGCATGCTCATTTATGCCGACTATGCTGTCAACGCTATCTTCTATAGCGGCGTGAGTGAAGACTTGTTCAATAAGATGAAAGAACGTGTGGGCCGCGAACATGAGAGTGCCCTGAAGACTAATGCCTACTGGATGCGTGCCCTGCAAAACCGTGCCTTGGGCATCGATATCATCGGTGGTTTTGACAACATCTATTCGACCCTCACCGAGGAACGTCTGAACAACTACATCCAAGCCCTTAGGCCCAACACGCGGCTTCGAATCGTCATGAATTAGGCGTTAGACTTTAGACTTTAGACCTTTGCTTCACTCTCTAATCACTAAACTGCAAGGGCCTGCTCGCATATCAAAACGGTTTGCGGTACTTGTTGTTGGGGTCTTCGTCGAGGATGCTCAAGTAGCTGACGAAGCGACTGTAGGCAATATCACCGCTTTCCACGGCAGCGAGGACGGCACAGCCTGGCTCGTGGGTATGGGTGCAGTTGTTGAAGCGGCAGTCATCCGAAATCCTAAAGATTTCAGGAAAATAGTGAGACACCTCGGCACGTTCAAAATCAATCGTACCAAAGGCCTTTACGCCTGGGGTGTCAATGATAGCTCCACCGCTTGGCAGATCCAGCAACTCGCTGAAAGTGGTTGTATGCATTCCCGTGTGATGAGTCTGGCTCACATCACCCACCTTGACATGGGCATCGGGGATAAGCAGGTTGATGATGGACGATTTGCCCACACCGCTATTGCCCGAGAGCAGGGACATTTTCCCCGACAATAAAGCCTTTAACTCATCGGTTCCTTCACCCGTTGCTGCCGACATGGCGACTACAGGATAACCGATAGATTCATACATGCTTTTCAGCTCTTCAAGATATTGGCGCGACTCCTCGGTGATGAGCAGATCCACCTTGTTGAAGGCGAGCACAGCAGGCACCTGATAGGCTTCGGCAGTCGCCAGGAAACGGTCGATAAAGGTCGTGCTCGTTTCGGGATGGATAATCGTGGCGACAAGGACAGCTTGATCCAGATTGGAGGCGATAATCTGAAATTCCTTGGAGAGGTTGCTGGCACGCCTGATGATGTAATTCTTGCGAGGTTCAACAGCCCCCACAACCGGTGCATCACCGCCCTTGTCCTCTACTTGAACAAGGTCGCCCACGGCAACAGGATTGGTACAGCGCAGGCCTTTGAGACGCAATACGCCACGCATCTTGCAATTCACAACATTGCCATCGTCAAGACGGACGGTGACCCAGCTGCCGGTATTTTTTATGACTAATCCTTTCATTTTTTATGCGAGCTGACGCTCGCAGTTTAGAGTTTAATGTTTAATGTTTAAAGAGGCATCCGCGATCTGGCAACTGACAACTGAAAAACTGGCAACTGAAAACTGAAAACTCTCACTCCCAAGCGTCCAGGTCGTCGGCTATCTCGGGGAGATCGCTACGGTGGAAGACTGGGTTCTTGATGCCCTTGCGCTTCTGGGCACGGTAGTTCCCGAGAAGTTTAAAAGCATATTTACAGAGGAATACCAGGGCGACCAGGTTGCACAGGGTCACGAGGGCCATGAACAGGTCTCCCATGTTCCACACAAACTCAAAGCTTGCCACGGCGCCCAGGAAGACAAAGCCACCACCCGAGAGGATGCGGAATACAGTGAGTACCCACTTCTTGTCGGTCAGGAAGCGGATGTTGGCCTCGCCGTAGTAATAATTGCCGATGATGCTGCTGAAGGCGAACAGGAAAAGGGCGATGGCGACGAATATTGTTCCCCAACTGCCCACCTGAGACTCCAGAGAAGCCTGAGTGAGCTGGATTCCTTCTAGCCCTTCAGTATTATAAAGGCCGCTGACGAGTACCATGAAAGCAGTACAGCTACACACGAGCAACGTGTCGGTAAATACGCCAAGAGCCTGGATAAGACCCTGCTTTACGGGATGGGAAACGTCGGCCGTGGCTGCCACATTGGGGGCACTACCCTCGCCAGCCTCGTTACTGAATAGACCTCGTTTGATACCCACCATAATGGTCATACCCAAGCCTCCGCCAGCCACCTGTTCAAAGCCGAAAGCGTTCACGACAATCAACTTAAGTACATGAGGTATCATGTCAATATTCGTGATGACAACAAACAGTGCAAGGATGAAATAGCCGATAGCCATGATGGGAACAAGGACACTGCTCACATGGGCAATACGCCGTATGCCGCCAAAGGCAATGAACAAGGCAATCACAGTGATGATGCAACCCACCACCAACGGATCAAAGCCGAAAGCCTTGTTCAAGGCGCCACAGATGGCATTGCTCTGGATTGAATTATAGGAGAGGCCAAAGGTCAGCGTAATGAGTACTGCGAACAATCCCGCCATCCACTTGTTGTGCATGCCACGGCTGATGTAATAGGCGGGGCCACCGATAAAGGATTCACTAGAAGGTCGCTTGAACAACTGCGCCAACGTGGCCTCGACAAAGGCTGTCGCAGAGCCGAACAACGCAATCAGCCACATCCAGAAGATGGCACCAGGGCCACCCACGGCAATAGCCGTTGCTACACCAGCCAGGTTGCCAGTACCCACGCGTGTAGCCATCGAGACGGCAAAGGCCTGGAACGAGGAAATGTGCTTCTTGTCGCTCTTGGATGACGAGTCAACGAGTTGGCGAAACATATCACCAATCATGGTAAATTGGACGAATCCAGTGCGAATGGTGAAATACAATCCACACAAGATGAGGGCTCCAATCAACAGATAGGCCCATAAGGCATCGTTGATTTGGGTGATAGCGGTATTGAGAGTGTCTAGGTTAAGCGTCATTGATCTTTTAGCTATTAGCTGTAAGGCTCGGCCACGGCAAATCGAGGCCAAATCATTCTAATTTGGCCTTAAAGGTACTGCTTTTTCTTGAAACTGATGGTTTTTTATTTCAAATTTGCCAAAGAATGAGTATATTTGCGACTTAAATTTGCTAGAAATATGAAACAGTTTCATCTCATCTTTATCATAGCGGCAGTAATGGCGCTAGAAACTACGGCACAAGTAATGAATCGTCCTATCGGTCAATATCCAGGCAATCCGAGTGAACACTACGGGCCAACTCTGGTGCAAGACAACAGCTATCGCAATCTTGCTTTACATCGCACCGTTTACCAGTCCTCATCATGGGACTTTAACCTCACGTCACAACTGTTGACCGACGGCATCATCGATGAACAACAGCCAGTTTGGCTCAACGTGAGTACCCCCGAGGGACCATTGCCGCCCCACAAGCGTGAAGCCTGCATCGACGGCAATGAGTGGACCAGCAACATATTGCTTGGTGGCGACACCTGGTTACAATATGACTGGGAAGGCATGAGCATAGATATCGATGAGGTACAGATGGTGTGCAGCATGGCCTATCGTGAAGATGAACAGCAAGGATTCAGAATCAGGTTACTCACTTCCAAAGACGGCCGTTATTGGGTGGTTGCTGATGAATGGCAGAGCGACTCCTTGCCTGGTACAGCATCCCGCCGCCGTGTCCATAGCGACCCTAACAAGAATACCGGTAATGACCTGCTGCCGACACGCAATATCGACCATACCTTTCACTTGAAGGAGACTTCCATTTCCCACATGCGCCTTGAACTGCTCACGCCAGCTGCAGTCCACTGGACCATTACTGAACTGAAGATGCGTAAGAACAACAGCAGTGCTCATGGAATATTGCCAGCAGAACATTTCACCAGTGCCTGGAGAAGTATGGGAGGCCATGACGAATGGGTAACCGTAGACTTGGGGGCTAATGCCAACATTGACAAGATAGTACTCCATTGGGCAGATAAAGCTTTCTTGTACAATCTCAAAGTCAGCAACGACAATCAGAACTGGCAACCCGTTAACGGGAAAGAACAATTCAAGAAGAACGTATCAACCTTCAGCCTAAAACAACAGGTAACAGCAAGATATGTCAGATTGAACATGACCGGAGGAAGCCAACCCTTTAGCTTGAAAGAAATAGAGGTATGGGGTACGGGAGGCTTGTTGGCCCAAGACCATGCTCAAGGTGGCTGGCAAGATGGACGATGGCTGCTAAATGGCGGAGAATGGCGGTTGCAACGGGCTTCACATCCGCTTAGCCCCGAATTGAAGGCTACAGTGCCTGCTACCGTGTTGTCGAGTTACGTCAACGCAGGGAATCTGCCCGACATGAATCATGATGACAACCTGATGCTGGCATCGGAATCCTTCTTTAACGGAGATTTCATTTACAAGAGATCATTTGATTTGCCAGAAGAGTTGCAAGGCAAACGTGTTTTCCTCAACCTAGACGGCATCAACTGGAAAGCCGAGGTGAGGCTCAATAGACAGTTTATAGGCATTATCGAGGGAGCCTTCAAACGTGGTATATTTGATATTACCCCCTATGTCAAACCGAGCGGCAATATCCTGAAGATCAGAATCATTGCCAATGCCAATCCAGGCGGAGTCAAGGTCAAGACCGAAAAGAATACCGACTTCAACGGCGGTATCCTCGGCGCTGACAATCCCACGTTCCATGCCACTATCGGTTGGGACTGGATTTCGACCATCCGCGGCCGCGACATCGGAATCTGGGACGACGTGTATCTCACGTCTGCGGGAGACGTTACCGTTAGCGACCCCGTTGTGACAACCACCCTTGGCGAGAACGATACCCTTGCTACGATGACACCGGCTGTGATGCTGACCAACCACAGTGACCATCCCGTGAGCGGTACTTTGCATGGACACATCGGTGACATCAGTTTTGAAAAGATGGTTACTCTTGCTGCCGGCAAGACGATAGAGGAATCATTCAGTCCCGATGAGTTCCCACAACTCAAGAACCAGCGCATGAGGCTGTGGTGGCCCAACGGCTATGGCGAGCCTTACCTGTATGACGCTGGATTCTCCTTCTCTATCAATGGCCAGGAAAGTGATGCCGTCAACTTTAAGGCAGGTATCCGCGAGGTGAAAACGACCGAGAAGGACACCTGGTTGAGAATCTATATCAACCATCGTCGTCTGGTACCCAAGGGCGGCAACTGGGCCTTCAGCGAGAACAACCTGAACTTCCGTGGCAGGGAGTTTGACGCTGCCGTGCGCCACCACAAGGAGATGAACTACAACATGATCCGCAACTGGGTGGGCATGACAGGTGACAAAGAATTCTATGAAGCATGTGACCGTTACGGCATCATGGTTTGGCAGGACTTCTGGCTGGCCAATCCTGCTGACGGTCCCGATCCCGATAATGAGGCCATGTTTATGGACAATGCACGTGATCTGGTACTGAAAATACGTAATCATCCCAGCATCGGCATCTACTGCGGACGCAACGAGGGCTATCCACCCAAGACGCTTGACGAGAGTCTGCGGCAGACGGTAGCCACACTGCACCCGGGACTGGACTATATTTCCAGCTCGGCTGATGATGGCGTGAGTGGTCACGGACCCTACAACGCCTTGAGCCCGAAGGAATACTTTGAGAAGCAGACGGGCAAACTGCATACCGAGCGCGGTATGCCCAACGTGATGACTTACGAAGGGCTGAGCCGCACGCTTGACGCCGACCACTTGTGGCCCCAGAACCTGTATTGGGGACGCCATGACTATACGATGGAGGGAGCCCAGCGCGGAGAATCGTTCAATCAGCTGATAGCAAATGACTTCGGCGAGCCAACCTCGGCCGAGGAATTCTGCGAATGGGCACAGTGGATCAACTATGAAGGCTATCGCGCCATGTATGAAGGCGGTAACAAAAACGCGATGGGACTGCTCATCTGGATGAGCCATCCCTGCTGGCCGTCGATGGTATGGCAGACCTATGACTACTATCTGGAGCCCACGGCTGCATATTTCGGCGTGAAGCATGCTTGCGAACCCTTGCACGTGCAGTTGAACCCGATTACCAACCAGGTCGAAATCATCAACCACAGTGCAGGCCATCAAATGGGCACAGTCACTGCGACTGCCTTTGGCATCGACGGGAAGCTCATTTGGAGCAAGGCTTTGCCCTACGATATTCAGGAAGATAAGTATTTTGATGCCATGGCCGTAGAGGTGCCGCATCATTTTGAAGGTGTCTATTTCTTGCGATTGACCCTGACCGACAAGGACGGCAGAATGATGTCACAGAATGATTACGTCCAGAGCCAAGGTGTGAACAATCGCAAACAACTGCGTACGATGCCCGAGGCTGCTGTCTCTTCAACCGTAGATATCAAAGGCACTCACGCAAAAGTCACGCTGCAAAATAACGGCAACACTCCCGCGGTCATGCTGCGCCTGAATCTCAAAGGCAGCGACGGTGAACAGATTCTACCCGTCATCTACAGCGACAACTATTTCCATCTGATGCCTGGCGAAAGCCGCACCATCGACATCGAGTGGAAGACCGAAGATACCCGCGGCTGCAAACCTATCATTGAAATCACCGGCATGAATGTGCCAAAAACAATCAAAGGATGATGAAACTCAACACCTTAGCACTTATTGCGGCATTGCTGCTGGTACTCGCCGGCCATGCGGCCAACAAGTATCCCTACAAGGATGCACGCCTTCCTATTGAACAACGCGTGGAAGACCTGCTTGCTCGCATGACCATAGAGGAAAAAGCCGGACAACTGGTGTGCCTCATGGGATGGGATTCCTATCAAATCAATGGCAATAAGGTCAACGTCAGCGAGAAGTTTATCAAGGAACAAAACGATCTCCATGTGGGAATGTATTGGGCCGTATTCCGTGCTGATCCATGGACACGCAAGACTCTCGCCAACGGACTCAATCCTGGATTGGCGGCTCAAGCTGCCAATGCTATGCAACGCTATGCTATTGAGCAAACACGTCTGGGCATTCCCATCTTTCTTGCCGAGGAAGCGCCACACGGCCACATGGCGATCGGGGCAACGGTTTTCCCGACAGGCTTGGGCATGGCAGCCACCTGGTCCACTGACCTCATGCAACAGGTGGGCTCAGTCATCGGCAAAGAAATCAGGCTACAAGGCGGGCACATCAGCTACGGTCCCGTGTTGGACCTGAGCCGTGAACCCCGGTGGTCCCGCGTGGAGGAAACGTTGGGAGAGGATCCTTTCCTGAGCGGTGAGATAGGAGCAGCAATCGTTAAAGGTTTAGGTGGAGGCGACTTAACTCTTCCCTACTCGACCATTGCCACGCTGAAGCATTTCATCGCCTACGGAACGACCGAGGGTGGCCAGAACGGAGCACGTTCCATCGTTGGGCCAAGAGAACTGAAACAGGTATTTCTTCCACCCTTCAAACGAGTGTTGGATGCTGGGGCCCTATCGGTAATGACTTCCTATAATTCGTTGGATGGCGTGCCTTGTACTGCCAATCGCCAACTCTTGACCGATGTGTTGAGAGGCGATTGGGGGTACAACCGTGGATTTGTCGTGAGTGACCTGTTCAGTATTGATGGCATCCGTGGCACTCATCACACGGCCGCATCAACCCAGGAGGCTGGAATCCAGGCCTTGCTGGCTGGCGTAGATGTTGATCTGGGCGGTAATTGTTTCTCAAAACTAGTTGAGGCAGTAAAAAACGGAGCCATTAGTGAGGCGGCCCTCGACACAGCTGTGAAAAGGGTCTTGAGACTGAAATTTGAAATGGGATTGTTTGAACACCCCTACGTTGACACCAAAGCTGCAGCCCGTGGAGTGAATGACAACCTGGCCATCGCTACAGCGTGGCGGGCAGCCCTGGAATCCATCACCATGCTCAAGAACGATGGAACCTTGCCGTTGAGCAAGGATAAGACCGTCGCTGTCATCGGCCCCAATGCCGACAATATCTATAATCAGCTTGGGGACTATACCGCCCCTCAACCTGCAATAAAGATAATGACCCCTTATCGGAGCATCCAGATGAAGGTTGGGCAGGATCGTTGCCTCTATGCCAAGGGATGTGCCATTCGTGACACGATGGATTGTGATATCCCCAGTGCTGTGGCCGTCGCCCAACAAGCCGATGTAGTGATAGCTGTGGTGGGCGGCTCGTCGGCAAGGGATTTCAAGACATCCTATGAGGAAACAGGTGCTGCCACCGTCGAGCAAGAGTCGGTCAGCGACATGGAATGTGGCGAAGGGTTTGACCGTGCCACGCTAGAGCTGCTGGGTCGCCAGATGGAATTGCTCAAGGCGTTGAAAGCGACTGGCAAACCTCTCGTGGTGGTCTATATTGAAGGACGGCCATTGAACAAAAACTGGGCTGCAGAAAATGCCAATGCCCTGCTCACGGCTTACTATCCCGGTGAACAGGGTGGCAATGCTGTTGCCGATGTCCTCTTCGGAGACTACAACCCTGCAGGCAGATTACCCGTCAGCGTGCCACGCCATGTGGGCCAGTTACCCGTCTATTACAACCGGCCGTTACCCACTGCCCACGACTATGTAGAAATGAGCGCCAAACCACTCTATCCATTCGGTTTCGGGTTGAGTTATACGACATTTGAATATTCGGGGTTAACCATCAATAAGAGCAGTGACGGTGGTTGGGACGTGACCTTTGAGGTCACCAATACGGGCTCCAGGGCTGGAGAAGAGGTTGTTCAATTATACCTGCGTGACCGTGTGTCATCGGTAGTGCAGCCTGAACGGACGCTCAAGGCCTTCGAACGCATTTCCTTACAGCCAGGAGAAGTGCATACGATTTCCCTGCATCTCGACCGCGACGCTTTTGCCATCGTGGATGCCAATATGCAATGGACAGTAGAACCTGGTATTTTTGACGTATGGGTAGGAGCCTCGAGTGAAGACATCCGCCTGAAGGGAGAGATTGATGCTCGCTGACGCTTACTTTATGCTCGCTGCGCTCGCAGTTTAGAGTTTATACTCGCTGTGCGAGTAGTTTAAAGTTTAAAGTTTAATGTTTAATGTTTAGAGAGGCATCCGCGTTCTGAAAACTGAAAACTGAAAACTGACAACTGAAAACTTACTTCCACTTCTTGGGGGAAACGCCGACGGCTTCCTTGAAGTATTTACCGAAGAAGGACTGGTTGGGAAAGTTCAATTCATCGGCTACTTGCTGGACGGTATAGCGGCCACTGCGCAACATCGTCTTGGCATCGAGGATGACATAATCCTTAATCCATTGTGAAGGATGACGACCCGTCTGTTCATAGATGATGTGCGACATATACTTGAGCGAAAGGCACAGTTGGCCAGCATAGAAACCCAGTTCCCGGTGGCTGCGGTAATTGTCGGCGACGCACTGGAGAAAACGCGACACAATCTCGTCACGGCGTGAGGTCCTGGGTGTTAATTCTGACTGTTCGTCCGAAGTCTGCATGATAATATTCGCCATCAAGGTCAGGCAACTAGAGGCCGTCGCCTCCCTGTTGGCGGCAAACGACGGGTCGCTAATGACCGTGCGCAATATCTGATAGACGGTTTGCATCATGTCAAGGTGCTGCGGCAACAAATGCACCAGAACCACCTGCAGGGCATAGAGTTTGTGGATATTGTGCTGGCTGGAGGCGTTAGGACCCGTTACCGCTGCTTGTGAGAAAGAAATGAAGATGAATCGTGAATCCCATTCTTTGACCACATCCTCGACGATGGTGCCTTCAGAAACAATCAGGCAAGTATTCTCGGTAGCGACAAAGTCCTGGAAGTTGACGCTGAATCGCACTGAGCCCTTGAACACAATCACCATGCACGCCGATGGCAGTTTCATGGGGAACTGTTTGGCCTGTTTATCGTCTCGCTCACGATTGGTAGAAACAAGTTGACAGTCCAGATTGTCTGTCACCAGCAATGTGCTACCCATGGACAATGTCCTGGCGTCACTTTCCATCATTGACGAGAGATCCATCGTTTGAATTGACTTGTCCTTCATACTCCTTGACATTGATTGTATCAACTGCAAATATAGTCATTATTGAACAAAAAATTATAACAATTTACCCTATTTAATCAAAAATAAGGCTTTTTAGACCAAAATTCATGCCAATAGTACGACCGTCTGTTCCACAGATGATAGGCATAATTCTGCATCATTATGGGTCACGGTATCAAATAAATGAGTACTTTTGCGCCGCAAAAAAAACAGAAACCCTTTCAAAACAAGATATGCTACACCTGCAACAATTCTACACCATCGGTCTACTGATTATTGCCAATATCTTCATGACCTTCGCCTGGTACGGTCACCTGAAGCTCCAACAGATCAACGTCATCACTAGCAATACCCCACTATATATCATCATCCTGATGTCGTGGCTGCTGGCATTGCCCGAATACTGTTGTCAGATTCCCGCCAACCGCATCGGCTTTGACGGTAACGGCGGTCCGTTCAATATCATGCAGCTGAAGGTGATTCAAGAAGTCATCTCGCTGACGGTGTTTACTGTCTTTGTCACCGTCTATTTCAATGGGGAAACGCTGCACTGGAACCACTTGGCAGCCTTCGTCTGCCTGGTGATGGCGGTATTCTTTGTGTTTATGCGATCATAGCTTTATGCTCGCTTTGCTCGCAGTTTAAAGTTTAATGTTTAATGTTTAGAGTTTAGAGAACCATCCGCTTTCTGACAACTGACAACTGAAAACTGACAACTGAAAACTGACAACTGAAAACTGACAACTGAAAACTGACAACTACGGAAGGAACAGCGCGGTGACGAGGGTGATGTGCTTGGACAGGGAACCGTCTTGGCTCCATTCCAGATGGATGTCCAGCAGATCGCGGGTCATGGCTTCGATGTCAAAGCCGACGGACTCCAGCGAGTGGCGCATCAACTCAGGGTGACGGCAGGGCTTGCCCTGGGGACGCGTACAGCCCTCGGGACACAACACACAGCGAAAGGTGAAACAGCGGCTGCCCGGCTTCTCTTGTTCCATCGCATACAGGCGCGGTAGCAATGACTGCCACACTTCCTCCATCGCTTGCTTGCCGACGGCCATGGACTGCTCGGCAGACTTACAGGCGGCACGCGTCGGCTCGTCAAACTCAATAATCGTCGCCATCAGCTTTACCGTCTTGAAGCCGTCGCTCACGGTACACGGATCAAAATCAAACGGCGGACAATTCCACGACTTGCCATATCCAGGGCACTGCAGGCAATACTCCCTGATGCGTTCCACGTCGCGGTAACGGCGGATGAACTCATCGGCGGCAATCGTCGTTTCTCTATCGGTCATGGTATAATTCATGGGGGCAAAATTAACCTTTACCCGGAAAACCCACAAATCTGCCAACAAAAAAAATAGCTGTTAGCCGACGTGCGGAAGCCAGCTAACAGCCAAAAGTCTAATAGATCAATATTTACTTGATATATACCTTCTTATTGCCTATCAGGTAGAGACCCTTCAAGCCGTCAAGGCTAGTGGCCTGACGGCGTACCAATCGGCCATCGATGGTATATACGTCAACAGGCTGACCATCCACGGCAATCTCGTTAATGCCACTATGGATGTCTATTACAGCCGTAGCGGGAGCAGACTCCCTACCGCCCTCATAGACAGCCGTTACAGCAAACGTGTGCTGGCCGTCGGCCAAGCCCGTAGCAGGCAGCTCATAGGCCGTTTCAGGAGTGCTGCCGACCCATTCGCCATCAACATAGATGTTGTAAGCCTCGGGAGCCGATGCACCACGCTCGTAGGTAAGGTCATCCAGCATGAGGCCGAAGATGTCTTGGGCCGTGTGGCGGATGGCGAAGTACTTAGCACCCTCGGGGAGCATGAAGGAGTACTCGGCCCAGTCGGTGGCATCGAGCCATACCTCCTCGAGCGAAGTGAAGCTATCGGTTGCGTTATCGGTGGTTGAATAGAGCACCTCGAAGGACTCATAGCCATAGTCGGGCGTAATCACTCGGGCAAAGAAACTGATTTCCTGCTCATTACCCATCAGCTCGGGCGAAATCAGCCAGTGGTCAGTTCCAGGAATGGGATCACCATCGGACACACAGGTGGACAACAGCAACTGGTTGCCACTGTGAGGCTCATAGACCGAGCCCACCTCAACGGGGAAGTCCTCGTACATGGAATTGAAGACCATCCATGCCATGGGATCACCCAGGTTGGGAACCTCAAAGCCCGTGAAGCTATAGCACATCAACCCATTGCCATCATAGAGCGACCAATCACCGAAGGCTCCCATGTGCTGTGTGGCAGTGATGCCTCCCAGGCTGAACTCGGGGAAGACCTCGGTATCCTCAAAGTCCTCGGTCACACGCATTGCGCCATCGGTATCGGGAGCCGTCCATGAGAGTGACAGGTCGCTGGCTGACATCTTCTCGACAACCAGGTCGGTGGGAGCAGGCAGAGCGGGCTCAACAATGGTGATATAGGCTTGAGCCTCATTGTTGGCGAGTTGCTGGTCCATTTCATAGACTACGCGAGCAACAATCTCGACATCACCGGCCTCATCGAGTACCGAAGTCGGGAAGTCAACCTGCTGAGTCCAAGACTTGAAGGAAGGCAGCGTCTGGTTGGGCGTCACATCCAGCAACTGCTTGTCACCAGCCATGAGCACTACATTGAAACCGTTAGCCGCATCTTCGCCCTCATTGGTCACGGTAACCGTCATCGAAGCCGTGTTACCAGCAACCACACTTGAGGGAGCATCAACCGCTACTGACAAGTC
The DNA here is from genome assembly GCA_900318645.1 of uncultured Prevotellaceae bacterium. Taxonomy (GTDB): domain Bacteria; phylum Bacteroidota; class Bacteroidia; order Bacteroidales; family Muribaculaceae; genus Sodaliphilus. The sequence continues at coordinate 18,764 of ONLH01000005.1, forward strand.
ATGCTGATACAAGTCGGCGATATGGATATTGTCCACCAGGAGCATGTCACCGAGGGTAACCAGTTCACCCTCCCAATGGTCAATTTCGGAAGCGTTGACATATTCTGTCACAAGGCCAATGCGAGCGTAACGACCGCCTTGCAGCGCTGTCAGAGGCACTTTCACCTGTGCGAAGGAATCACCAACCGAGACGTTTTCCTGAAGGACGGTAAACTCGCCGCCATCGACACTGCCGATAATTGTCAGCTCATGGATGTCAGGACTGGCGACATCAAAGACAAGCGTCGGGTTGGCAAGACCCTCAAGGTCAAGTTTTCCCGAGTTGAAGAATACCATGCCTGCTTCCTCGGTGAGCAATGCCATGGACGAGCCGTCATCGTCGGAGGATTGAGGCGAAATCATGACCGTACCGTTGGTTTCCCAGTAGTAATGCAACTCGTCATTGGCGAAGCCCTCAACAAGGGGAAGCTCGTAGGGAGCGCCCACCAGCAGGCCTGTTGTTGAAGTCATTCCTTCATACTCAGCGTTAGCCTCATTCTTGGTCTCGACGATCCAATATTCCAAGTGCTGCTCACCCTCGTCGGTGCCGAAGGGTACGTCATAGGCGTCAGCGTCGGTGAGCGTGGCGAGCAGTTCATTTTTCTCAATTGAGTAATCAGTCCATCCCTGTTCGATAAATGTGCTCCAAACGAGATAGTTGACTGTAGCAGGGTTCACGGGGCCACCGTTCTCACCAGTAGTGCTCACCTTGTCCCAGTTCAGCGCAACGATATCACCACCATCGGTGGCAGTGAGGTTCTCGACAGCACTCGGCACATCGGGACCGACATAGGTGGTCACCTTTTCGCTCTTCAAGCCCTTGCCCGACTCGTTGTAGGCGATGGCCTGGTAAGTGTGGTCTCCGACGTAATCAGGTTCGTCAACATAAACTACAGTCGTGCCTGGAGCGACGTCTTCTACACTGCCCACGACGATGCCGTCACGCAGGATGTCGATGCGTGTCAGGTTGGAAGTCAACGGCGAGCCATCAACAGCGACAGTGGGAGCTGTTACCGAGACTTCGGCACGCAATGCTGCCTGTTCGTCGGCAACAACGCTGATGGCGGGTGCAGCAGGTGCCGTGGGCTCGGCGCCAAAGTCGATGGTGATGTATTTCACCATGAGGCGATACTTGTCGGCGTCGCTGATGGCATGGATAGCCAGGTAATACTTGCCAGCCTCATCAACCGAAAAAATACCCTCATAATCCTCGCCCATGTCATCATAGGTGGTGACATCGGAGGGCTCGATGACTGTGGTCGTCAAGGCATCGGCAGTGGGTTCGATTCCCAGCAATACCTCAAAACGCTCATCAATTCCGGAATTATAGGCATTGACAATCACAGCGTAATTCTTGCCTGCCTCGAGCTGAACGGGAAGCATGACAAGGTAGTCGTCGGCAGCGTTGTCTGCACTGTAATTGTAATTGGTGTGGTAAGTATCATCCCAATTCCACGTGCTGCCGTCCTCGTTGGCATCAATCACCGTGAAGATATCAAAGGTCTCGGGCTGGGTCAAATCAGCAGTATAAGGCACATGGAGCGTGGCAATGAGCTTCACGGTCACGATCTCGCTCTTGTCGCCGGCGCCCATCTCGTTACGGGCTACAGCATAATACTTGTGCACGCCCAGGGTCAGGTCTTCGCCATTGTCCACCCACGTCAACGCTGCTCCGGGAGCCACGTCTTCGAAGGTGTGGATCACCTGGCCGTCACGCACGAGCTCGACCTTTTCCAGATTGGCCGTCAAGGGTTCTCCATTGCGCTTCACCACAGGAGCCGTGAAGTGGAGGGTGACCTCCAGTTGCTCTTCGGTCTGGACGGCTGTCAAGTCGGTGGGTGCGGCAGGTGCCTCCACCTCATAGACATCGACCATCACATTGTCCACAAAGAGTTTGTTCATGTCGGCTGGCGAGATGACATGGAAACCGATGTAATAGGTTCCCGTCTCGCTCACGACAATGCTGGCTTCCAACGGCTGGGGCTCCTCCCAGAGAACATCGGTGGGCTCAACGACCTGGAGCGTCATGCCCTCGGGGGTGGCATCGCTGCCAACCATCACCTCGATGCGCTCGTCATATCCCTTGTTCCATGTGTCGAACGTCAAGTTGTACTGCTTGCCTGCCTCGAAGTGGAAAGCAGGCGATACCAGCCAGTCGTCGGCGTCATGGACGCTGTTGTAGGTGTAACGGGCAAACCAGTTGTCGTCGCTGTTGTAGGCGAAGTCCCAGGTATCGCCGTCACCATTGGCGTCGAGGATGGTGAATGCCTCCTGCTCTTCCTCGGTCTGGAAGGTGTTCAGGTAAGGATAATCCATGATGATCACGCCATTGGCGAGGGGCACAGCCCCGGCACGTTGTGGAGCGTTCTTCGCTCTCTGGCTGGGCCTAGCGGCAGGTTGATGGGCCGTCTTCTTGGCGGCGGTTTCCTTTTTGTCATTCAAGGCTTCTTGAGCCTTGGTTTTCTCTACGACATCCCGCTTTTTGTCGGCAGTCGTCTGCACAGTCGCCACATCTTTTTGTGAGGCAACGTCAATCATCTTGGAGGGTTGATTCTTGATTTTCCTCAAACCGTCATGAGTGGTCCTTGCCATTCTGGTGGTCAAGTCCACAGGCGGCTCAGGCCAATCTTGCGCCCCCACTTGCTGTGGCAACAGCATGAGCAGCGCCACGGCAAGCAATAACAATGTTTTCTTACCCATAATGTTGATGAATGATTGTAAAACAAAAAATTACACTAGATTTTTGCTCGCAAATATACACATTATTCACCATTTTGAGAATAATTAATTCAAGAATGTTTTTGTTGTTGACTGCAAAAAGGCATCGGCGGTAAATCAAAAAAAAGGGAAATCCGAAGCGGATCTCCCTTCATCAAATCATTGCAATAGCGCTATTGCTCTTATTGCTGCTCGGCGGCAGTGGTGGCAGGGGCTGCGGCAGCCTTGGCGGCGGCGATGCTGTCCTGCTGGGCCTTATACTGCTTGGCGGCCTCGCTGTCGGGCTTCAACCAGGTGTCGAGCCAGCGGAAGAACTCGCGCTGCCACATGATGCTGTTCTGCGGCTTGAGGATCCAGTGGTTCTCGTCGGGGAAGAGCAGCAGACGTGCGGGCAGCCCCTTAATCTTGGCCGCGTTGAAGGCCTGGCAAGCCTGGGTGAAGACGATGCGGTAATCGAGTTCGCCCGCGGTGCACATGATGGGCGTATCCCAGTTCTGGACGTAGTTCTTGGGGTTGGCCTGGCCGTAGGAACGCTGTGCAGTAGCGTTACCCTTGTCCCAGAAGGCGCCCCCCAGATCCCACTGCACGAACCACATCTCCTCGGTCTCGAGGTACTGTGCCTCGAGGTTGAAGATACCGGCATGAGCCAGGAAGCAGGCGAAACGCTTGTTGTGGTTACCAGCGAGGAAATATACCGAGTAGCCGCCATAGCTGGCGCCCACGGCACCGATGTGCTCGCCATCGATGTAAGGCTCCTTCTTCATGTAATCGACAGCAGCGAGGTAGTCACGCATGTTCTGGCCGCCGTAGTCGCCACTGATCTGGGCATTCCACTCGGTGCCGAAGCCCGGCAGGCCGCGGCGGTTGGGCAGGATGACGATATAGCCGTTGCTCGCCATGATGCGCATGTTCCAGCGATAGCTCCAGAACTGGCTCACGGGAGACTGCGGTCCACCCTCGCAGAAGAGGATAGCGGGATACTTCTTGGTGGGGTCGAAGTTGGGCGGGTAGCAAACCCAAGTCGTCATCAGCTTGCCGTCGGTGGTGGGCACCATGCGCTTCTCGATGCCGATGGGATCCACCTGAGCGAGCATCTCGTCGTTGACGTGGGTGAGCTGCACGGGATCCTTGCCCGGCTCCACGCTATAGATCTCGTTGGGCGTCTGGTAGCTGTGCTGGCAGGTGATGACCTTGCCACCCGGGGCAAACGCCAGTCCGTCGTAGTCACACGTGCCCATGGCGATGGTGTCCACCCGCTGGGTGGCGACATCCATGCGGAAGATGGGCTGCACGCCCTGGAAGGGGCAGATGAAGTAGATGGCCTTCTCGTCGGGCGACCAGGCGATAGCATCGACGCTGTAGTCCCAATCGGCAGTCAAGTCCTTCTTGTTGCCGGCGGCATCCATCAAGAAGATGCGGTTCTTGTCGGCCTCATAGCCGTCATGCTCCATCGAGAGCCAAGCCATCTCGCCCTTGCTGTTGATGATGGGATAGGTGTCATAGCCCATCATGCCCTGGGTGAGGTTCTCGGTCTTACCGGTCTCGAGGTTGTAGCGATAGAGGTCGCTGTTGGTGGAGAAGGCATAGTCCTTACCCGTCTTCTTGCGGCAGACGTACACCAGCGACTTGCTGTCGGGGGTCCAAGCCAGCGACTCGATGCCGCCCCACGGCTTCATCGGCGACTCGTAGGGCTCACCCTCGAGCACGTCCTTGACGTTACCCGCCTTGCTGCCATCAAAGTCGGCGACAAAGGGGTGAGGAATGGTGGTCACCCACTCGTCCCAATGCTTGTACATCATATCGTCATAGAGTTTGCCCGTCGTCTTGTCCAGATCGGGATAGACGTCCTGGGCCGTCTGGCCATACTTCACCTGGGCAATCATGACCACACGCTTCTCGTCGGGCGAGAAGATGAAGCCCTCGATGCCCTCCTTGATGTCGCTCACGCAGCTGCGGCCACCACCATCGGCATTCATCACCCACAGCTGGGGGCACTTGGCCTCGCCGTCCTCGGTGTAGATAAAGGCGATCTTCTTGCCACCGTCGATCCACACATAGTTGCTCTCGCTCTTGGGCGTGTTGGTGATCTGGCGGGCATTCTTGCCGTCAATGTCCATCACCCACAGGTCGCAGTTGCCCTTGTTGGAGGCGATGTCATAGTAGGTCACGCCATAGAGGACCTTCTTGCCGTCGGGCGACACCTGAGGGGTGCCCACGCGACCCAATTGGTTAAGGAATTCGGGGGTGAATTCTTTCTTTTCCATGTTACCGGAAGTTTTCTCGGTGGCAGGAGCCTGACCGGGAGCTGCCGTCTCCTGCTTGGAGCAGGTCGAGGAGCTCAGCAGGGCCAGCACCGCAACCGACATTGCTGTTAACTTTAATGATTTCATAATCGTTTTACTGTTAATGTATTATCGTTAAAATTTGGTTTTCCAGTCGTTTCAAACTGCAAATTTAGCAATATTTGACAATAAACAGCGGTTTAGGGCACCAAAATCTTCTTGCTGGAGTGATTTTCGTCCCGATTTATCGTGTAAAGGCAATCAAAAACGGTTGTTTTCCTAAAAAGCAACCAAAAACGGTTGTCTGTTCCAAAAAATATGCTTAGCTTTGAAGCATCAATCATTAAACATCATCATCATCATCATGAAAAGAGCTATCTTTACACTCATCGCCCTGGTGGGCTGCCTCGCGATGACGGCAAACGCACAAATCGACAAGACAAGACCGGTCAATCGGCCTACAGTAAAAAACGATTGGGTCAACCTGAGAATCGGTACGGGAGGACACGGCCACGTGTTCCTCGGGGCGAACGTGCCCTTCGGCTACGTGCAGTTGGGACCGACCGAGCCCACACAGGGCTGGGACTGGTGCTCGGGCTACCATGACAGCGACTCGGTGCTCATCGGCTTCGGGCATCAGCACCTGAGCGGCACGGGCATCGGCGACCTGGGCGACATCGCCCTGCTGCCGGTGACCAGTCGGGAGCAGCGGCAGGTAATCTTCAGCCACGAGGACGAGACCATCAAACCCGGATACTACGAGATTTCCCTGCGCCAAGGCGGTGCCCAGTATGTGAACGTAGAACTGACAGCGACCCAGCGCACGGGCATGCACCGTTACGTCTTCAGTGACCGCCAAGACAGCGTACTGCTGCGGCTTGACCTGAAGCAAGGCATCGGCTGGGACACGCCCAAGCAGATGATGATGCGGCAGACGTCACCGCGGCAGATTGTCGGCTACCGCCATTCCTCGGGCTGGGCACGAGACCAGAAGGTGTTCTTTGTCATGGAGTTTCGGCAGGATGTGAAATTGGAAAAGCTGAATGGCGACACCACGGGTATCATTTCGGCGCTTAACATCCCTGCTACACCGTTTATCGTCAAGGTGGGTTTATCGGCCGTGAGCATCGAGAATGCCATCGAGAACCTCGCCACCGAGAATCCAGACTGGAACTTCAATGACGTTGCACGTGACGCCTGGAAGGCATGGAACGACGAACTGAGCAAGATTTCAATTACAACCGATAACGACGATGATCGCACGGTATTCTACACGGCCCTTTACCACACGATGGTGGCGCCCTCGGTCTTCAATGACGTGAACGGGCAGTACCGTGGGGCCGACGGCAAGGTGCATCAGGGCGATTTCACTAACTATACTACCCTATCCCTCTGGGATACTTACCGCGCCGCGCATCCGCTCCAGACGCTCATCCACCGCGAGAAACAGCGCGATATTGCCCAAACGTTCCTGCACATCTTTGAGCAACAGGGCAAGCTGCCCGTGTGGCACCTGATGGGCAACGAAACCGACTGCATGGTGGGCAATCCTGGCGCACCCGTGCTGGCCGACTTGGTGCTAAAGGGCTTTGACGTGGACGCCAAGGCGGCTCTCAAGGCGATGAGCACCAGTGCCATGCTCGACGAGCGCTCTATGGGGCTGTTGAAGCAATACGGCTATATCCCCTATGACCTGGAACCCGACAAGGAGACCGTGGCACGTGGACTGGAGTATGCCCTCGCCGACTGGTGCATCGCCCAAGTGGCAAAAAAAGTCGGAGACCAGGAGACCTACAACTATTTCAACGGGCGCAGCAAGTCCTACGAAAAATACTTTGACAAGAAGAGCCACTTCATGCGTGGTAAGGACTCGCAGGGCAATTTCCGCGACCTGAAGGACTTTGACCCACTCTCGACCAAACACCGCAATGACGATTACTGCGAGGGCAACGCCTGGCAATACACCTGGCTCGTGCCGCATGACGTGCACGGACTGGTGAAACTGTTCGGCAGTGAGAAAGCCTTTATCCAGAAACTTGACTCACTGTTCACCGTCGAGGGTGACCTGGGTGAAGAGGCCTCGCCCGACGTGAGCGGTCTCATCGGCCAGTATGCCCACGGCAACGAGCCGAGCCACCACATCATTTATATGTACAATTACGTGGGACAGCCGTGGAAAGCGGCACGACTCATCCGCCAAGTGTTGCGGGAAATGTATCGCAACGATTTTGACGGCTTGTCGGGCAACGAGGACGTGGGACAGATGTCAGCCTGGTACGTCCTGTCGTCCATTGGCCTCTATCAGGAAGAGCCCGCAGGCGGCAAATATATCATCGGCTCGCCCCTGTTCAACGAGGCTTGTATCAACGTGGGCGACGGCAAGACGTTTACCGTAAAGGCTGTGAACAACAGCGACGAGAACATCTATGTCCAGAGCGTGACGCTCAACGGCAAGCGTTATGACAAGAGTTACATCGACTACCGTGACATCATTGCCGGCGGTACGCTGGAACTCACCATGGGATCCAAGCCCTCGAAGTGGGGCACCAACAAGAAAAACCGCCCGTAAGAACGTTTACAAGCCAAAGGCTTGTACTACATTGACAAGCGGGAGCAGAAGAATGGCGCCTTGAGGACTGCGAGTTGTCCCCAAGGCGCCAGTTTATTCAGTCACGTTACTACTGCAGTCCCATTACAAAGCGAGGCGCAGTCCCTGGTCTTTCCATCTGGAATTGGCATCGTCTCCCCAGCGGCGTGCAATGCGGCAGTTGTCGCTGCCGTAATCGATGCTGCCGCCGCGAATGATGCGTCCGTTGCCCGTAAGTACCCCGGTGGGATTATACTGATGATCGGCGGATGGGTAAGGATTGCCGTCGGAGAAATCCAAGCAGTACTCATACACATTGCCACTCATGTCGTAGATGCCCAATTCGTTGGGAGCCTTGGTGCCCACGGGATGGGTCGTGCCAGCAGCGTTGGCATTATACCAGGCGACGTCGTCAAGGGTATTGCTGCCGGCGTACCTGTTGCCCCGGGTCTTCTTGCCGCCACGTGCAGCATATTCCCACTCTGCCTCGGTAGGCATGCGGAAGGTCATCCCCGTCATCTGGTTCAGTTTAGTGATAAACTGCTGGCAGTCGTTCCAGGACACCATCTCGACAGGAAGGTTGGGGTCACTGGTGAAATTGCTGGGATTGCTGCCCATCACGGCATTCCATAGCGCCTGGGTCACCTCGGTCTGCCCCAAGCAATAGTCCGACAGGGTAACAAGATGGACAGGCTTCTCGGCAGCCGTCGTGCTATTGCCCTGATTGCGTGTGGCGCCCATGGCAAAAGTGCCTCCCTCGACAGCCATCATCTTGAAGGTCACGCCACCCACGGTGAATTCTCTATTTCCCGTGAACAATGGGACTAAATCCTTACCACTCAACAAATGGTCAATCAACGCAGTCACGTCAGCAATGCCAATCTTACCGTCGGCATCCACATCGGAATTAGGTCCCGCAGCTGCAGAATTGCTCAACAAATAATTAATTAATTCGGTCACATCGCTGATGTTCACTTTACCATCGGTATTCACATCACCCCTAAATCCAGTGGGCTGTGTGCCCTGCATGAATTTATACTCGATGTAATCGCCGGGAATCTCAAACCTGACGACCGCCTCGCGGTAGGCCGTTCCACTGGGAAGTGCTGTCGCCGACACATTGGCACGGACGCCATGGAAGCCTGTACTATTGGTAATATCTATCAGGCTGATGTTCAACCAACTGGGCAGGGTCTCGCTACCATTGCAGGTGATGCGCCAGTCACCCCCAGCCGACGGGCAAGAAGTCGTGAACCTGAGACCCGAGGTAGAGGTGCCGTCAAGCCAGGTCTTCTGCAAGTAGCCACCAGCAGCAGGGAACAGGTATTGCCCGTCCTCTTGCTCTTTAGTAAAGGTGATGTAGGGGTTATCGATGTCAATGAAAATGGTGAAACCAGTCATCATCGTACCGGTTGAAAAGAAGTTGTTCAGACCAGCCCAGATATAGTGATCAAAATTGCCATCATCATCGGTAACACCGTACTTAAGGTAAGCGAGCTCACCGTAGCCCTCATCGACCTGGTCGTCAAGTGAAACAAGAGCATGGAAATCCACCAGGTTTTCCATTCCAGGACTGTTATAGCCGTCAATGGTCACAAGGATGGGATAGTCAATGATCGGAGCAAATTCAGCGCCATTTTCTCCATACAAGGTGAAAGTGACCAGGCCTTGGGTATCTTCTGCTAAAGTAGGCGTCAACAAGGCCTCGCCTGTACAAACCAGTTCTCCAGGCACCTCGGGCAAAGCTACAGACTCTTCGTCATAATCGGGAATATCAGCTAGCTTATATACCTTACAGGTCATCGTGACATCGGCTTGAACATTATAAACAATATTATCAATCAAGAGATAGACATGATTGAGTTGATAGGGGTGCTGAGGCTTCTCAAATGCCTGACCCATGCCATCGATGCGGGAGGCATTCTTACCAAACCACCAACCGTTCTCATTGTCGCCCCATGGTTCAGCGCCAGAATATGTAGTATACAGGTAGGGCTGCTGATTACCAAAACGCCCACTAAAGACGGACGTTTTGCTTGAACATAAGGGAATCTGTTCACTGTCACTGTAGCCAAAAACCGAGTTATAAAGATTATTGAATGTGGTGTTATTGTCAGCGGCAACTACTATACCTTGATACTTTTTGGTCTGGCCCGGGTTATCATTATCTTTTGAGAAATTGCAATATTGGTACATTTCAGACACCACACCATCATCATCTAATCGCCCGCCATAGGCAACAAATTCAGGAGCTGTCCACCAACTATTCTGCGGCAAACTATAATAAAGTTCTGATTGATAATCGATATAACGATCAACCCCAGTGCTACTATTTTCAGAATATAAATTCCAAGCATAATTGGTTGATTCGCTTGCGTTTTCGGCTGAACCGGGCCAATAGTATTCGGCGTATGGTTTTGCTATAAAGAAGGGATTGTTATAAGTTAATAATACGCCATCAACAACAGCCACAACAGAACTGAACATACCAGCAGGACGACGGTAATAGGGTCTAATCGTTGTTGCCCTGCTTGGAGCTTTAGATACTCTAGAGACGGGAGAAAACACATCGGACATCTTCTTTTCCTGAATCGTGGAAATCTCTGAGATTCTCACTCTGCGAGCCTGGGGACGGAGAGTCGCCGGGACAGGTGCGACAGTCGGACTATGTGAGGTTTTAGCCCGGTTTTCTACCACAGTGCTGGCATTTTCACCCTCGGCAATACACACTGTCTTGTTTTTCATCTGAGCGCCTGCCGTTGACACAACCAGGGCAACGGCAGCAAATAGTAAGATTCTTTTCATAAACGATAATGATTAAAGGTTAAAAAATTAAATCTGATAATTTTGACGCAAATATATATAAAAAACAACAATTTTATGTAATTTTGCCCTTGATTTTTCTTTTCTAATTCATTTTTAGACTAATTATCTTTACATATTCACTAAAACCCGATATTTTGACATCATCATGAAGCGAGTCTTACCTATCATCATCTTACAATTTTGGGCAGCAGCCGTGTTTGCAGCCAATCTGGAACCCGTGGACTATGTCAACCCGCTGGTGGGAACTCAATCGAATTTCGAACTGTCAACGGGTAACACCTACCCTGCCATCGCCATGCCGTGGGGCATGAACTTCTGGGTGCCGCAGACGGGTAAAAACGGCGACGGTTGGCAATATACTTACACCGCCAACAAGATACGAGGTTTCAAGCAAACCCATCAGCCCAGCCCGTGGATCAACGACTACGGCCAGTTCTCGCTGATGCCCACCGTGGGCGAGCCTGTGTGGGACGAGAACGATCGCGCCAGCTGGTTCTCGCACAAAGCCGAGACGGCAACACCTTATTATTATAAGGTCTATCTTGCCGACTATGACGTAATGGCCGAGGTGGCACCCACCGAGCGTGCAGCTATCTTGCGTTTTACTTTTCCCGAGGCCGAGCAGGCCAACGTCGTGATTGATGCCTTTGACAAAGGCTCAATGATTGAAATCCTGCCCAAGGAACAGTGCGTCAGGGGTTATACGACCCGCAATAGCGGAGGCGTGCCTGAGGGCTTCAAGAATTACTTTGTCATCAAGTTTGACAAGCCATTTACCGCCTTCTATACGGTTGAGGACAGCAAACTGAACCGTGGACAACGACGCTCAGCATGTGACCATGCCGGAGCCATCTTATCCTTCAAAACCCGTCGCGGCGAGCCTGTCAATGCCAGCGTAGCATCATCATTTATCAGCCCTGAGCAAGCCATGCTCAACTTGCGAGAATTAGGCAATGACGGTTTGGAGACCGTCAAAGAAAAAGGGCGCCAACGTTGGAACAAGGTGCTGGGGCGCATCCAGGTCGAGGACGACAACGTTGACCACCTGCGCACCTTCTACTCATGCCTGTACCGCTCGGTGCTGTTTCCCCGCAGTTTCTATGAGATTGATGCCAAAGGGAATCCTGTTCACTATAGTCCCTACAATGGCAAGGTGCTGCCGGGTCGCATGTTTACCGACACAGGATTCTGGGATACCTTCCGTGCCCTGATGCCATTTGTCGATCTCATGTATCCCACAATGGGCTCATGGATGCAGGAGGGACTGGTGAACACGTGGCTCGAGAGTGGCTTCCTGCCCGAGTGGGCAAGCCCGGGACACCGCAACTGCATGGTGGGCAACAATAGTGCCTCGGTGGTTGCCGACGCTTATCTCAAAGGCTTGCGCGGCTATGACATCGACAAACTGTGGGAAGCTGTTGTACATGGCACGACCGCTGTGCATCCCGACGTCAAGTCCACTGGACGCCTAGGTTATGAGTACTACAATGATATGGGCTATGTCCCCTATGATGTCGGCATCAAGGAGAGCGTGGCAAGGACGCTGGAATATGCCTATGACGACTGGTGCATCTACCGTCTGGGCAAAGCCTTGGGCAAACCCGAGAACGAGATTAAGGTTTTTGCCGACCGTGCTATGAATTACCGCAACGTGTTTGACCCCGAAACCAAGCTGATGCGAGGCCGCCTCCAGAACGAGAGCTTCCAGTCACCCTTCAGCCCGTTGAAGTGGGGCGATGCTTTCACCGAGGGCAACAGCTGGCATTACACGTGGAGCGTGTTCCACGACCCGCAGGGCCTCATCAACCTGATGGGCGGCAAAAAGACGTTCTGTGCAATGCTGGATTCGGTATTTGCCGTTCCTCCCGTTTTTGACGACAGTTATTACGGTTTCACCATCCACGAGATACGCGAGATGCAGATCATGAATATGGGCAACTATGCCCACGGTAACCAGCCCATCCAGCACATGATTTACCTGTACAACTATGGCGGCGAGCCATGGAAAGCCCAGTACTGGCTCCACCAGGTGATGGACCGTATGTACAACGCCATGCCCGACGGCTACTGCGGTGACGAGGACAACGGGCAGACTTCAGCATGGTATGTGTTCACGGCAATGGGATTCTACCCCGTTTGCCCCGGCAGCAACCAGTACGTTATCGGCTCACCCTACTTCGACAAGATCACGCTGCACCTCGAGAACGGCAAGCAAATGAGCATCACGCGAGAGGGCTATGGCTGTTACATTCAGCAGATGAAGGTTAACGGAAAAGACTATTCCCGCAACTACCTTGAACACGAACAACTCCTAAAGGGCGGCAACATCCGTTTCGTCATGGGCGAACAGCCCAACATGAAACGTGGCACCAGTGACAAGGATGTCCCCTACTCGTTTTCTCGTTAGACGTTAGACGTTAGATATTAGATGTTAGATATTAGATAATAGACATTAGACATTAGATGTTAGATAATAGATATTAGACGGTTAGGCGTTAGGCTTGAGGGAGCGGATGCTACCTAATGCCTAACGCCTAAAGTCTAAAGCCTAATATCAATTATCAGAGTTGGGTGATGATGTCTTTGACCAGTTTGAATGTCTCCTGGGGGGCATCGGCCCAGAAATCGAGGTACTGACGGGTGTTGTCGTGACTGGCACCCGGTGAGTCGCTGATGACACGCAGGGCGAGGAATGGCACTTTACACAAGTGGCATACCTGAGCGATGGCGCCCGACTCCATGTCCACGGCCAAAGCATCAGGAAAATTACCCTTGATGCGATTCACAGCGTCTACCGTGTCGATAAACTGATCACCGGAGCAAATCAGACCCTTGTGGATGTCATCACGCTCAGGAAGCAGTTCGAGCAAGCGAGAAGCGCCCTCAAAATATAGAGGCAATCCCTGGACGCGCCCCAATTCGCTCTCGGGCCCGCACCACACGTCATGATAGGCCACCCGCGCTCCTGCCACCACGTCCATCACCTTGACCGACAAGTCTGCACCGCCAGCGACACCGCTATTGATGACGAAGTTAGGATCAAAATTGTTCACTAGCATAAGCGAACCCATCGCAGCGTTCACCTTGCCAATGCCACACTGCATCACCATTACATTATGCTTACCCACCGTTCCACAATAGAACTCAAATCCGCTCATGCGGCTTTGCTCGCTGTTCTTGAGCAATGGCAAGAGTAAATCCAACTCCTTGCGCATTGCGACAATAATTCCAATCTTCATATCTTTACAATTATTTTGCTGCAAATTTACACTAATTTTCTCTAATTATGCTATTTTTGCCGTATGAAACAGTTAATTGAAATCCTGCACGATGAGGGATTGACCCTTGTCGTGAGAAGTGAAAACGGGGATATTCACCGTTTCACACAACGAGGCGTTAAAGACTTGGTGACATTGGTGGGTGAGCGTCCCGAAGTGCTGCAAGGAGCCTTCATCGCCGACAAAGCCGTGGGCAAGGCAGCTGCTGCATGTATGGTGGTGGGAGGCGTCAAGTGTGTCCATGCCGACGTGATGAGTGAGCCAGCCCTGGCATTGCTGAATGCCCATGGTATAATAGCAGAATACGGCCAGCTCGTGGACCACATCATCAATCGCACCGGCACCGACTGGTGCCCCATGGAACGCCTGAGCCGTGGCATCGACGACCCAACGGTTATCATCCAAAAAATCAAGGAATTCTTCAGTTCCCATTAAGAAAACACCGGACGCCATTCATGCTCCGGTGTTTCCTTCAATTAAACATCACTAAATTATCTATAAACTGTGTCTTCAGGCTTCAGATTAGATTCTCGTTTATCCTATAGACACATTAAAACGCCATTTTGTGACAACAAAACGACGTTTTAACATAACTTTAACATTGATGTCTTGCGAGCAATCTACCCAACACCAATTACTCGTCCTAGTCTGCCTCCCAGCGGCCACGCCAAGGCGAGGCCCTACAATGCAGATGCCCCACTAATCACTCATCTGCGAGCGTAGCGAGTATCTTACAGCTCGGCTTCCTTAAGTTTCTCGGCGTTCTCGGCGACGATGAGGTGATCGATGCAATCCTGGATATCGCCGTCCATAAAGGCGGGCAGGTTGTAGATAGTGTAGCCGATGCGGTGGTCGGTGATGCGTCCCTGCGGATAGTTATAGGTACGGATTTTGGCTGAGCGGTCACCTGTCGAGACGAGGGTCTTGCGACGCGAAGCGATGTCGTCCATGTACTTCTGGTGCTCGTGGTCATAGATGAAGGTACGCAGGCGTGCCAACGCCCTTTCCTTGTTCTTGGGCTGGTCGCGGGTTTCGGTACACTCGATAAGGATCTCCTGCTGTTCACCAGTGTTGGGGTTGGTCCACATGTAACGCAGGCGCACGCCACTGTTCACCTTGTTCACGTTCTGGCCACCGGCACCGCCGCTACGGAAGGTATCCCACTTGATCTCTCCCTCGTTGATATGAACGTCAAACGGCTCTGCCTCAGGCAGAACGGCCACGCTGGCAGCAGATGTATGCACCCTACCCTGGGTCTCGGTAACAGGCACGCGCTGCACGCGGTGCACACCCGACTCATACTTCAAGGTTCCATAGACGTTATCGCCCGTGATACTGAATACCACTTCCTTGAAGCCACCCACAGCGCCCTCACTGCAACTGGACATCTGCACATTCCAACCCTTGGTCTCACAATAGCGGGTGTACATGCGTGCCAAGTCACCGGCAAACAGGGCTGCCTCGTCACCGCCCGTACCGCCACGAATCTCGAGCACCACATTCTTGCTGTCCTCGGGATCCTCAGGGATGAGAAGGAGCTTGATTTCCTCTTCCATCTTGGGCACTTCGGCCTGATTGGCGTCAATTTCCTCGCGCGCCATAGCACGCAAGTCCTCATCGGTCTCACTTTCAAGCACCAATTTCGCCTGCTCGATATCCTCCAGCAGTTTGCGATAACGGTTGGTAGCATTGAGCAAAGTTTCCAGGCTCTTGTATTCCTTGGTTAGCTTGACGTAGCGACGCTGGTCAGCAATGACATTGGGGTCGGTAATCAATGTGCCGATTTCCTCAAATCGGGCATCCAAGCCTTCAAGGCGTTGTAGTAATGCGTTTTCTGCCATAGTGTTTTCTAAATTTGGCTGCAAAGGTAGTAAAAAAGCCTTTAGCTTTTAGCTATCAGGCTTTAGTTTTTAGTTTTCATTCTTTCAGGGTGGCTTTTGACGTATTCCTGAATGCGCTCGGCAAACTTCAAATCCTTTTTATTCGTTGGGTCGGGAGTAAATTCCATGTTTTCGGGAATGTCCTTGCCCAGGTCGATTACTAAATGTGCTTTAGAGGGCGACACGACAACCATCAGCGAGTCATAGAGCGCATGTGTGTAGGCATCATAGGTCGCCATCGACAAGGTGTCGCCACTGACATTCACCGTCTGGTAATAGCGGCTTGAGATGCCGAATTTGTCAAAGCTCTCATCAAATCGTATGCGGTAATTCTTGGGCGAGCAATGGCTGACGGTGTAAACAGGTATCGCCGGAGCGCCATTTTTGTAAACGCCACCAATACGCCGCGCATAGGCGTGTTCGTGCCCCTGCATCACCAAGTCAACACCATATTGACGGACAAGGTCATCAAACATCCATCGCTGAATCAGGTTGTTGTTTTTCTTCTTGATGGAGTAGAGCGGATGATGAAGGACAAGAATCTTCCATTTGGCCTCACTCTGTAGCAATTTCTTTTCCAGCCACTTGCGCTGTGACCATAGATAGAAAAACTCACGGTTGCTGTCAAGCACAAAAATCTGGGCATTGCCATAATTCAAGGTATAAACCATATTGTCTCCGACCTTGGAGTCCAGGAAATAGGAGAACACGAGGGGGAATCGGCGTTCAAGACGACGGATAATGCCCTTGAAGTAGTCGTGGTTGCCCGTCACGTTGAGCATGGGCATCGATTGGCCGATGCTGTCTAGATCACGGAATGTCTCGTTCCAATACTGGTTGGCAGGGCGCTCGGTCAAGTCACCGCCACACACAAGGAACTCTACCTCGGGATGTTGTGCCCAAGCCTCCATCAGCAGCTTGTTGGCTACGCCACCGATGGTGTCCTGCACATCTCCCACAAAGAGGAACGAGAACTTGTCACGCCCCAGGGCATAGGTCTGGAAGGAGTACCACTGCGAAGACAGACCACCGCTCAGGACACGGTAGCGATAATGGGATTCAGGTCGCAGTTGACGCAGACGAGCAACATAGTAAGCCGCTTTTCCCTTACGGGACTTGAATACCTCTCCCTCGGCATCGATATCGGTAGTGTCATTCGTGTCAAGGCAGACCAACTCCAAGCGTGAGGGTTGCAGTACCGTGTCGCATTGCCAACTCACGTTGCGCGACATCTCACTCTCGTCACCGAAAGTCAACATCACGTGGCCCGGAGCCTTCAGTGGCTGAACGGCCAACTCATCAGGATTTCCAAACCACACATTCCACCTGGTTGCTACCCATGTGGCCAAGGCAAGCATGAGTAACAACAGGACTATTCGCTTGATATTTTTAGACCTTGTTTTCATTTTGTGGTGCAAAAATAGTACTTTTGTGCAACATTTCATGCAATTGACTATAATGAAACGTCATTTTACTATATCCAATTTACCGCTGGTTGCCGTGTTATGGGACCTGCTGGTGGTCTATTGTGCCTATACCCTGTGTCGCTGTATTTTTCTGGCACTAAACTGGTCGCTGTATGCCAGCACGTTGACTTGGAGCCATGGTCTGGGACTCTTCGGTGCCGGACTGCTTTTTGACACACCGGCCATTCTCTACACTAACGCTGTCATCCTGCTGATGCTTCTGCTGCCGTTGCACTGGAAAGAACGACCTGGTTATTATCGGGTGGCTAGATGGATCTATACCATTGTAAACAGCATTGCGGTGTATATCAACCTGATGGACTGTGTCTATTTCCCATTCACGGGCAAACGCACCACGGCATCAGTTTTTGCCGAGTTCAGCAACGAGAGTACCGGTGAGATGCTGAAGATTTTCGGTGGTCAATTCCTGAGTCACTGGTATCTGGTACTGCTGGCGGCTCTGGTCACTTGGCTTTTCTGGAAATTGTTCAGGCCGAAGCCCAAGTCGGTCACAGCACCATTCCGTTTGCCACGGTATTATGCGATCCAGACGCTGTCGCTTCTTGTTGCCATACCGCTGTGCATCGGAGCCATCCGCGGCGGATTTACCAAGGCGACTCGCCCCATCACCATCAGCAACGCCAATCAGTACGTCAATCGTCCTGCTGAAACTGGCATCGTATTGAATACGCCGTTTTCCATCTTCCGCACATTGAAGAAAACGCCCTTTGTCGTTCCCAACTACATGAGCGAAGAGGAGGCGTCGGCGCTCTATACCCCACTCCACCAGTCCAATGACAGTGCTGCTTTCACACCGCGCAACGTCGTGGTACTCATTTTGGAGAGTTACAGCAAACAGCACATCGGTTTCTATAACAAGACCCTGAGGAATGGAACATATAAGGGTTTCACGCCTTTCCTGGACTCGCTTATTACCAATGGAGCCATGACTTATCGCTATTCCTATGCCAACGGGCGCAAGAGCATCGAGGGGATGCCGTCGGTACTGTCATCGCTGCCCAACTTCGTTGAACCACTGTTCCTCACCCCCGCATCGTTAAATGCCATGTCGGGGCTTGCTCGGGAATTGGGCGAGAACAAGGGCTACACGACCGCCTTTTTCCATGGGGCGCAGAACAGTTCGATGGGCTTCCACGCCTTTGCCCGCGCCACAGGCTTCCAGCACTACTATGGCCGTGACGAATATAACGCCGACCCCAATTTTGACGGTGATGAAGACTTTGACGGCACATGGGCCATCTGGGACGAGGAATTCTTCCAGTTCTATGCCCAGCAGATGAACAAGATGCATGAGCCGTTCATGACGGCCCTGTTCAGCGCCTCAAGCCATGACCCGTTTGTCGTGCCCGAGAAATACAAGGGTCAATTCCCGCAAGGTGAGCGCCCCTTGCAGCAGTGCATAGCCTATACCGATTATGCGTTGAAACGCTTCTTTGAGACAGCCAGTCGTCAGCCGTGGTTCAAGAACACGCTGTTTGTGATCACTGCCGACCACGTGAGCCAGCAGATTGATCCCTTCTATTGCACTACATTAGGCAATTATTGTGTACCCATCATCCTGTATGCACCCGGAGACCCGTCGTTGCATGGCTATGACGAGGAGCAGATAGTGGAACAAATTGACATCATGCCTACCGTGCTCAGTTACCTGCACTATGACAAGCCTTATATCGCCTTTGGACGCGACATGCTGGGTACACCAGCCGACAAGGGCTTCGCCCTTCATTGGCTTCCCGAGTCCAGCAGCTATGAATACGTTTGGGGAGATTATGCCTTGCAATTTGATGGCAAGCAGGTCACCAGTGCCTACATGTTCCGCACCGACTCAACCTTCACTAACAATGTCCTGAGCACCATGCCACCCGCTACCCTCAACCACATGGAACGCCACATGAAATCTATCATCCAGCAGTACATGCAACGCATGAATGGGGACCTACTGACGGTTAAGCATTAGAAATAAGAACGTTAATACCAAATTCAAGAGATATGAAGTACCTGACAGGAGTGAACATTATGTTGATGGCATTACCCATCATGTGCATCGCTGTATTGTTGGCAGGCTGCAAAAAGTCGGTCAATATCGAGCAGCGCGTTTATGAACTGTACAATAAGATGTCGCAAGAAGAACGCATCGCCCAGTTGAAAAGCATGTACATGGACGAGCTGTTCAATGAGCAAGGAAAACTGGATACGATTAAATGCCGTCAGTTGATTCCAAACGGCATCGGGCACTTTTCACAGTTTGCCATGCAGGCTCCACGCGATCCCAACGAACTGCGAGACCGTGTAGCCGCGGTCCAAGACTGGCTGATTCATCACACCCCCAACGGAATACCGGCACTATGTCACGAGGAAGCCTTGACGGGCATTAACACCATGGGTGCAACTATCTATCCTCAACAGATAGGACAAGCTTGCTCGTTCAACACGCAATTAGCCGAGCTCAAGACCCGTCAAACCGGTACTGCCATGAGAAAAATGGGTGCTATTCTGGCCCTCTCGCCAATGGTCGATGTGTGCCGCAATCCCAGTTTCAATCGCCTTGAGGAATCCTATGGTGAGGACGCTTATCTGTCGGCTGCGATGGGAACGGCATTCGTCAAAGGGATGCAGCAAGGTGACCTCAAGAAAGGTGTAGGAGCTTGTTCCAAGCATTACCTGGGATATGGGGGTGGTGGCGATGCCGACGAAAAGGAACTAATGGAAGAGATACTGTTTCCTCATGAAGCTATCATCCGCCTAGCAGGCAGCCACGTGATCATGCCGGGCTATCATGCCGTTCATGGAGTCAATTGTGTGGCTAATGCCGAGATTTTGCAGGATATCTTGCGCGGTTATCTCGATTTTGATGGCATGGTGGTGAGCGATTATGGCTCTATCGATCAGATTCCAGAGCTCACCGACCCCGTGAAAAAAGCCGCTGCAGCCATTAATGCGGGCAATGATGTGGACTTCCCTACCGGCAACTGCTACCAACACTTGCAGCAAGCTATTAATCAAGGTCTTGTAAGTCCCGAAACCCTTGAACGGGCTGTAAAAAACGTGTTGCGCCACAAGATGCGTGCCGGGCTATTTGATAAGAACCCATACCTTTACAGCAAAGAGCAGATTACCCTCGATACGCCAGAGGAACGACAAACCGCCTATGATATCGCTACCCAGTCGGTGGTTCTGCTGGAGAATAACGGCATCCTGCCGCTTAAGGAGGCCAAAAACATACTCTTGACAGGCCCGAATGCCAACACTATGTGGGCCATGTGTGGCGATTACTCCTTCCCAGCCATGTCCTATTTCTGGAAAAAGATGGAATCCGGTTACGAGCATCCTCATATCGTGACCTTGCTTGAGGGTATGCAGGACCACAAGGCAAAGGACGTGAATATCCTTTATTCGCGCGGCTGCGACTGGACCGAGGAAATCGAAACCAAATATGATAAGAATGGCGACCCGCGTTCATGGGAATACGGACTGCTCCACCGCAAGGTGGACGCAGGAGAAACCGCCGACAAGGCTGAAGCGTTGGATATGGCGCGACGTAGTGATGTCATCGTGGCTGCCGTCGGCGAGAACGTGATGCTTTGTGGTGAGAATCGCGACCGTCAAGGCCTGAGATTGCCTGGCCGCCAGCAACAATTTGTCGAGGAACTGCTGGCTACGGGAAAGCCTGTCGTGCTTGTTGTGTTCGGTGGCCGCGCTCAGGTCATCTCGGACATCGCCGACCGTTGCGCTGCCGTCATTCAAGCATGGTATCCGGGTGAAGAAGGCGGGCATGCTGTGGCCGACATCCTGTACGGGAAGGTCTCTCCCTCTGGCAAATTGTCCGTCAGCTATCCCAAAACAGAGGTCTATGAGCCATTGTGCTACAACTATAGTGCTGAACCCGATCCTCGTGTACAGTGGCCCTTCGGCTACGGTTTGAGCTATACCACATTTGAATACAGCGACCTGAATGTCGAAGGAGATTTCTCAACGGCCTCTCGGAGCGTCAACCTTTCATTTGTGGTTAAGAACACAGGGAAGATGGCTGCAGACGAAGTCGCACAGGTCTATCTTTCCCCCACCAGCAGCAATCAGCCTCTTCGCCCGATTCAGTTACAGGGTTTTGCCCGTGTGTCGCTCAATCCCGGTGAGAGCAAGACTGTCAAAATAAAGCTATATACCGAACAGTTCGGCTACTACAGCCACGAAGGCCAGCGCCAGTGGAATATTAGCCCAGGCTCATACTTTGTGAAAGTGGGAGCTTCATCGGCCGATATCAGGCTACAACAAACAGTTACCCTAAATGGCGAACCTGTCACCAAATCGCTAAGAGAGTATTACTTCTCGGAAACGGTCATTGATCAATAACCATCAGGGTAAGAGTAAGAAATCATTGCAAAGGTTGTAATCATTACTGCGCTAAAAATTGCAGAACGATCAGTCAATCAGACCTGCATATATACTCATATAACAACAAGAAACACAAATCATTAATCATTGTGTTTCTTGTGTTTTTTGTTCTAATTGCTGTTCTGGTTATTTTATAAATTGGAATCCCAAAATGCTGTACACCTTGTTGACGATACCCAGACGGTCAATGTCGGGGCGAGTCGAGAAGAAGAGGAAAATCATGTCACGCTCGGGTATCTTGCCAGCATAGATCGTGAAGCCGCCATTGTCACCCAAGTGATAGACATGAGTGGGCAGACCGGGATAATCCTGAACGAAGAATCCATAGCCATAGCCCGTGTAAGGCTGGTAGCCATACTCGGCATCAGCAGGAATCTGAATCCAAGGATGATAAGCCAAGCGCTTGCTTGATGCACTCCAGACGCTATTGTCACGCAGGGCGCGCTCCCAACGCACGAAATCATTGATAGAGCAATAGAGTGCACCGTCGGCCTTAGTACCGAAGAAACTCTCCTCACCGTAGTCATATTCCTGCCATACACCCTTGCTGTTACGTTCATAGCCGTGTGCCAGATTGGCAATCTGACGGTCGGGCTCAAAGTAACGGCAGGTCTGCATTCCAGCTCGCCCGAACACATTGTCGTGCATATAGGTCTCGAAGGGAATACCGGTGGTCCGCTCCACAATCTGGTAAATCAACTGGAAGGTGGGGTTAATATACTCGTATTGGGTGCCAGGCTGGAAGTTCAAGCAGTTGAGGGTGCGCATGTACTGCACCGAAGTGACATCGTTGCTGTAGAGCACGAAGTTGCGGTCATCGCGAGGGCGCGCATCGGGAATACCCGAAGTGTGGCTCAGAATGTGATGCAATGTGATGTCCTCAAAAAATGCAGCCTGCAACTCAGGGAAAAACTTTGACAGCGGGTCGTTGAGCGATAACTTGCCCTCTTCGGCCAGTTGCAACAAAGCCACAGCCGAGAACTGCTTTGAAACCGAGGCAATGCAGAAGTTGGTCGCAAATGTCACCGGTGCCTTGGTCACCATATCAGCCACACCAAAGCAGCGGCTGTATAGCGTATCACTGCCTTGCATAATGAGCACGGCAGCACCCGGTTCATTAGGGTTATTATAAACGGCATTGAACACCTGGTCAATGCGTTGAGTCATTTCACGATTACTCATGTTTCTTGCTTGAACAGCGGTGGAAAAAACCATCAACGCTGCAATTATCAATAATCTGCTTTTCATCATGTGGCAAAATTAGGCATTTTATTCTTCAGAACAACAAAAAGCACATAAAAAAGATTCGCGGCGCTCCCGCGTCACGAATCCTTCTGCAAATAACATTTCTCCAAATTTATTAACTTTTAACTTGAATAGAATTGATGAAAAGTTGGAATCATTCAATATTTAGTGTTAATTGAATGGGAATTATCTGACATATCATGTCAGAACTTCCTCAACTAACAAGACGATGCAAAAATACAACATTTTTTTAATCCACCAAAAAATATAGAGCAAAAATCAATAAAAAAACGCAATTTTCATGTGCAAAAGCCCCAAATTAGTCCAAATCAAGCAAAAAATGACAATCAATGTCTACTCATGGACAAAATCCTACATTAAGGACCGTTTATAAGCAGTTGCGAAATATTGACTCTATATCTTGCTGGTTGAGGGGAACGAAGCCAGGAAGTATACCTCCAGCGCATGACTTGCGCGCCATCGTGGGGATGTGCTCATCGTTGATCCCCAGTGCAGTTAAAGTACTGGTCAAGCCCAATGTACCGAAGAGGAACTCTTTGGTCTTCTCAATAGCCTCACGGGCTATGTCCATTGCGGGAAGACTGGCATCGATACCAAAGACATTCACACCATACTGTACATACTTGCTCACGGTCTTCTCGCTCAAGCAGTACTCCATCCAACGCGGAGTGATAATTGCCAGTCCCAGACCATGGGTAATATCGTAATAGGCCGAAACCTCGTGTTCCATTGGGTGACAGCTCCAAGCCTGGCGTTTACCGCCGTCAACAAACCCGTTGATTGCCCATGACGAGGTCCACATCAGGTTGGCTCGAGCCTCATAGTTCTCTGGCTCCTTCATGGCGATGGGAGCATACTTGATAATGGTCTTCATCATGCCCTCCATGAAGCAATCGAGCATATAGAGGTCTTGATTCATATTAAAATAGACCTCAAAGATGTGAGAAAGCATATCGGCTGCGCCACAAGCGGTCTGATAGGGGCTGACGGTATAGGTTACCGTGGGATCAAGGAAGGAGACCTTAGGCAACAAGGTGGGACGCTCCACGCGGCCGATTTTGTCATTGGTCTCGGGGTTGCTGATCACACCACCGGCATCCATCTCGCTACCCGTTGCCGAGAGAGTCAGCACAGTGATGATGGGTAAGGCATCGGTAATGGGAGCCCATTTCTCATTGAAGAAGTCCCACGGGTCATGATCCACCTTGGCACCTGCAGCCATAAACTTGGTGGCATCAATCGTTGAACCGCCACCAACAGCCAGCAAGACATCGATGTTGTGTTCCTTGCACATCTGAGCGCCACGGCGCACACTGTCAATGCGAGGATTAGGCTCAATGCCAGAGAGTTCAAACAGTTCCATGCCGGCTTTCTTGACCTCGTCCACTACAGCATCATAGAGTCCCGTGCGCTTGATAGAGCCACCACCATAAGTAAGCAGCACTCGTTTGCCGAATTTACTAAGCTCCTCGCTGAGGTGCTGTAACTGATTCTCTCCAAAATATACCTTTACAGGAATATTATAGACGAAATTGTTCATTATCATTTGATTTTGAGATAAAACTTAAAGTAATTATTTAGAGTTTGACGATTACATAGTTCTTAGTGCCGAGACCGATGTGCTCTGCCCAATCAATGGTATGGGTTCCGTGGCGGCTGTTGATGCGCTCAATGAGGGGAGCATTGTCATCACCAGCCTTAGCCTTGTGGTTCATCACCATCTGCACACATGCCCAGTCAAGCGCCACGGGATCCAAGCTAGCCATGATGCCCATATCCTTGAGCATAGGTTTCTCGGGGGTACCGTCACAGTCACAATCAACCGACATGTTGTTCATCACATTAATATAAATAACATGTCCACCCATATAGTTGTGCACTGCCTGGGCTGCTGCAGCCATCGATTCCAGGAAGCCATCCTGGTCTTCGATGTGGTTCCATGCATCGCTGGCATCATCGGTATAACCTGCTGAATGGATATAGGCCTTGCCGGCTGTGCTAGCGACACCGATTGAGGCGTTCTTCAAGACACCACCATAGCCACCCATGGCATGCCCCTTGAAGTGGGCCAGGTTAATCATCCAATCATAGTTGGCCAAGTGATCACCGACGATGTCATACTTGATGTGACTGCGGTCCTTGACAGGAATCCGCATTTGACCAAATTCGTCCATGATATCCACGGCAAAGATGGAATCAAAGCCGTGCTCATGAATTGTCTGCCAGTGCTTGGACACGTCCTGACGAGAACCGCCATAGGCTGTGCAACACTCCACGATCGTGCCATTCACCTCTTCCACCAGATTGCGGATAAGCGTGGGTTTGAGATAATGGTTGTTGCCTGCTTCGCCAGTGCTGATTTTCACTGCGACACGTCCAGTGGGTTCCACACCAAGCGCTTTATAAATCTTGACTAGAGACTCGGGTGAGATTTCGGTTGTGTAATACACCGTGCTCTGGCCGTTAGCCATGAAAGCCAATAACATGGCTGCCATAACGGTTAATAATGTTGTCCGTTTCATTATTTCGTGTTGTTAATTCATCATTTTTCCGCGCAAATATACGACATTTTTATGACATATCATAACCTCACAGTCCTGCAAGATTTTTTTCAACCTCCAAAAACTATATAATAGGATTCTATTTTAATGAGTTCGTCCAAGTTACTATATCGCTCTCACTCATGTAGTTGAAGTTCTTAGGATTGACCCAGTTAGCGTCTGGAGCCGAAGGCTTGAGATATTTCAAAGTCTCGCCAGCACCGCTTCCACCAGAAGTAAAGAAGGGCACAATGGTCTTTCCAGTCATGTCATACTGCTCCAGGAACGTGTTGATAATCGTCGGGGCAATATACCACCAGATCGGGAATCCCACGAAAACAGTGTCATACTGTGCCATATTCTCCACCCTGTTTGCAATGGCCGGACGGCTTGACTTATCGGCCATTTCGACGCTGCTACGACTGTTCTTATTGTTCCAGTTCAAGTCTGCAGACGTATAAGGGGCTTCGGGGACGATTTCATGCAGATCGGCATGAATGGCCTTAGCTAGTTTAGTAGCTGCTTCCATTGTCGTACCGGTAGCACTGAAATAAGCTACCAGTGTCTTGTTTCCATTGTTACTCATTTTGTCATCTAGGTTTTGGTCATCATTTGCAGCCATCACACTCATAGTCATGGCGCATGCAATGACAGTAAATAATAATTGTTTGATTTTCATTTTGATAAAATTATATTAATCAATGCTGTAACGTCACCGATACTTAATTCGCCGTCAGCGTTCACATCTGCAGCAGTGCTCAATGATTCATGGCCCGACAAGATCAAATTAATCAAGTCGGTCACGTCACCAATGGTTACTTCGCCATCACCATTCACATCACCGATGATAGCATCTTCATTAAATAATTCAAATGTCACTGTCGCGCTACCGGTACCTACGGCTTCGGCCAATCCTGTCGGGTCATCCAACCAGGCGATACGGGTATAGGAATAGCTGGTATTGAACGTTTTATAGAACAATACTACACACGACGAGCCATAAAGCATGATGTCGCCCGCATGGATAGTGCCAGGATTGGATGCGTTTTTAGGCAGATTGTCGCTCAAATAATAATACTTCTCATTACCATTGAGCTCTGTCATATCAATCGTCATCGGCAAAAGATTCATGAAAGCCTCACCTGTTGCACTCTCGTCTATTGTTGCAAGGAAGGTCTTACCTCCCACAATGACACGCATCCTGTTGTTCTTGGGAATCTCGATTTCGGGCAAGATGGTTTCTACCCATTCACTGGCCATCTCTGCCATTCTTGAGCGGCCATTATAGTTTACATGAAGCGGATTGCCCAAAAAGGTGCAATCAGGTAAAGTGTTGTGGGCATCAACTACTACGTTAGAGATACCACTGCTCCAACTGGTCACGGCCAAGGCTACTTGCTTATTACCGAGCTTTGCTGCATGGTTATGCAAAAAGGTCAACATTGGGTTGGCCATCTTTCCGTTCCACAAAGGTGTACAGATGAACACAGCGTCCCACTCGTCAAAACTATCAACCGTGGTATTGATCTCGGGCCAGACACCATTATCAATTTGACTGCGCTCATTGTTGGCATAAGTGTAAGTCGTCTGACTTTCAGGGCGAGGATAATTGCCATGGTCAACGACCTCAAGCAAGGTGCCTCCACAATCCTCAGCAATATATTCTGCCAGCGACTTGGTCACTCCACTATAGCTATAATACAGGACTAAACACTTTGGCTGTTGAGCGGTCTTAACTTCGGCATGAGAGAACTGATTAAACATCATCATGACGAATAAAAACAAGAAGATTTTTTTCATAAACATATATTTAATAATGATTTTGCTGCAAAATTAGTAGTATCCATAAAAAATCATGATACCTTTTTTACCGAAGTATTTACCATAATTGAGTTTCCGATTAATTTTCGGTTGTGTTCATCGTTTTAGCCATACTTCGGTAAAAATGAATTCATTCGTTTTGCCATGTCTTCGTCTTGCAGTATCTTTGCAGCGAAAATTTTGAACGATAGCAATGATCAACATCCAAATAGACCACAGGATTCTGGAAGCCTGTCCCGAAACCCGTATCGGGCTCATCAGTGCGTCGGTAGTGAATGACCCGACATGCGATGAATTATGGGCCGAGATAGATGCCGCTGCCCAGGACATTAAACAGCAATATGAACTGCTAGAGATCAACAAGCGACCTGCCATTGCCGCAACACGCCATCTGTACAAAGCCTTAGGGAAGGATCCCAGCCGATACCGCGTATCAAGTGAGGCTTTGTGCCGACGCATCATCCGTGGTCTGGGCATCTATCGTTTGACAACACTCATTGATGTTGTTAACCTGGTGTCTATCAAGAGTGGATATGCCATCAGCGGGCTTGACGGAGACCGCATCGAGGGCAACACGTTAACGATGAGCGTGGGCACTGCCGAGGATGTATATCATGGCATTGGGCGCGGCGTGCTTAACATCGAGGGAATGCCTGTCTATCGTGATGCGATGGGGCCCATCGCTACTCCAACGAGTGACGAGGAGCGTACAAAGTTCACCGAGCAGACTGTGAAGGCGCAGATTAACATCAATGCCTTTGCCCCCGAGATGCCGCTTGAAGATGCTGTCAACTGGATGGCTGCATTACTGAAAAAATATGCCCACGCCACCGACGTGGAAACATCGATTTATAACCCACAACAACAATAAACAAATGGAAATTTTAGAGATTATTGAGAAAAATGTCAATCAGCGTTTTATCGACCACGTGGTCGAGACGCTCAAGGACGGGGGCCTCATCATCTACCCCACCGATACCGTCTATGCGCTGGGCTGTGACGCGCTCAACAACCAAGCTATCGAGCGCATCTGTTCCTTAAAAGAAATGAAGTCGGCCAAGACCAATCTGTCCATCATCTGTGATGATATCTCTCAGGTGGCTCAGTATGCCAAATTTGACAATACGCAATTCCGACTGATGAAATCCAACCTGCCGGGACCGTTCACCTTCATCTTCCCTGCCCTATCCAAGCTTCCCAAGGCTTTTAAGGGCCGCCGCACCGTGGGCATCCGTATTCCAAACAACGAGATTGCCCTTTCTATCGTTCGCACCCTGGGAGGCCCTATCCTGACCACTTCGGTGCCTGGCGATGATGAGGATTATCGCTGCGAGCCAGGACTGATGGCCGAAGCATTTGAGTCACAGGTTGACATCGTCATCGACGCCGGTCGAGGACAACTCATGCCCTCCACCATCGTGGACTGCACTAACGGTGATCCCGAAATCACACGTCAGGGAAAGGGAGAGCTTATCAGTTAGAAGTTAGGAGTTAGAAGTTAGAAGTTAGAAGTTAGGAGTTAGAAGTTAATGGCATCCGTGTTCGGGGTGCTGATAATCAATAATAAATGACGAATATGAAAAGAATTATCTTTTGTATGACGGTAGTCTTGTTGCTTGCAGCATGCAACAACAAGGCTGAGAATCAAGAAAAAAGTGAAGCAGCCGGGAGTAATGGGACGGTCCAAAATGAGATGGCCGTTGCAAGTCCTGATGATGAAGGTCAAACTGAATGGATCAAACAGACTACCATCATGTCCTCAAAACCAATGGTGATTGACTTTTTTGCTACATGGTGTCCTCCTTGCAAGCAGTTGGCACCCATCCTTGACGAGATAGAAAAGAAACATAAAGGAGAGGTCATCTTCAGACGCATAGATGTTGACCAGGAACCTGAAATGGCCATGGAGTTCCACGTGGAATCCATTCCCATGCTGATGTTTGTTACACCCAAAGGAGATTATCAGACCATCGTCGGCTTGCAGAAGCCAGAAATTATTGAAGCAAAGATTGCCGAACTGCTCAAGCGTAGCGCTCAGTAAGGAGCTGCATCGTGTATAAAAGGACCTTTTTGAGTGCTAATAGGACAGAATTTTGTTCTTTTTGGCACTTCTGTTGCTAATGAATGGGCTGTAAAGTTGTGATATTGTGTTTTTTTTGCGAACTTTGCAGCCGATTTTGAAATAACTGATCAGTCAATATATAACTACATCATGGAGATTACTGCACAACAACTTGCAGCAATGGTTAACGGTACGGTTGATGGAGACGCCTCAACCGTCATTAATAACTATGCCAAAATTGAGGAAGCCACGGCAGGATGTCTGACTTTTCTCGCCAATCCCAAATATACCCACTTTGTCTATACCACCCAGGCCTCGGCAGTGCTGGTGAGAAAGGACTTCGTACCTGAGCAAGAGGTGAAGGCCACGCTTATCCGCGTTGACGACCCTTACAAGACACTGGCCGACCTGTTGAACTTTGTCAATAGTCAGCGTCCCGAAAAAAGTGGAGTTGAACAGCCCATCCACGTTGGCGAGGACACAACCTTGCCCGACGACGTTTATGTCGGCGCATTTGCCTACATCGGTGACGGAGTCACCATCGGTAAGAACGTGAAGATTTACCCGCAGGTGTATGTGGGCGATGGTGTGACTCTGGGCGATGACGTGATCCTGTATCCCGGTGTAAAGATTTATCACGGCTGCCGCATCGGCAACCGCTGCATCGTACAGGGTGGCGCTATCATCGGTGGAGACGGTTTCGGCTTCGCCCCGAAGCAAGACGGAACCTACGAGAAGATCTCACAGGTGGGTATCGTCATTCTTGAGGATGATGTTGAAATCGGAGCCAACACAACCATCGATCGTGCAACGATGGGTGCCACTGTGGTTAAGAAAGGCGCTAAGCTCGACAACCTTGTACAGATTGCCCACAACGTAGAAGTGGGTGAAAGCACCGTTATGGCTGCCCAGGTGGGTGTTGCCGGCTCTACCAAGATCGGCAAATACAACATGGTCGGAGGCCAAGTGGGCTTTGCCGGACATATCACCGTGGGCGACAAGAACGGTATCGGAGCCCAGACCGGTGTTGACAACAGCATCGGCAGCGGAGGCAAGTGGCTCGGCGCCCCTGTACAGCCCGCCATGGAATTTGCCCGTCAAGTCGTTTACCTGAAACGCTTGGGTGAGATGTACAGCGACATTAAGGACTTGAAAAAGAAAATCAATCAGTAAAGTAGCTTTCAGCCATCAGTTGCCAGCAGCATCTGCAAGCAACTGAAAACTGAGAACTGAGAAACCAGTATAATGAAACAGACGACACTGAAAAATGCCTTTTCCGTGACTGGCAAGGGCCTGCATACGGGGCAACTGTCCACCGCAACATTTAAACCAGCCGAAGTAAATACCGGTTATGTGTTCAAGCGCATCGACCTGGAGGGGCAGCCCACCATCCAAGCACTTGCCGAGCACGTAGTAGAGACGACTCGAGGCACCGTTATCGCTAGCAAGAGTAACAAGGAAGCACGCGTGAGCACCATTGAGCACGCTATGGCAGCCCTCTATGCAGCAGGCATCGACAACTGCCTCATCGAGGTAAACTGCGGTGAGGTGCCCATTCTCGACGGCAGTGCCATCCTGTGGTGCAAGGAAATTGAGAAAGCCGGCATCGTTGAGCAGGAAGCCGATAAAGAATATTATGTCGTAAAACAGCGCATCAAGGTCGTTGACAAGGAAACCGGTTCATCACTTATCGTTCTTCCCGACGATGACCTGTCTATCGATTGCATGATCGAGTTTGACTCTCCCGTACTGGGCAACCAGTTCGCCTCATTGACCGACATCCGTCAGTTCAAGGACCAGATTGCCAGCAGCCGCACCTTTGTTTTTGTGCGCGAAGTGTTACCTCTCATTCAGCTAGGCCTTATCAAGGGTGGAGACTTGGACAATGCCATCGTCATCTATGACTCTCCCATGAAGCAGGAAGATCTTGACAACATGGCCGATGTGATGAAAGTGCCTCACAAGGATGCTAACGAACTGGGGTACCTCAACAACAAGCCCTTGGCTTTCAAGAACGAGCCAGCACGCCACAAACTGCTTGACGTATTGGGTGACCTCGCTCTCATCGGTCGTCCATTGAAGGGGCGCATCGTTGCCACCCGACCGGGACACACCATCAATACCCAGTTGTCCAAGAAGATTCGTCAAGAGTTGCGCTACCAGAACGTTCAGGCCCCCATTTACGACCCGAACAAGGAGCCACTCTATGACATCAACCAGATACGCGCCATGTTGCCCCACCGCTATCCCATGCTCATGGTGGACAAAATCATCGAGAAGGGAAAGAAACATGTCGTGGGCATCAAGAACGTCACTGTCAACGAGCCATTCTTCCAGGGTCACTTCCCGCACGAGCCTATCATGCCCGGTGTGTTGCAAGTCGAGGCGATGGCTCAAGTGGGCGGCATCCTCGTACTGAGTAACGTGGATGATCCCGAGAAATACTCAACCTATTTCCTCAAAATCGACAACGTCAAATTCCGCCATAAGGTAGTTCCCGGCGATACCCTCATCTTCCACTTGTCGCTCATGACGCCTATCCGCCGTGGTACAGCTATCATGAAGGGATACGCCTTCGTCGGAGAAAAAATTGTCACCGAGGCCGAGTTTATGGCGCAAATCGTCAAGAATCCCGAATAATTTTAAGTTGAAAACCAAATATGGATATTCATCAATTTGCCGTCGTTCACCCTGACGCTAAAATTGGGAAAAATGTGAAAATCGGTCCCTTTGTGACCATTGACTCCAATGTTGAAATCGGAGACGGCACCATCATAGATAGCGGAGCCGTCGTGCGCAGTGGAGCGCGCATCGGTAAGAATTGCCACATCCACGCCAACGCTGTAGTGAGCGATATACCTCAAGACCTTAAATTCCAGGGAGAGGATACAGTGGCCATCATCGGTGACAATACCGTCATCCGTGAGTTTGTCACGATCCATCGCGGTACTGCCTCCAAGGGCAAGACTGTCGTGGGAAGCAACTGCCTGATTATGGCCTACTGCCACGTGGCTCACGACTGTGTAGTGGGCGACCATGTCATCATGTCCAATGCGTCACAGCTGGCAGGAGAAGTGGTTGCAGGAGACTGGGCTATCATCGGTGGCGGAGCACTGGTACATCAGTTCACCCAGATCGGTTGCCACGTGATGATTCAAGGCGGTGCGCTTGTCAACAAGGACATTCCACCCTATTGTATGGCAGCACGCTACCCCATTGCCTATGAGGGTGTGAACAAGGTGGGCCTGCATCGTCGTGGCTACACCAGCGAGCAGATTGATGCCATTGCCGATGTTTACCGTACCATCTATGATTCGGGCTTGAATGTAACCCAGTCGCTGGATGAGGCTGTAAAACTGCCGGAGAGTCCTGAACGTGACGTGATTATCGACTTCGTACGAGCAAGCAAGCGTGGCATCGTGCGCAAGCCATAACCGCCATCTGTAATTCAGACAGTAAAAACCACAGGGACAACCATTGTCTGTAATGGCTGTCCCTGTGGTTTTTACCATCCAACTACATGCCTAACGGGATTCCTCAAGCGCTTGGAGTTTGTCAGCCTCACCGAGTTTGTAATAGATATCGCGCAAAGCATTACGCACCTCCTCATTCTCGGGATTGAGAGCTAATGCTTTCTCAAAATAAGGTAGCGCTTCACGATAAATGGGGTTGACCAGGTTGGCCAAGCGCTTACCATATAGGGTGCTGTTTTGCCGTGTCTCCATCGCCTTGTTGTAGAAGTAACGCCCCACGTTGAATTGCCCTTGGGCATTACTGTCGTTAAGCTCGATGCAACGCTGGTAGTAAGGCAATGCCTCATAAATGTTCTGCTGGCTCTCAATCACCAGTCCTTTCAGATTCTGTAACTCGTCATCCTCAGGATTTACCTCAATGGCTTCATCCAGCAAGTCGTTGGCTCCGCTGTAGTCTTCACGGCTAACGTAGTCATTGATCAAGATGCGGATGTATTGGGGATCACTGGTACCGAACTTGATGAATGCTTCCCATGCCAGCCTGACGACATCAGTCTCATTGCCCATATCGGTGAGACACACTAGCGTGTAGTCATACACGTCCTTGCGGTCATAGCCCGTTCGCCTAGCGATATTGAACAAGCGCACCGCATCGATGGTATCGGCACGCTGCCAGGCCGTGATACCCTGGTAGTAACGCACTTCGGCCACCAGGCTGTCTGGCTTGAGCCAACGCAGGTCACTAGTTTGCGATGCCAGTTCGCAATAAGAATCCCAAGCCTTATAAGCGCCGTCCCAGTCCTTGATGTTGTAGAGTTCACTGCCCACTATGCGGAAATTGTCGTGGTGCGCCAGCAAGCGGTTGGCCACCTCACGGCTGAATTTGGTCTTTACCTTGGGACGCTTGGAGTTCTTGTCAATGACAGGCTGTCCTTTCTTGTCGAGGATGCGGACCGTGTCAAGTTTGAGGGCTTCTATGCTATAATCGTAGGCGTCAATCAACGTGTGGCCCATGGCCATGATGTCAATCTTCTTGCCAACGCGACGATTGTCAATATACTTGTCATATTGCTCCATCTTGATGCGACTGGCAAGGGCCCAAGTCTCGGCACGGTCCTTGGTCTCATCGTTGGAAAGCGCTGGTTTCAGCTTATTGAATGCCTTGTTGTAACTGTCAACAGTCATCGTCAGGCCCGTTATAGCCTTCTTAGCCTCGTTGACGGCCAGTTGTTGACCTGCCATCCCTATTGAGAGAGACAAGACAAAACACACTGATATGATGGTAAACCTCTTCACTATCGTAAAACATTATTAAAATTGCGGCTGCAAAATTACACTTTTTTCCTTAACGCTGCAAATGTTTATAGGTACTGCTATAGCAAATAACAACCAGTGTCAAAACTCATTACTGAAACAGAAATCGCACTGACAGTGGATTTCAATTGCATGCAATGTGTTTTGACACAGGCTGTTTAATAGAAATGTTGCCTAAATTCTGAAGTTAGCCCACAATGGGTAGTGATCAGAGATCATGAAGGAGAGTTTCTGCTTGGTCAAGCCACGGTTATTCAATGCAGTCTGGACAAAGTCATAATTGCCTGCTCCCATAAACTCGAGCGAGAGTTTTGGACGCTTCTTGTCGGATGAATTGAACCAGGCAATCTGGTCATAGTACTTGGTCTCGTCAAAGATGGAACGAGATAATGACTGCAACTCTTCAGGTACATACAAGCCCTCACTCAAGAATGTCTGATCCAGCACATCGCCACGGGCATCGATGTTGAAGTCACCAAGAACAATCAGGTTCTGATCATAGGCGTTGATATCACCGGCCCAATCATTGAGCCATCGAGCAATACCGTGAATCTCTTTCAGGCGATCCTTGGATTTCTTGCCATAGATGATATGCACGGTCACAAGAATAAACGTCTTGTCACCAGAGCGGAAGCTAACAGCATAAGGAGAACGCACAAACTGTTCACGCAACACCTTATCAGGATCGTTAACCCACTCGTTGGGAATGACAATTTCACCTGCCAGTCCCGAGAGTTGAACCCTGCGGGTATCAAACAGGTAAGCCATACGTTCATCGTTGCCAGAGTCACTCTTATTAGTGTCAGTCAAAATCATTGACCAATTATCACCCAGTAGCTTGAGCGTGTCACGCAATGCCCTGAGATTGCCTTTCACCTCCTGAACAGCAATCACATCAAATCGGCTCAGAATCTCAGCAATACAGAAGATAGAGTGCAAATCACGGCGAGGTGAATCTTTTTCTGCGCTCATCCACTTCCTCGTGAAATTACCAAAACCACGGATATTCCAAGTGGCAATCAACAGGTTGCGGTCAAGTTCCTTGAACGGAACCTTCTGGTCCAAGTCCTCCCTGAGTTCAGCTAAATTCTCAACCACCTCAAGAGGTAGCGGATCGTAAATCGTGTTTTCGTCTTTTGTTTTTTTCATCAGATAAAGCAGTTATAGTTAATAAACATTGATTGATATAGCTGCAAAGATACAAAACATTCTTTATAGGCGCAATAAAAGTATTAATTTTTAAAGCAAAAAACAGGTGGGAGAAGGTTTGCTGCCACCTGAAAGATCTGATTGAACTGTCTAGAAATACCTATCGTATGTACTCCTTATTTATCGTTTTTTCTTTGCCCAAAAGTGGCCTACCGTGAAGGTGGCTGCAACAAGGACAAAGGCGGTAACCGGCAGTGCCACTAATACTGCTTCCTTGTAACCAAGCACCAGCAAAATCCCAAACAACGGTAGAGCAAGAGCGACAATGATGAGCAAGACGCCGACGAGGATGCGTACTCGCCGCTTGTCATAGACTTGCTGCGCCTCGCGCGAAGCCGTATTGTAACCAGCAATCAGGGAGTCACCCTTACCTATAAGAATAACCGTTGCCATGACAAGCAATATCACGGATACAATGCTCAAGATCACAAAGGCTTCAACCATAAGAAATCATTGTTAAAAAAATGTTATTTTCGGCAAAGATAGTCAATGTTTTCGGTAGATTGCTTCACTCTATGAAATATATTTTTTGTAATTTTGTGCGTTAATAAGGAAATTCACTTAATTTTATTAAATAATTATCTAAAAATCAAGAAGTTATGAAGATTTCGCACATCGAACACGTGGGAATCGCCGTTACCTCACTTGAGGAGGCAATTCCTTTCTATGAGAACATGCTGGGCATCAAGTGCTTTGCTATTGAAGAAGTTGCTGACCAGAAGGTAAAGACCGCCTTCTTCCAAGTAGGCCAGACCAAGATTGAGCTTCTGGAGGCTACTGCCCCCGAGAGCGCTATCGCCAAGTTCATCGAGAAGAACGGTGGCCGTGGTGGCATCCAGCACGTAGCTTTTGCCATTGAGGACGGCGTTGCCAATGCATTGAACGAAGTGCAGGAGAAAGGTGGCCGCGTTATCGATGCACAGCCCCGCAAGGGTGCCGAGGGCCTGAACATTGCCTTCCTGCATCCCAAGACCACTTGTGGCGCTCTGCTGGAACTCTGCGAGAAGCCTTGTGAGTAAACGAATAGTCGTCAGTCCACAGTTGTCAGTATTGAGCGGCATCGGCCGGTGTTTAATGACAACTGAAAACTGAGAAGCTGAAAACTTTAAAAAAATGGGAAAACAACTCGATAAAATTCAAGAGCTGATCGAGCGTCGCGAGAAAGCACGCCTGGGCGGTGGCGAGAAGGCTATTGCCAAGCAGCACGAGAAGGGCAAATTCACGGCCCGTGAGCGTATCAATATGCTCCTTGACGAGGGTAGCTTTGAGGAACTGGACATGTTCGTTCAGCACCGCTGCACCAACTTCGGCATGGAGAAGAAGACCTATGACGGCGACGGCGTGGTAACCGGTTTCGGTACCGTAGGTGGCCGCTTGGTTTATGTGTTTGCACAGGATGCCACTGTCATCGGTGGTTCACTGGGTGAGACCATGGCATTGAAGATGTGTAAGGTGATGGACCTCGCTATGAAGCAGGGTGCACCTGTTGTCGGTCTTAACGACTCGGGCGGTGCCCGCATCCAGGAGAGCGTTAACGCTCTGGCAGGCTATGCCGAGATTTTCCAGCGCAACATCAATGCATCAGGCGTGATTCCCCAGATCAGCGCAATCTTGGGTCCCTGTGCCGGTGGTGCCGTTTACTCCCCTGCCTTGACCGACTTCATCATCATGGCCAAGGGTATCTCCTTCATGTTCCTGACTGGTCCCAAGGTCGTTAAGACCGTGACTGGCGAGAACGTGACTCAGGAGCAGTTGGGTGGTGCCAGTGTACACGCCAGCAAGAGCGGTGTGGCCCACTTTGCCGCCGAGACTGAGGAAGAAGCTATCGCCATCATCCGTCAGTTGTTGAGCTACATGCCCAGCAACAATATGGAAGAGACTCCCCGTGTGGAGTGCACCGATCCCATCGACCGCGTGGAGGATGCCCTGAACAACATCATCCCCGAGAGCGCCAACGACCCCTACGACATGTATCAGGTCATCAGCGCCATCGTCGATAACGGTGAGTTCCTGGAGGTTCACAAGGACTTTGCCAAGAACATCATCGTCGGCTTCGCACGCTTTAACGGCCAGTCTGTGGGCGTTGTCGCCAACCAGCCCAACTGCATGGCAGGTGTGCTTGACGTGAACGCTTCGAAGAAGGGTGGCCGCTTCGTCCGCTTCTGCGACGCCTTTAATATTCCTCTGGTAACCCTCGTTGACGTTCCCGGCTTCCTGCCCGGTACCGGTCAAGAGTACAACGCCGTTATCATGAACGGTGCCAAGTTGCTCTATGCCTATGGCGAGGCAACCGTGCCCAAAGTAACCGTTACCCTGCGCAAGAGCTACGGTGGTTCTCACATTGTGATGAGCTGCAAGCAGCTGCGTGGTGACTTGAATTACGCATGGCCCAGCGCCGAGATCGCCGTTATGGGTGCTGCTGGTGCTGCCGAGATCCTCTATGCCAAGGATAGCAAGAACTTCAAGACCCAGGCCGAGGAAGCCAAGGCTGCTGGTGACGAAGCCAAGGCTAAGGATCTGCTCGAGCAGGGCAAGAAGTTCATCCAGGATAAGGAAGATGAGTACAACAACCTCTTCTGCACGCCTTACAATGCATCCCGCTATGGCTACATCGATGACGTGATTGAACCGAGGAACACCCGCTTCCGCGTCATCCGCGCCCTGGAAGTACTGCGTACCAAGAAGTTGACCAATCCAATCAAGAAGCACGGTAATATCCCCTTGTAATCATGAGTAAAAGAACATTGATACTCGTTCTGCTGTGCGCCATCCTCGCACTGCCCACGTTGGCCCAAGGCCGTAAAAACGTGCGCATCAATGAGGTGATGGTGCAGCAGGACAGCACGGGCGGCACCGGATGGGTCGAGTTCTATAACTCGTCCTATAGTTCAACGGCCGTCGAGCAGATGTTCATCACGACCATGAGCCGTGAGGAAATCCAGAGCGTCTTTGACAAGAACAAGGGCAACAAGAAAAAGCCCAAACAGATTCTTGTTGAGCTCTGTGAGGCCCAGCCTATGGACATCTACGAGATTCCCCGTGGCGATGAGCGCAACACCAAAATCGCGCCCCGCGCCCACTTTGTCATGGAAGCTGATGGTGACCCCAAGTCGGGCACTTTTCACATGCCGTTTACCTTCACCTTGGGTAAGGACAATTATATTGCCCTGTATGACGTAAACGGAGATCTGGTTGATGACGTAACAAT
Organism: uncultured Prevotellaceae bacterium; assembly: GCA_900318645.1. Lineage (GTDB taxonomy): Bacteria > Bacteroidota > Bacteroidia > Bacteroidales > Muribaculaceae > Sodaliphilus. The sequence continues at coordinate 57,146 of ONLH01000005.1, forward strand.
TCCCGCAACGCTCCACGCAGGTGAGACCTACGCTATCAAGGCCGAAGGACGCCTTCCGAGCACCCTTGGAGACAGTAACACCGAATGGACTGTCAAGGATGGTAAGACCATCGAGACTGCCATCACTAAGGGCAACTACAACATCCGCGAGGTGAACGAGAACATTGAGGCCTTCCATGTTAAGGATCCTCATGGTTACTGGATCGCCCTGCTCGCCATGTCGGTAGTATTCATCGCTCTGGCACTGCTCTATATCTGCTTTAAGTTGTTCGGCAAATTTGCCAGCAGAAATCTGCAGTCCGAGGAGAAGGTTCAGTCTGCTGCTCCTGAAGCAGCCCAGGCTGTTGCCGTTCCCGCTACCGGCGACCTCGATGGCGAGAAGATGGCTGCAATCTGCTTCGCGTTGTATCAGCATCTGAATGCCCACGACAACGAGAGCGGCGTTTTGACACTCAATCCGCGCGACAATTCGTCATGGGCCAACAAAGCTGGCCTGATGCGTGAAATACCCGTTATCAAGAAATAATCACCATTAAAAATCATTCACTCAAATGAAGGAATATAAATATAAGATCAATGGTAACGAGTATAATGTTGCCATCGATAACATTGAAGGCAACATCGCCCACATCAAATTGAACGGTGTGGCCTATGATGTTGAACTGCCCGAACAGCCCAAGGCTGCTCCCGCCGTGAAACGTGTTGCCGTGAGCGACGCCCCCGCTGCTGCTCCCAAACCCGCTGCCCGCAAGGCTGCTCCTGCAGCTGGTGGTCACGTGATTGAGTCGCCACTTCCCGGCGTCATCAAGGACATCTTTGTCAAGGTTGGCCAGCAAGTAAAGGCCGACGACGTAGTGTGCATCCTCGAGGCCATGAAGATGGGCAACGAGATCCATGCTGGCGTTGACGGCACCGTTAAGAGCATCGAGGTATCGAAGGAGGATTCGGTACTCGAGGGTAATACAATCATGGTAATTGGATAATTAAAGTCTTCAGTTTCTAGTCTTAAGTTTTTAAGCAGCATCTGAATTCTACTGAAAACTGACAACTGAAAACTGTCAACTGAAAACTAAAAAGCTATGGTATTGCTTGACAATTTCCTGTTTACCAAGTTGTTGGATTTCTGGCATTTCACTGGATTCTACAACTTTGATTGGACTAACCTGATCATGATTTTGGTGGGTTTGTTCTTCATCTACCTCGCCATCAAGCATGATTTTGAGCCCATGCTGCTCGTACCCATCGGATTCGGTATCCTGATTGGTAACATACCTTTCCAGCCGGGCAACGAGATCGGCATCTATGAAGACGGATCGGTGCTTAACATCTTGTATCAAGGTGTTCGCAACGGATGGTATCCACCACTCATCTTCCTAGGCATCGGAGCGATGACCGACTTCAGCGCACTGCTGGCTAACCCCAAGCTCATGCTGGTTGGTGCAGCAGCGCAGTTCGGTATCTTCGGAGCCTACATGATCGCCCTGGCTTTGGGCTTCATGCCTGACCAAGCTGGCGCTATTGCCATCATCGGTGGTGCCGACGGCCCCACTGCTATCTTCCTGTCGTCCAAACTGGCGCCAAACTTGATGGGAGCCATTGCCGTGAGTGCCTATAGTTATATGGCGCTTGTGCCTGTGATCCAGCCACCCATTATGCGTCTGCTGACTACCGAGAAGGAGCGTAAGATGCGCATGAAGCCTGCCCGCAAGGTGAGCCAGCTGGAGAAGATTATCTTCCCCATCTTCGGTCTTATCCTCACCTGCTTTGTTGTGCCCTCGGCTATCCCTCTGCTGGGTATGCTGTTCTTCGGCAACCTGCTGCGTGAGAGTGGTGTAACCAAGCGTCTGGCCAATACTGCCAGCAACGCCATGACCGACATCGTTACCATCCTTCTGGGTATGACGGTGGGTGCCTCAACTCAGGCATCGCAGTTCCTGACCAAGGAGACAATCTTTATCTTCTTCCTCGGTTTCTGCGCCTTCATCATCGCCACCTGCTCGGGTGTGCTGTTCGTGAAGATCTTCAACCTCATTTTGCCGAAGAGCAAGAAGTTGAACCCGCTGATCGGTAACGCAGGTGTATCGGCTGTTCCTATGGCCGCCCGCATCAGCAATGACCAGGGTCTGAAGGCCGATCCCAGCAATTACCTGTTGATGCACGCCATGGGCCCCAACGTGGCCGGTGTGATCGGTTCGGCAGTAGCTGCTGGTGTTCTCCTGGGCTTCCTGGGATAAACCAAACGGTCAATTACATAAAAGGTACCACGCAAAAGTGTGGTACCTTTTTTTGTCTGTCTTCGCGACTATGTGTCACCCTAAGTGTAATCTCAAATCAATACAGTACTTGTTCAGCGTTATTCTCACAAGGCCGACATGATAGTTAAAAGCTTGGAACATTAACGATGCTTGGTAAGTCGCTGGATTGTGGGACCACGTGACGGGCAAGTCCCCTACCCCTTACGAGCTCAAGATCTGCGTCCGCCAATCATTGACCATACCATCTTGCACCACACGATAGTGTAGAGATATACATTAATGTATAAGGTGCCGTTCAGGAAGTTGTGAACACTGGACGGTACCAGTACATCGGTGGGGATAATCCCGAAAAATACGATCAGTGCCCAGAACAATACTTTGTCCAGCACAGTGTGATGCTCTTGCAGATAGTACCACAGCATGTAACCCGATAGGGCAATGAGATAGGTGTGAACCTCAGAAGAGTCGCCAAACACAATGATCCACCCCATGAGGACGCCTAGAGTGATGGCACGGAATTCAAACTCGCGCCAACGGTTGCGTTTCATAAAGAACAGGGCGATAATCAGACCAATGGTCACAATCTGCACGATGCGGTAATGATCAAGGATGTATCTTAACGGATAGGCATAGAGAAGTGATGTAAAGGTATCGCTACTCTGGTGATGAGAGAGCATGTCCCACCAGTTCATATAGCAGGGGACGAGACCGTCAAAGCCTACCTTGATGGCCGGTGTGAGAAGCAGCAGGATGCCGACGAGCGCCGCAAAACCCAAGCGACGGAAAGGCTTGGGATAGCAAAACAAAATCAGCAACTCCACAATGCCATACACCTTGGTGGTAGCCGATATCATGATCAGCAATACGGCCCAGAAGCCCTTGCCACGTTCCAGCAGGCTGAACGAGAACAGGAAGATGTAGGCCACTACAATGTTATACTGGAACGGGAAAACGCTCTGCTCGAGCACCAGCAGCAGGAAAAGGAAAATCTTTACCTTGTAAGCATCATAGCGCTTGGGCAGTGTGAATATCGACAGGGCAAACAATGAGTAGTTGCCCAGATTCCATACAAACGGCCCAAGCCAATTGGGCAGCATGGCAATGGGCCAATAGAGCACCGAGAAGACCGGCGTATAGAGGAAATAACGTCCGTGTTCCTCCACGAAGTCCATCGTATAGGGATTGACACCTGACCAGAAGCACAGTGTCGAGTCGGTATATACAAGGTAGTTGGCATACCTCAGCCTGATGGTTTCGATTGCTGTAGCGATGATAGCGACAATGAGGCCCAGGATGTAAACCGAGGCCTTTGGGTTTTGCTTGATGCTGTCGTTCAATTTTAGGGTCATTGTACTCTGGATGAGTGGGGTGTTTCGTTGAAAAACTGTGTAAATTCAGTATACGTGGCAAATTGTGCCCCATGTTGCTTGAAGGTCTTGATGAGACCGTCCAGTCGTTTGACGGCTTCGGCTCCTGAATTACGCTTGATGATATAAGGAATCTTCCATTCGGGATGCTCCTTCAGCGGGTAGTATTCCCAGGGATGGAAGTAGATGACAAACTGGCCGTCGTGACGCAGGGTCCAGAGTATTAACCTCTTATAGAGCCATTTCGGGTAGTTGTGGCAGGCCAGCCAGAATACCGGTATGCGCAGCCATGGTGACACCGATGCAGGAATCTGCAATATCTTGCCCTGATAGAAAGGAGTTCGTGGCGTGTCAAGATGCATGTATCTGCCAGGTATGAAAGCGGGATGTAATGATGAGTCATAGAGGTAGCCGATGCGCTCCAGTTCCTCGTCATCGACGGCAAACATGCGGGGTTGGCGGTAGCCATTGACCGTGATTTGGGTCAGCCGTTCGATAATCTCCTTAGATAGTGTGGGGTCACTGTCCTTGGGCTTGAAGTGATCCACACCGTGACATGCGACCTCATGCCCCTCGTTGATGATGCGCTGCATGACATCGGGTGCATGCTGAGCAAAATTAGCAGTGCAGAAGAAGGTGGCCTTGACTTGGTTTTGCTTCAGTGTATCCAAGATGAGATTAGTGCCTGAAGCTGAGACCTCAATACTTCTTTCAAACTCGATGTTCACTCCATGCTCCCGAGGCAGGTCAAACTCTTCGGTGTCAAAACTCAATAATATTAATTTAGCTTCACTCATTTACAAGGCGCAAAATTACGAAGAAAAAAGGAGGTGGCACAAAAAACTGACGCTAAATGGTAGTCTGTTTTTTTGTGAGAAGATAGAATGTAACCGTAATTGATAGAGCAGAAGGCTTATTTATTCGCAGTGTCGCACAAATAGTGCTGTTGATCAGCAGCGCCATTCAAGAACAGAGGTCAAAATCTAGGACTATGGACTTGTGCCAGCACCTCATGATGATGAATTTTACAAAAATGAAGAAACAATAGATAAAGTTTTTTTACCTTTGTCTTTTGTTAATCTTAATGTGCTGATGATATGAGAAGATTTTTCTTTTTTGCAATGATGCTGATCACGTCGCTCGTGACAGTAGCTGAAGAGACGATTGAGGCCGCCAATGCATCAACTGGCGAGCCGTTCATTGCATTTCTCGCTGACGAAGGCCAAGGCACCAACATTCTAAACAAGGCCCGTGGAGCGACAGTCATGACACTGTCGTCAGATTTTGATTATATCTTCTACCTCACTGCTCCGCAAGATGGTTGGTGGAAGGTTCTTGAAATCTGGAGAGTCGGTGATGATGATTCCGAAGTGGTCCTCGAAGGCTCAGATACGGGCGAATACTGGATTCATCATTCAGCCTTGGGCTTGGGCACTCGCAACTACGGATCTCAGGAACTTTGCTTGCGTGAAGCCCCTGATGAGGGTGCCAACGCCATCTACACTTTTAACAAAGAGCTGTTGCTCATGCCGCTGGATGTCCAGGGCGACTGGGTGAAAGTCAAGGTGGACGGTTATGACATCATCGGCTGGATTGAGGCCGAGTGGCTCTGCAGCAATCCGTTGACCAACTGCTGCTAACGAGCGTACACTCATTTACCTGTTTTTATATTTTAAGCGTATATCATTTTTAAGAATAGACAATCATGAAATCTCTTCGACTCATCCTTCTCGCTACTTGCATGATTACTGTACTTACAGTAGCTGCCGAGCAACCCGACCCTGTCATCTCATCGATTCAGACTGCCTACCAAAAGGCAAAGGAATCCATGAAGAATAACAAGGGCATGGGAAACGAAATGGTTACCACACTCGACTATACCGTACGCGGTAACGGTAAAACTACCGAGAAGCTTCATTTCTTCTACAACACAGTCCAGGGCACCTATTGGCTGGCCGAAGGTGATGACCGTGATCCTCATTTCAACTATTATCCTCTCTATTTCGTCACCCGCAATTACAATATCGGGAAAAAGAAATACTATGAGGAATTCCTTTACGACGTCAACCAGAGGCTGATATTTGCCTTAACACAAGACTATGATGAAAATGGTAAGCGTTTTGACCGCCGCTTCTATTTCCAGGATGGAAGTATCTACCACGTCATCGGTCCTGAACCTACGGCCTTCATGGTAGATCATGTCATCTATCAAGCAAATGAACTGAGACTCGCCTTTGACTGGATTATAAGAAATCCAAAGGAATGAGATAATAACGTGATTATAGAAAAAAAGCGGTTGATTTGCTGTCTGCAATCAACCGCTTATCTATATGAAAATCAGGGTTAGTGCTTGAACATGCGGTCAATGCTGCGCTTGTCCTCGCGTTCCTTAATGGACTGGCGCTTGTCAAACTGGCGCTTGCCTCGTCCTGTAGCAATGACCAACTTAGCCAGTCCGCGCTCGTTGATGAACAGACGCAGGGGGACGATGGCGATGCCAGGCTGCTGAGTGTCGCGGGCAAGGCGGCGTATCTCCTTGCGGTTCAAGAGCAGCTTGCGGTCACGGTGGGTCGTGTGGTTGTTGTAAGAACCGTAGCTATACTCGGCAATGTACATGTTCTTGACCCATACCTCACCGTTGATGACCATGCAATAGGTATCGGTCAAGCCACACTTGCCCTGGCGAATGGATTTGATTTCGGTGCCAGTGAGTACAATACCGGCTGTGAAGGTTTCAAGAATCTCGTAGTCGAATGTCGCCTTACGGTTCTTGATATTGATTGTATTGTGGTTATTGCCAGAAGCCATATTCACTCATGAATTAAATGTTCAAATCACAAACAAGCCCAGAACGAACTCCAAAAGGATGGGCAATCCCAGGAGCAACGTTGATGAAACAATGGTGAACTGATTCACCTTATCCTGCTTGACAAACAAGTTACCTGTACCACGATAGGCCATCCATGGCAGATAAAGCATCAGGAAAAGTACAGGAGTGAAGTCGCTAGGCAAAAGCTTGCTCAAGATCTTCAACAAAACCAGAAAAATCAGGTTATAGAGGATAAAGTCATTCAGCCTAGCCTTGGCGCCCTCGGTCTTGACCAGTTCAGGATACAGGCTGCTCAATATATATATAATAATGTAGTAGCTGATGAAAAAGGTGGAAAACAGCACAATACCTGTCATCAGAGACTTGGAAAACAAGATAGTGCTGTCATAAATCATGGGAACAAAGCACGACAAAGCCAACACTACCAACATAGGAAGATAGGCACTTCGCAGCACTTTTCCTACGGGAATGTTGGACTCGTTGATCAGCTCCCAACCATATCTGGGTGAGGTAATCACACAAAATATGTTATGCCAAATGTTCATACCTGAAAATTTTTGCGGGTGCAAAGATACACAATTATTTACAAACTCAAACCACTTGATGCTAATAAATTCACATTTGCAAAAAGTGTACCAGTTTTTTTGCCTATGGATAAAAAAACATTACCTTTGCCAAATCATTCATTATTCACCTATTAACCCAAAATGACAAGATGAAGAAATCACTTTTAGCACTTGCAGTTGTCCTGCTGTCGCTGGGTGCATGCAATACACCTGGTGAAGAGACCAAGGACGAAAAGACAGCCACCGCCGACAATGGTCAGGCTGCAATCGAGAACATCATGACGCGCACGAGCATCCGTCAATTCAAGAATGATCAGCCCGTGGAACAGGAGAAGATCGACATCATGCTTAAGGCAGCGATGGCAGCCCCAACGGCAGTCAATCTGCAGCCATGGCATTTCATTGTCATCAACGACAAAAAGACTATTGACCTTCTTTCTGGCCAGCAACCAACCAACGCCCCGTTACTGATTGCCGTGTGCGGTGACCTCGACAAGACCACCATGCCTGACGGTAAAGGCAAACTTCCCGACTTCTGGATTCAGGATGTATCGGCTGCAACCGAGAATCTGTTGCTTGCCGCTCATGCCCAGGGCTTGGGAGCCGTGTGGACCGGTGTATATCCCGTCATGGAGCGCACTGCCGAAGTTGCCAACGTGTTGAACTGCCCAAAGAACATTGTGCCCCTGGCCTTGGTACGCGTCGGTTATCCTGATGAGTCACCCGAGCCCAAAAACAAGTTCAAAGAGGAGAACATCAGCTACAACAAGTTTGGCGGCAAGAAGCAGTAAAACCCATTCACCGTCAATAAAAAACTCGCTCATCAAGAGCGAGTTTTTTATTTATCGTTCAATGACCGTGATAGGCACAATCATTAATAATCGATTAGCGCATCCATTATAAAAACGTCCTAAGTCATCACCATTTATTTCATTGTAAATCTGCCGATAAGAACGCTTCTTGCATCAGAAGAGGAAGGTGTGATACAGTTCAGGTGTATAGATGCTGCGAGGGGCGATAAATGCCTTAGCAATCTCATAATAAACATAATAGAAATTGAGGAATGCAACAGCAGCTAAGGGGATCCATTTGCGCTCTTTCCACAAGTAATGCAGCAGGAAACACACCATCACGAGGAAACAGCTTCGCATCAGTTCACCAGGACGAATCAGGTACTGGGTCGTATTGGCAAGAAGATTGATGTAAGCAATATATACCACCGAGAAACGGAACAGGGCAGGCAGGTACCTATCATGAGAAAACATTTTCCTGATGGACGGATAGTACCAAATGATGAGCAGGCAGGTGAAGAGCGGGAACAAGCGTGCCGGACCGATTGCCACACGGAATGCATACTCCAAATCATTGCTCATGAACAAGCGATAATAATGTCCATATCCCAGCACCTGGGCAATAGACCCAATACGGTCAAAAATCCATTGAATCCACTGGGGGAAAGAGCCGAGAACAAAGCACAGCGCAATCAGAGCATAGGCCATCCAGGGCCTGGCTTTGGGGACACGAATGAGCGGTACAAGATAAAGCGGAAGAAACAGGACGCACATCTTGTGGATGCTTATCGCCACCAGCGAGAGCAATAAATAGTACCAGAACTTGCGACGGACTATCAGTTCAATCATGAGGACAAACAGACATTCCACGACAGACTGACGCACGAAACCCATCCAGAAAATATAGTACGGCCCCATAAAGATGCACAGAGCCAACCAGGGAAGCAACACCTTGCGATGCCTCAATGCATAAAAAAGTAATCCGATCTGAGTAATGGCCCAAAAAGCAAAATAGATTGAGAAATGGCAACCAGCACGAGCCATTGCATTGGTAATCAGAGCAAAGCCTGGCTCAAAATTCTCACGTGAGTAGTCACCCAGGGATTGCATACTGACGAAATAGCCATAATACATGTTGTAGTCCCACGACGTGAGCCACCTCACTGACGAGACTGCGACATAAATAAGTATTGCAGCCAAAATCTCCCATGAAGCGAAGGGCAGTTCCCCTCCCCCACTCGTCTTGAGCCGCTGTTCCCGACGGCTCACATGGGCACCCAGCCATGCCATGATGGCAGCAGTACCAGTATAAACGATGAGACTGAGAATCATTGCAACATCTTTTTTACTTCACGAGAGACATTTCGATCTTCAAGCCATAGTTACTGCTCGTTGTTGGATAAGAGGTAGTTGACACAAGCGGCATATTGTTTTGATAATCAAAATATGCACCCATCTTGATGCGCTTGCTCACCACATAGTCCATCGTGAAATTAACGTTCCAAGTGCGGGTACCATTGGTAGCCTGAGCTGTGTTGTTCTCAAACTTGCGTATCAGCGACGTGTTGCTAGACATCTTCACATTGAGGTTGAAGGTGAGGTCATTGTTCACATTCTGCTGCTTGGTCTTAATCTTCAGCACCTGGTTGAAGTTGGCAATCTTGTAACTGCCTCCCAATTGGAACGACTTACTGTTAGCCTCCACCAGCTGGCCCGCCGACGAATTGAGGGTGAGTGTACGCTGGCTATCGTATTGCAAGTTCAATGAAATATCATTGAGGAATGTAGCCGTGAATCCGATAATCGGCGCAAACTTCTCGGTCAAAGAAACTGACGCGATGTTGTAGGGCGATGAGGGAATCGGACCGTTAGTAAGCACATCCTGGGTGAAGCCAAGTCCATTGCCGATCGTTACCCAGTCACTGAATGAATTGAAGGAACCGACAGAGTAAGTACATTGATAGGCATGGTTGAGGTTGAACGACTTGAACACACGCTTGAAGAACGGGATACGCATCAGACCATCATAAGTCACGCGCCAGTTGGGAAGAATGGCTTTCAATCCGGGGAAAGGATTGAGGTCAATCTTAGAGGCATCCTTACCCGAGTAGGCGGCCAAGAAAGCAGGAATGAGCACATCACTACTTGACGAATTGATAGCGCCATTTTCAAGGCTATAGGTATTGCCAGCAAATGCCGTACCTTGCAAGAAGCCCTTATCGGGATAGGTCGTTCCCATATATTGCTGTTGCAATCTCTCGGTAACAATCGGGATATTCTCCAAGAACTTATCAAAGGTCGCACTGCGGTAATTATCCTCGGCCTTTGCACTGAAGCCCTTAAATGCTGTTGCAATAGCCACATGGGTCCTAGTGTAACTACCACCATAGATGGTAGTCGGGTCGGCAAACATGAACTGAATCTGATTCGTTCTGTTGTCGGTGCGGTTTCCTGTCAGAGTGATCTTGAGTCCTGCAATCGGCTCAATCAGCACTTCGGCATTGAACTCGTTAGTCTTAGCAAAGATAGCCGGTGAGGTCAGTGTTTCGTCACCCAAGAGCCAACCGCGGTTCAACGCGTTATCAATATAGGACTGTCCAACAAAACCAAATGCGAAATCCAAACCAGGAGACATCACGTCATAATGGGTCGATTGGCCAAAGATATCACCAATCTCGGGAATGAATTGCGGAATCGTGAGCGAAGTGGTCTTCTTCCAACGCACACTCACATTGCGCACACTCATCAGTACACGGCTGGTGTATTGCGCCGCCTCGGTAAAGAAGTTATGCCTCTCTTCCTTCAGCACCTCAAGAACGTTGAACTTGAGGTTCTCTGTTCCAAGGGTCTTGATTTCCACATTATCCTTATCCACGACTTTATACTCAATCTTGAAGGGCTTATCGTCGGTCGTGGTAGCAGTGACCTTGACATTCTTCGTGCCCAATTTGTGATTGATGACAGTTGCCGAATCAGGATTCAGTTTGATCGTACGGTTGAACTTCTTTGGTTTTTCCTTCTTTGTCGTTGGTTTCTTGCGATTGGTGTTCTTGCTTGAGAAACGCTCATCTACTTTCTTGAGATAAGGAATCTTGCTATAGAACTGTTCCAGGTTGAAACGTCCGTCAAGACTACGGGTAGTCTGATTGGTAATAGTATTACCCGATGAAACTTCATCGACAACCGTTCCACGGTCCCAACGATAAGCTGAGTTATAAGAAGCATTGGCAGTGATCCAGCTCAGAATAGGAATCTGATTGAACGGAGCCTTATAGGAGAAAGAGAAGGTCTGGTTGTAAGCCCACGGCGTACCCAAATCCCTGATAGAGGCCATCACCGAGTCACGCCAGTCACGGTAAGCGTCAGGGAACAATCTGCGATTGACTTGCCCAACGGGTTCCATAATGTGAGCCGTCGTGTTGCTGTTGAACGTTGCAGTAATGGACTTAGTAAAGTTCCATGAGAGGGCAAATTGCCTATCCCAAAGGAAGTTCTTGCTGACAGATACCGGAAGCTCGACATCCAGTCCAGTCTCGTTACGGGTCTGCTGTTCGTAGTAATACCTGGAAATATTGGTACTGAAAGCCAGATTATTGGGCAACCAGTGGAACTCCCAATCACGGAAGAACTTCATGTTCTTGTTTTTCTCATCAATGAAATATGAGAAAGGCTTGAACGGCTTGGCATAAGGTGTCCAGCTGTACTGCATCGACCCGCGATAGTCATTGGTGTTCTCATAGACGTTTTCGGGGTCATTGAGATGCTGCTTATTGAACGAGTAACTGAACGAAAAGTTGGCAGGATCCCACGGCATGGGATTCTTCATGGTCTTCACGTCAAACTTAAGTCCCGAGATTGAGAAATTCTTAGCAGTGCGCTGAGTGACAGCATATTCCATGATACTGTCCTTCTGATGCTTGGTCTCACAGACATCTATAGCCTCACTCAATCTGACGTCCTGATCAAGAGGATTATACTTGGGTGTAGTCTTCTCATTACTATAGGAATAATAGATGGGGGCATGAAGCTTAACCTTCTCAGGGATGAAGCGTCCCAAATCGGTCTGAACAGCAATATTGTACTGGTCGTAGTTGTCCAGCCTGCGATTTGTGAGGCTCTGGTCCACCGAGCCGAAGCCTTCGGTCTCCTTATGGAAGCCCATATTGAGCGTAGCAATGTCACTCATGTTGAGTGTCATTGATGCCTTGGCGGCCCAACCACCCTCGGCATCAAAATCGGTCACACGCAACTCGTCAACCCAAACAACACAGCTCTTGGTCGTGGGAGAATTGTTGCGCACACCGATGAGCATCACGCGCACCTTGCTCAACGACGGATTACCGACGACATAGACCTTGTTATTCGGATGGTCCTCGTCAATATCCTGATATCTCACGGCATAACCAACACCTGACACACCGGCCATCTTGTCACCATTGCGGTGCTTCTTGGCATTGACAAGCACATCCAGGTCAATATCAAGCATGTTCTCGGCGGGCCAAACAGTGAGTCGGTCACTAGAGCTGTTGGTGCTATAATGGCCAGGAGGCGTAAGGGTCAACGGAATTTCATACTCATAATAATTGTTCTTCACGTCGGAGCCCAAACGGACGAATAGTGAGATATCGCCATTGCGAAGGTTGGTCTCGTTGTCTATAGTCGCCTCGTTGTGTACAAACATCTGGAGGCGCTTGTAGGTGCGGAGGTCAAGATCCGTATTGCGGTATACACCACGAGCATCGCCGGCATCAAGTTGATCTACAGTGAGCTGCATAGACTGCTCGTTGAGCTGTCTAATCTGAGAAGCGCCACTGTCAATGATACGCGATACACCCGGAGGAAGGACATAGTTAATGGGTTCACGAGAAGCATTCTCCTCAATATTGACGGTATTGATGCTGATGGAACCATTTGCTGGATGCTCTCCACGCATGTTGAGGTTGTACTTGTAATTACGCCACTCACCGCGCACCAGTTCAAGCGAAGCAAAACGCAAATGAGTGGTACCCTTGAAGCCTGTCAAGAACATGCGCATGAATCGAATGGTAGAGAAGTCCTGAATGGTTCCCACCTTTTTCTGATAATCAGCAATAGGTATAGTAAACTGATACCAAGTAGCCCTCTGTGTTTCGCCATTACGGGTATGCACATTAGCAACCTGTTTATCGGTAATATAGTTCATGCCGACCCTCATCGAGTCAGGATGAATAGCTACCCTGTACTGGAAGTATCGCTCATACTCATTCAGCGTGTTATCCTGATTGATATCCTCGACATCAGGCGTGGAACGAGAGGTCTGGTATTGACCGTCGGCAACGTCACTTTGAGACAACGAGTTGCCATCAGTGCCGTTGTAATGCTTATAGCGTTCATTGATCCTAGCCCTAGTCTGGTCATAGTAGCCATGACGATAGAAAGCATAATTGTCGGAAGCCGGATCATTGAACGGAGAGAAGGGATCTTCTCGCATGGCGGCTTTGGTAGATTCAGGCAGTCTATCCAATTCTTTGAGGAAATTGGCATAGGCTGGATAAGTCATCTCTTCGGTGGTTGACAGTCCATCGAGGCCGACATCCTGGAGGATGCGCGCACCATTGGTATTGTCAAAGGCATAAGTCAACGAAGTCTGTGAAGAAACCTTACCCCAAACAGTCTTGCTCACATAGGTCGTGTCACCGTTGATGGGAAGACCGTTCTCATAACTCTTGAGACCATCCTTAAGGACATCCTCGCTGATTTCGCCCAAATTGAAGTAAAGTGAGCCACCATCATCGTTGCCCAAATCAGGATCCATGAACGGGTCGAGCAACCAGAACTGTATATACTCGATGTTGGCCTGCTCAAAATTAACCGTGTTCTCAATCTTACGCATAATACCACCCCAACGTTTCTCGGGATAGAGCAGTTCACCGGTTGCAGGATCGATATTTGTGCCATCCAGATTATAGGGTCCACGTTCTTTAGGATAGAACGAGAGGTTCAACGTCTGGATGACAGAGGACTCACCATAATTAAGTTCACGTCCGGGGAATACCTCACTAAAGGCAACCTCACGAGCATAAGGATAGGACAATTCTTCCAAGTCGTTCTTGATATAACCTGGCGCATAAGACGAATTGCGCTGAGTGAACAGGCGATCCACATAATACCAGGATAACAATGCACGATTCTTGCCATATTCCACATTATTGTTCAATGACGCCTCGGGGAACAATGCGCTACTCGTTTGGTCGTAAGGAACCGACGACAAAGCCCATGAATATGGTGTTCGGATATCAATACCGTTCTGGGTTGACTCAAAATCATCGATATAAGAGCTACCAGTATTTGAACCAGTTTTAGCTTGATGCGGAACGAGTTGAGCAAACTCTCCCAAGAAAGAGACGCTCGACGGAGCCACTGCATTGACTGTCGGAATTTTGTTGAGCAGGTTGGTCAGCCACATAAACTGAGTGTTAAACGACATGTTCGCACCCCAAATCGTGTTGTTGACCAACTCACTACCGATAGCCAATTTATCACCGATGGCTTTTTCACCATAGTGCATGACCGTAGCACCGATATGGAAATTCTTGTTTATAGCATAGTCCAAATCCAATCCCAGCAACGTCTTTCGTTGCATATTGAATGTTGACTGGTTCTCAAGCGATACATTGATGTTGGTTCCTGCATCGATGATGCTCTGATTGGTAATCGTGACGGTACCCATCGTATAGTCAACGGTGTAGTCACTATTTTCGGTCAAAGTCACACCACCTGCTGTAACGACAACCGAGCCTCGTGCCACATTGGTGGCGTTAAGACGGATGACACTACCTGAACTGGACTGATACTCACCAGCGAGAATGAATTTGTTTTTGTCACTGAACTGCTGTGCAACTGTCAATGTTGAGTCATAAAGCTCAGTGTAGATATAGTCCTTGGCAATCTCATCATTATTGAACTTGGAACGCAGGTGTTCGCCGAAGGGTTCCACTACCGGGAAAATAATTTTACCCGTAGAGGACTGGACAGTATATCCTTCAATATAGTCAAACTTACCATCGATGTTGGTTTGCTGGTTGGCATCCAAGCGGTCGAGATTCATCACCTGAAGCAGCGGAGTGCCGTTGATATCACCAGCCGGGATATAGGTCAACTCGTTACCGGTTGTATCACTCAGATACTTGATGTTCAGTTTGAAGTTATTCTTCTGAATCTGGTAAGCACCCAATGCATAGACATTCTTCATTGCCAAGTCCCACATAGGGAGATAGGGGGATGCAGTCGTTCCCTTCAACATCTTGACATAGATCGACTGATCGGTTGAGGTAATGTCGCCTGAGAATTCACCCACCTGATAGGTTTTACCGCCATAACTGTATTGATAGGCTACCGCGAGGATCTCGTCACTGGCGAGAGCCGTCTTAAGCATGATGTAACCCAGATTGGCGTTAAGGGTGTATTCTGATGAAGTAAGCAAGCGTGCACTCTCGATTTTCTCGTAGTCCTTACCACCCTCAAATTCATATTCCTTCAACGGCAATAACGCTGTTGAGGACTTACTCATATAACGGGCATCAGGATAGGAATTCTTGATTACGTCCAACAGATCATTGGACGTATTTGATGGCATCGAACCAGCAACACCAGTCCAGTGTGGATTGCCGATATTTCTTTCATCACCTTCGCCCAAATCCATGAACGCCATGATATTGCGTGACTCATTGAAGTTACTTCGCTTGTTGGTAATCCAAACCTCGATGCGGGTAATATGGATACCAGACGACACTAGCGGAAGTTTGGAACACCAGGAGTCATAGTTGTCGCGGAAGAAATGTGAGAGGAAGAAGTTGCGGTTCTGATCATACTTATCAGCAGAGATACTGAACTCTGTGGTCTGCGAGCCACCCTTGCTGCTCACTTTTTGAGACTCACTCTTCTGTTGTGAAACGAGAGCGGTAGCAGTGAGTTTGCCGAACTGCAGCTTAGTCTTTACACCAAACAAAGCAGCACTACCGTGAATCAGCGATGATCCGGTAGTCATGCTCACGTTACCTGCTTCAATATTCTTGATGATCTCATCTTCCTTACCCTCGTAAGCGAGTTTGAGATTCTTACTGTCAAAGTCAAATGTCGCACCCGTATTATAGGACATATTGAACTTCATCTTGTCACCGACAGTGGCAGTAATATTGGCTTGGATCTTCTGATCAAAGTCAAAATAGGTTTTACGGCGCTGAGAGACTGACAAGGAAGGGTTGTCGGTCGAGTTACTCTTTACACCCATGTTGATGATCACCGAACCCGTGGTCTTTAGCTGTACACCACCAGGGCCAAAGACCGTCTCAAGTGGTCCCATGCCAAACTGCATGTCCAGGAAATTAAAGGGGTCTTTCTCGGTGTCCTGAGCACTCTCGGCATTCTTCTGTCGATAATACTCCATCATCGAGCGACGGAAGTCAGCATTGCTGTATTCATCTGACGACATGATATAAGGCGTAATGATGTCGTTATCACCCAAGCGAGTGTGTACAACATAGCATCCCGTCTCAGGGTCATACTCAACCACCGACGTGATGTTTGAAGGATCCTTCAGGTCGGCAGCATATTCACCGATTCCCTGCACTTCATCATAAGTCTGCGGTGTTGTTGGCTTGACTCTAAAATGCAAATCCAGATCGGGAGTCCTTTGCTGTTGAGCCGACGGGCGAGTATCGGGAGGTGGTGGTGGAGGAGGTAACGTGCTGGTCACATATTGTGCCAACACAGTATCATTCCCGGCCCACAATCCGATGAGTGCGCCGATAATAATCGCAAATATTATTTTTTTACGTTCCAACATGTTGTACTATCAATCAACAACGGGTCCCGAAACCATTAAGTACCGTTACATCATCTTGAGAGCCTGCTTGATTGCGAGCTCAACAGACAGTGAAGGGTTTTTGGCAAAGAGCGACTTAAGTACCTTATTTGAAGCCTGTTGCGAAAAGCCTAACATCACAAGGGCCGCAAGTGCTTCATTAAAGGCTTCACTGTCGGAATGACCCTTTTCTAGTAATAACGTATCACCTGTGGGTTTTATTTTATCCTTGAGGTCAACTATTATTCTTTGGGCTGTTTTTCCACCAACACCCTTGACCGCCTTGAACATAGCGACATTGTTGCCGGCAATGGCTTGGGAGAACTCGTCAACGCTCATTGAAGAGAGCACCATGCGTGCCGTATTGGGTCCCACACCTGATACCGAAATCAGCAACAAGAAAGCTTCCCGCTCAGCTTTAGAGGCAAATCCGTAAAGGGTATGAGCATCCTCCCTGATCACCTCATAGGCAAACAGCAAAGTCTCACTCTCGTTGCCGGCCTTTGACAAAACATCATAGGTTGTGAGCGTGATATTCATCATGTAACCTATTCCATGATTGTCAATCACCACATAAGCAGGATTGAGTTCAACTATTGAACCTTTAATATAATCTATCATAATTATTGTTTAGTTAAAATCAAGTCAATTACAGTGTTGATATCGGCAAGGAGTATTTCCGAGTCATGATTGACATCAGCCCTCAACAGCATGGCTGCGTCACAGCCTATTCCTCCATCAAGTATAATATCTATCAATGCCATGACATCAGCGATATTGACCTCACGGTCATTATTTACATCGCCGGGAATAAGGGTATTTCTTATCACATCATCTACTGCGGCTGCAGCATCCAGTTTACCACTACCCCATCGCCGCGGGTCACCCATCGCCACATAGCTGTCAACAAGTGCGCTACGATGCAACGCCTCTCGCACCTCCGTTGGGCCCAATCGACCGTTAACCTGCAGCATCAATGCGACAACACCTGTCACCACTGGTGTTGACATGGATGTTCCCAGATTGGAATAATAGGGATATTCCATTCCGTCAACGATGACAGGAGAAGGCCACATCCCCTGATTGGAGACCGAGTCATAACGGCTGGCCGATGACAGTAATGCCATGCCGGGAGCACAGATGTCAGGACGCGCCACACCGCATTCGTCAGGGCCATAAGAGGAAAAATATGCGATATCACCCGGTTGACAGTTTGCTATGTTGACAACCTCACCCGTTCTTGCCACATAGGATGAACGGGAACAATAGGCCCCCACCGAGATTACACTGTCTGTTGTTGCCAGATCGCTGATCGAGCCCACCGATGAGCCACCAGTCATACCGTCAAGTCCAAAAGTATAAAAATAGGTATTCTTGGTACACCATCCCGTTAGATTGACAGATTCGTCAGCGGTATATTGCAATCCCAAAAGATGTCCCGATTTAACAGAAGTCACGTCAAAGCTCCAATAGGAGTGAAATCTTCCCTGATTTGGCAATGAGCCATCAGCTCCATACTGGGGTTCCATAGCACTGGCAAAAAGCACTTCTCCCTCATAATACTTGGCAAAATCAACATCGTCATCACTCGAAATAGCGAAAACGCTATCCTCGGGCAAGGATGAAATGAATGTTGACGCATATTCCAAAACTCCAGTAGCACGGTTGATGACGACCAACCTGGAACCATGTGGCTGAGGGCCATCGCTCCACATGCTCACATAGCCCTCACGCTGCAGTCCGCCCCACTGATTGCGCAGCAACGTTGTCACGGTGTCATTCACACCTTGTAAAGAAGCATGGAAACAGATTGGCGCATCACCATCATTACCCGCCGCGACGACACACAGACGTCCAGGGCCTGTCAATGCCTCAAAAGTCCTACACAAGAAAGATGAGCCATCATTGGGACCATCATTGCCGCTGATGCTCATATTGACCACACAGGGTTTTCCTATCCTGTCAGCATAATCAAAAATGTAGATGAGGGCATTCACAAGATTCACATCAGTCAGTTTCTGCGACGGAATGCCACAAATCACGAGATCCGCCTCTGGTGCTACACCATGCCATCCATTAGCCATGAAAGAGCCAGCAGCTGTACCAGTGGTATGGGTACCATGAGAGGAAGCGGCATAATCAGTAGTGAGCGCTTTAATTTGCTCTGGACATTCATAGCAGCTGCCAGGTAACGTGTCGCCCTTGACAACCGGTGCCGAGCCCGATTTGTCCTCAGGCATATACACGGCACGCACCCTTGACCGTCCCTGATGATCACACAGGTTAATATGATTAAAGTCAATACCAGAGTCAATAACCCCGACTAATACCCCCTCACCCATGAGTGGAACAGCACGACCCTCGGCGATATGGAGCGGATTGACATTGGACATGAATCGCGCAGTATCGTTGCATAACTGTAGCGATTGGGCCAACGCGATATGCTTCACCCCAGGATAATCCATCACAACAGGCAACACCTCGACAGGTACTTCTGCTACAACAAATCCGTCCAACACAGCATTCACCTTAACGCCAAGCTGCCTCAAGGAGAACAATGTTACAGAATCATCAAAACTGATAAAGGTCTGAAAAAACTCCTTGCCGCTATCCGCTGGGGCTCGACGGTTGGCGATGCGTTCACGCCGAGCTAGCGCTAGTTTGGATGCAGCACTCAATGGATGAGTTGCCCCCATTTCCATCGCACACATCAGCAACGACAAGAATATCAGAGCGAAGGACTTCACGCAATTCTAAGACAAAATGATGTCAATGATCATGTTAATGTCGCTCAGGCTGACTTCTCCGTCATTATTGACATCGGCACGCCTCCTGGTATCATTATCGGTATTTCCACCCAGAATAATGTCAATTACTACATTGAGATCACTCACGTTTACTTCTCCATCACCATTAACATCACCATTCTTGTCCTCGATGTTCAAGACATAGCGTATACCCGCATTGACATCGAGTTTACCTGCTCCCCAACGCTGAGGATTGCCATTTTTCACATATCCATCCCTGTAACAGCTATGGCGCAGCACGTCACGCACGTCGGCAGTACTCAGGAGAGGATTGGCCTGCAGCCATAATGCGATGGCACCTGACACTACAGGAGCCGACATCGATGTTCCCAAATCAGGACAATAAGTGTATTCCACACCATCAACGACGGCAGACGGCTGCCAATATTGTAGGTTATGCGCGTTGGTATTATATCTGTTGGCCGATGAAATGACCACACTACCTGGAGCGCAGACGTCAGGACGCGAGATGCCATTCTCGTCGGGTCCATAGGAAGAATAATAGGACATTCTAAACGGCTCGCTGTTGAAGCGGTGATACAAACTGCCATCACGCAGTGGAACATATTGCTTACTGTTATATGATCCCACGGATATCACACTGTCATTGGTGGCCAGGTCACTGATTGACCCGACTGATGAGCCAGACGATGCCCACGAGAAGCCATAAGTCGCAAAAGGAGCATATTGAGAGGTCCAGATAGCAAGATCAGTTGACGAGGGACTATAGTACTGGATTCCAAGTGCATAATAGGAAGCCCTTGCTGTCATTTCCAAGTTCATGAGAGACGAACCGTTACCATTTCCCTCAATGGTTCCGCTAAAGTCGACAGTACCAGAGTAATAGCGGGCCAATTGTTCGTCAGTGTCAGTGTCAAAGTGAGCAGTCACACCAGTTGTAGTGGTACCCATCGAACGAGACCTGTAGAGGATACTTCCACTTCTTGTATCAACAACAATAAGTCTTGAGTTAAAGGGTCTTGCGCCCTTACTCCATGCATTTACACAACCTGAACTTTTTGAGGAATAAACGTATTTATTAAGCAGTACCGTTACGGTATCATTCTTATTGGCTATCGACTTGTGGATGCACACTGGGGCATCGCCATCGTTACCTGCCGAAACCACAAACAAGTGTCCTGGGCCAGAAAATTGCTTGATGACCGACGACAGGAAAGATGTTCCGTCATGAGCACCGACATTGCAGCCCAAACTGATATTAATGACATAGGGTTTTCCGACACGTTTGGCGTAATCATCGATATAACTGATGCAGTGGGCAAGACGCACATCATTCAATTTGCCTTCAGGCATGCCACAAGCTACGATATCGGCTCCAGGTGCCATTCCATACCAACCGTACCAGTCATAACTGCCGGCAGCAATTCCGGCTGTTTGGGTTCCATGTGTCGTATTAGCATCGTCGGTTGTCAGTGCCTTGATTTTATCTGGTGTTTCAAAACAAGAACCAGGCAAGACAATCCTGTTCACCATGACCGTTCTTCCCGAGTCGTCGAACGGAAGATATACAGCCTTGACACGAGTATTGCCATCTTTGTCCCAAAAGTTAACATGGTTAAAATCAAATCCGCAATCAATCACACCCACAATAATACCCGTACCATCATAAGGCATATCTAAACGCTGTCCCTCATGCACAGCGTCAACGCGTGAGAAATAGCGAGCGCTGTCACAATATGTGTAGATAGGGATAGACTTTGACACATGCAGAATGCCGTCAAACGCCTTGAGGTCGTAGGGTTGATAGGTAGTCGGCACTTCGGCTGTGATAATGCCGTCATACCTTGCCGTGATAACCAGCCCGGCATTACGCAACTGTGTCAAACTGACATTGTCATTTACCGAGATAAAAGCATCGTAGTATTCATTGTCAGTATTTTGTGCCTCAATCGACATGCCACCGAGTGACAATGCGAGAAGCATCATTGCAAGCATTAAATGTTTCATACTTTCAAATAAAAAGAAAAAGACACTTTTGAACACACATTAATGTGCAAAATTACGTTTTTTTTCTTTAACCACATTATTTAAAATAAAAAACTTGACAAAATCCACCTGTAGAAGTGTTTTAATACGGTGAAAGCTGGTTCTATAGAAAAATGTGCGGATGACTGAATGATTTCAGCCACCCGCACGTTATCGGTTATGGATGAGTTCGCTGACTAATTACTTCAAGCTGTTAACGTAATTGCGCAGAGACTCGTTTTCGGGATCGTACTCAAGCCACTTCTGGTAGTAAGTCTTGGCAGTTGCCTTGTCACCCTTGGTGAAGTAATAGGTGGCCAGGTAATTGTAAGCATACTTGTAGTAGCGGGTGTAATCAGCCTTGTTCTCCTTAGTGTCAAGGATACCCAACAATTCCTGATATGCGGCAAGTGCTGCACCGTTGTTGTTGTCGCCCTCACGGAACTTAGCGATTTTAGCCTTCTGATTTACAATCTGCACATTGCTGGGAACCAGCTTGTCCACCTCATCAATGTACTTCTGCGACTTAGCGAGTGCATCAGCCTTGACTGCTTCATCAATGCCCTCAGTGCTGGCAATACCCAGATAGTAGTTGGACAGCGTGAAGAGGTCGTTGGACTTGTGATTGCCATCGTCAACCAGACGCTGATAGTACTCAGCTGCCTTGACGTAGTTCTCAGCATCAGCATAGCTGTCACCCAGATTGCGGATCAAGTCGGTGTTCTTGGGATTCAGGTCAATGGCCTTGTTATAGGCATTGATAGCCTCCTCGGGGAAACCGGCGGTCTGCAGAGCCTGACCGAAGTCAGTGTAGTCGCGCACCTCGTAGTTGGAACCTTGAGGAACAGCGTTGGCGAAGAATGAGCGACCTGCCTCAACAGCTTCGGCCCACTTCTGGAGCTGTACCAAGTTGTAGAGCTGCATACGCTTCATGTAGAACACTTTGCTATCAGCAGGATTCAACTTGTTCACCAGACTGGTAGCCAGGTCCAGAGACTCCTGATACTTCTCACCGAAGAAGAGCAGCTGTACATAGCGCACCTCATCCTGAGCGAAGTGGTTGGGGTTCTTGATGTACTTTCCGTACTGCTCGGCTGCCTTGGCACCCAGGTTGTCGGCATAGTACTTCTCGGCGAGCTCACGCTGAACCAGTGCTGAGTTGGGCACCTTGGCCTGCAGCTCCTCAAGACGCTCGATAGCCATCTCGGGATTTACATTGAAGTAAGTGTTGGCATACTTCACATAGGCCTCGATGTTGTTAGGATCCTTGTCAAAGGCCAACTCATAGATACCGGCTGCATTACCCCAGTCCTTCTTGTCAGCCTTAGTGTCGGCCTCAAAGATGTAGCTGTCGGGGTCATCAGCATTCCACTTGCGAGCATTCTTGATGCACTTCTCAATGTCCTTGGCGTAGGTAGTGGGATTTGCATCGTAGAAAGCACGAGCGATTTCCATCTCCAGCTTAGGATCTTTCTTGACGAGCTTGCGAGCCTTCTCCAAGAGAGCCTTGGCATCGCTACCATTCTTAAGAGCGATAGCTGCCTGACCTACGTAGTTGTAGGGGTTCATGGCGTCGGCTGCAATACCTTTCTCAAAGTTGGCAGCAGCTTCGGCTACCTTACCCTGGTGCAGTGCAATCTGACCCAGGTAGTAGAAAGCCTCTGCCTTGTTCGTCTGAGGCGAGTTCAGGTTACGCTCGAGAAGCTCCTTGGCATTGTCAAGCTTGTCAACCTTGTAGTACTCAATACCGTCCTTGTAGCCTTGTGCGTTGGCTACCAGAGATGCACCCATCAACATGAGTGATGCAAAAAAGAATTTCCTTTTCATTGTAGTAACAATTTAATGTTGATATTTATAAGTTAGTTTTGTTTGATTATTCATCTTGCAAGTTCCGTGCCAAACCATCAAATCACTGTACTTCAACATACCGAACCGGCTCTGCAGCGGGTAAAATACCCGTTTGAAGGATGATTTTCTGGCCGATGACACCTGTAAGGAACGTGTAGAAGCCATGGTCAAGCGTCCCGTTATAGGAAGCATCGATAGCCCAGATGGAACGTACGAGAGGATAGTCTCCACTGTAAATATGAGCCTGATAAGGTTTCACACCTTGAATCTTATCGTCGCCACGCAAAGGCATCACCTTGATGCGATCGGTGAAGTCGATCACGCTGACCTCATTCTGTGTCTTGAGTTCCTCATACTTTTGTTCAATGGGGATCTCAGCCGACTTCAGGTCGCTGGTAATCCAGCTGACGCCAATGAATCCTATTACATTTTTATACTCTTCTACTGCATTAAAGACTTCACGGCTTGAACCACGCGCATAGACATTAGGGCCAAAGTTGGCTCCGTTGAGGAATTTGTCCTTCATGTAATGTACAACACCTGTTCCCGAACCGTCAAACATGACCTTGATGGTATCGTTCTTCAATTTGGTCGGGTACACCTCACCCCAACGTTTCACTTTACCCGTGAAGATGTCACGCAGGTCGTCCATCGACAGTTCAGCGATGTCGTTCTGCTTGTTGACAATAATAGCAATAGCATCGACGGCAATCATCCTGGAACGATAGCCACGGCCCAACTTCTTCAAGCTCTTCTTCTGGTCGGGAGTCAAGTCATGGGAGATGATGATCAAGTCAACCCTATTTTGGAAAAGCGAATCGAGGGCATCGTGCTCATTGATATAATCGGGCATGATGCTGGCCTCGGGGTACTGGTATTCAAAGACAGATATCTCCTGCTCCAGTACACTCTCGAAGGACTCGTCACACATGATGCGCGCAATACCACGCGTGCTAGAACTCTTGGGCTTGTTATAACCACATGACAGCAACGTCATCGATAACAACATAACTGCTATAAGAGCACACAGATTATTTTTTCTCGTCATCATTGTTATTCTTCATTTGATTTAATCGGTCTGCATAGGTCGTATAAACCTCTTCGTCGTCATTATCATAGGTGCGCATGCCGTAGGTATGCTCTCCCTTGACCTCGCGATAACCGCGATAGATGCCATAGGCGGCAAAAACCGCGACAAAGAACCACCTGACTGCATTCCACAACGGAGTGAGATTCCAGTCAAAGTAATTAATGGCCAGCAAGAATGCCATTCCTAAGTAAACCAGAACCATGAAGATGCCAAACAACACCTTCAAGACCTGAGTTATACCTGTCTGTTTATTATTCATATATCGTTTATTTTTCAGTATCGATTCTGCCCTTAGACTGCGACAGCACAAAATAGTTTAGAACTATCAAACGACAAAATTAACAATTAATCCTGATTCTTGGTGTTAAATTAATAAAAATTGTGGTCCTTCCGGGTCAAAAAGTTTTGTCAATGGATTTAAAATATGCACAATGAAGAGAGAACAACGTTAAAACGGCATATTTTCCTTAAATTCGTTGTTAGTTATAAAAATAAAGCGTATCTTTGCATCACCTTAAATCAAACTTTTATTCATACTATTTTTTCCTAGGGCACCTTCGTTGTGAAACGAAGTGCTTTTTTTCTCCAGCCGAGATTAGCGACGTGATTATCTTCATCATTCAGGCATCATCAGTCATTGTCATTCCAAGTAATGACCCACTTGTCCCATGGTTCAGAAATATCGTTGGGGTTATCGCTGCCAATATCCTCGCCTGTATAGTAGCCGCGAACAGTGTAACGGTGCTTAACATGATAAAAATCATAATAAGAAGGATCAAACATCTGTAAGAATAACTTCTCGCTCTGCAGATCGGTGCCCTGCCATGTCATAAGGGTATAGGTCGTCTCAAATGCCGAACTCGAAGTCATGCGATAGACCGCCATGCGTTCCGGCTCATAATAGAAGTCGCCGTTGAAAACCGTAAAGCCATCGTTACTGGCCCTGGCAAAACGATTCTCTTCCCTATCCCAGAGTATCAAAGTACTGTATTCCCTATTGCAACCTGGACCGATAAGAATATCGACATTACCGTCAAAATTGGCATCAAGGAAGTGTACGACTTTGCGCGTGATCGCGTCTTGCTCACTGATGGGAACACTTTGCATCAACATCCCATCAGCATAGATATCCGCCCGATCAATGCAATATTCTCCTTCATGCAGCTTCACCTCAAGCACATCATGCGTAGTGGGGCAATCTGCCACAGTAAAGAAGCCATATTCATCAAGTTCTACCGACGGAACAGCTAGAGGGTTGCTCACAGATTCAACCTGCTGAGCCATAGCAACAAATGCAGGAATCAGCATCATCATAGTGACAACGAATCCATTAACAGAAAAGAATTTTGCCATAATTGTCCGACATTAATAATCCAACGCAAACTTACAAAGAAAAAAGCAAATCACCAAATGATTTGCCTCTAAAAGCCTGCATGAAATAATGTATTACTTTTTAGGAGTACCCTTGGGGTCAACACGGAAGGTGACCGTGCGGTTGTAGACATAGTTTGCCAGGGTATAGGCAACCATGGCAAGCACCATGACGATGTTCTGACCGGCCTTCTGCATCGGGAAGAAGGGGATGATGTCGTCGGGGAGATTCTTCCAACCGAGGCCTTCAAGGAGAATCCAGCTGACGCAGAGCTGCAAGGCAAGACAAAGGAGGAAACCACAGACGAAGAGCAGGAGTTCACGCTTGAAGTCGTTCTGGGTCTTGAAAACCCAATGGCGATTCCATAGGAAACTGTTAATCACGCCGAAAATGTAGCCCACGACATTGGAGATACCATAAGATAGCCCCATCCGTGTATTCAGCAGATAGAAGACCACAAGCGTGATGAGCGTGTTCAACACGCCAATCACACCATACTTCAACAGTTGTATGCCCGTTTGACGGGCTTCGGCCTTATCTATTTTCATGATAACAGTTATTAGTTCGGCAAAATTAGGCAATTTTAACGAATTGACCAAAAAAAATTTAATAAGCTGACTTTTTTTACGTCAGATTTAGCTAATCAGTCAAGGGACGGGTGATCAACCCCAGATTGACTAGACCACTCAAGGTGTCACAGCCAGCCATCGCTTGCCAGACTACAACACGGCAGGCGTCACCAGGATCAATAACTTCGGCTACTGTAACGGTATCCTGATACAGGGTACCAAATCCCCCACCCGTCCAGTTACCGTATTCATCGGCTATCGGCATATTCACCGAACGACGGGAAACGACCGTATCGGCAGCAATGAGGTCCACCACAAGAGAGAGGTTACGATAACGGTAGCTGTTACTGTGGCGAACGGCAAGGACCAGATTGTAAGTCAGAACAGAATCGTCATACTCGGGCACAAACACTACGGGCTTGTTGTGTTGCCACCCGCTTGATGGAAAATGGAAAAAGGCAGCATGAGCCATGACCGGCTTGCGCTGACAAGCCAGCATGATGAACATGACGGCGGCAATGAACAATGTCATTGCCACCGTATTTGTCAACCGACAGCTCAACGCTCGGTTATTCACCTTTGGCGTTATTTTGCTGAGCCGGCCCATTTCCTCCATTCTTGGGCGCATTGTCAGCACCAACATTACGCGGCCTAAAAGTCTTTACAGGCCGTTGTTGCTTGTCCTGACGCTGCTTGTTGTTGCCACGAGGCTGATTCTCTCCATTATTAGGCTGGGGGGCAGCCTGCTGGCGCTTTGCTTTACCCTGTCGTGGTGGTTTGTTGCCACCGTTTTTACCATTAGTCTTGGCGCCATCATCGTTCTGCTCCTTGTTGGCATTCACTGATGCGGCCTTGTCGCCACTGGATTTTTTCTTCTTTTTCTTCTTCTTTTTATTATCGAAGCGGTTGATGGCATCCTGGTTCAACAAGTCGCCAAAAGGTGAAGCAGTCTTCTTACCGTCTTCTTCAGGCTTAAGACTCTCGGGCTTAATACCATTCTTGTTCAAAGCAATCACCTCAAAGGCCTGTGCCGCAGTTAGCGTCACAGTATTGACGGGTGCATTACGCTCGGTAGAATAGGTAATTTCACGCTTGAGGACATCAGCCTTGAAGTAGTAATAGGTCGCATCTTTAGTCTCAAGATGAACATCCTTGGCGGGAAGTTGCCTGATTGCCTCAACATAGGTATTCACCTCAAAATTGATGCAGCACTTGAGCTTAGCGCACTGCCCTGCCAGATTCTGGGGATTGAGCGATATGTCTTGGAAACGGGCTGCACTAGTAGCTACCGAGATAAATCCCGACATCCATGTAGCACAGCACAAGGGCCTGCCGCAAGGGCCAATGCCACCGATGCGGCCTGCCTCCTGTCGAGCACCGATCTGTTTCATCTCGACTCGGATTCTGAACACCTCGGCCAGCACCTTGATGAGCTGGCGGAAGTCCACTCGCTCGTCGGCAATATAATAGAAAATAGCCTTGTTTCCGTCTCCCTGATACTCGACATCGCCAATCTTCATCTTAAGTCCAAGGTCAACGGCAATCTTGCGTGAACGGATCATCGTGTCCTCTTCACGCGCTTTGGCCTGTTCGTAGCGCTCCATGTCGGCGGGTTTTGCCTTACGGAAGACGCGCAGTATCTCGGCATCCTTGCGAAGCTTCACGCGCTCCATCTGATTCTTGACCAGACGGCCTGTGAGCCCTACCCGACCGACATCGTGCCCTGGATTGGCTTCAACAGCCACCCAATCACCCTGCTTGAGAGGGATGTGCGTGCTGTTACGGTAGAAACCGCGGCGGGTGTTCTTGAAGAGGACTTCGACAATGTCAAAGTCGTTATCTGGCACGTCCGCCAACCAGTTAGTGCTGGTAAGATTGCACCTGCCGATGTCTTGTGCGCAAGGACATGAACAGTTCTCGGAGTCGCACTTGACGCAGGAATCAGCAGCACTATCAGGCACCGTCACTTGAATATTATCCTTTTTCTCGTCCATTGTGGTACGCACACATTATTTAGCGTAGCTCACAGCGCGCGTCTCACGGATAACAGTAATGCGCACCTGACCCGGATAAGTCATTTCATCCTGAATCTTCTGAGCAATCTCGTTGGAGAGTTTCTCGGTCTCTTCGTCACTGATCTTGTCGGCACCGACGATCACACGCAGTTCACGACCGGCCTGGATTGCATAGGTCTTAACAACACCAGGATAGGACAAGGCCAAGTGCTCCAGATCATTGAGGCGCTTGATGTAGGCCTCGACAATTTCACGACGGGCACCGGGACGCGCACCACTGATGGCATCACACACTTGCACGATGGGAGCATACAGGCTCGTTGCCTCCTCCTCGTCATGGTGGGCACCGATGGCGTTGCAGATGTCGGCTTTCTCCTTATATTTCTCGGCCAACTTCATACCAAGTTGTGCGTGCGGCAGTTCAGGCTCATCATCGGGCACCTTGCCAATGTCATGCAACAGTCCAGCGCGACGTGCCTTCTTGGGGTTCAGACCCAACTCGCTGGCCATGATGGCACACAGGTTAGCCGTCTCACGAGAATGCTGAAGCAGATTCTGTCCATAGCTGGAACGATATTTCATCTTACCGATGAGGCGAATAAGTTCGGGATGCAATCCGTGGATACCCATATCGATAGCAGTGCGTTTACCAGTCTCGATGACTTCCTCCTCGACTTGGCGGCGAACCTTAGCCACCACCTCCTCGATGCGTGCGGGATGGATGCGACCGTCACTGACGAGCTGGTGCAATGCCAGGCGTGCAATTTCACGACGCACGGGGTCAAAACCAGAGAGGACGATAGCCTCGGGGGTGTCATCAACAACGATTTCAACACCAGTTGCTGCCTCCAGGGCACGGATGTTGCGACCCTCACGACCGATGATGCGGCCCTTGATCTCATCATTATCAATATGGAAGACCGTCACGGCATTCTCTACAGCCGTTTCGGTAGCTACACGCTGGATTGTCTCGATGATGATGCGTTTGGCCTCCTTGTTGGCGGTCATTTTGGCATCATCCATGATATCATTGATATAGCTGGCAGCATTGGTCTTGGCCTCATCCTTGAGCGACTCAATGAGTTTTTCCTTAGCCTCCTCAGCCGAGAGACCACTGACATGCTCCAAGGTGTCACGAACGCTCTTCTCCATCTTGTCAACTTCGGCTTTCCTCTGATCGAGCAGGGCCATCTGGTTATCAACATTCACCTTGAGGTTGTCCACCTCGTTGCGGCGACGCTGCACTTCACCCTGTTGCTGATTGAGCTGCATCTCACGCTGTTTGAGTTTTGCCTCACTGGTCTGCACCTTAGTTAAACGAGCGTTGGCCTCCTTCTCGGCTTCACTCTTGATGGTCATACCGGCTTCCTTTCCCTTCATCACCTCATTATTCTTTAGCACTTCGGCTTCAAGACGGGCTTTCTCGATAATTTCGTTGGCTTGGGACTTTGCATTCTTACGAGAGAGGTACAAAGCCAAACCCCAGCCAATTGCCATCGCCAGGATGGCTACGATAACAGTTATTACTATTGTGTTCATTAATTAATTGATAAAATATTTAAATAAATAGCGCCACTCTCGGCAATACTCATCCTGTTGTTTCACAACGGGATACCGCATTAAACCTAAAGTGGTGCAGGAACCTAATTCTCTCAATATCACCTACGTCATGCCCCTCATATAGTGGCAAGCAATACCATCAAGCATGACAGCCCAAGGAGGCTGGCAACAATGATGAATATTATGCCGCTAGGACACAATTTCAGTCCTCGCTGCCCAAGAGGGCATCAAGTTTTTTGTCTAAATCAGTCAGGAATTCATTGACCTCACGGTTTTCACCGTAAGCCTCTAAATAGAGTCTAGCAAATTGGAACGCCACCCTGCCAAGCACATCAGCCGATTCGCCGCCGAAACGGGTCATCCACTTCTTCCACAATGTGTTGACAAGCTCCTCTGCCTTACGGTAATTTTCCTCTTCGTCCGGAGCGATGCTCAGGGCGATGGGATTTGAGGCATCAGCAAGCTGTATCCATATTTTAACTTTATTATTGTCGGCCATAAAATCAGTTTTTGTCAAGCGTTCAACTGTTTGATGCACCGGTCAATGTCCCGCACCATCTTGGCAACCTGCTTCTTGTATTTAGCGACCACCTCTGGATCGCGAGGGACCGTATGGGCCACACGCAGGAACTCATTGTCTATCTTGAGCTGTGCTATTTCTTTCTCCAGCTTTTCAATTTCAATGGCCTGGCATTCTAGGGTCCTCTTCATTTCCCTGTTTTCAGACTGAAGGGCGAGATACCTCTTGCGCAAAGTATCCACTTTGCGTGTCAGGTTTAGCAATTTCTCTTTCAGTTCTGTCGAAGACATATTTACCAATTTTTTGCAAAAGTACAATTTTTTTTCAACATCACATTGTATGTGACAAAATAATTTCCATTTTTTAGCAACAATTTGATAATTCCGCCTAAATAATCGCAAAAAAACAAGCTATCATTCACCCCAAATGGCTTCTGCCAAGAAAAAACAACGATTTTTGCGAAAAAAATTTGCCAGTTTAAAAATTAGCATTACCTTTGCAACCGCAATTCGGGGCATTAGCTCATCTGGTAGAGCGCAACACTGGCAGTGTTGAGGTAAGCGGTTCGAGTCCGCTATGCTCCACAACTTAATTGGCTATAAAACAGCGAATTAAGCAGTTTTTATTTTTGTCAAAATCCAATACGTTGTCATACTGTTGTCATAAAAACATAATGATGAAAAGCAATGACAACAATGTCATGATAATGGAATGACAAAGTCTTCAGAGAGCTGTTCCCCGATAGATGGCGACGAGATACTAAAAAGGCATAACACGCTTTGGCGGGTAAGAATTCAACACTCCCCCTCTCTCTCCTTACCTAATAATAAGGTGTAATTTTCGGGGCGTTCAAACGTAGACATTTTCAAAATTACGCGAAATTACGATTTGTAAAGGATTGAAATAATCAAATATTTGATTATCAATCATTAAAGGGTTGAAAAGGGAAATTATTCCCTTTGTTTCCCTCTCAGGATCCCCCTACTGCCCTGCGGAGCGCTTCTGAAAATCACTTGGTTAAAAAGCGCTATATGCAGGACGAAAGGACGGTAATTGAGCTCACATACGTTGATGAATCCGACGACAGTCTGGTTTCGTCCACACCATTCCTGGAATAATGATATGCGCTGAAGCAATACAAACGAACGATGTTATCATTGCGACCGCTGCCGATTCGGAGTGGCGGCGGTCGCGGCGGTATATTTTGCAGTCGGTTGATTCAACATCATAAATGCAAACTCTTTGGAATGTCAGAGATACCCAGCAAAGGCCGAATAGTGACAAAAAACGCCATTTTTATGTGTGACGTAAAAACATATATATCAACGAGTTATCTTGTGTGATTTCAGACGATTTTTTCGTTATTTTTCGAGTTGTCAAGCATTCAAAGAAAATTTTGGCTGATAATCAGCTATTTACAGGGTTACGGGACGGTAGTCCAGGTCTCTCTCTTGGTATCCCCCATCCGCCCTACGGAGCGTTTCCGAAATCGTGTCTTCATCAAAGCGCTATATGCAGGAGGATGGGCGGTACAGAGGCCGACGTGCGTGAGCGAATTCGACACGAAGTATCGGTTTCGACTCATCCATAGAGGCTCCGCTATGACTCTAAGATACCTTTATTTGTTGGGCAAGATGCTGCAGAAAGGTGCAGAAATTTGGAGTTCTCAAAAACATCTATATCAGCAAGTTAGCAGACGGAGTTACAAGCAAGTTTTTAGAAAAATCACCAAAATTCCTATTTTGAAATCTGCTAATAGCTGATATCCAGTCATCTAAAAGGTTTTAAAGGGAAATTTTCCCTTTATTTCCCTCTCGGAATCCCCCTACCGCCCTGCGGAGCGTGCCCAAAATCCATCGGCCATAAAAGCGCTATATGCAGAGCGATGTTCCAGCCATTGAGCGGTAAAATCGCTCATGTGTGACGATGAACCGACACGAAGTATCGGTTTCGATGGCACATATGCCCCTGCTGCTATGGAAAACCGCCATTTTGATATGCTGTGAGATTGAACCAACGAATGGTGATACCTAATGGCGGTCTGTTCTTCTGGCTGGTTTCTGATGCAAAGGCAAAACAGGTGACCTTTCGTGCTTCTCTGATTGCGTGAGAGAATAACAAGTCGAAATTTTAACATTTGACTCATGATTTTTTAGTGCCGTAAAAACACCTATATCAGCAAGTTAGTATATAAAATTCGGACAAGAATTTCTTAAAAGTGAAAATTTTCCGCACCTCGAGAGGTGACTTTGGCTGATAATCAGCCAATTAAAGGGTTGAAAAAGGGAAAATTTTCCCTTCTTTCCCTCTTGGGAGCCCCCGACTGCCCTGCGAAACGTGTTGCAAACTCACTTTCAAAAAAGCGCTATATGCAGGGCGATTTTGGCATTGTGCGGTGATGATGATGACGTGCGTGAGCGCATCCGACACGCAGTATCGGTTGCGCTTATGCTCGTC
>ONLH01000027.1 GCA_900318645.1 uncultured Prevotellaceae bacterium
CGAAGACGAACTTCTACATACGCCCAAAGCCTGTCAATCACAAAGTTCCTCTTCGAGGCACTTGCAATATTCAGCTCATGGACCAAGCTGCGAACCTCTACGAGGTTCTTGCATGGTCTTTCTCATTGAAATCGGTTCTTCGAACCGCTAACATCTTCGATGTTTTCCGCGGACACTGATAATTTTTTTTCATCGAACTCACGTTATAACAATAACAAGCGACGCACCCTCGTTGATGAAGGTGCGCCGCTGTGTTTTCTGAGTCTGGGCCGTGAGCGCTCACGGCGATGACGGGATGTCTTCTTATTTCTTCTTGCGGTTGCCGTAGCGCTGCATGAACTTGTCCACGCGACCTGCGGTGTCGACGAGCTTCTGCTTACCGGTGAAGAACGGGTGTGAGGTGTTGGTAATCTCAAGCTTCACCAGGGGATAGGTGGTGCCGTCAATCTCAATGGTCTCCTTGGTGTTCACCGTGCTGCGGGTGATGAAGACCTCCTCATTAGACATGTCCTTGAAAGCAACCTCGCGATAGTTGCTGGGATGGATATCCTTCTTCATTGTTTCGATATATCTTTAAATGTTAAACTTACAATATTTTGGCGGTGGTAAACGCCTATTTTTTGTAATGGCGTGCAAAGGTACAACCATTTTTTGAACTGGAAAAACTTTTTCGCTCTTTTTTTTGATTATCAGTGGTTTTTCCAGAACGAGGGGGTGAAGATGACCAGGACAGTGAAGATCTCAAGACGTCCCATCAGCATCAGGAG
Organism: uncultured Prevotellaceae bacterium; assembly: GCA_900318645.1. Classification (GTDB taxonomy): domain Bacteria; phylum Bacteroidota; class Bacteroidia; order Bacteroidales; family Muribaculaceae; genus Sodaliphilus. The sequence continues at coordinate 768 of ONLH01000027.1, forward strand.
CGATAGAATCCACTTGACCATGGCTGGCAGGACGCTCCACGACATGGTGGGCCCGATTTCCAGGCCCAAAGTGGGACCCACGTTGCTGCCGCAACTCAGGGCAATGGTAATGGAGTTGGTGCTGTCCACGCCAACGAGAATCATGATGAAGTAGGCGGTAAAGCACAGGGTGATGTAGGCAAGGAAGAATGCCAGCAGCGTGATTTGCCCTGACGTGTGCACGGTCGAGTTATTGACCTTGAGGGGTAGCAGTGCCTTGGGATGCAGCATGTGGCGAATCTCGTTGCGCAGGATTTTCAATGCGATCACCCCGCGAGCGCACTTGAATCCACCAGCCGTGCTCCCTGCACATCCACCGAAGAACATGCACAAGCTCAGAATTACCCACGTGATGTGGTGCCACTGGGCGGCGTCCTCGTTAAACATTCCGGTAGTGGTCAGGAACGACACGACCTGGAACAAGGCAACGCGGATGGCGTCGGCGATATCGTAGTTGTTGTACCGCAGCAGGAAAAAGACGATGAGGACGGTGGATGCTAGCGCCAGCGCTCCATAGAGACGGACCTCGGCATTCTTGAGCAATTGTTTGACTTTGCCCTTGAACAACGCTGCGTAGAGCAAGGCGAAACTCATGCCCGAGAGGAACATGAACACGATGGCTGTGTAATCGATGGCGGCATTGTTGAAGTAGCCCGTGCTGGCGTCGTGAGTGGCAAAGCCCCCAGTGGCAGTGATTGTCATGGCATAGTTGATGGCGTCAAACGGACCCATGCCGAAGACGAAGAACAGTGCGGCACAAACAGCAGTCAGCAGCAGATAGATGCCCCACAGTGCCTTGGCGCTGGTCGTCAATCGGGGATGCATCTTGCTCTTGATGGGGCCAGTCGCTTCGGCGGCAAAGACCTTGACCGAACCGCCGACAAAGGACGGGATAATGGCGATAGTGAAAAACACGATACCCAAACCGCCTATCCATTGTGTCAATGAACGCCAGAAGAGCAGGCCGTGAGGCAGGCCTTCCACCTTGTCGATGCATGTCGCTCCTGTCGTCGTCAGTCCTGACATTGTCTCAAAAAAAGCGTCCGTAGCATTGTCGATATATCCTCCGATGAGAAACGGCAGCATCCCGAATAACGCAAAGGCTATCCAGACGACCGTGACCAGCAGATAGGCGTCTCGGCGACTCAATGCACTGTCGGCATGGCGTCCAAGCAGGAGCCTCAGTCCCGTTCCGACTAGTGCGGTGAGGGCGATTGTCACGGCAAAAGGCATGATGTCACTCTCCTGGTAGCACAGGGCTAAGATGAGGCTCATCATCATGAATGCTGCCTCAATCCAGAGCAGTGTGCCTAGAATTTTGAATATCAATCGGCTATTGAACATGGTAGGGCTCAGATGAAATACTTTTCAATGCGGCTGATTTCCGTTCCGTGGCAGAAGACAACCACGATATCGCCTGGCTCAATCAGTGTGTTGCCGTTCACGAGTAAACCCTTGCCGCCGCGGACGATGCCACCCAACTCGGCTTCGACAGGAAAGTCAAGGTCACGCACGCGCTTGCGGGTGATGCGTGAACCGGGATGGGCTGTGAATTCTGCTACGTCGGCATTGACGGTCAGCAGGTTACGCATGTTGCGGACGTCTCCGTTGAGTAGCAGTTGGTAGATGTGGCTGGCAGTGAGGGCCTGCTTGTTGATGATGGTCCCGATATCGACATTGCCGGCGATGTCCATGTAGTCCATGTTTTCGATCATGGCAATGGTCTTGCTCACGCCGAGTTGCTTGGCGGTGAGACATGCCAGGATGTTGGCCTCGGCGTTTCCGGTTAGTGCGATAAAGGCCTGTGCGCTCTTGATGTTTTCTTCCAGCAAGTTGGCTACCGAGCGTCCGTCGGCATTGATAATCATCACACGGTCGGTGTCCACCAGTTCGATGAGCTCCTCGCAGCGATGAGTGTCGGTCTCAAATATCTTGGCACGCATTCCGCTGGGCAGCATGTTGACGACCCTGACAGCCGTCTTGCCTCCACCCACGATGATAATGTCCTTTACATCGGGATAATGGCTCTTGCCCATGATGCTTTTCATGTTGGGCACATATTCCTTGGTAGTCATGAAATAGGCGTAATCCCCCTCAATAAGCATGTCGTTGCCTGTAGGGATGATGGTTGCCGTGCCGCGCTTGATGGCGACAACATGGTAGGGCGAATCGGGCTTGAAGATGTCCTTGAACGGCTGGTTGAGGATTTCGCAGCCGTTCCTGAGCTTGATGCCCAACAGGGTGAGTAGGCCGCCATGCACCTCCCACCGCTGGCGGGCCCATGTCGTCTGCAGTCCGTTCACGATGTCGTTTGCTGCCAGCTGGTCAGGGTAGATAATTGACGAGATGCCTGCAGCCTTAAATGAGTTGACAATCTGCGAGTCGGTGAACTCGGCGTTTTCGACCTTGGCTACCGTTTGGCGGGCTCCCATCGATTTGGCCAGTACACACAGGCTCAGGTTCAGGTTCTCGTCACGGGTCACGGCGATGAACAGGTCGGCATTCTTCACGCCGGCATCCTTGAGCGATTTGATAGGGGTGTTGGAAGAGGCGTGTATGGTCATCAGGTCACTGTCGGCCTGGATGCGCTCCAGCTTTTCCTCGTCGTCATCAATGATGACAATATCCTGCCTGATTTTAGAAAACAGGTCAGCAAGATGGGCTCCTATGGCTCCTGCGCCTACGATAATGACTTTCATTTGTTTGAATCTAGGTTAGTTCGATAATCTGTAATGCGCGCATTTGTGCAACTTCTCGCTGGCAAAGGTAAAGATATTTTTTATCTTGCAATACAATGTCTCGTTTTTTCATATACTGTAACACTTATTTTGTTTTTATCGGTATGGATGATGGCGACTTTTGTATGTTGTATTGGTGAGTTGTAGATAAATAAATGGGCTTCATGAGTTGTATAAGAAAAAAAAATACTATTTTTGCAGGTCAATTTGTTACATAGAAATACTACGTAGATACAATATGGGCCTATTTGGCAATTTTTTCAAAAGTAAGAGAGAGCAGGTAAAGCTCTTTTATAATACCGACATCCATTGCCACATCCTACCGGGTGTGGATCACGGGTCACGGTCAATAGAGGACTCGTTGGAAATGCTGCAGGCTGAGCAGGAAATGGGTATCAGCAACATTATCCTCACGTCTCATGTGACGGCAGTGACTTTTGAGAACACGCGTGAGAGTCTGATGGATGCTTTCCTCAAGCTCCAGGATGCGGTTACCGACGCCGGACTTGACATCAAGCTTCACTTGAGCGCCGAGTATCGCATGGATGAGTACTTTGACAAGGAATATGCAGCCGACCACCTGCTGCCATTCCCTGGCAAGTACATTCTTCTGGAGAATTCTTTCCAACAAGAGCTGATGAACCTTGACGAATTGCTGTTTGACATGCAGGTGAAGGGCTACAAGACGATTCTGGCACATCCTGAACGTTATACCTATTACTCACGTCGCCGCAAACGCTATGAACAACTCCATAATGCTGGGGCGAGGTTCCAAGTCAATATCCTCTCGTTCACTGGATACTTTGGTGAGGAAGTGCGTGACAGTGCCCTGTGGTTTGCCAAGAATGGAATGATCGATTTCCTGGGCAGCGACATGCACAATGTGAAGCATGCCCACATCATCATGGACTACATCAACTCCAAGGAATGGCGTCGCCTGAGTCAGGAAATCATGCCGACTGTCAAGAATGACCTGATTGTCTGGTAACCTGAGAATCAATTTAGAGAAGAATTAAACAAACCCTACGTTTGTGCTGTGAAGTCAAACGTAGGGTTTGTTATTTAGTTTTTCTCTTGCGTCTCGTATCATTGTGGAGTGTCGCGCTGTTCAGGGGGCAAGTCCTGCTGGATGACTTCACGGCACTGTGTGCTCACTTGAGCGATGTCGTTGCCGCCGGTGTGCTGAATGGGCTCATGGAAAGTAAGGGTGATGGTGCCAGGCGTTACATTGAAGGTGCTGCGTGGCATGACGCGATAGCTGCCATCGATGGTGATAGGCACGACTGGCAAGCCAAACTCCAGTGCGAGTTTGAAAGCACCGTTCTTGAACGGACCCATGAGGCCTGTATCGGTGCGGCGTCCCTCGGGGAATACCACAATTGACATGCCGCTGTGAAGCTTCTTTTTGGCTGCTGCCATCGTGTCGCGTAGGCCTTGGGTGGAGTGGGTGTCCACCATGATGTGTCCGGCCATACGACAGGCGGTGCCGATGATGGGAATGTTGGTGATGCCTTTGCGCATCATCCACTTGAAGTTATGTCCTAGGAAGCCGTAGATGGAAAAGATATCGTATGCTCCCTGATGATTGGCAACAAATACATAACTTGTCTCGTGGTCAATGAGTTCGCGACCCACGACGCGTACGCGGACAAGGTGAAGCCAGCACCACACACGCGCCCACCACTTGGCAGGGAAATAGCCCCAGTAGTCCTGGTTGAACAGGCATCCTGCCATGGTAATCAAAGCGGTAATGATGCTGTAAATTAACATGATGGGTGCCACAATGCACCACTGGTATATCCTGTATAGATAGATCATTACTTGATAATTCACTTTTTTAAAAAACCTCACAAAGGTAGTGCATTTGTCGCTAAAATGCAAAAATATGGTAGATGAGCACGGAAATAGGACCCATATTTAACGCCATTTAATACAGGAACACGATGAAACTCAACGCCATTCCCGAATGTCTGGCGGGAATGGCGTTTTGAATGATGAATGATATCGCGATAAGGCGATGTAATTACTCCTCGGTCTCCACTTCGGGGGCAATGAGCTTGTAACCCTTGCCGTGGATGTTGATGATCTCGATGCTGGGATCCTCTTTGAGTTTCTTGCGCAGCTTGGTGATATAGACATCCATTGAGCGGGCGTTGAAGTAGTTGTCGTCAATCCAGATGGTCTTCAATGCGAAGTTGCGCTCCAGAATCTCGTTGAGGTGGGCACACAGCAGACTCAGCAGTTCGCTCTCCTTGGTGGTGAGGTTCTCGCTGCGGTCATCGGTAAAGAGGACTTGGCGCTGGGTGTCGAAAGTGAATTTACCGATCTTATAAACGGTGACCTCTTTCCCCTTCTTGCCCTTAACACGGCGCAGGATGGCCTCGATACGCATCACGAGCTCCTCCATCGAGAAGGGCTTGGTGATGTAGTCGTCGGCACCGATCTTGAAGCCCTCGAGGATATCCTCTTTCAGGGCCTTGGCGGTGAGGAAGATGATGGGCACGTCGCTGTTGACGGCACGGATTTCCTGTGCGAGCTGGTATCCGTCCTTTTTGGGCATCATCACGTCTAACAGGCAGATGTCATACTTGCCTTTGAGGAAGGCTTTGTAGCCAGCCTCACCATCGGCAAACAGTTCGGCCTTGAACCCCTTATCCTCAAGATACTCGCGGGTGAGGGTTCCCAGGTTCTCGTCATCTTCGCACAACAGAATTTTCAGCTTGTCTTCCATAATGTTTTTGTTTTAATTATTTGTATAGTGGTAATGTAATAATGAATTTCGATCCTTGGTTGACCTCGCTCTCGGCGCGGATCGAGCCGCCGAAGAGGTCTATCATCTTGTGGACGTAAGCCAGACCGAGGCCGAAGCCCTTCACGTTGTGAAGGTTGCCGGTGGACACGCGGTAGAACTTTTCAAAGATTTTCTTCAGGTCTTCGCGTTTCATGCCGATACCGTTGTCGGCGACAGTAATCTGGATGTGGTCCTCATCGGGGTTGACCGTGGTGACGGTGAGCTCGGGTGGCACATCCTCGCGGCGGTACTTGACGGCATTGTCCAGCAGGTTGAAAATCACATTGGTGAAATGCATGCGGTCCACATTGATAATGGGATCCTCGGCGTCAAGGTTGGCGTTGATGTGGCCTCCATATTTTTCGACCTTCAGTTTGAAGGTGTTGATGACACTATAGATGTTGGCGTTGGCATCCTCTTCCTCAAGGCGCATGGTGGCGTTCTTGCGGTCAAACAGCGAGAGTTGCAACACCTTCTCGACTTGGAAACGCAGGCGCTTGGTCTCGTCATTGATGACGCCCGACACGTGCTTGAGCATTTCAGGGCTCTTGCGCACACTGTCGTCGTTGAGCATCTGAGCCGCAATCGAAATGGACGAGATGGGTGTCTTGAACTCGTGCGTCATGTTGTTGATGAAGTCGTTCTTGATCTCGCTCAGTTTCTTCTGCTTGAAAGCTACCGAGATGGTGTACAGGAACACGCCCAGCAACAGGAATGTGAAGGCAAGCGAGGGAACGAGGAACTTCACCGACGAGAAGATGTAGTCGCTCTTGTTGGGGAACGTGACACACAGGGTGTTCTGTTTGCTCTTGGGGTCGTTGGGGAACAGCACCTGAGGATAAACGTCCTGTTGGGACATGGGGGAGTAGCCGCTGGTCTTATACACCACGCCGTTAGAGCGGTTCACGATGGCGAACTCAAAGGGCAGTGTCAGCCCGTTGAATTCGAGTTCCGACCTCAGGTAGTTTGCTACCGTGGCACTGTCGGCGCGCTCCTGGATGGGGCGGTCGCTGGAGTGGTTCAGGATGGTCAAGATGACTTCGTAGAGCAAACTCTTCTGGTACAGGAATTGGCCCCTGAGGATTTCTTGCTTATGCTGGTAACTGTCGTTCAAGTCCTTTAACGTGTTGCGGTTGGCAGGACGCAGACTGGCGGGATCCTCGGTGTTGAGTGTCGTGTCGATGTTGGCCTCTTTACTTTCGCCGAAGGTAAAACTGTTCTCGCTGATGCCTGAATACATCTGCTCGGCTTCGGCCAGATCCTTGTCAAGGAAATACTTGGTCTCGTTCTGTTCCAGCATCGTCGAGACGCTGTAGAGACTACGCATCACAATCTCGCTGAACTGGCTGTTGCGCATAGCGACCATCTTTTCCATATAGACGATCTGCATGGCGAGCAGTCCCAGCAGGGCTATCGCCATCACAACAGTCAATATCCATATCGTCGATCTCTTCATGAGATTATATTGGTCTATTCTAAATTCTTGTTTTTAACAATCAACGGCAAAATTAACACTTTATTGTGAAAAAACAAAATTTTCTTTCACTTTTTGCTGAAAAATTTAACGCCAAATGTTAAAACGCCCACTTTTCCGCCCAAATGGAACACACTTTCCCCTCTTATTATATTCGTTTGTAGGAACTCTCCGTTTTTTCCGTTATCCCCGTTTTTCTCCGTTCTATCCGTACGGGAAAAAATAATGGGCGGCCCGTGGTGGGTCGCCCATATTATATAATGTAGAGGGGAGGGGATTAATCCTCGTCCTGCTTGCTCTCCTCGTACTCCTTGAGCAGCTGAGCCTGCACATCGGCGGGCACGAGCTCGTAGCTCGAGAACTTCATGCTGAATGAAGCGCGACCACCTGAGATAGAGCTCAGAGAGGTGCTGTAGCTCGACATCTCCTTCAAGGGGATGCGTGCCTTAACGCGCTCCAGACCGTTGGCGCTCGACATATCCATCATGATGCCGCGGCGGCCCTGCAGGTCGCTCTGTACACCACCCATGCAGTCGGCGGGCAACAGGATCTCAACGTCATAGACGGGCTCCAACACCTTGGGGTTAGCATCGCGGAATGCGGTGGAGAAGGCGTTACGGGCTGCCAGACGGAAGGAGATTTCGTTACTGTCAACCGGGTGCATCTTACCATCGTAGATGCAGACGCGCACGTCGCGAGCGTAGCTACCGGTCAACGGGCCCTGCTCCATGCGGTCCATGATACCCTTAACGATGGCGGGGATGAAGCGTGCATCGATAGCACCACCGACGATGCAGTTATAGACAACCAGCATACCGCCCCATTCCAGGGGGATTTCCTGCTTGTCCTTGATGTTCATCTTGTACTCCTGGTTACCGAACTTGTAGGTGTCGGGCTCAGGCATACCCTCGCGATAGGGCTCGACGATCAGGTGAACCTCACCGAACTGGCCGCTACCACCTGACTGCTTCTTGTGACGATAGTCGGCACGGGCGGCCTTGGTAATGGTCTCGCGGTAGGGGATGCGGGGCTCCTGATACTCGATCTGGATCTTATCGTTGTTCTCGATGTTCCACTTCAGAGTGCGCAGGTGGAATTCGCCCTGACCTGAAACGATGGTCTGGCGCAACTCCTTGCTCTGCTCGATCAACAGCGTGGGATCCTCCTCGTGCATGCGGTTGCAACCCTTCTCGTTGAGGGTGTTGCCGCAGCGAACGTCTTTCAGCTTCACAGCAGCACCGATGTCACCAGCGTGGAGCTCGTCGATCGGGGTCTTGTTCTGACCACAAACCACGTTGATCTGGGCAAGGCGCTCCTTGCTACCTCGGTTCATGTTGGTCAGGTCGGCACCAGCCTTGAGGGTACCGCTCATTACCTTGAAGTAAGAAACCTCACCGATGTGGCTCTCTACCGAAGTCTTGAAGAAGAATATGCTGACGGCTGCGTTCTCGTCGTAGGGAACCTCGTCGCCGTTGGTGTTCTTGGGAGCGGGCATCTCGGTCACGTCAGGAACGATGATGCTCATGATGTCGAGCATACGGTCGGTGCCGATGTTGTTCTCGGCGCTTACCAGTACGACGGGGAAGATGCTGCGGTCAACCATACCCAGGCGGATACCCTTGATGGTCTCCTCCTCGGTCAGGGTCATCTCGTCGAGGAACTTCATCATCAGCTCCTCATCGTTCTCGGCAGCCATCTCGAGCAGAGCCATGCGGAACTCCTCGGCCTTGTCGGCGTGAGCACCGTCGATGTCACTGGCGGTAGCCTTGCCACCATCCTTGGGCCAGGTGTACTGCTTCATGGCCAGCACGTCAACAACACTGTTGAAGCCAGGGCCTGCATTCACGGGGAACTGCAGAGCAACGACCTTGTTGCCGTAGGTCTCGCGCAGTTGGTTATAAACGTTGTCAAAGTCACACTTCTCGTCCTCGAGGCGGTTGATGACGAACATCAGCGGCTTGCCGATGCGCTCAACGGTGCGGAAGTTGTTCTGGGTACCTACCTCAACGCCATTGCGGCCGTCAACGACCAGAGCGGCGGCGTCGGTAACGCTCAGTGCGGTCACTGCATTGCCCACAAAGTCGTCACTGCCCGGGCAGTCAAAGAAGTTGAGCTTCTTGCCGTTCTTCTCGGCATAGAATACGGTTGAGGAAACAGAATAACCATACTCTTTCTCAACGGGGGTGTTGTCGCTCACGGTGTTACCGCCGTCAACAGAACCCCTGCGGCTGATTGCGCCGCCCTCAAGGAGAATAGACTCGGTGAGAGTGGTCTTACCAGCGCCCTTGCCACCGACGAGAGAGATGTTCTTAATCTCGTTTGTTTTGTAAACCTTCATTAGTTTGATTTTGTTGTTAATTGGTTGTTATATAGTGAATTGTTGTTCAGTTCGCTAAACAGCCTGCAAAATTACTACTTTTTATTGAGAATCTCAACATTATTAAAAAGAATTTTTTAACAATGCCCAAAATAATGGCAAATCGGGCCCTCTCCCCATGAAATGGACGAAGATTACCCGCTGAGTTTTTAGGATGTTAGCTTACTTGCGGAATTGCTGTTGACCAAGTACCTTAAGGTCGGTTCTCCCGCTTTTCTCCTTTGGCGGTGTCATGAGAATATTGTATCTTTGCATCGCTATGGCAGGAGTTTATGTCCATATTCCATTTTGTGCGAGTCGTTGTAGCTACTGCGACTTCTTCTCCACATTGCAATTAGCCGATATGGGTGGCCCTTACGTTGAGGCCCTGATTGCTGAGGCAAGATTGCGAAAGGGGGAGCTGCATGGTGAATCCATCAAGACGCTCTATCTGGGTGGTGGCACGCCTTCACAACTGCCTTTGCCCTTGTTGTCACGGTTGGTCGATGGCTTGCGAGGTGCGCTTGACCTATCTGGTGTTGAGGAGTTTACCGTCGAGGCCAACCCCGACGATGTGACTCCCGATTGGTGCCGTGCTGTGGCAGCACTCGGCGTGAACCGAGTGAGTATGGGTGTGCAGTCGTTTGAGGATCCGATTCTGCGTTTGATCGGTCGTCGTCACACGGCACGCCAGGCGATGGATGCTGTTGCCCATCTGCGGGAAGCGGGCATCAATAACATCAGCATCGACCTCATCTTCGGCCTGCCGGGGCAGACGGTCTCCTCGTGGACGGCTTCGGTGGAGCAGGCCATCGCTTTGGCTCCGCAACACATTTCAGCTTATGGCTTGACCTATGAGGAAGGCACTCGCTTGTGGCGTCAGCGCGAGCTAGGCGAGATTGTTGAGGTGCCTGAGGAGCAGTGCCTGGAGATGTACCGCATCCTAGTAGATGACCTGCAGGCTGCTGGTTATGAGCATTATGAGATTTCCAACTTTGCCCTGCCCGGTTATCATTCCCGCCACAATTCATCTTATTGGAACGACACCCCTTATTTGGGCTTGGGCGCTGCGGCACACAGCTATGACGGCAAGGTCAGGAAATGGAACCCGCACGATATGCACCAGTACATCGATAAGGTCATGGCTGGTGAATTGCCTTGTGAGTTTGAGGAATTATCGCGCAGTGAGCGCTATGACGAACGTGTGATGTTGGGCTTGAGGACGGCTCGCGGAGTAGATGCCGAGCGATTGCGCGATGAGTTTGGCAACGAGGCTTGGCGATACTTCACCCGCGAGGCGGCACGACATCTTGAGGCAGGAAATCTGCGACTGACCGAGGATGGCCGATACGTTTTGACACGTGACGGTATCATGCTCAGCGACAGTATCATCCGCGACCTCCTGTGGGATGAATAGGAGGGACTACGCCAACTCTTCCAGAATATCTTTTAGAAGTGACTTTAGTGGTTGCTGGGCTTGCTCGGCATCGGTCTCGACGATGGCCTTAAGTGAGCCGTTAGTTTGTACTTTTCCCAGCAAGAGCAGATTGAGCAAGAGGCGGTAACCGGTGTATTTAACCAACGGCTTGTCCTGGGCAATGAGCTGGCGGAAGAGGGCGTCCGCATCGGGCATGTGGCGCAGCAGTTTATGGCACAGGTTGTCAGCTACTTCAACGGTCTCAACACTCTGGCTCCATTGCATCGCCTGTTCCAATGTCATCAAGTCGGCAGGGTAGAGCATGGGGGCCGCAAGACGACATTCGCGTGAATTGGTATCGCTCCACAGTTCGCCGGCAATGGCAGCTAATTGCTCTGCCTCGCCGATAGACTCACTAAAACGTGTAGCAATGCCGCTGATGTCCACCAGCAGGCATCCCATAATCATAGAGTGCGGGTCACCTGCTTTCCTGAGTGTGTCGGCCACAATACCGTTACGAAAGGCAAAAAACTCCTTCCGTATACTACGTAATATTTCTAGCTTGTTGTCAGTGTCCATAAAAATTATTGTGAATTGTTGTCGTCGCTTGTGGAACGCAAGATTTTGCGTCTCTACATTACGGATGCTTTATTAAAAAAAAACTTAGCGTCTTAGCGTGGGGCAATAAAAAGCGGATGCCAACTAGAAACTAGCAACTAAGTACCAGCAAGTTTCTCGGCAAGGAAGCGGCCTGTGTAACTCTCCTTGCACTGGGCGACCTGTTCGGGTGTGCCCTCGACGACAATGTTGCCTCCATTGTCACCGCCCTCAGGACCGAGGTCAATGATGTGGTCGGCACACTTGATCACATCCAGGTTGTGCTCGATGATGACCACCGTGTGGCCATTGCCGATGAGCTGGTCAAATGAGCGCATCAGCGTGTTGATGTCGTGGAAATGCAGACCCGTCGTTGGCTCGTCGAAGATGAACAGCGTGTTGCCCTGGCGTTCGCCGCTAAGGTAGTAGGCCAACTTCACACGCTGGTTCTCACCGCCCGAAAGGGTAGAGGACGACTGTCCCAGCTTGATGTAGCCTAGGCCGACGTCCTGCAGCGGCTTCAGACGGCGCACAATCTTGTGCTCGTTATAGGTGTTGGATTCGCCGAAGAACTCAATGGCCTGGTTCACGGTCATATCAAGCACGTCACTGATGGTCTTGTCGCGGAAGGTCACGTCCAGTGCATTTCGACTGAAGCGCTTGCCGTGGCATGCCTCACACGTGAGGGTAATGTCCGCCATGAACTGCATCTCGATGGTGATGGTGCCTTCGCCCTTACACTCCTCGCAACGGCCGCCAGGCGAGTTGAACGAGAAGAAGCCGGCGTTATAGCCCATCTGCTTGGAGAGTTGTTGCTGGGCAAACAGCTGGCGTATCTCGTCAAAGGCCTTCAGGTAGGTCGCAGGGTTGCTGCGCGTGCTCTTACCGATGGGGCCCTGGTCGATAAATTCTACGGCCTGTAGGCGACTCAGGTCACCACCGATGCCGCTGAAACTGCCAGGGGCATCAGCGGTCTGGTCCAGCTGGCGGGCCAGGGCCGGGTAGAGGATTTTGCCCACGAGGGTAGATTTACCCGAGCCGCTCACTCCGGTAACCACTGTCATCACGCCCAACGGGAACTTGACGTTGATGTTCTTGAGGTTGTTGTGCGTTGCGCCCTTGACCTCAATATACTGGTTCCACGGGCGACGCCGCTTGGGCACGGGGATGGTCATGGCTCCCGTGAGGTAGCGGGCGGTGTAGCTCTCGGTGGCTTCGGCAAGACGGTCCACTGGACCTTGATAGGTGATTCTGCCACCCTTGCGCCCGGCCTCTGGGCCCACGTCGATGAGGTAGTCGGCGCTGCGGATGATGTCTTCGTCGTGCTCGACGACGACCACCGTGTTGCCCAACTGCTGCAGCATGCGCAGCACGTGGATCAAGCGGTGGGTGTCGCGTGGATGCAAGCCAATGGAAGGCTCGTCGAGGATATAGACCGAGCCGACGAGCGAGCTGCCCAGGGCTGTTGCCAGGTTGATGCGCTGGCTCTCGCCGCCCGACAGAGTCGCCGACAGGCGATCGAGCGTGAGGTAGCCCACGCCGACCTCACACAGGTAGTCCAGGCGGCTGTTGATCTCGGTAAGCAGACGTTTTGCTATCAGTGTATCGGTCTCGTCAAGTGTCAGTTGGGCAAACCATTGTGTCAGGTCCTTGACAGGCATGCGCACCAGGTCACTGATGGTCATTCCGCCCACCTTGACGTACTGGGCATGGGGCTTGAGCCTCGTGCCGTGGCAGACGGGGCATACGGTCTTGCCGCGGTAGCGGGCCAGCAACACGCGAAATTGGATGGCATAGGATTTACTTTTTACCCACTCAAAGAAGCCGTCGATGCCGCTCCACTCGCCATCGCCCGTGCCGTGCCATAGCAGGTCGCGTTGAGCCTGCGTCAGTTCGTGGTAGGGCTTGTGGATGGGGAAGTTGTGCCGTGCCGCAACATGGATGAACTCTCGTTTCCATTCGCCCATCACCTGTCCACGCCAGCACATCACGGCATCGTCATACACCGAGCGACTCCTGTCGGGAATCACCAGGTTCTCGTCAATGCCGATTACGCTGCCGAAGCCTTCGCACGTTGGGCACGCCCCGATGGGGTTGTTGAAGTTGAACATCAAGTCGCTCGGCTCGTCAAAGGACATCCCGTCCAGTTCAAAGCGCTTCGAGAAGCGGTGCTCGACCATGGAGCCGTCCTGCTGCCACACCACGACGATGCACTCGTCCTTGCCCTCGTAAAAGGCCGTCTGCAATGAGTCCAACAGGCGCATCTCGTCGTCGCGGCTGTGGGTCACTGCCATGCGGTCAATGAGCAGGCGGTAGTCGGCTGCATTGATGTCGCCCTCGGTTTCCATGACCTGGGAGATATCAACAAAACGTCCGTCGCGAGTCATCAGTCTGGAGTAACCGCCCTTGACAAGGATGTCGAGCTGAGTTCGCAGGTCGCGGCCCTCAGGGACGATGACTTCGGTCAACAGCGCCAGGCGGGTGCCGTCGGGATAAGTGTTGATGGTGTCAATGACATCGTTAGCGGTGTGTTTCTTGACAATATCTCCCGAGATGGGCGAATAGGTCTTGCCCACGCGGGCAAAAAGCAACCTGAGGTAGTCGTAGATCTCGGTGCTCGTGCCCACAGTGCTGCGCGAGTTGCGTGTCACAGTACGCTGCTCCACCGCTATGGCGGGCGGCAGGCCGCGGATGAAGTCACAGTCGGGCTTGGTCATGCGTCCCATGAACTGGCGCGCATAGGATGACAGACTCTCGACATAGCGACGTTGTCCCTCGGCATAGAGTGTGTCGAAGGCCAGTGACGACTTGCCGCTGCCAGACAGGCCCGTCACGACGACAAACTTGCCGCGCGGAATCGCCACGTCAACGTCCTTCAGGTTATTGACGCGGGCACCCTTGATGATGATGTCTCCTCTGGTAGCCATTGCAGAAAAATTGAGCCCGCAAAGGTACGAATTTTTCGCGAAAAAACCAAATTGTTTAGGCTTTAGACTTTAGGTTTTAGGCTTTAGGTTGTGTCCTCCCTGTCGAGACGCAAAATCTTGCATCTCTTGTACCCGCCCAGTAGAGCCTCGCCTTGGCATGGCCGCCTTCCCAACGGAAAACTTCACGCAAATGCACTGAGGCTTTTAAGATGACAAGAAGAGTGGTGAAGACAAATACATGATTATCAATAAAATAAGATCTTTCCTCCTTTCTTGCCTTCCAAACCATTGATGCGAGCTAGACCGTATTAGGCCTAGCGGTTTGGAATTTTAGCGTGCTATCCAGAGTGCAGATGCAGGATGAAGGCTGTGAGGGTGCCTTGCGTGCTTGTAAAAAGTAGTTTTTTTTGAAAAAGTTTGCATGAATGGAAAAGAAGGAGTAATTTTATAGCCTCAAACTGGCAGATAATCGCCTGTCATGGCATGATATTTGCAGGTTGAGACCATAACTAAGTCATTATTAATTCTTAAATTTACAGACAGATATGAAACCGATTAACATTATGATGGCTGTAGTAGGCGGTGCAATCGCCGGTGCAGCAGTGGGCCTGCTTTTTGCCCCAGAGAAAGGTGATGACACCCGCAAGCGCATTGCCGATGCACTGCGTGAACAGGGCGTGAAGCTCAAAGGCACCAAGCTCGACAACCTTGTTGACGACATTGCCGAGGAAATCAAGGACAAGTTAGACTAATATTTTAATACAGGAACGTAAAATGAAAGGATTAAGCTTATTGTACGCATTCCTCGGTGGTGCTCTGGTAGGCGCTTCGGCAGCCATCCTGTTCGCTCCCGAGAAGGGCTCGGACCTGCGTTCGCGCATCAAGGAGATGTTGAAGAAGAACGGCATCGACTTCAGCGACGATGAGGTGGAGCAGCTGGTAAAACAGATCAGCGCCCAGATCGAGGACTGACAAAATTACATGCACCCTGACAGGCGATGTCGCATAATAGAAATGACATCGCCTGCCAGTGGTTATGTTCTTGCTGGTACCCTCATCACAAACCTCTTAAACTCTAAACTTTTATATTCAAGTCCTTCATGGCGGGCTTGACCGAAAAGTATGAATGAGATAGATTACAAAAAACTGTTTAACGAGGCGCGCAAGTTCTTCGCCCTCGAGTGGGACTATACCAAGCTCACCGCGGTCGAGAAGCTGGCAGTATTGCTGTCGGCAACTGCGTTTGTCGCAGTGGTCCTCATCATCTCCACCATTGCGCTGAGCTATCTGTTTTCGGCACTGATCACCGTGCTGGCGTCGGCACTGGGCTGTGAATGGGGTGCCCAACTCATTGCTGCGGCGTTGCTGCTCTTGTTGCTGCTCGTCGTGGTTGCCTTCAAGCAACGCATCATTGTGGATCCTATCACCCGTTTTGTGAGCAAACTGTTCCTAAAACCTGAAGACAATGAGTGACCTCAACACCAACACCACCAATAGCGCTGCCATCACCAACGAGTCGGGCGAATGGCAGGGGATGACGCTCGAGCAACTCAGGCGTGCCCGCGCCAAGGCCCTGGTGCGCCGTGAGGTGGGACGCGCCACTATGCAATACAGCCTCGACAATGTCAAGGACAATGTGTCGAACAACGGCATCCGTGCGCTCATGTTCAGCGCTGATACCGTCAACCACCTCAAGACGGCCGACTATGTGTTGTTGGGCTTCAGGCTCACGCGCTGGCTTCTGTCATTGAGAGGTAACCGCCGCCGTCGCCGTTGAGCGACCGATATTCCCCCGAAATCCGTGAATCATGGCTTCTTTTTGACCTGAAAAAAACACTTTTTTTATAAAAAAAGTTTGTGTTTTTCTGATTTTGCCTATATTTGCAGCCTGAAATCTCCGGATTTCACCCGAGTGAGTAATAAATTTTAATGAAAATAAACTACTAAAAATAGACTGCCTATCGACAAACATTACCTATTATTGACCAATAACTAAGAGTAATGAAAGTATATAGAGACAAGAGCGATGAGCAACTCATTTCGCTGTATGTCGATGGCAAGAACGAGGCCTTTGATGCGCTGCTAGAGCGACACAAGGACCGACTTTTCATGTATATATACCACGCAGTGAAAAACGAGGATGTTGCTAACGACATCTTCCAGGATACTTTTGTCAAGGCCATCATGACCATCAAGCAGGGACGATATGTTGAGAACGGACATTTCCCCGCCTGGATTACACGCATCGCACACAATCACATTATCGACTACTACCGCCAGCTCAAGGCCGAGAACCTGCAGTCAACCGATGACGATGAGGTGAACATTCTCAACCGCAAGGAACTCTCGGCACAGACCATCGAGGACGACATCATCACTTCACAGATTCATAACGATGTCAAACGCCTCATCAAGGCGCTGCCCGACAGCCAGCGCGAGGTCCTGGTCATGCGTTATTACAAGAACATGAGTTTCAAGGAAATAGCCGACACTACTGGCGTGAGCATCAATACGGCTCTGGGGCGTATGCGCTATGCGATCCTCAACCTGCGTCGCATTGCCGAGGAGCATGACATTATCCTCACGATGTAATGGCCCGCAGCTGATAAGACAGGCACTCATAACAACATCATAAAAAACCGTTGTTTATCCAAACGAACTTCACGCAGAGCCGCGAAGTGGCAAGGATTTTAAGTTAGGCATCTGAATTCCAACAAATGGAATGCTGATGCCTAATTCGGTATCTTTTTAAAAAAAGAAGCGGCGAAATTTTGTGTATCGTGTTAAAAGTAGTACCTTTGCAGCCGCTTTTTGAGAACATTATATATTTAATAGACAATACAAACCAAGTAATGAACGTAAGTTTTGAACAGATTGATGCGGTGAACGCTATTGTCACCGTGGATGTCAAGAGAGAAGATTTTGCAGCCGACGTGGCAAAGGAAGTAGCCAAGATGGGCGTTAAGCACCCGTTGAAGGGTTTCCGCCCCGGTAAGGCTCCCAAGTCGTTGCTGATGAAGTTTTACGGTCCCAGCGTGACCGCCGATGTAGTGGACCGCATGGTTGGTAGGGCACTGTATGACCACATTCGCGAGAATAATCTGCACGTGCTGGGTGAGCCTCTGCCCAATGAGGATACCAAGGTGGATATCATGAACGACGAGGAGATGGCGTTCAAGTTTGACCTGGGTCTGGCTCCCGCCATCGAGTTGAAACTCAACAAGCGCATCAATGTGCCTTATTACAATATCGAAGTGACCGACCAAATGGTCGATGACGCTATCGCCCACGACCGCAAGCGCCTGGGTACCCTTGTTGACGGCGAGGTGAGCGACAAGGAGTCGATGCTGCGTGGCTCGATGATCGAGCTCGACGAGGAAGGCAACGACAAGCAGGACGGCATCAAGGTGGAGCGCACCGTGATCTCGCCCCGCTACATGGTCGATGACGATGAGGCTGCCAAGTTTGTTGGCGTCAAGGTGGGTGACACCTTCGTGTTCAACCCCCACAAGGCCAACGGTGGCAACATTGCCGAGCTGGCTGCCATGCTCAATGTGGATCGCAAAGAGGCCGACGTGAAGAGCGACTTCCGCGTTACCATCGAGGAGATCAAGGTCAACCAGGAGGCCGAGATGAACGAGGAGTTCTTTAAGGGCGTTCTTGGCACCGAGACCGAGGTGAAGGACGAGGCTGCCTTCCGCGAGGCCGTACGTGAGATGATTGGCCGTGCCAACGTTCCCGAGAGCAACTACCGCTTCACGGTTGACGCACAGCGCATCCTCACCGAGAAGGCTGGCGAACTGCCCTTGCCCGAGGAGTTCCTGAAGCGCTTCCTCAAGCTCCGTCGCGAGCAGGACGAGAAGGAGAACACCGAGGTGACCGACGAGGAGATTCAGCGCATGTTCAAGCAGCTGCGCTGGCAGCTCGTTAAGGACTACCTGGCACAGGAACTGGGTATTAAGGTAGAGAAGGAAGACATCGACACCGCCGCCTTCATCTTTGCCCAGGAGCAGCTGTCACAGTATGGCATCTACAATGCCCCCGAGGATCTCGTGCGTCAGCAGGCCGAGCGCTTCATGCAGGACGACCGCGCCCGTGAGGCCATCCAGGAGCATGCCATCGACAACAAGTTCTATGCAGCTGTCAAGGAGGCCGTAAAGGTTAACGAGAAGACGATCAGCGTTGAGGAGTTCCGCAAGCTCTACGAGAAGGAAGAAGAGAAGTAACTTCACAATTCATAGTTAATAAATGGGGCAGGGCCGACGATTGCGTCGACCCTGCATTTTTGTTTAATGGGTTAGTCTCGGTTTACAAAAGTGACAATTTGTCGGTTGGTGCAGTTTTTGTGTAGTATCCGATAAAAATTGTTTCTCAAGATGGCGGAGGAATGAGAAAAATATTGTATCTTTGCCTAACGACATAGAGAAACTAACATTCATACATTAATTATATACTTCAATTATGGAAAACGATTTCAGAAAATTTGCTGTTCACCACTTGGGTATGAACGGCCTGGCACTGGACCAGTTTGCCGCTGGCGTGTCTAACAACTACATTTCCCCTACCATCATGGAGGAGCGCAAGCTCAACGTGACGCAGCTTGACGTGTTCTCGCGTCTGATGATGGACCGCATTATCTTCCTGGGTACCCAGGTCGATGACTATAGTGCTAATGTTGTCCAAGCTCAGCTGCTGTATCTTGATAGTGCTGACCCTGGCAAGGATATCTCGCTGTACATCAATTCTCCTGGCGGCTCGGTATATGCCGGACTGGGTATCTATGACACTATGCAGTATATCCAGAGCGACGTTTCAACCATCTGTACCGGTATGGCCGCTTCGATGGCTGCCGTGCTGCTCGTGGCTGGCCAAAAGGACAAACGCTTTGCCTTGAAACACAGCCGCGTGATGATTCACCAGCCGATGGGTGGCATCAGTGGCCAGGCATCTGATATTGAAATCACTTCACGAGAGATTCTCAAGCTCAAGCAGGAACTTTATACCATTATCAGCGACCATTCGGGTCAGCCCTATGATAAGGTTTATGCCGACAGCGACCGCGACTATTGGATGACGGCAGACGAAGCCAAGGAGTATGGCATGATTGACAGAGTGCTCATCCGCCAGACTCCAGCTGCTGAAACTCCTGCCGCCGAAACTTCCGACAAGTAAGTTAATTCATGGCCAAGAAGAAAGATTCATCTGTATTATACTGCAGCTTCTGTGGTCGCAGTGACCGCGAAGTGGAACTGATGTTGCCCGGCATGAACGGCTGCATCTGCAATGAGTGTGCCGAGCGTGCCGTTGAGTTGTCTCACGAGTATCTCAATAAGATACAGAAGGCACGCTTGACGGACCTCGACATGGATTCCCTGCCCAAACCCGAGGAAATCAAGGCTTATCTTGACCAGTATGTCATCGGTCAGGAAACGGCCAAGCGTTACCTCTCGGTGGCGGTTTATAACCACTACAAGCGCCTGAACCAGAACCGTGAGGACGACATCGACATCGAGAAGAGCAATATCATCATCGTGGGACCGACGGGAACAGGCAAGACGTTGCTGGCCAAGACCATCGCACGCATGTTGAGGGTGCCCTTTGCCATCGTTGACGCCACGGTGCTTACCGAGGCCGGCTACGTGGGCGAGGATATCGAGAGCCTGTTGACGCGTCTGTTGGCAGCTTGTGACTACAACGTGGCCGAGGCCGAACGCGGCATCGTCTTTATTGACGAGATTGACAAGATTGCCCGTAAGGGCGACAATCCCAGCATCACGCGTGACGTGAGCGGCGAGGGCGTCCAGCAGGGACTGTTGAAACTGCTGGAAGGCTCTGTTGTCAACGTGCCGCCCCAGGGTGGCCGCAAGCATCCCGAGCAGAAGATGATTGCTGTCGATACTAAGAACATCCTCTTCATCTGCGGTGGTGCCTTTGAAGGCATTGAGCGCAAGATTGCCCAACGCTTGAACACCCATGTCGTGGGCTTTGGTGCAGGCAATCACGTGAGCAAAGCCGATCGGGACAAGTTGTTGCATTTTGTCGCTCCTCAGGACTTGCGCAGCTATGGCCTGATTCCCGAAATCATCGGCCGTTTGCCCATTCTCACCAATCTGGAACCGCTCGACCGTGACGCCCTGCTGCGCATCCTTACCGAGCCCAAGAACGCCATCGTACGTCAGTACAAGAAACTGCTCGATATGGATGGGGTAGAGCTCGTTATCGAGGACGACGTGCTAGGTTTTGTCGTGGACAAGGCCATCGAGTATAAATTGGGCGCTCGTGGCTTGCGTAGCCTGTTTGAGACGATTATGATCGATGTGATGTATCAGGCTCCTTCGTTAAAAGAAAAACGCTTCGTGCTCACCCGTGAGTTTGCTGAAAACCAGCTGTCGAAATCCAATTTTGAACTTTTGGCCGAAAGCCGTTAGTTTTGATGGTGTCTCTCACAGCTTGTAAAGGCTTTTTGAGCATTCTGGCTTGTTTAAGGTCTTTAAAAAGAAGTGTTATTTTTTGAAAAAAGTTGTGCAGTTCACAAAATCATAGTATATTTGTGAAATCATTGAAACCCTAAACCTGATAAATATGGCGAAGAACAGTAAGTTGACAACGGCATTAAAGGAATACTTCGGTTTTGATTCGTTCAAGGGCAACCAGGAGGCAATCATTGAGAATCTGTTGGCCGAGCATGATACTTTTGTGCTCATGCCCACAGGTGGCGGTAAGTCGCTGTGTTACCAGTTGCCGGCCCGTCTTATGGACGGTATTGCCATTGTCATATCACCGCTCATCGCGTTGATGAAGAACCAAGTGGATGCCATGCGCAGCTATAGCGAGGAGGATGGCATCGCTCATTTCATGAATTCCTCGCTGACCAAGCAGGCCATTGAGGTCGTGAAAAATGACGTCCGCAGCGGGCGCACCAAGTTGCTGTATGTCGCTCCGGAGTCACTTACCAAGGAGGAGAATGTGGCTTTCCTGAAGGATGTGCCCATTTCCTTCTATGCCGTTGACGAGGCACACTGTATCTCGGAGTGGGGACATGATTTCCGCCCTGAGTATCGCAATATACGTCCCATCATCAACCGCATCGGCGAGCGTCCCATCATTGCCTTGACGGCGACAGCGACGCCCAAGGTGCAGCACGATATCCAGAAGAACCTGGGCATGACCGATGCTGCAGTGTTCAAGTCCTCGTTTAACCGTCCTAACCTGTACTATGAAGTACGGCCCAAGACCAAGGATGTGGACCGCGAAATCATCAAGTTTATTAAGGCTAACGAGGGCAAGTCGGGCATCATCTATTGCCTGAGCCGTAAGAAGGTAGAGGAACTTGCCGAGGTCTTGCGTCTTAACGATATCAAGGCGTTGCCTTATCATGCCGGCATGGAGAGTGCCGTGCGTAGCGCCAATCAGGATGCCTTCCTGAGCGAGGATGTGGACGTCATTGTGGCGACCATCGCATTCGGCATGGGCATTGATAAACCTGATGTGAGGTTTGTCATCCATTACGATATTCCCAAGAGCTTGGAAGGTTACTACCAGGAGACAGGACGCGCCGGCCGAGACGGTGGCGAGGGCAAGTGTATCACCTTCTATTCACGCAAGGACTTGGACAAGCTGGAGAAATTCATGCAGGGAAAGCCCATTTCAGAGCAGGAAATCGGCAAGCAGCTGCTGCTTGAGACGCGGGATTATGCCGAGTCGTCAGTCTGCAGGCGCCGCTCGCTGCTGCATTACTTCGGTGAGACCTACGATCAGGATAATTGCGGTAACTGTGACAACTGCCTGAAGCCCAAGAAACGTGTCGAAGCCAGTGAGGAACTGAGGGCTGCCATTGATACGATTTTGACCCTGCGTGAAAGGTTCAAACCCGATTATATCGCCCATGTGATGATGGGAGATGCCACTCAAGAAATTCTAGGTTACAAGCATAACGAGCTCGAAGTGTTCGGCTGTGCCGAAGAACGTGACGAGAAGTTCCTCATGGCTGTCATCCGTCAGGGCGTCTTCGCCGACTATCTTGCCAAGGATATTGAGAACTATGGCGTGATCAAGGTCACCAAGGAGGGTAAGAAATTCCTCAACAGCCGTGAGAAATTCTGGATCGTCGAGGATAACGAATACACCGAGATGCTGGACGAGGAAATGCGTGGCAGCGGCAGTGGTGCCGTGGATAGCCAGCTATTCAGCATCCTCAAGGACCTGAGGCGCAAGATTGCCAAGCAGCACGGCTTGCCCACCTACGTTATTTTCCAGGAACCGTCGCTTGATGCCATGGCAACCACCTATCCCATCACCATCGAGGAGTTGCAGAACATCCCTGGTGTGGGACCGGGTAAGGCCAAACGATATGGTCAGGATTTTATCGACCTCATCAAGAAGTATGTCGAGGAGAACGAGATAGAACGTCCCGAGGACATGCGCGTGCGTACGGTGGCCAACAAGAGCAAGAACAAGATCGAACTCATTACTGCCATCGACCGCAAGGTGCCGCTTGATGCCCTGGCCGAGAGCAAAGACCTGGAGTTTGACGAATTGCTTGACGAGCTGGAAGCCATCGTCTATAGCGGTACCAAAATCAATGTATCCTACTACATTGAGGAGGCTATTGATGCCGACATCGAGGAGGATATCTTTGAGTACTTCAAGGAGAGCGATACCGACGACATTGAGACCGCTATGCAGGAACTGGGCGACGACTTCACCGAGGAGGAGATACGACTTGTCCGCATCAAGTTCCTCAGCGAGATGGGCAACTGATCCTACATGCCTGTAAGATTTACAAGTCCTGTGCTTGTGCTGCAAGAGCCAAGCATAGGGCTTGTTTCGTGCTGTGAATGAAAAAAATGTAGCATGATATATAATTTTTCTCGCGTGCGTGCGTTATATAGGAGTAAATAAGAATGAAAAAACGTAAAATATAGATTTCAAACCAACAAAATGAAAGCAAAACTTTTGATTTCTTCGTTGCTGTTGGGAACTGCGATCCTCGCTATAGCCAAGGGGGATCCTGTTCTTATGACCATCAACGGCAAAGACATCAAACTCTCTGAGTTTGAGTACCTTTATCACAAGAACAATCAGCAACAGGTCGAGAAAGAGACCCTTGAGCAGTACATTGACCGATTTGTGCTCTATAAGCAGAAGGTCGCTGATGCCGAGGCGGCAGGCATTGACACAACCGAAGCCTTCCGCAAGGAATTTGAGGGTTACCAGAAGGATCTTGCTACCCCCTATATGGTTGAAGACACGACTTATCACTGGCAGATGGTAGCAGAGGCCTATGACCGCTACAAGAAAGAAATCGATATTGACCACTTCATGCTGCCGTTAGGCTCATCGGTTGCGGCAACGCAGGCTAGTTTGAACCGCATGGACAGCATCCGCAACTGTGTTCTCGCTGGTGAGGATTGGGAAGCTCTGGTAGGTCAGTATTCCAGTGATCCTTCCAAGGCACGCAACAATGGCCATTATGGCTACGTCAGTGCTGGAATGTTCCCCTATTCGTTTGAGAACGAGGTCTATAATACCGCTATCGGCAATGTGTCAGAGCCTTTCAAGACTCCCTTTGGTGTCCACATGATTCGTGTCAACAATGTTCGCGACCGTAACGATGTCCATGCCAAGCACATCCTCAAGCTCTTCCCGCAGAATGCCACCGATGAGCAGAAAGCAGTGTGCAAGCAGCAGATAGATTCCATCTATAACCTCTTGAAGGCTGGTGCCAACTTTGAGGAAATGGCCAAGGCTGAGTCCCAGGATGGTAGTGCCCGCAATGGCGGTGAGCTCGGCTGGTTTGGCCGTGGCCGCATGGTGCAGCCCTTTGAGGATATCGCCTTCAGCCTTGCTGACGGTGAAATCAGTGAGCCTTTTGCCACCAAGTTCGGCTACCACATCATCAAGAAGGTGGGTCATGGTGTTGCCCCCCTCAGTGAGGTTCGTCCCAATATCGAGAATGCCATCAGCCGTGACGAGCGCGCTACCCTGATCAAGGAACGCCGCTTGAGCGACTTGAAGAACAAGTACGGTTATCGTTTGAATCCCGCTTTTGATAAATACTTGACTGATAAGCTCGCCGAGAATGAAAACAGGTATGACTCGACTTTCATCGCCAACAGCATCAAGGGCTGTACGATGCCGATGTTTACCTATGGTGGCAAGCAGTCAGTTGCTGTGAAGGAATTGGAGAAGCAGCTCAATCCCAAGGCTCGCTTCATCAGAGTTGACGATGCTAAGTCCTATATCCTCAAGTGCGTGGATCCTCTTGCCGAGAAGGCCCTGACCGACTACCATGCACGCGAGCTGGTGAAGAGCAATCCCGAGTACCGCAACCTGCTCAACGAGTATCGCGACGGTATGATGCTGTTCGAAATCAGCAACCGCCGCGTCTGGAAGGCCGCCAACAAGGACACCCTGGGTCTGGAGAACTATTTCGCTGAGCACCGTGCCAACTACAACTGGGATGAGCCTCACTTCAAGGGTATCATTCTCAGCGCCAAGAACGACAGCGTCTTGAACCTTGTCAAGGCTGATGCATTGGCAATGTCGAGCGACACACTGACCGACGGCCTCCACCACAAGTATGGTAACGACATCCGCATGGAGCGCATGGTGGTCAAGAAGGGTGAGAACTCGCTGGCCGACTATCTTGCCTTCCATGAGGGCGACAAGCCCGAGCGCAAGGGATATGAAGAGTTTATTATCCTTGAGGGTGGCGTCATTGCCCAGCCCGAGGAAATGGCCGATGTGCGTGGTGCTGTCACCAGCGACTACCAGGACGTACTGGAGCAGCGCTGGAAAGAGGAACTCGCCCGCAAGTATCCTGCTAAGATCAACAAGAAAGTCTTGAAGCAAGTAAAGTAAATCAATCGTTTTGAAATAACGGGAATCTCGCATGTCCATTATTGTACACGCGGGATTCTTTTTAAAGAATAGCATTAACTTGATAACCAAAATGTATATGAAAAGAATTACAGTGTTTACTCTGTTGTGCCTTGGGGCTTTAATTGCACTGAAGGCGCAAGTGAACCCTGCTGTTCAGGTGCAGGAGCTGGAATTGAGCAACGGCATGAAGGTGTGGCTCAATGTGGACCATAGCCAGCCCAAGGTGTTCGGTGCCGTGGTTGTTGGTGCCGGAGCGGTGGATTGCCCCGACACGGGTATCGCCCACTACTTTGAGCACATTATGTTTAAGGGGACCGACGAGTTGGGCTCTGTCGATTATGCAGCCGAGAAGGTTTTCTTGGACTCGATCTCGATGAAATATGACGAGTTGTCGCGCACGACCGATGTGAAGGCGCGCAAGGCCATACAGCATGACATCAACCAGTTGAACATCAAGGCATCGCAATATGCTATCCCCAACGAGTTCAACCGCCTGATTACCAAGTATGGAGGTTCGGATTTGAATGCCGGTACATCTTACGATTTCACCTTTTATCACAACACTTTCTCGCCTCAGTTCATCGAGCAGTGGTGTGAGCTGAACAGCCATCGCCTCGTGCATCCCGTTTTCCGCCTTTTCCAGGGCGAGTTGGAGACAGTATATGAGGAAAAGAACATGTACAGTGACGATCCCGCCTCGATGATGCTTGAACAGATTTCGAGCAAGTTCTTTGCAGGCACCCCGTACGCTTATCCCATCGTCGGCAGCACCGAAAACCTGAAGAATCCGCGCCAGTCCGATATGGAGGCGTTCTACAAGAAATATTATGTGGCATCCAACATGGGTCTGATCCTCTCGGGCGATATCAATCCCGAGACGTTAATGCCCGTTTTGGAGCGCACTTTCGGCCAACTTGATCGTGGTGTGAAGCCCGTGCGAAACAAGATTGTCGCCCCTGCTATTGTGGGCCAGCCCGAGGAGCAATTTCTTTTCCCGATGCCCATCATCGGTATGAGTGCGATGGTATTCCGTGGCCCTACCGACTATGATGTCGATGCTCCCGCCATGAAGGTGGCACTGGCCCTGCTCAGCAACGATAACAAGACGGGTCTGCTCGATGAGCTGACCAACAAGAATCGTGTCTATCTGTCGATGGCACAGAATATAGGTATGAACCAGGCATCGGCCCTTGCGGTGATGGTTGTACCCAAACTGCTCTGTAAGGTAAAGACTGCCGAGAACCTGTGCCTTGAGCAGATTGGGAAACTCAAGAACGGCGACTTTACCGATGAGCAGCTGGATGCAATCAAGAAGATGATTGCTCGTGACAACGAGAAAGAACTGGAGAGTATCTCCAAGCGCAGTGAGCTGATGGTGGAAGTGATGTCGGCAGGCGTGTCGTGGGAAGATTATTTGCGACTGAACTCTAACATTGCAGGTATCACCCGTGACGATGTGACCCGTGTGGCCAAAAAATACTTTACCGACAATTTCTATCGTTTCCACAAGAAGAACGGCCGTGTGCCTGCCGAGCAGATTGCCAAGCCCGAGTACACGCCTGTCAAGCCCCAGCATGCGGCCGACAAGTCGACCTATGCCCAGCGTTTGGAGCAGCTCCCTGTCAAGGATGTCGCACCACGCCTGCTGGACTTCGGCAATGATGCTGTCAAGGTGAAGATGCAAGGAGGCAACACGCTCTATGCGGGTCCCAATCCGCTGAACGACTATTTCACCCTCATCATCAGTTTCCACAAGGGCACCATGCAGGACAAGCTGCTGGAGACTGCTGCCGAATATGTGGGTGAACTGGGTACCGATTCGCTTGATGTTAAGGACTTTGGCGCGGCTATGCAACGTTTGGGAGCACAGTTGAGTATCACTGCCGACGAGCAGATGACAATGCTCGCGCTCAGGGGTGAGGAAGTCAACCTGGAATCGACGCTGCGTCTGCTGGGTCACTTCCTTGACCACATGAAGGCCGATGAGGAGAAACTGGAATCCCTCAAGGACGCGGCAGGCCCAGGTGAGAAATCCTTCTGGGATGACAACACCGATGTGTTTGCCGCTTTGGCACAAAAAGTCATGTTGGGTGAACGCTCTTCCTATCTTACCCGATTGACTGCCAAAGAGTTCAAGAAGATAAAGGCTGATGCGCTTGTCTCTGCGTTCAAGCAGGCGCTGGATTGCCGTTGCGAAATCAGTTACAGTGGAAAACTCTCCGCTTCAAAGGTAGCAGGAATCATTGCTGACCAGCTGCCACAACTCACTGGTGCCCATGAGAATGCGTTTCAAGAGAAGGTGCTGAATACACCGCAAGAGCGCACGGTATATGTCTTTGATCTGCCCAACTCTCGACAGACCATGATTGGTCTTTACCGTCCGTTGACAGGTGTGACAAGTGACCGTGACCAAGCTTGTCTGAATATGTGGGGCGAGTACTTCGGCGGTGGCATGTCATCGGTGATGTTCCAGGAGGTGCGTGAATTCCGCTCAATGGCCTATGCTGCACAGGGTGTCGCTATGACGCCAGC
This sequence comes from uncultured Prevotellaceae bacterium, assembly GCA_900318645.1. Taxonomy (GTDB): domain Bacteria; phylum Bacteroidota; class Bacteroidia; order Bacteroidales; family Muribaculaceae; genus Sodaliphilus. The sequence goes on from ONLH01000027.1 coordinate 28,523, forward strand.
GCTGGCACATTCTACTACCCCGTCAGGTTATTTGGCCCTTGTCGCCACTCAGGGTGACAAGTCCATGCAGGCGATTGCTTTGCTTGACTCGCTCATCAATGATATGCCCGTCAATGTTGAGAACATGAGTGTGGCCCGTCAGAGTCTGCTCAACGACATCAACAACAGCTATCCGACCTTCCGTGGCAAGCCTCTGATGATTGCCCTGTCGGAGCGTAATGGCTACACCAGCGATTCCCAAACAGCGCTGGCTGAGCAACTGCCCACCTTGACCCAGGCCGATGTTGAAGCCTTCTATCGCCAGCACATCAAGGGGCAGCCCTATCAGCTGATGATTGTCGGCAACGTCAAGAAGCTCGACATGAAGGCACTTGCCCGCTATGGTAACATTGTCAAGGTTAAGAAAGATGATATCTACCGCACCAAGCCCGTCAAGAAATAGTGGTTTCTTGATAGGGACATGAATGCCCGCGATTGCCCACGAATGGTCAAAAAATGAATTCATGATCATTCGTGGGCATTTTGTAGCCATTCATGTTTTATTGCTCACTTTACATGAATTCCATTTTGCCTCTGGTTTTAACAAAGATTTTGTCAATACATTTTGTTCTGCAGAGGACTTTCAGTAATTTTGCAGTTTGAAATAAACCAAAACGACGATACAAGTGAAACTGAGATTTTTTACAGCATTGACACTGGTCATGACCGTCTTGGCCATGATGGCACAAAACAATGTAGCAGAGGAAGTTGCGTGGGTAATCGGTGATGAGCCCATTTTCAAGAGCGATATCGAGGAACAGTACCAGCAGGCGTTGATGGAACGCATTCCCATCGACGGCAATCCTTATTGCGTCATCCCTGAAAAGATGGCGATTGACAAACTCTTCCTGGATCAGGCCCGCATCGACACCGTTGAGGTGCAGCAATCGGCCATCTCTGCCGAGGTAGAAAACCGTATCAACTTCTTTATTGCCAATCTGGGCAGCAAGGAAAAGGTCGAGGAATATTTCCGCATGCCATTGCCGCGGTTGCGCGAGAAGCTCGGCGAGGTTTACAGTGACCAGTACTGCATCCAGCAGGTGCAGAGTGATCTGACCAAGAATGTCAAGGCTACTCCTGCCGAGGTACAACGTTTCTACAATAACCTTTCTAAGGATTCACTTCCTTATATCCCCATGCAGGTCGAGGTTCAGATTATTACCATCAATCCTGTCATCCCCCAGCAAGAGATAGACGAAGTGAAAGCCCGTCTGCGCGATTACGCCCAGCAGGTCAATTCAGGCGAACGTGAGTTCTCGACCCTGGCCATCCTCTACAGTCAGGACCAATCGACTGCAGTCTATGGCGGTGAAACGGGATTCCAGAGCCGCTCGGTGCTCTTGCCCGAGTATGCCACTGCAGCTTTCAACCTCAATGACAACAAGCGCGTTTCCAACATTGTTGAGACCGACGACGGTTATCATATCATCCAGCTCATCGAGAAGCGTGGTGATCGCATCAACACTCGCCACATCCTGTTGCGTCCCAAGGTGAGTGACAAGGATTTGACCGATGCTCTGACGCGTCTGGATTCGGTACGAAGCGACATCCTCGCTGGCAAGCATACCTTCGACCAGATGGCACTGTATATCTCCCAAGACAAGGACTCGCGTAACAACAATGGTAACATGCTCAACGAGAAGAGCCACAGCAGCCGTTTTGAGATGGCCGACCTGCCTGCCGAAGTGGGCAAGAAGGTCTATACGATGCAAGCGGGCGATGTCAGCGAGCCGTTTGTCATGGTTAATCCCAAGACTCGCCGTGAGCAGGTCGCTATGGTCAAGCTCGTCAAGCGCATCGACGGACATAAAGCAGACCTTGCCGACGATTACATGATCATCAAGGATATGTGTGAGGCTCAGGCTAAGGAAAAGATTATCCATGACTGGGTTGCCAAGAAGCAGAAGAGCGTCTATGTCTATATCGAGGAGGGTTGGCGCAACTGTGAATTCGAGTACGACTGGCTCAAGAAGGGAAAGTAAGGCTTTAGCGGTTAGGCTTTGAGCTATAAGGCTTCTGTCCAACCATTTATCCATATCATATAATTCACATGTTTGCCTCACACAATAAGCGACATTCAACAGTTAACAGCCGTCTCAGGCACGTCATTGTGGCGTGTTGCCTGATGGCGTTGATGATGTCACCGGTCGTGTTGGCGCAAAATCCTGTGAAATCTGTCAAGACACGATCGGTTCAGACGGTAAATAAGCATAAACCCTCCAATCCTCAACCACCTCAAGCGGCGCGCAAGGGAGCCAAGGGGCCCAAGGTGACCCGTATCACTCCCCAGATTCCCAAGGCCAACCGCAACCAGACGAACAAGGTCTTTCTGGAGAATGCCGACCTGCTCAAGGCTGACGAGAACATCAGCCGTGACTATCAGGTGCTGAAAGGCAATGTGCGTTTCCGTCGCGGCGATATGTACATGTTCTGTGACAGTGCCTATTTCTATGCCGAGACTAGTTCGCTTGATGCATTCGGCCACGTGCGTATGACCCAGGGCGATACCCTGTGGGTCTATAGCGATGTGCTGCACTATTATGGTGACCAGGGCGTTGCCGAGTTGAGGAGCAATGTTCGCCTGGAGAATCGCAGCACCACATTGCTGACCGATGCGCTGGACTATGAGATCAATTCTAACGTGGGCTACTACTTTGATGGTGGAACCATTGTTGATAACCGCAACAATACTGAGTTGAGTTCCGCCTATGGTCGCTATGAGTTGGATACCAAACAGGCTGAGTTTTCGCGTGATGTCCATCTCGTAAACGACCGTTACGAGATGTTTACCGATCTGCTTGACTATAACACACAGAGCCATATCGCCCATATCACGAGCGAAACACTCATTGTGAGCGACAGCAACACGATCAATACGACCAACGGCTGGTACAATACCAGTGCCGACGATGCCACCCTCTATGAGCGCGCTCTGATTACCGCCAAGGATGGCAAGACCCTGCTGGGCGATACGGTCTATTATAACCGTAGCCGCAACTATGGCGAGGCTCGTGGCAATGTCGTGATAACCGATCCAGGCAACAAGGTCATCCTCGACGGTAACTATGGCTATCACGATGATAATGCACACTACAGCTTTGTGACGGGTCGCGCTAGGGCCCGCGAGTTTTCCCAGAAGGATACCATTTACTTGCATGCCGATACATTGTGCACGCTGATCAACCACATCGTCACCGATTCGGTCAATGATTCTGTGCGTGTGCTGCGGGCGTTTAATCAGGTACGGTTCTATCGTAATGATGTTCAGGGCATCTGTGACTCGTTGCAACTGAGTGAGGCCGACACGATCATCAACATGTACAATCATGCGGTGGTGTGGAACCTCGAGCGTCAAATCTTCGGCGACGAAATCAACGTCCATCTCAATGACAGTGCCGCCGACTGGGCAACGTTGCCAACTGGCGGATTTATGGCCGAGCACTTGGGAGAAACCTATTACGACCAGTTGAGCGGAAAGAAGATGAAGGCATGGTTTGAGGACAAGGAACTGCGCCGTCTCGATGTTGATGGCAATGTGCAGGTAATCATGTTCCCGCAGGAAAAAGACTCGACTTACAATAAAATGGTCAATGCCGAGTCCAGTTTCATGCGCCTCAACCTCAAGGCCAAGCAGGAGGTGGACCGCATTATCATGTGGCCCGAGGTCTCAGGTCGTGTGACTCCTCTATATTTGGCTAAGAAGTCTGATATGTACTTGCCTCAGTTCCAGTGGTATGACGCGCTGCGTCCCAAGACACCCGATGATATCTTTGACGTGAGCGAGGAACTCAAGCAGGTCATGAAATCCATCCAGGGTGGTACACGCCGCCGTTCAGGCAGCAATGCCAACGCTGTCGTGCCCGAGAATACCAGTGTGTCCACCGAATTGTCAACCCCTAAAACCGACGAGATGCCATGAGCGATGTGATTAAACTCTTGCCCGACTCGGTTGCCAATCAGATTGCCGCTGGTGAGGTGATCCAGCGTCCTGCCAGCGTCATTAAGGAGTTGGTGGAGAATGCTATTGACGCTCAGGCTACCCACATCCAGATTATTCTCAAGGATGCGGGCCGCACCTTGATCCAAATCATTGACGATGGGGTGGGGATGAGCGATACCGATGCACGACTGGCGTTTGAGCGCCACAGCACGAGCAAGATACGCACTGCCGACGACCTGTTCACCCTTCACACGATGGGTTTCCGCGGCGAGGCCTTGGCTTCCATTGCTGCCATCTCACAGGTGGAATTGCGTACGCGTCGTCATGACGCCCAGTTGGGAACACGTCTGGTCATCAATGCCTCGCAGTGCGAGAGCCAGGAGCCGGACATGTGCCCAGTGGGGAGCAACTTTATGATTAAGAATATCTTCTTTAATGTCCCTGCACGCCGCAAATTCCTCAAGACCAATCAGGTAGAGTTGAGTAATATAGTCAAGGAGTTTGAGAAGTTGGCCCTTGTCAACCACAATGTGGAATTTACCCTCATGCACAACGGCAACGTGATGTATAAGTTGATGAAAGGCACCTTCCGTCAGCGCATCGCTGCCTTGATGGGCAACAGCATTGACCAGCAACTGCTGCCTGTCAGCATTGAAACATCGCTGGTCAAGGTGCAGGGCTATGTGGGTAAACCCGAGAATGCCCGCAAGCGCAATGCCTTGCAATTCATGTTTGTCAACGAGCGCTACATGCGGCATCCCTATTTCCACAAGGCGGTGATGTCGGCCTATGAGCAACTTATTCCTGAGGGAGAACAGCCTAACTATTTCTTGCGATTCACTGTTGACCCGCAGTCGATAGACGTCAATATCCATCCCACAAAGACCGAGATCAAGTTTGAGGATGAGATGCCTATCTGGCAGATTCTTGCTGCCGGGGTGAAAGAGGCTTTGGGCCGCTTTAGCGTTGCTCCTGCTATCGACTTTGACACGCAGGGTGCTCCATCCATACCTGCCTTCAATACCCATGTTGAGGTTCATCATCCCGAGATTGAGGTGGATACTTCCTATAACCCTTTCAAGACCTCTTCGGGCGGCGGCTCAGGACAATCACGTCACCAAGCCCCTGAGCGTCAGACGATGAGCAATTGGGACGAATTGTTCGCCAACTTTGAGCGCAAGAAACGCGAGGGCATGGAGTCGTCTCAGCAATCAGCAGGTGAGAGCGTTGATGAAGTCTCTCAGGAGCCAGTGCTGCCACTGGGCGATCTACAGTCGGTTTACCTGCAGCTCAAGGGCCGCTATATCTTGTCACCTGCCAAGTCGGGGCTGATGGTCATTGACCAGCACCGCGCCCATGTGCGCATCCTGTTTGACCGCTACATTAGTCGCCTTCACACGGGCAGCATGTCATCCCAAGCAATCCTCTTTCCCGAGGTGCTCCACCTGAGCCCAGCCCAGAGTGTGGCGTTGCAGGAACTCCTGCCCGAGATGGAGCAGATGGGGTTTGTCTTGTCGCCCTTGAGTGGCAATGACTGGTCGGTGAACGCTATTCCTGCCGGGCTCGATGGCGTTGACCCCACGTCGATGGTCCATCAGATTCTTGACTCGGTGGAAAACGGTGGTATGCCGCTCAAAAAGCGCATCCTTGATCACCTGGCACTCACTGTGGCGCGTTCGGCAGCGATTCCTGTCGGACGTTCGCTCATGCAGGAGGAAATGGACATTCTGGTGGCAGACCTGTTGCGCCTGCCTGAGCCCAACTTTACACCTGATGGGAAGACCATCATCACGGTCATCCCGATGGAACAGATCAATAAAATGTTTTAACCATGTTTGACTTCCAGAAAATAACGCGAGAAACCGATTTATATAATCTGCATACTCATACCCAGTATTGTGACGGTCATGCAACGATCGAAGAATTTGTACACGAGGCGATAGCTCAGGGTTTTACCCATTTGGGCTTTACGCCTCATTCGCCCATTTCGGTCGAGAGTCCCGTCAATATGAGCCGTGAGAGCGTGCAGCAGTATTTTGATGAGGTGGAGCGTATGAGAAAGGTTTATGGTAACCGCATCAACCTTTACACGTCGATGGAAATTGACTACGTGAGTGTGGGCGACGGTCCTGCCAACGAGTATTTCCAGAGCCTTCCGCTGGATTACCGCATCGGGTCGGTGCATTTCATCCCTGCCCTTGACAATCCCAGTGAGATGGTGGATATCGACGGCAAGTTTCCTGCCTTCAAGGTCCGCATGGCAAAGCACTTCAACGGTGATATCGAGTATGTGGTCAGGACATTCTTTGCCCAGATGATGGCGATGGTCGAGGAGGGCGGTTTTGAAATCGTCGGTCACATGGACAAGATCGGGTTCAATGCCAGCCAGTACCGCGATGGCATCGATGAGGAACCGTGGTATGACAAACTGGTGATTGACTTGTTTGAAAACATCATGGACCATCATCTCGTTATCGAGATCAATACCAAGGCTTGGCTGCAGCGCAATCGTTTCTATCCCAATCTCAAGTATTTCGGGATGCTCAAGCGCTTCAACGCACCAGTCGTTGTCAATAGCGATGCCCACTATCCCACATTGCTCAACAACGGCCGCCTGGAGGCCATTAAACTCCTTTCAGTGCTGTAATTTATCGATTATCAAGTTTAATTGTTATGAAATTCAATTCCAAGATATTAGGCCTGACGATGCTGGTGCTCGCCATGCTGCCTGTAGCCTTGCGGGCCCAGGACTTTACCAATAAGGACACGTTGCGCTATGTGGATGCAATGCATTATCGCATGATTAACTGGGCATTTGACCGGACTTTGGCATCACGCATCCCGTTGAATTTCAAGGACTCGGTGCGTCCCACGCTTTGGGACCGTGCCTACTGCACCAGCGGCAAGGCCTTCCGCTTTGCCACCAACTCGCGTGCTGTTGCCGTGCGTTATAACCTGTTGACCAACATGCACATGATGCACATGGCCGACACGGGTATCAAGGGCACCGACCTCTACATCTGGGACGAAGACACAAGGAGTTGGCAGTTTGTGAACTGCAACCGCCCCGTCCGCATTGACAACGATATCCGTCCCCGTCAGGACTCTATTCAGAGCAAGGTCTATGTGGACCGTCTTGATGGCGAGATGCATGAGTATATGATTTATCTGCCGCTGTATGATGGCGTACGTTGGATTGAAATCGGCGTGGACAGCACTGCCGTCATCAAGCAACCGGTGTTGGATTCTCCCAGCCACGGAAAGAAGTTTGTTTTCTATGGCACGAGCATCCTGCAAGGCGGCTGTGCCTGCCGTCCCGGTATGGTGGCCACGAGCATCATCCAGCGCGATCTGGATGTGGAGTGCGTGAATCTGGGCTTCAGTGGCGAGGGCAAGATGGATTCCTGCATGGCACGGGCGATGGCGTCGATTCCCGATGTGGCCGCCTATATCCTTGATCCCATCCCCAACTGCACCAAGGACATGTGCGACACGGTCACCTATGGCTTCGTCAACATCCTGCGCACGCTGCGCCCCGAGGTGCCCATCTTTATGGTCGAGGGTCAGATGTACAGCTATGCCAAGTACAGTGCCTTCTATAGCGAGTATCTGCCTGCCAAGAATAATGAGTACCATAAGAATTACCTGAAACTCAAGGCCGATAATCCTAACAACCTTTACTATATCACCTGCAAGGACCTCTACGGCCCCAACAACGAGGGCACTGTTGACGGTATCCACCTGACTGACATCGGTTTCTGGTGGTATGCCCAGAAACTGGAACCCTACCTGCGTGCCGTACTCAATGGCACCACCATCCCGCAGGAGCCTGGCGTGGACGATCCCCGCTAACTCACTGCTGATCAATCATCGTGCTTCGCACGAGAAATTAAACAAAATTATTAATAAAATTTGTGTTTAGTTTTTTATCAAATTTTTGCTTAATTTCTCGCCCGTAGGGCGATAATCATTCGTTAATACTATGATAAAGAAGAAGAGCCATTATATACAAGACTTGATAGAACAGGGAGAACACGAGCATCAGGACTTTAAGTACCAGATTACCGATGCCCGCAAGATTGCCCGTTCGATAGCCGCCTTTGCCAATAACAGCGGCGGCCACCTGCTCATCGGTGTGAAGGACAACGGCAACATTGCCGGGGTGCGTAGCGAGGAGGAAATCTACATGATTGAGACGGCTGCACAGATGTATTGTCGCCCCGAGCAGAAGGTGAGCTTCAAGGTCTTCAACATCAACGGCAAGTCGGTGGTCAAGGCCGACATCCCCGAAGCCATGGAAAAGCCCGTTGAGGCTCCTGACGACAACGGCAACTGGCATGCCTATTACCGTGTTGCTGACGAGAACGTCCTCGCCAGTCGCCTGCATGAACGCATCCTGAGCCAGGAAACCGAGAGTGCCGAAGAACACACGGCCGAAACCATCAGCTTCAGCGAGCGTGAGCAGGTATTGCTAGACTATCTGCGCACCCATGGAGGCATCACGCTGGACGCCTATATGCGCCTGGCCCACATCAGCGAGGAGACGGCTACCAAGATTGTTGTCGCCCTCCACAGCATGGGCGTTGTCAATCTCCAATACCACGACGGCAGCTGTCTCATCGTGGGCGATTAATTCCATCCGCTTTATTCGCCCTTGGATAATTCACGCAAAGCCGCTAAGAATCTGATAATTGCTCGCAAGAGGCTCGCAAGTATTATTAATAGATTGTTTTGTGAGCTCTTGCGAGCAATCCTTTATATCTTAGCGACTTTGCGGCTTAGCGTGAGCATTGAATAACGAACAATAACAAACCGCTCGGGACGATGAAGCCTCGAGCGGTCGTGTTAGAAGTGTAGTCGTTTCGTCTTCTGGTTAGAAGGGCAGGTCATCTTCTGCGTTAGGTTGACCGAATGTGTCCGGTCCGGGCGCAGGAGCGGGTGCGGGCTCACCAGGCGCAGGTGCAGGCGCAGGCTCGCCGGGAGCGGGGTAGGGGGCTGCAGCAGCGGGAGCGATGGCATTGGGATCCTCCTTCACGGCCTTGAAGCCGCGGATGTCGGTGTACCAGCGGCCGTTAAACTCGCGGCTCTCGATATCGTAGCTCAGCGTGATGATGTCACCCACCTCAAAGACGAATTGGTCGGCACGGTCCCCGAAGAAGTCGAACTTCACCTTACGAGGATAGCTGTCCAGCGTCTCCAGCACATATTCCTGCTTCTTCCACTGGTTGCCAGCCTTGGACACGCCGCCCTGGGGCTCCAGTTTCTGGATGATTTTACCTTTAATGTCCATTGTATTGTTTCAGTTTATAAAGTTTAGAACTTAGAGTTTAGTGATTAAACGATGGCGGATGCCTCATTAAACTTTAACCACTAAACTCTAAACAGCGAGCAACGCTCGCATCAATTACTTGCTCTCCTCGGCAATAACCTTGAGGATGTTCTGAACTTGCTTCCAGGCCTTCTCCACAGCGGGGATGTGGCAGCGCTCGGCGGGCGAGTGAACGTCACGCAGCGTGGGACCGAAGCTGATCATCTCCATGTCGGGACGGGCCTTCAGGAACAGACCGCACTCCAGACCAGCGTGGATGGCGCGAACCTCGGGACGTACGCCGAAGAGCTTCTCCCACGAGTCCTTAGCAACTGAGAGCAGGTGGCTGTCGCTGATGGGCTCCCAGCCCTGGTAACCACCCTCGCTGATGATTTCGTTGGCACCAGCCATGCGGAAGATGGTTTCGCACCTGTGGGTCAGGTCATATTTGCCACTTTCAACCGACGAGCGATGGAACATCTCGACAACAATCTGGTTGCCTGGACGCATCTTTACGCTGGCGAGGTTGGTCGAGGTCTCAACAAGGCCGGGAATCTCCATGCTCATGGCGTCGATGCCGTGAGGAGCTACATAGACTGCATTGACAACGCGGCGAGCGGTGTCGGTGTCGATGATGGTCTCGGGAGCGTCAACGCTATTGCAGGTGATCTCCATCTTGGGCTCGGTGCGCTTGTACTCGTTCTTCACCTCGGCGATGAAGGTGTTGAGCACGACACTCAGCTTCTCCTTGTCCTCGGGCTTGATACCGATAACGATGGTAGCGGCGTGAGCGATGGCATTGTGCAGGTTACCGGCGTCGATTTTGGCCAGTACATAGTCCATATTATCACCGATGTTCCACAGCAGACGGCTGCTCAGCTTGGTCGTGGTAGCGAAGCCCAGATGAATGTCGGCACCGCTGTGACCGCCATGGAGGTGCTCAAACTTAATCTCGAAATAGGTGAGATCCTTGGGTGCAGCCTCGGGCTTGTAGTTGAACTTGAAGAGGCTTACCAGACCACCGGCGCAACCCATGGTGATGACACCGTCTTCCTCCTCGTCGAGGTTGAGCAGATAGTCACCCACGAGCATGTCGGCCTCGATGTTGCTGGCACCGGTCAGGCCGGTCTCCTCGTCAACGGTAGCGAGGGCCTCCAGGGGACCGCACTGCAGCGTCGGCTCGATAACGGCAGCCAGAGCGATAGCCAGGCCCATACCGTCGTCGGCACCCAGGGTGGTGTTGTTGGCGCGAACCCATTCGCCATCGATGATGGTCTCGATGGGATCGGTGTCAAAGTTGTGGTTTGAGCCGGGACCTTTCTCGGCAACCATATCCATGTGACCTTGCAGCACGATGCCCTTGCACTTCTCGTAGCCAGGAGCGGCGGGCCTGAAGATGGCCACGTTGCCGGTCTTGTCGATTTTGTACTCCAGATTGTGTTTCTTGGCGAAGTCCACGAGCCATGCGCGGATCTTGTCTAACTTGCCTTCTTCGTTGCCACTGGGACGGGGCACCTTGGTGATCTCGTCAAAGATTGACCACACTGCCTGCGGATTCAAATCTCTTACTTGCATTGTAAAAAAATAATGGTTTAAATTGTTAGTGAATATTATGGTTTATAAACATTTCAGTTTTCAGTTTTCAGTTTTCAGTTGAGGGCGGAAGCCACTGACAACTGAGAACTGACAACTTTTAAATACACCGCTAAGTTACAACTTTTTCTCGAAACCTCATTCGATTGTTAATAAAAAAATCAAGTTTTCAACATCTCTTCGTGCCAGTGATGCTTTGACAACACGCTGTACAGGAAAAATAAGTCCGATGTTTGGCTTTGAAGGGGCAAAACATAGGGCTTGTTATTTCTTTTTCTTGTTAAAGAGGTCAGAATGGATTCCCGTACGGTAAAGTGTTATGATTCGTATTACAGTATCTTTTAAATATATAAGCAGCCAATCAGGGGATATGTGGCATTCACGGTAACCTTCATAGTCGCCATGCAAGTTGTGGTCATGGTTGCTTTCAGGCAATGGCTCGTCATTTGCCAATAACTCCACGACATGAATTAGGTCTTGCAGATTCAGACCGCGTTTCTTTGCGCGTTTTAGATCTTTCTTAAACTGGCCTGTGGCGGAAACTTGATACTTTGCCATCCTTTAAAGCGCTTCAGCCCATTGATTAAACTCGTCAACACTGCCAGTGAATTCAATGCCCTTACCGTCGCGCGCGTCCTCGATGACTTTCATCGTCTTTTCGTTCAAGCTGTCTCCTGTTTCGGGATCGATGATTTGGGGCTTGCTCATGACCTGATAAGACCATCCCAGTTTCTCCATTATTTTCTTGAAGAAACCGATTTCATTATTGGGAATATGAACTGTAATTGAAGTCATGATGTATTTATGGTTTTATTCTCTGATGCAAAGATAGTACAATTTCTTCAATACCCAATTGAAAGCAGGAGATATTTTGCGATTAAATAAACCCGTTTTTGTGCGAAATGTATCAACAGTTACCGGTTTTTTCCCGTTATTGGCTCAATTCGTAGCCCGACAGGGTGATGACGGGGCCAGCAGGCAACTTTCGTGTCTTGCCTGTGGACAAGCGGCGTGCAATGCAGTTCCTGAGCTGAGAATTGAATTCCAGAATCCCGCTCTCATCGCTGTCAACAATGGTGACACTGACGTAATACTGCCTTCCTGCTTTAAGAATGATATTCTCGTTAGGTTGGATAGCAAGTTTAGTCTTTTGAGCAGTCGTGGTTACTGTTTTATAAATGGGCTTGTTGAGAATGTTGACATATTCCTTACCTCTGACCTCATAGATGGTGAAACTGAGAACACATCGGCTGAAAGTGCTTTTCTTGATGTAGAAAAAAATGACACTCACGACCCAATTCTTCTTGACCTTGAAAGTTGGTCCCCATTCCAGCCAGTTTTGTTGTCCTTTACCTCGAAAACTGGCCGTCGGTCCCGGCAATTTCTTGCCCAGAATGGTTTTCATCTTGTTCTTCTTGCCAACGACCACTTCGTCCAGCTTTACGTTTTTGTCCTTGACGATGATAGACAACGGCTTACCTGCGCTATAGGACGAGAAGGGGATTGATGCCTTGTCATAGGAAACGTGCGTGATGACCAGGTCTTTCCTTTTACCTTTGGGAATCGTTAGGGAAAATCGCCCCTGGGCATCGGCAAGAGTACCGATGGTATCACTCTCTAGCGCAACAGTAGCATATTCAACACCCTCGCCCCGTTCGTTGGTAATCTGCCCCGTGATGGTGGTTTGTGCCAAAGAGGAAAACGAGAAAAGAGCGGCAAGAGCAGTCAGCAAAAAAGTGGTCGCTTTTTTCATCTTGTAGAGTTTGCTGTTGATTACGTTGCCGCAAATGTAGAACAAAAAACTGGTAGGGCTGGCGTATAGTACTGTCCCGTCGTTGATATTTAAGGATAAATAAGACTTATTGGATGTGGTTAACACCTTTTTATGGATTACCGACTAATTGTCATAAAAAAACCTTGGAATAAAAAAATTGGTTATCTTTGCAACAAGCAATTCATCATAATCAAGATTCACAAGTAAACTGACTTTTATGAAACTATACAAAGCTAACATCATCTTTACTCGCGATAAGGATCACTTTGAGGTCGTGGAACATGGCTATGTGGGCGTCGAGAACGGGCGCGTCGTGGACGTGGCCAGTAGTGCCGACGCTTTTGGTCAGCAGCCCGAAGAGGTGATAGATTACGGCGACTGTCTGCTCATCCCTGTCATGAACGACATGCACGTGCATGCGGGGCAGTACCGCAACCAGGGCATCTCCATGGACATGGAGCTGCTGGAGTGGCTCAACAACTACACCTTCCCCGAGGAAGCGAAATACAGTGACACGCGCTACGCAAGGCGTATGTACAGCCGCTTCGTGCACGACCTGTGGCGCTATGGCACGATGCGCACCGCTACCTTCGCCACAACCCATCTGGAGAGCACGCGTCTGCTCATGGAATTGTTCCGCGACGCTGGCATGGGTGCATTGGTCGGAAAGGTAAATATGGACCGCAACTCCATCGATGCCCTGCTTGAAAGCGTTGATGAGGCCGTGGCAAGGAACGAGGCGCTCATCACCGAATGGAACGACCCGGATGGCCTCGTCAGACCCATTATCACGCCACGTTTCATACCCTCATGCTCGCCAGCCATGTTGCGGGCCTGCGGCGAACAGGCACAGAAGTTCCAGGTGCCCGTGCAGTCCCACTTGTCGGAGAATCCGAGTGAAGTTGCCTTGGTGCGTGAGTTGGAACCCGAGAGTCGTTTTTATGGCGATGCCTACGACCGCTATGGCCTCTTCGGGCAGACACCTACCATCATGGCACACTGCGTCTTCAGTGAAGGCGAAGAGCTGGAACTGATGAGCCGTCGCAACGTGATGGTAGCACATTGTCCCACGTCGAACATCAACCTGAAGACTGGCATCGCGCCCATCCGCTCCTTCATCGAGAAGGGCGTGAAGGTGGGATTTGGCAGCGACATCAGCGGAGGCCATGACATGAGCATTATGCACGTGATGGTCTATGCCATCCAGGTAAGCAAACTTTACGACCAGAAGTATAAGGGCAAGCACTTCCTCACGCTCCCTGAGGCTTTCTGGATCGCCACCAAGTCGGCAGGCAGCTTCTTCGGGCGCGTGGGCAGCTTTGAGCCAGGCTACGAGTTTGATGCACTCGTTATTGACGACAGCGACCTGAACCATAGCAACTACACGCTGCCCCAACGACTCGAACGCTTCATCTACTCGGGTGACGACCGCCACATCGCCGTCCGCTTCTGCCGCGGCCAAGAAATCCCCGAGCCCAGCATCCTGGACTAAACCACAAATTGACGATAAGACATTATCCCATAATCTTGTCTATCAGTATTAGTGTCGGTTCAACGGATTGAAGGTCGGTAAGGACATTCGCTTTCTTTCCCTCAATGGCGTTGACAAAGGTGGAGATCTCTTGGAAGAAGCCTTGGGTGTAAATGGAGTTGCCTGCAATGGTGGGGGAGAAACTGTCGTGACGGTACAGGTATTCGAGCGATTGATGTTGGGGACGGATTTTTTCCACAGGGATACCTGCGATGACAGGTCGCTTGTGAACAAAACTCAGTTCTTCGCATTGATTTAGATGGTAAGAGCCCGAGTGGGTGTGGACGATGAGTGATTGCTGAGCGTCTTGCCAACAGTGGCAGATGGACAACTCTATCGTGCCGACAATGTGTTGGTGCCGAAGCATCAGGATATAGGAATGTTCATCAATCTCTAAATAGGAAACGATTTCGGCCTTACCAAACAGCCACGTTGTCAAGTCCAATGGGTGGATGTACAAGTCGAGCAGGGCATCGCCCTCTGGGTAAGCACCAGTGAGATAATGCAGGTCATAGTTGAGCGGTCGCTCGCGTTTTAGCCGCTTCTTGAGCAGTTGGACTGCAGGCGCATAACGCTGTTGAAGTCCCACCATCGCTACCCGTGACCCGAATTCTTGTTGCAACTCGATAAGTTTTTGCAGTTGGGAGATCGATTGGCAAGGCGGTTTCTCTATGAACAGTGATTTGCCGCTTTGCAACACTTGTGAGGCAATGGAAAAATGGGCATTAGGTGATGCGGCAACAAGAACGCCTTTAATCTCCTTGTCATTGAGGATGTCATCAAGCTTGGTTGTTGCTTTTATACCCTTAAATTTGCGTTCAATCAGTCTTGCCTTGCGCCCATTGGTCACGCAGATGTATTTCAATGGCACTTGCAGATAGTGAAGCACGGGGTAGAGGTTGGTCAAGCTATGTTGGCCCATACCGACGAAGGCATATTGGCAATGATAGGTCTCGTTGAGATAGCGCTCGGTGCGCATACGCTTATAGCGGTTAATGAGTTGCTGTATCATAATGATTGAAGATGTTTGCGATAAGTGAATTTGGGATTGTTGCACCATTGATAAGGGCCATAGAATCGTTCAATTATCTGTTTGGGTATGAAGCGTTCAAGGTTGCGCATCAGGATGATGTCATACTTGCGATGGAAATTAATCCAGCAACCGTTACACTGCCTGGAGTATCGGCACTGAGTGAGCGCATTAGCTTGACCGTTGAAAATATCATCCAGCGACTGATTGTGGATATTGCCCAACTTGGCATCAAGATTTTGGCACAAGGGTACATCACCATTACTGTGAATGACCAGACTGCTCATGATGCTTTGGCAGCGAAGTCGCAGGTTGCCACTCCGCCATTGATCATAAAGTGCTACAAAGTCATAGTTCTCTTGTGTCTTGTGGATGTTAGAGGGAATACGGCCCACAAAATCGGTCGCCTCAATCAGCTCGCTCGTGGTGTCAAAGAACGCCATCGTGCCATAGATGCCGATGCGCACGTCAATGCCGTAATGCAAGGCCACATCGATGACATGCTCCATGTCCTTGAACGAGTTCCACGGCGACAGGCAGAACATGAGCGACAGTGGTACGTCGTCCTTCAAGGTCTCAACGACCTCAATCACCTTGTCAAATCCGTCGCAGCCGCGCATCCTCTTGTAGGTCTCCTTGTCTCCGTCGAGTGAGACATACAGGTGGCGCGGTTGGAATTGCCTCACGGCATCGATAACCCGTTGAGGAGCGAGGCCATTAGTCAGCAGCGTGTAATTAAGGTGGTGCTCATGGAACCATTCTAAGATTTCATTTGCTTGAGGATGCAGGATGAATTCACCGCCTTCGAGCCCGACGGTCGTCCTGCTCGTGATGCAACGGCTCTGCATGATGCGCTTGATGTCATCGAGCGACAGGTGCTCACGCTTTTTCTGCCAGATATTGCAGTGCTTGCAATGTGACTGGCATGCCGTTGTGGCATATATCATCAGTTGGCTCAACCGCTTGTGGCGTGGTCGGGACATATTGTTGACATACAATAGCCCGTTGAATAGGTAATCCGTCAGTTTGTACATTATAAATCCATGATGGTTTGGTTCTCTACAAGTGTAGATGCCGCCAGACCATCATGGACTGCATAGGAAGTGCGATAAAACAGTATTTCGTGCTAATGTGGAGGATTTAACGTCCCAGCAAGATATCTATCAAGGTTGTGACATCTGAGATGCTGACTTCACCATCCTCGTTGACATCACCACGCTTGTTCTCCAAAATGCTCTCGTCAAACTTCTGTCCCTTATAGACTATTTCACCGCCTTCGACAACATGGCTCAAGCCAAAATAGGTACCGTAACCCGTTGGCAACACCATGAAGAAATCAAGTGTGTAACTTGAAAAAGCATCGATGCCCACTCCCTCAATAATGCGGAAATCACCCCCACATAGGCTACCAACATATTGCTTGGCCAGATGAGCGCCAAGTGCTATTGTGTCGGTGTAGCAATGCTGATACTGGTCATCATAACCTGATTGGTTCACAAGTTTATCCCAAAAGGCTACGGGATCATTGAAATCGTATAAGATAAACTCCTTGCCTTCACTGATGAGGTCATAAATGTCGGGTGAAAAGGAGTTGCCGATAGGACAATCGGGATACATTTTGCCATCTGGCACTATCGCGTATACGATCTTGTCTGCCTCACGCATGTAGATAGGCATTGTGTCATTATTGGCGTTAATGGCACCGCCGTGGTACTTGTGCATGGCTTTGTAGGTGAGTCCGTTGATGACGGTGTCGCCCTTGAATTCAAGGTTCATATAGACTTTGCCTTTTCCCAATATGGTGTCAGCAGGATAGAAACCATCCTCATTGACATAATAGTAAACCCATTTTACGCCTTCGCGTACAAAAGGCGTATACATGTACTCGTTTGCCGCAACCTGTGACACTGCCATCAAGGCAAGGGCTACTAGCAGAATGCTTCTTTTCATCATAGCAGTTATTTTTTTAGGTTATTAAAGATGATAATATCGTTCTATAACCTATGATACCATAAGGCGATAAAAGACTGCATCATTTTGCTGATTTTAACTACCAGGTGAATCGCAATCCGGCGGGAATTGTGATGGTGAACGGATGCTGTGTGCGGTAGGTTTCAAAGCCGCTGCCGTCAGGGATATAGTACTGTACGCCAGGCTCTGCAAAGATGCTGATGCTGGGAGTGATATTGTACTGAACACCGATGCCAATGCCGGTTGACCACTGCAGCGGCACATCCAGGTGATGGCTGTCACGCAGTTGTGGCTGGTTGTTCAATATATACTCTGTCGTGACTGTTGACTTGACTGGAATCTCCAGCGTCACGCCTGCCGAGGTATAGATGCCGACATGTTTGCCGCTCCAAATGCGATAAGAGACTTTCAACGGCACGCCCAGGTAATCGATGCGCTGTTTCTCATCGATGCGGTTGATCCCCTCACCCGTTTGGAACAACGAGTTGAGTCTTGTGTACTGGAGGCCGCTCTCCAAGCCGATTCTCTTGTTGGCTTGATACCTCAACGACAAGGAATAGGTTAGAGGCAGGCTGTGGTGAGTCTTGCGAACGATTTGGCCATTGTTGAGCGGCTCGTTGCTCATTGCAATCTGTCGCATGATGCGATCCTCTTCAGACAGTCCACTCGTGATGTCACTCTTTTCCTCAAGATAAGCGATATAATCGCTCCAGTTGTCAATCGATAAGGTGGGATCAGGCTCTCCTGGAACAGTTGGCGCAATATAATCGGGTACGACAAAGTTGTGAGTATTCATTCGGTCAGCCTCTCGAGATGGTTGGCCAGTATAAGCCAAATCTGCCGACCAGCGCTTGAAAGCGTCTTTCTTTGGCCGGATGGTGGTGCCTTGACGAACGTCTGCAAAGTGGATGTCACCATTCAGTTTGAGATGAGGAAGAGTGTTTTCAACAGGAACAGTAGTAGTGTCAACCATCTGTCTTGGAACTTCCTCATGATGAGCCGTGTCTGTGGTGCTCACATTTGGTTGCTCGTATCTCTCGGGGACAGTAATGGCCATGTTGCGGCTTTCTTTACGTTGCTGACTGGCGGGCTTAGCCGCTTGTGGAATGTCATCGGTGACTATGGGTTCATTTGTTTCGGCTGTCTTTGGCTGCTTCTCCTCAATTGTTTTGGGCTGGCGCAGGAGTAACAATGCCAGGGGCGTGAGCAGCGTAAGCAGCACGATGGCCCAATACTTGGCCAGCGAGTGTTGCAACATCTTCTTGGCTCTTGCCAGTTGTGATGATGAGGAATGGGCGGCAATACCCAGGATTTCGCCGATTTCCTT
Organism: uncultured Prevotellaceae bacterium; assembly: GCA_900318645.1. Taxonomy (GTDB): domain Bacteria; phylum Bacteroidota; class Bacteroidia; order Bacteroidales; family Muribaculaceae; genus Sodaliphilus. The sequence goes on from ONLH01000027.1 coordinate 47,036, forward strand.
ATGAGACATGTCCTGCATGACCGCCATCTTGAACACCTTGCCATAACCGTTTGGCAGTGCGTTCACTGCAGCTATGATTTCGGCCATCGTCGGTATGTCGGTAGGCTCCTCTGCAATCCAAGTTTCATCTGGAATGTCATCAACAGGAACAGTGACTAGGGCATGATTTCGTTGCTTGTAGCGCAATGCCACATTGGCCGCAATGCTTGACACCCAAGCGTCAAAACGGTTAGGGTTGTGCAGATGATCCAGTTTGGAGAAGGCCAGCACAAAGGCATCATGGGACAATTCTTCAGCCACGGCACGATTGCCCACAATGTTATAGCATATCCCCAACACCTTGTGGGAATACGCGTTATAGAGCTTGGCGATAGCCTGTTGGTCACCAGCCAGAGCCGCCCCGATGACATGCTCCATGTCCATCCAATAAAGTTGTCCTTTATTGTTATGATGCCATATTGGATGAAAAGACTGCATGGAACCGAATAATTCTTTGTTAAAACTAATTAGCCGTTAACAGATGGATGTCCGCTAACGGCTAATCGTCTAACGTCTAACGTCTAACGTCTATATTACCAAATGATGACGCGGTCGGCGGGGTCACGCCACATGGGCATCTCGGGCTGGATGTTGAAGGCGTTGAAGAACTCCTCCAGGTTGCGGATGGCGACGTTCACACGATTCACACCCAGGCTGTGGGGATCTACCTTGGTGCGGCGCAGCTTTTCCTCCTTGGTGATGTTGGCTGCCCATACGTTGGCATAGCTCAGGAAGAAACGCTGATCGGGGGTGAAGCCGTCAATCTTCTTGTCGCCCTTACCTTGGTCGGTGTTCTTGAAAGCGCTGTAGGCTACGCGCAGTCCACCGTGGTCGGCGATGTTCTCGCCCATGGTGAAGGTGCCGTTGGCATGGATATCGTCGGCAACAATCTCGGCACTGTACTGTGCGCCCAGTTTGTCGGCCAGCTGCTGGAACTTGGCTGCGTCCTCGGGGGTCCACCAGTCCACCATGTTGCCGTTGGCGTCGAAGTTACGGCCTTGGTCGTCAAAGCCGTGGGTCATCTCGTGGCCGATCACCACGCCGATAGCGCCATAGTTACAAGCGTCGTCGGCATTGGGGTCGAAGTAGGGTGCTTGGAGAATGCCGGCGGGGAAGCAGATCTCGTTGGTCGAGGGCTCATAGTAGGCGTTGACCGTCTGGGGCGTCATGTACCAGCGCTCCTTGTCGACCGGCTTGCCCAGCTGACTGTATTCATACTCGGCCTGGAAGCGGCGAGCAGCCATGATGTTCTCCCAATAACTCTTGGCGGGATCGATGTCCAGGGCGCTGTAGTCGCGCCACTTGTCGGGATAACCGATTTTGACGGTGAAGCTGTTAAGTTTCACGAGTGCATTGACCTTGGTCTTGGGGCTCATCCACGACAGGGTAGCGATGTGCTCGCCAAGGGCGCGCTTCAGGTTATCTACGAGCTGTTGCATCTTCTTTTTGCTGTCGGCAGGGAAGTACTTCTCTACATAGAGCTGGCCAACGGCCTCGCCCAGCATCGTGTTGGGCACGTCGAGGGCATGTTTCCAGCGCGGCATCTTCACCTGCTTGCCACTCATGGCGCGGCTGTACATGTCGAAATTTGCGTCGGCAAAGGCATCGCTAAGGTAGGGCGAAGCGGCATCGATATACTTGAAGATGAGGTATTCTCTCACGCTTGCTTCCTTGAGTGTGGCCATCATCTCGTTGACCTTGGCCAGCGACTTGGGCTGGAAGACGCACACCTTGTCAAGTTCGCTGATGTCCAGTCCGGCAAAGTACTGGCTCCAGTTGATGTTGGGATAGTCGGCGCGCAGCTGGTCCAGGGTCACCACGTTGTAGAGCTTGCTGTAGTCACGGGTCTCCTCGCGAGTCATGGCGACGCGAGCCAGGGCGGTCTCGATAGACATTACGTGCTGCGAAGCCTTCATGGCAGCAGCCTTCTTGTAGCCGATGAGTTGGAACAACTGCTGAATGTATTTGGCGTAGGCGTCGCGCACCTTGACGGTGTTGGCGTCTTTCTCGAGGTAGTAGTCGCGGTCGCCCATTCCCAGGCCGCCCTGCATCAGGTAGAACATGTTGGTGTTCGAGTCCTTCAGGTCGGCCATGACTGCCGAGTTGAAGAAGGGGGCTGCGATGCCGCGATGCTGGTCGGCGATGGCGGCCATAAACTGGTCGCGTGGGAGTGACTTGAGTTGGTCGATGTAGTCCTTAAGCGGAGCCATGCCCTCGCTGTTGAGGCGAATGCTGTCCATACCCTGGGCATAGAGGTCACCCACCTTCTGCTTGATGCTGCCGCGCGGGTTGTTGTTGCCCAGCGTAGTGATAATGTCCTTGACCTGGTTGCGGCTGTTCTCTGCCAGCTGGTCAAAGGTGCCGAAACGGGCATACTGCGGGTCTAGCGGGTGGTTGAACATCCAGCCGCCACAGGCATATTGATAAAAGTTGATGCCTGGAGCCGTGCTCGGGTCCAGGTTCTCACGGTCCACCGCCTTGATGGGAGTGGCGGCAACCGCTGTCATTGCAGCAAGTGCCATGATGATAACAGTGATTTTTCTCATTTTTTTGTTGATATAATTTTAAGTTAATGTGTAGTAATCGTCTTCAGGACATCCAGCAGCAACCGCTCCATGACATTGTAGCCTGTAGCATTGGGGTGAACGCCGTCTTCGCTGTAGGCGGGGTTGATGGCACCGCTTTCGTTATAGACCATTGATCCGTAGTAGTCGATATAGGGGAGATGCAACCTCTCGGCCAATTCCTGGATGCGCGCGTTCAGTGACTGGATTTTCTCGGGGACATTGCGTACCGACCTGTTCCAGATGAAGTGGCTGCAGGGCAATACCGATGAGAGAACCACATTGATGCCGTTGTGCAGGGCCAGTTCGGTCATGGACTGGATGTTGTCCATCGTGATGTCCTCATCATAGGGGCAGAAGTTCTCGGCTATGTCGTTGGTTCCGCAATTGATGACCACAGCACGCGGCGACAGGGCAATAACGTCCTGTCTGAAACGGGCCAGCATCTCGTAGGACTCCTGGCCGCTGATGCCACGCCCCACAAGGTGGTTGTCGGTGAAAAACTGCGGGTGAGTATCCATCCAGAACTCGGTGATGGAATTGCCCATGAGGACAATGCGCTGCGGGTCACGGGCGCCCTGCTGCAACTCGAGATTGGCTTGGTGGTAACGGGTCTTGCCGGCCCAGTCCTGAGCCATCATGTCATGCCCGCCGAGGATGTTCCATAACAACATAATGATCAATAGCGTACGCTTCATGTCGTCAAAAATAGTGATTTGTTTTGAGACCTCAAAGGTACAAAATATCCGTATATTACCAGCGAAAAACGCCAAAGAATGCAATACTCTGTCATGAAAACAGGCGCCGTAGCCGTTGCCTCCATTGTTGCAGTCGCGATGGCGGATTGGCGCGCTCGATGGTGGAGCGGTATTCGATATGGGCCTTATCATCCATCGCTGCGATGGATTGGTTGATGAGCTGCTGGGCACGATGATACTCAGTGTCGGGGAGGGGCTTGTTAGTTTCTTTTGGAGTTGTCATATCTATTCAATGTATTATAGGGTTTATATATAGGCTTGTCAGATAGTTCTCTACTTGGGTGGGGGTGGGGGACTGATGCTGTCAGGATTCTTGCGGAATTGCGTCGGGCTCACTCCGAACTGCTGCTTGAAAGCCTTGGAGAAGTGGGACAGATTCTGGAATCCGCATTTGGCAGCTACCGTGGTCAGCGAGCTGTCGTCGCTAGCGATGATGTGACGGGCATAGTTCAGTCTCACCTGCAGGATATAGGCTACTGGGGTGAGGCCGGTAATTGACATGACGCGGGTGCGCAGCTGCTTGGGAGTCAAGGACATGGCGGCGGCAATGTGGTTCATGTCGATGTCTTCCAGCGCAAGCTGTGCATGAATGACCTCTACTAGACGGTTGATAAAGTCCTTGTCCTCCTTGCTGATCGAGGTTGTCTTGGACTCGCCCATGGTCTTGGTGATGCGCTCACGCAACTTGGCGCTCTGGTCAATGAGGTGCTTGGTAACCAGTTCAAGCTCGGTGGAATTAAAGGGCTTGACGAGCACGGTATCGGCACCAGCCTCAATACATGACAGTCGCTCCTGTTCACTGGTGTCGGAGGTCATCGCGATGATGGGGATATGGCTCAACGTGTTGTTGGCACGCACTCGCCTGATGAAGTCCTTTCCGCCCATGACAGGCATTCTCAGGGTCGTGATGATAAGCGCCGGTACCAGTTCCAGGGCATTGTTCAACGCTTCACGGCCGTCATGGGCAAAGCGCAGCTCGTAGTTTTCCTTCAGGTGGTTGGCAATAAAGAATGCCACATCCTCGTTGTCATCGACGATGAATACCAGGGGACGTTGGCGTTTCCTTCGGGTACCCTTGATACGCTCCTCGGCAAAACTCAGGGAATTGGTTAACTCCGTTTGGGCTGGATCGTTACTGGCCTGAACCGGCAGGTTGATGGTAAAGGATGTGCCACGACCCTCCTCGCTGTCAACAGTGATCGTGCCATTCAAGGCCAGTACAAGCTGGTTGACGAGCGAGAGGTCAACACCCACCTCTGGGCTGTTGTCATCATAAATGAGCGACTGCGACAGCGGTTCAAAGATGTGTTCCTTTTCTTTGGCAGGGATACCATTGCCGGTATCGCTCACACTGAACTGGACTCTGCCGTTTTCGGGGAATGTCAGTGCCACCTTGACACTGCCGTTGCGGGGCGTAAATTTGAAGGCATTGGCAATCAGCCCATGGACGATCTTGCGTACGTATTCGGGTGCAAAAGTCACAGGCATCGTGTTTACCGTCGATGAAAATGACAGGTTGATGAACTTCTGGTTGGCGGCAGTGGTGAAGTTATCTACCAGCAGCCGCATAAACATCACGATATCACCTTGTTTCATGATGGGCTTAGCACCACCCCTGACTTTCTCAATGTCAAGCAGTTGGTTGACGAGCCCCAGCATGTTCTTTCCATGACGGACAATCATTTCGCCCAGCTGTTTGTTGTTCTCGGCATTGCTTTTGCCGCATTCCAGCAACTCTTGGCCAGCCCCAAGGACAACGGTCAACGGGGTCTGCAGCTCATGGGTGATGTTGGTGAAGAAGTGCGACCTCATGGCTTGGGTCTGGCGCTGCATGTGCAGGGTCTTCTGACCTCTGCGCCAGGAAATAAAGAGTCCGCCAATCATGGCCGTTAGCATCAAGACAAGAGATAGGCCGCCCCATTGTATCAGTTTAGTAAAGAGCTTGCTCTTCTTGTTTACCTCGTTCTGCTCATTGTTGATGATTGTCGTTTCCATCACCTGCATCCGCATGGAAGACATCTCGCGTTGCATCGAGTCGGTGAGCGCGGTATAGCGTTCCAGATGGATTAAAGCCACATTAGGGTTGCTTTTGCGTAGGGTTTCCCACAGGCCACGTTCTGCAGTGCGTTCCACCTTGGGCGAGCCGCACAGGACACTCTGGTTCAATGCCTTGTCATACCATGTGGCAGCAGCGTCAATATTGCCTAGCTTCTGCTCGATAGAGCCTAACTGGTTGTACCCGACGGCCAGGGAATAGGCATTACCGTCTTTCTCCAGTTCGGGTAGCGCTTGCATGATGGTGGCGCGCGCCTCATCGAGGCGGGACTGATACTCCAGTATGGCACCTTTTTGTACCAGCCTGACTGCCGCTTTCTTCATGCGCCCGTCATTGAGGTCTATTTTGTAGGCCTCCTCAATGGCCTTCATGGCATTTTCGGGGTCATCGTTGAGCAGGTATAGTTCACTGGCAACTCCCAGCCTGGTGGCGAGACGATCCTTGCGGCCCAACTCGCGCTCCATGGCAACGGCTTTCTCGATAAATTGGATGCCCGGTTTCGGCTGCCCCACAGCCAGATAGATGGCTCCCAATGAATTGAGGTCACTACTGATGAGGCGCTTGTTGTTGAGCTCCTTGTCCACTTGATAGGCGTGCAGCAGAGTCTTTAACGCTTCATCATAGTCTCCAATACGGTATTGGGCGTTGCTGAGCAGGCCCAGCACGTCGCTCAGGAACTTGTCTGCCTTTCGGTCTTGGGTCAGTTCCTGGGCACGTTGTCCCTCCATGAGAGCTTCCTCATATTTGTCTTGGTCGTAGTAATGCTCTGACATGAGGTAATGCATCATAGCGTCAACCACATCAGACCTGGTTGCAGGGGAGCACAAGTAGAGCGTATCGGTAACTTCTTGGTCGTACAGCTGGCGTGACAAGCTGTTGACCATCTCAACTTTCTTACCCTTGTCGGCATTGACATAGATGATGTATAGCGAGTCGGCATTTTCGCCCATCATCACAAGATGACATGCGAACACGGAAACGATAGCCACCAGTCTACACAGGAAAGAGCGTTTCAAAAAACGGATGAAGATGTTACCTTTCATTATTTTCCGCAAATATAGTGTATTTTTTGCAACCTGAGCTTTTCTTCATTCATTTTCTCTCAGGAAATTGTATGATGCCTGTCACGCTTGACCAGTGGCACACTGTTGGCATAGAATTTGCGTAAATGGGATTTATTGAGTAATTTTGTCATGGAAAAACAAGACATCAACAATTATGGCAGGTAATAATCAGCGAGGGACGGGCACCGGTGCGGCGACCCGCGAAAAAATACGCATTGAGGAGCCGCGGCAATACAAGGTGGTATTCCATAACGATGACTTCACGACCATGGAATTTGTCACCCACGTGCTGCAGGTTGTGTTCGGCAAACCTACCGACGAGGCCGTAATGCTCATGATGAAGGTGCATCGCGAGGGTCAGGCCATCGTGGGCGTGTACTCCTATGATATGGCGATGACCAAGGCCAACCAGGCCAGAGCCATGGCGCGTAACGAAGGCTTCCCGCTGCAGATTACCTGTGAACCCGAATAAAAGAAACAATCACAAGCAAAAGAAAATACACGATAATATACTATGCCTGAAGAAATAAAAGTATCACAAGCATTACAGCGAATGTTGACCGATGCTTCGGTCCTTGCCAGCGTGAACAAGAACAAGCTGGTTACCCCTGAGCACATCCTGCTGACGGCTCTCAACGACGGCAAGGTGAGGACTGCCCTTACCTTCGTGACAACCGATCTCTTAATTAATAATGTCATAGAGAAGTTGCGGGAACGCATCGCTGGCATGGAGAGCTACCCTGAAGATGAGCCCGAGCCAGTCATCACTTATTCCTACCAGTATGAGCAACTGATGGCTGCCGTGGTAGTGCTTTGTCACAATGCTGAAGTCGGGATGGTCGATGTCTATCACCTGATTCATGAGATGATGGACTTGAAGGATTCCTATGCTGCAAATTGCCTGCACCTGCTCGTCAGTGACGAAGACAAGGGTGATTTCTTTGAGGCGTTGGGCGAGAATTATCCTGACGCGCCGAATGAGAATTATGAGATGAAAACCGATGAAGTGGAAGAAGTGCAGCCAGTTGGCAACGATGCTGTACCGAGCAGCTGGCGTGACTATGTGCTCTGCATCAATGATCATCTGGCAGACCACAACCCCCTCATCGGGCGTGAAACGGAATTGGACCGCACTATTCAGGTTTTGTGTCGCAAGGATAAGAACAACCCGCTGCACATCGGTGAACCGGGCGTGGGCAAGACCAGCATCGTCTATGGATTGGCGCAACGCATCGAGGACGGTAACGTTCCCGAGACTCTGCGTGATGTTAAGATTTACCAACTGGACCTGGGTTCTCTGATTGCCGGCACACAATTCCGTGGCGACTTTGAGAAACGGCTCAAGACGGTGATGAAAGGCATTGCAGCCGAGAAAGGAGCCATCCTATACATCGACGAGATTCACAATATCGTAGGGGCCGGGCAGACGGGTGAAGGATCGATGGATGCCAGCAACCTGCTGAAACCCTATCTGGAGGGTGGGCGAGTGCGCTTCATCGGGGCGACCACCTATGAAGAATATAACCGCTACATCATGCGCAACCGCGGCTTGATGCGCCGTTTCCAGCAGGTGCCCATCGAGGAGCCTGGCATCGACGAGGCGTTGAAGATTGTGAAGATGCTCAAGGAGGGCTATGAGAAGTTTCATGGGGTAACCTATGACGATGATGCGTTGGAACTTGCAGTTACGGGTAGCGCTCGCCATATTACCGACCGATACTTGCCCGACAAGGCCATTGACTTGATCGATGAGGCAGGGGCTTGGTTGCAGATGAACCGCAAGGAAGGGGATGACCGTCACGTGGATAAAGCGCTCATCGCCAGTGTGCTTGCGCGTATCGCCAAGGTGGATTCCCTCACCATGGACGAGGATGACAACGGTCGCCTTGAAACGCTGGAGCAACGCATCAAGGACAAGATTTACGGTCAAGACGAGGCTGTCAAACAGGTCGTTGATGCCGTGCAGATGTCCAAGGCTGGACTCGTCGATGAGAATAAACCCTTGGCGTCATTGCTGTTTGTTGGCCCCACGGGCGTAGGAAAAACCGAGGTGGCACGTGTCCTGGCCAAGGAAATGGGTGTGGAACTGGTGCGCTTCGACATGAGTGAGTATGTCGAGAAGCATACGGTTGCCAAACTTATCGGCTCTCCCGCAGGTTATGTAGGATATGATGACGGTGGCCTGCTGACCGATGCCGTGCGCAAGCATCCCGACTGTGTGCTCCTGCTTGACGAAATCGAGAAGGCCCACGACGATGTTTTCAATTTGCTCTTGCAGGTGATGGACTACGGAACCTTGAGCGACAATAAGGGGCGCAAAGCGGTATTCCGCAATGTCGTGCTCATCATGACCAGCAATGCCGGAGCACAGTTCGCAAAACAGGCTTCGGTGGGCTTTGCTTCTACGGTTACCGCCGGACAGGCTATGCTCAAACAGGTGAAAAAGACGTTCAAGCCCGAATTTATCAACCGTTTGTCCTCCATCGTCGTGTTCAACGATATGGACCGCAAGATGGCAGGCATGATTCTGGACAAGAAACTGCGTGAATTGCAGGAAATGCTCGATGCCAAGAAGGTGACCCTCAAACTTGGAAACCAGGCTCGTGAACAATTGTTGAATGAAGGCTACAGCCAGGAGTATGGAGCACGCGAGATGGACCGTGTGATCCACAACCTCCTCAAGACTAGACTTGTGCGAGAAATCTTATTCGGATCCCTCAAGCAGGGCGGCGAGTATGCTATCGACGAGTTGAAACTGGAAGAATGAAACTAACACAATGCTCGCTAATTAGTGATTAAAATGTTGCAAGCCTCTTGCGAGCAACAATAGAAGACTTAGCGGCTTGGCGACTTTGCATGAGTCCCGTGTGTACCCGAACAAAACGAAAAAACGAAAAAAGATATAGAAAAAGTATATGGTTTTTGAATTGAGTGACGATCTTGTGTTTCCGGATCCCAGGCTGGGTGAGGAGAGCGGACTGTTGGCAATCGGTGGAGACCTGAGTGAGGAACGACTGATGCTCGCCTACAGCTACGGCATCTTTCCCTGGTTCTCCTTTAGGGATTGGCCTTGTCCTGCATGGTATTGCCCCATGCAGCGTTTTGTCATCTTTCCTGACGAGATTCACATCTCTCACTCGATGCGCACGTTGATGAACAAGAAACGCTACCACGTGACGTTTGATGATGACTTTGAGGGGGTTATCAAGGGATGTAGCGAGGTGGACGGCCGTTATGATCATGAGGGCGCCTGGTTGGGTGAAGACATGATGGAAGCCTATACCAATATGTATCTCAGGGGAATGGCCCATAGTATTGAGGTCTGGGACAAGGACCACAATCTGGTGGGGGGACTCTATGGCATGGCAATGGACAGCTGTTTCATTGGTGAAAGCATGTTTTCGCGTGAGCCTAACACCTCTAAACTGGCTCTGATTCACCTGGCAAGGGTGATGCAACGTGTCGGCGGAAAACTCATTGACTGCCAGTTGGAGACAGCTCACCTCAAGTCGATGGGCGGGCGTTTCATCCCCTATGAGGAGTATCTTTCTATCCTTAATCCAGAAGCTCTAAAATACCTTAAGGATGTCCCGTCGCTCACTGAAATTGATAGCTTAGAGAACACCCTCGACGAGAACGTATAAAGAATCAATCAAAACAGGTGAGTCTGTTTGTGGCTGGCTTCGCAGCTACCTTGGTTAATATAAATGAATCTGCTATAAAGTATGGGTCTACAAGGCGAGTAGCAGGCCAGAGGCCTGCGCAAGGCCAACGGCCTTGACTTGCGCTAACCCCATGGCGCACAGGCCGAAGGTCTGTGTGGCATGGGGACATGGACACGTAACGGCATGGGCCCTGAATGGGGCCACTAACATCAGTCATTGCACCATTTGGCACAATGCCTTATTTATTGTAACTTTGTCTTCGTAAAATTTATAGATCATGAGTGCAGTAACAGCCATTTATCATATCGTCATTAACACCTATAGGCGTGAGATGACCTTGCCGCTCACATCGTGCGACCAGTTGTACCGGTACATTGCGCGTGTTGTGCAGAATTCACAGTCAACATTGTATGCCATCAATGGCATTGAGAATCACATCCACCTATTGGTCAATCTCCATCCCTCAGTGCGTTTATCTGATCTTGTGCGTGATATCAAGTTGTCAACAAGTCAGTGGATAAAACAGAACCGGGACTCTTTTCCGCAATTTGCAGGCTGGGGAAAGGAGTACGGAGCGTTCACCTACGCATTGCGTGACAAAGAGATAGTGGCTAATTACATTAATAACCAGCGCATTCATCATCAACGAGAGAGCTTTGAAAGTGAATACCGCAAACACCTTCAGAATGCCGGTATTGAATGGAATGACTATCGCTTGACCTAAGTGGCCCCATTCTGGGCCCGTTCCATTTCGGGTCTGCATCCCCAGGCCACACGAGGTCTTCGACCTGTGCGCCCTGGGGTTAATTCAAGTCAAGGCCGCTGGCCTTGCTGTGGTCAAAGACCACTAAATTCCCTACATTTATTGAACCTCTTGAATTTATTTAAAACTATATTGAAATTAAGCACTGCAATCTATTGTTGTAAAATAGGTTGCAGTGCTTTTATTTAAGTGATTGTTTAAATAATAGCCGAATATTGGTATTTTGCTGTGAAAAACCGCCTCTAGAACGCTCTTTTAGCTCGATAATTAAAATATTTTCTATTTTAATAAATAATTGGAAAATAATTTATTATCATATCTATATTCAATTGACACTTTAATTATTTATTGTCGCTTGATTTTGTGTCGTTTTCCTCGTTTTTCATGAAGAGTCCCAGCAGCCAGTTGGAGACTATGACGAGTAGGGGAGATATGACTGCACAGAGCAGCATAGCCTGCGCTGTGTCATAAGTATAGGTCGAATTGATCGTATCCGGGCTCATGCTAAAGCTGACGGCGGCAGGTACTGCAACGGTCGATAGAATTAACGAGCTGCCGTAAACTCCTATGGCGCGTCCGTTGAAATGTGAGGCATCGGGGCGCTTCTTGGAGAGCAGGTAGATGCCCAAAATGGCAAGTACTACGGCGAGAATGATGACGACCATCCAGGACTCTTTCGCCATGGTGGTGATGCTGCCAGCCAGTACCGCGATCGCCGTTAGGCGAGGGACGGTATATAATTCGCCTTTCTCCTGTAGATGGGAGTTGAAACGGCTGTTGCTGAAGTGGTTGAGTTGCAGCAGGGCGGTGTCCTTGAGTAGCATGCCTATTAAGGTGAGCAACGCTGCGACGCAAAAGGCGAGGTGAGCAATAAGTGTTGTGTCCATTGTCGTGATGATGAGTTGTTGTCTGTGTTGATGTGGCAAATATAGTCATAATATCCTGAATACCGACCCGGATGGGGTGTTTATTTGCTGTTTTAGAACCTTACCGATTGACGGTCGATGCCTCAGTTGGTGCCCCTATATATATTATAATAATGTGTAAATGGTCTTTTTCTGCTACTTTCATCCTGTTTTGTGGCTTTTTGGCGCTTACAGCTTGCTTTTTATCCTTAATTGGGTGTCCGGTGGAAAACTACCCAAATTGGGCATATTATTCGGCTAAATGATGTTAAATAATGTTAAGATTAAATAAAGTTCACTATTTACGAGGGTGCTGATTATCAGACAGTTAGCTTGTTTGGGTCATAAAAACCATACTTACTTTGAGGTGCTGGGGGTACATTATATATTAACAAAATCGATTAAATGTTTGGCTGTTACAAAAATTGTTTGTAATTTTGCATCGCTTTTTTGCGCCGAAAGAGTCAAAAATCGCGCTAAACGCTTGAAAACGTGGGCGATTAAGTGGTCTCCAGGACAGGGAAGCAAACTGAAAAATTTTTGTCAAATTAATTAAAAACTAACAAAAGTAAGATGCCTACTATTCAGCAATTAGTAAGAAAAGGCCGCACTGCGCTGGAATCTGCCAGCAAATCCCCCGCTCTGGATTCTTGTCCTCAGCGTCGTGGTGTGTGTGTTCGTGTCTACACGACCACGCCTAAGAAGCCGAATTCGGCTATGCGCAAGGTTGCTCGTGTACGCCTGACCAACGGCAAGGAGGTGAACTCCTACATCCCTGGTGAGGGCCACAACCTGCAGGAGCACTCGATCGTTATGGTACGCGGTGGCCGTGTGAAGGACCTTCCCGGTGTGCGCTACCACATCATCCGCGGCACCCTCGACACCGCCGGTGTTGAAGGCCGCACCCAGCGCCGCAGCAAGTACGGTGCCAAGCGTCCCAAGAAGAAAAAATAAATCGGTGACGCAACCGGCCCAGACTTACTAAAACAATTCAAAAAGTAAAATTAATTTCAAACTTAGTTTTCAGTTTTATTGGATTGGACATTTGGTTGAGTAAACGCGCCGCAGCGGCGGGCGTTGAAGAACAAAGCAAGAGACAACCAAGCAGACTTAAAACTACAACTGTGTTTAAAAAAAATGAGAAAGGCTAAGCCAAAAAAACGGATCATCCTTCCCGATCCCAAGTTCGGTGACGTTCGCGTAACTAAGTTCGTCAACCACCTCATGTATGATGGTAAGAAGAACACGTCTTACCGCATTTTCTACAGTGCCCTGGATCTCGTGGGCAAGAAGATGGCTAGTGAAGAGAAGACCCCTCTCGAAATCTGGAAAGCCGCGTTGGAGAAGATCACTCCCCAAGTGGAGGTGAAGTCCCGTCGCGTGGGTGGTGCAACCTTCCAGGTGCCCACCGAAATTCGCCCCGACCGCAAAGAGTCGGTTTCAATGAAGAACATGATCATTTTCGCTCGCAAGCGTGGCGGCAAGACTATGGCCGACAAGCTGGCTGCTGAAATCATGGACGC
>ONLH01000030.1 GCA_900318645.1 uncultured Prevotellaceae bacterium
TGCTGGTGTAGGTAACGTCCAGGTTGGCCTCGTTGGTCAAAGCGTTAGCGGGAACCTCGCCGCCGTAGGTAGCCTCGATGGCATCCTCGGCGAAGCTCAGGGTAGCGTCAGCCTTAGCCACGTTGATAGTGTAGGTTGCCGAACCTGCATTGTGTGATTCATCACCCTCGGTGGTAGCGGTAACAGTAGCGGTACCAGCGCCGATGATGGTCACTTCACCCGTGGCGGGATTAACGGTGGCCACGCTAGCGGGTTCGCAGGTGTAGGTGACAGTCAGACCAGCAGGCTTTGTCAGCTCGGGCTCGTCAAAGTTGTTACCGTCGCCATAGGTGGCGGTAACGGGCTCAGTCACGCCGAAGCTCAGGCCGGCAGCCTCCTTGGCCTTGATCTCAACATTATAGGTTGCAGTGCCTGAGAGATAATAGTCATTCTCGGTAGTCGTAGCGGTGATGACGGCGGTGCCGACACCAACGATGGTCACCTTGCCCTCGTTGTCAACAGTGACAACGTCGGTATTGCTGCTCGCGTAGCTCTGTACAGTAACACCTTCGGGAGCGGTCAGTGCGGGCTCGGGGAAGTCCTGAACACCCTCATAAACCGTCACACTAGCCGGGTTGAATGCCAACTCAGGAGCCTGCTTAACCAAGGTCACCTTGGTCAAGTTCAACTGAGGTGCGCCCTCAAAGACAGCTACAACGCCCTCAACATTGTAAACCTTGCCAACTTCAAGCTCGTTAACCAGGTCAGTATAGGCCCTGCGCAAGCAGATTTCCTGCTCACCGACGTTGATGTAATAGTTCTGACCATTGTTTCTCGTGATGGTCACATTGTTGAATCCTGCATACTTGTTGACATCGGTTAATGCCAGAGTGGTCAGGATTTCGGGGGCAACGGGACCGTTGTTGACGGTGGAACCTACTCCTGAGGGATTGGTGAACTCGGGAGTGTACTCCTGATAGACGTAGTTCTTGGCCTTCCAGCCGGGAGTCAACACATCACCATTTTCATACTTCTTGGTTTCGGCATTGACACCATAAATTAGGCCGCTGCCAGATGCGTCGCGGATGAACAGGTGGTTGCCGTTGTGGAAGGTTACCACTGCGTTACCAACAAAGGTGAAGTTGGCATTGGTGCCAGTTGTTGGCAAAGCTTGAGCGGCAGCGATGGTCTCGATGCCGGTCTTGGTGAACGTGGCAGTAACCACCTGGCTGGTCTCGTTACCCAGAACTGCGATAGCCTTGACGGTCGTCGTGGCATTCAGGGTAAAGGGAGCAGAGTAAGCAGTGCTGCTGGTCGTGGGCTCCGTTCCATCGACGGTGTAGTAGATGGTTGCACCATCAGTAGCGCAAGTCATGCTCACCTCAACACTGGATACAAACTCACGCTCCTCGGGTAGAATGGTTGGAGCCACTACCGTCGGTAGAACAGGATTAACACCATCCTCTACATAAAGGACAGCAGACTTCTGGCTACCAGTGTAGCAGGCGAAACGAGGACTGCTTGTGTTATACTGCAGAATTCTTGTGTTATCAGCTGCATTTTTCAGAATGAAACCATCGTCATTATCATCAACTGTCCACTTGGAATTATCTGTCACATCGGCCTCCGTTTTCAGTGAGTTGCCGTTGGCCCAACTCAAATAGCCGTCTCCATTATGGAATGACCAACCATTGGCATCTCCGCTAAGAGTTAGCTCGCGGATATCTCCATACTGGCCAATATTAACTGAGCTTCCATCTAAAGTTGGGCCAGTAATTGACAAACCATAGGGAGTGGATGCTTCATAAATACTGCCCATGAAGGCAGGTTTTGCCTCATAGACCAGGATATACTTCTTGCCTGCAATCAGCTGGCTGGCATCAGTAACCTTGTTGTAAATCTTAGGTCCGGCAACCTCTTCAATCTTGAACTTGTTGTTTGCAGGGTCAATCGTGAAGATGTAATTACCCGGCGCTATCTTGATGGTGTTCAGGTTGCCCTGGGTATCCAGGTTACAGTAAGTACCATTGAGAGTGCTGGCATAGGTCCAAAGGCCATTGCTTTCAGGACCGAATCTTCCGCTCTGGGCATCATAGTTAGCAGCGCCAACCTCCTTGGTGAAATACAGATAAGCATAGCCGTCACCACCAGCATTCGCAGTGATTTCTGCATAATAAGTGCCATCGGCCTTCTTTGTCATCTGAACGCCTGCAACTGGCTCATTCCAAGAATATTCGTTGACGTTGCCGACGATGTAGATGTCACCGTCGTAGAGGTAATTCACGTCAGCAGTAGTGCTTTCAGTGTCACTCTCGAATTTGATGACACCGGCAGCGCTCAAAGCATGACCGGTATAGTTCACTTGAACTGTACCATTCTCTAAGTCATACTTATTATTAGAATTTTCTGTAAGAGGGAAGTAGTTGTATTGGTCATTAAACGTATTATCGTCTGTTTTTGAGAACGAGAATGCGTTCGATGGCGAGCTGCTATCGACACTCACACCTAGACCACTGTTAGGCATGTTAGCAGCACTTACCGTAAAGACTCCACCATCATCATCAATGTTCAGACGATTGGGAGTTACAGTAATCCAAGGATTAGTAGGCGTGTCACCACCCTCGGTTTCCCAAACGATTGTGATAGAGGCTATTGAAATACCTTTTGAACCTCCTGTAATAGCGATATAATTATACTCTTCTTCGAAGTTATAAGTAACACTGCCAGGGTTGGTATTCTCACTTGGAATATTAAGTTGAGTTAAATAACCACCTGTTGGGCTAGAATAAGCAGAATTAGAAGCGAGAATATTCACTTTCTTATTCAAAGAGTCATAGCCCTTGATGGTGACGCTCACCAATTTTCCACCTGATTTAGTTGCATATAGGTATCCGTTCGTATTCCATCGAATAGCATAATATGGTGAATTACCATTGCCCATTGAATGGATTGTATACTCAGCACCCGATGCACCGGTAACGGAAAAATCTGCTACCCATGAGCTGTTATTTGTTCCTCCGACATATGATATAGTGGCATCTCTATTGATCACGTCGGTCACAGTTCCGGCCCAGGCTGGCGGTATCGCTAAAGCCAGGGCCGCTAAGAAGAATAGTAGTTTAAAATTTAAGTACTTCATAAGCGTTAAAATTTAAATTGGTTAATAAATGGTTATTAAAAAGCATAAATATTTGATTTACAATATGTTGGCAACAATCCACGCCGCAATAAAATGCGACATTGAACAATATTAAGTATAAATTGCCGCAAATATACTAAATAACATGGAAAACAGCAATTTTATTGAAGAAAAAATATGGAATAATTTGGTGAACTGCGGGCAGTTAGCCCGCAATACGAAGACGGCACGGTCGCAGAGGGGACGTCACGTGGTGGGAAGTGTTGTTGTGGTATTGCGGGCTAGTAGCCCGCAGTACGAAGACGGCACGGTCACAGGGATGGGGCACATGGTGGGAAGTGTTGTTGTGGTATTGCGGGCTAGTAGCCCGCAGTACTTAGACGCCACGGTCGCAGATGGGGCGCGTTACGTGGTGGGATGTGTTGTTGTGGTATTGCGGGCTGGTAGCCCGCAATACTTAAACGTCACGGTCACAGAGGGGAGCACGTGGTGGGAAGTGTTGTTGTGGTATTGCGGGCTATAGCCCGCAGTACGAAGACGGCACGGTCGCAGATGGGGCGTCACATGGAGGAATGTGTTGTTGTGGTATTGCGGGCTGTTAGCCCGCAAGGAAGAGACGGCACGGTCGTAGAGGGGGCGTCACGTGGTGGGATGTGTTGTTATGGTATTGCGGGCTTAGCCCGCAAGGAAGTGACGTCACGGTCGCAGAGATGGCGCGTCACGTGGCGTGCCAGTCGTCGAGGCTGATGAACCGGGCTAAGTCGTTGAGGAATTCACATTGCGCTCTGGTGATGCGGCGGTTGTCGTCGTGGTGGGGCCAAGGGGCGATGATGAGCAGACGGCCTTGAGCACATGCTTCAAACTGGCGGCCGCTGGGCTTCTGCATGGGCGCGAAGCCGTTCTCGATAAGGATGATAATGGGGAATCCGGCCTCGAAGGCGCGTGCCATGATTTCTTTTTCGCCGGGACTGATACATGGTGAGACTAGTACCGCTCCTCGGCTGGCTTGGGTGAGTAGGCGGTGGCACAGGCCTTCGATGTCACTCTGCGTGAGGCTGCGTGAACACTTGACATTCACTTTCTCGGGGTAGTCCAGGAGGAACCTGTTGCCCATGGTAGTGACGGGTGTGCCACCGATGGTGATGCCCGTGTGTCTGATAAACAGTTCCGGATTGTTGCGCTTGACCCAGAGTCGCCGTGGATTGTCAATCAGGTAGTTGATCCAGCGTTGCAGCTGTCCAGCACCATGAAGAATGCGGTCATTGTAACCTTCTTCCCACAGGGTGGTTGGGGTGTCGCCGGGCGCTGAAAGTGAGCGTAGGGCATCGTTGCATCCTTTCTTGAAACCATGTATGACACGCCCTAGGTGACACGACATGGGTCGCGTCACATGCAGGATGCCATGGATGTGGTCGGGCATGGGCTGGAATGCAATGAGTTTTACTTCGGGGTGATACTTCGGGATGTCAAGCCATGCCTGCTTGACCTGCCGCCCGAGTTCAGTGAGCCTAATCCATGGCAAGACGTGGTAGTCGTCGTTTCCGCAGAGCGTTCCCAGCAAAGGGAGCCGGCCCTCAACACATAGCGTTACCATATAGACAGCCACACCGTAGTAGTCGTGGCTTGCCATTCGGCGTTTCATGGAATGCTTGGCGACCAGTTCGGGATGCGTCTCGGCCCATCGCTTGCGTTGCTCGTTGCGGTTCATGTGGACAAAGCGGGGAGAGGATGGTGTGGCTTAGTCGAAGTGCTTCCTCCTGAAAATGAAGTTGTGGCCGAGGTACTTGTCGCGGACGGTGGGGTTCTCGGCCAGTTCCTCGCTGGTGCCCTGGAATAGGATCTTGCCCTCGAACAGCAGGTAGGCCCTGTCGGTGATGCTCAGCGTCTCGGGAGCATTGTGGTCGGTGATAAGGATGCCGATGTTCTTGCTCTTGAGGCTATAGACGATGCTCTGAATGTCCTCCACGGCGATGGGATCTACTCCGGCAAAGGGCTCGTCCAGCATGATAAAGCGCGGGTTGATAGCCAGGCCGCGGGCAATCTCGGTGCGGCGTCGCTCGCCACCTGACAGGCGGTTACCCAGGTTCTTTCGCACCTTCTGCAGGTGGAACTCGCTGATCAATTGCTCAAGGCGATCCTTCTGCTCGGCAGGCGTGAGGTTGGTCATTTCCAGCACGGTGCGGATGTTGTCCTCAACGCTCAGCGTGCGGAACACCGATGCTTCCTGCGGCAGGTAGCCGATACCCAGCTGGGCGCGCTTGTAAACGGGTAGGGTGGTGATATCGACATCGTTGAGAAACACGCGCCCCTCGTTGGGCGTCACCAGACCCGTCGTCATGTAGAATGTTGTCGTCTTGCCGGCACCGTTAGGACCCAGCAGGCCGACAATCTCACCCTGATGCACATTGATGGAGACATGGTTGACCACCGTGCGCTGGCGATACTTCTTCACCAGATTGTCGGTGCTCAACACTAGCGTGCCCGCTTCACCCGATGCGTTGAGTTGTGCTGCAGTCTCCTTGTCGTTGCGTTTGGCGGACTGCTTTCTCTCACCGTCGGCTGGCTTGCCGTTGTGTTGCCAGGGCAGTTTCATTTTTTCTTATTGGTAGTCAGGCGACCCTTGATGTAGTCGGTGATCAGGTTGATGGCGACCTCGTTGTTGCCGCCCTCGGGGATGATGATGTTGGCAAACTTCTTCGTCGGCTCGATGTGTAGCTGATGCATGGGCTTGAGCACTTTCTGATAGCGGTCGATGACGGCCTGGGCAGTGCGGCCGCGCTCGATGCAGTCGCGGGAGATGACACGGATCAAGCGGTCGTCACCGTCGGCATCGACAAACACCTTGATGTCCATCATCTTGCGCAGGCGTGCGTCGCTCAGTGCCATGATACCCTCGATCAGCACCACGTCATGCGGGCCCATGGGAACGGTCTCCTTCTGGCGCGAGCAGGTCAGATAGCTGTAGGTGGGCATCTCGATGGATTCGCCGCGCTTGAGCATTTTGACATGTTCCAGCAGCAGATTCCAGTCAAAAGCGGCAGGTTCGTCAAAGTTGATGTTCTGACGTTCCTCAACGGGAACATGACTCGAGTCCTTGTAATAGGAATCCTGAGAAATCACTCCCACCTCGCCCTCGGGAAGGCGTTCCATGATCTTGCGTACTACTGTTGTTTTACCTGAGCCGGTACCGCCGGCAATACCGATGATAATCATAATGTTAACTTGATTTTAGAGATCATTGAAAATGTCGCATTGCGGCCCTTCGCCACAATTCAAACATACAAAGGTAGTGTAAGTCGAACACAATGGCAAGAAAAACCGCTTTTTTTCTTGCAAGAAGACGGCACAGACGTCCTTTGCTAGTGGGCAAAGATAGCAAAAGTGTGGCAAATGGGAGTTCTTTTCGGGAGAAAACTTTTGAAAAATAGCTCAAAACTCCATAAAAATCACTCAAAGACTGCAGCCGAGAACCCATGCAATGTGATCTTGTCTTCCTTTTTGCCCTTGTGGTAGGATGCATCGCCTGTCTTGATGAGGGAGCTGCCATTGATCTGCTGGCAGGGGATGGTTGCCTTAACTTTCTTGGCACTGGGATTGATGGCAACGATCAGACGTTTGCCGTTGGCTTCCCTCATATAGATGAATGGATAGGGGCGATCGATCGCACTAAGCATTTGCCAGTCGCCGTCATTATTCAGGGCAGGCTGGCCGTGCCTCAGGCGCAGCAGTCTCTTGGTAAAGTTGAGCAGCGAGTTCGTGTCGTCATCCTGTGCTTCGACGGTGAGACTGCCGCCTTCGGTATCAACAGGCAGATAAAGCTTGCTGGGGTCACATGACGAGAATCCGGCGTTCCGGCTATCGCTCCACTGCATGGGGGTGCGAGAACCGGCACGGCGGCCCGAGCCTTCCTTGCTGCTCAGTCCAGTCGTGTATTTCATGCCTATCTCGTCGCCGTAGTAGATGCAGGGTACACCTGGCATAGTCAGATGGAAGAGCATGCACACCTTGAGTTGGTCCATGGTGTTGCGTGTGCCATAATTGTGGCGGATGATGTCATGATTGCCGGTGGGAATGGAGATATAGCCGATGCCGCGCGTGGCATTGTAGGCTTGTGAGAAGTTGTTGACAAATGCCTCGATGCCGCCCTTGCCACTAGCGTCAAAGTAGCAGTAATCATAATTCCCGCTATCGGGAGCACCATGAGGGAAAAACAGGGAGTCATATCCCCTCAGGTTGAAATGTATCATAAAATCAACATGGAATCCTGCAACTAGCGACTGTTGGGGATTGCTCCACTCGGCAATGAGAATACATCTTGGATAGTGTTGGTCCATCCATTGTCTGATTCCTTGCCACAGCTTGATGTTCTCCTGTTTGTCGGTATCATTCTTGATCAGCGACGATGCCATGTCAATACGGAAACCGTCGGCGCCCATATCCATCCAGTAGGACATGATGCTTTTCAGTTCCTGCCGAACGGCTTGCGGCCCTGGAGCGTCAATGGCTTGCTGAACGGGGTCATTAGGATCGGGGTTGACATAGCCATAATTCAATGCAGGCTGGAATTCGAAGTAATTTTTACGATAGTATTTTGCACGGGGAGCGTTCGCCATGCCATAGCTGCCCCAAGTGGCGATGGCTGGGTCATGAGTGCGGTGCCGCCGTTCCACGGTCCTGCGCTCATCATCGGGGATGGTGTCGGTCCACATGTAGTAGTCGCTATACTTGTTGCGTTCTCGTTGTGACGAAGCTTTGAACCATGGATGCTGGTCGCTCGTGTGTCCGGCTACCAGATCCAGGCACACCTTTAGTCCCCTCTGATGGGCCTCTTTGATGAGGAGGCGCATGTCCTCGTTGGTGCCGAAGCGCGGATCGATGTTGTAGAAGTCTGTCACATCATACCCTCCATCCTGCCAAGCTGACTTAAACATGGGACAAAACCAGAGGGTATTCACTCCCAGGTTTTGCACATAATCTAACCGTGAGATGACACCCTTGATGTCACCGATGCCATCGTCGTCGCTGTCCATAAATGTTGATGGGTAAATCTGGTAGATAACCGCATCAGACAACCATGACGGGCCACTGGATAAGGCAAGTATATTAAGATGTAGGCTCAACAGGAGCAGCAGTACTAAATAACGATTCATGTCGATGATATTTTTTATGCACTGACAAAGGTAGGTCAAAAACATGAGAAATGACGCATCAGGACCTGTCAGTTTTGCTGACAATGTGTCAGCCTGCCTGTTTTGGCACACGGTTTGCAACAACTTGGGCGGTGACTTGTGTCAAGAGGTCGCCACTCAGTATTGAATTAACAACATTAAAAACATAAAAAAGAAAGAGAGCTTTTATTATGGGAAAGATTATTGGTATCGATTTAGGAACAACTAACTCGTGTGTTTCGGTTCTGGAAGGATCCAAGCCTGTTGTGATTCCCAACAGCGAAGGCCGCAACACGACGCCTTCGGTAGTTGCCTTCAAGGATGGCGGCGAGCGCATCGTGGGTGATCCCGCTAAGCGTCAGGCCATCATGAACCCCACGGGTACCGTATTTTCTATCAAACGCTTCATGGGCGAGCAGTATGACCACGTCTTGAAGGATGTGGAGCGCATGCCCTACAAGGTGGTGAACAATGGCAGCAACCAGCCTCGCGTAGAGATTGCCGGTCGCCAGTACACCCCGCAAGAGATTTCGGCTATGATTCTTCAGAAGATGAAGAAGACTGCCGAGGATTACCTGGGAACCACCGTTGACGAGGCTGTCATCACCGTGCCTGCCTACTTCAACGACGCTCAGCGCAAGGCTACCAAGGAAGCCGGTGAGGTTGCCGGACTCAAGGTACAGCGTATTGTAAACGAGCCTACCGCAGCCGCTTTGGCTTATGGTCTGGACAAGGACAACAGCGACAAGAGGATTGCTGTGTTTGACCTGGGTGGCGGTACATTTGATATTTCTATCCTGGAACTGGGTGACGGTGTGTTTGAGGTAAAGGCCACCAATGGTGATACCCACCTGGGTGGTGATGACTTCGACCAGCGCATCATCAATTGGCTTGCCGATGAGTTCCAGCAGGAGAACAATATGGACCTGCGTAAGGATCCCATGGCCCTGCAACGTCTCAAGGAGGCTGCCGAGAAGGCCAAGATTGAGCTCTCTAGCTCGACCAGCACCGAGATCAACCTGCCCTATATCACTCAGCTTGACGGTATGCCCAAGCACTTGGTAAAGACGCTGTCACGCGCCAAGTTTGAGCAACTCTGTGATGACTTGATCCAGAGCACCATTGAGCCCTGCCGCAAGGCGCTTGCCGATGCCGGCTTGAGCACCAGCGACATCAACGAGGTCATCCTCGTGGGCGGTTCAACCCGTATCCCCGCTGTTCAGCAGGTGGTAGAGAAATTCTTCGGCAAGGCTCCCTCCAAGGGTGTTAACCCCGACGAAGTAGTCGCTGTGGGTGCCGCTATCCAAGGCGGTGTGCTCACCGGTGATGTCAAGGACGTCTTGCTGCTTGATGTAGTGCCCCTTAGTGTAGGTATCGAGACGCTGGGTGGCGTGATGACCAAGCTCATCGAGGCCAACACTACGATTCCTGCCCGTCGCAGCCAGGTATTCTCGACCGCTGCCGACAACCAGCCCGAGGTTGAAATCCACGTGCTGCAGGGCGAGCGTCCCATGGCTAAGGACTGCAAGACCCTGGGTCGCTTCCACCTCGATGGTATCGCTCCCGCTCCCCGTGGCATTCCTCAGATTGAGGTGACCTTTGAGGTCGATGCCAACGGTATCATGAACGTGAGCGCCAAGGATAAGGCTACTGGCAAGGAACAGAGCATCCGTATCGAGGCTTCGAGCGGCTTGAGCGACGCCGAGATCCAGCGCATGAAGGATGAGGCAACCGCTAACGCTGCCGCCGATGCTGCCGAGAAGGAGCGCATCGACAAGATCAACGGCGCTGACGCCCTCATCTTCCAAACCGAGAAGGTGCTCAAGGACAGCGGTGACAAGCTGCCCGCCGACATCAAGGGTCAGATTGAGGGTGCCTTGAACAAGCTCAAGGATGCCCACAAGAGCCAAGACCTTGCTGCCATCGACGCCGCATCAGCCGAGCTGAACTCCCTGTTCGAGAAGATGTACCAGCAGGCAGGTGGCGCTCAAGGCGGACCTCAGGGCGCAGGCTTCGACCCCAATAACATGGGCGGTGCCGGTTTCCAGGGCGGTTCTACCGGCGGAGCACCCAACCAGGGCGGTGACAATGTTGAAGATACGACTTACGAAGAAGTAAAGTAAGTATTATTTAAGTATTATAGGTTAATAATAGTTATGGTGACGTGAGGCGTGATGCCCCTCGTCACCTTT
The DNA here is from genome assembly GCA_900318645.1 of uncultured Prevotellaceae bacterium. Classification (GTDB taxonomy): domain Bacteria; phylum Bacteroidota; class Bacteroidia; order Bacteroidales; family Muribaculaceae; genus Sodaliphilus. The sequence continues at coordinate 10,479 of ONLH01000030.1, forward strand.
TTTATGACTACTTATCTTAGTAGGAGTGTTATTGAAGACTGAAAAATTGATGCAGAATTGTTGTCATTTAAACAATTATGTGTAAATTTGGGGGCAGAGAAAGCCGAAACGCTTGAAAGGGAGTAGGCAAATGACCAGTAAATACGGGATATATTAATCATGGATGAGGAAATGAAGAATGCCGAGCAGGCACCCAACGAGGAAATGAAGAATGAGGGTGGTAGCATTTTTGACCAATTGAAAGGTATGCTCGATGATGCCACCAAAGGCGAGGGCAACGTGTTTGACAAACTCAAAGGCGTATTTGAGGGCAAGGACGGTGAACCCAGCATCTTTGACAAAGCCAAGGAAATGTTTGATGGCAAAGAAGGCGAAGCTGGTGTGCTTGACCAACTCAAGGAGATGGTGGAGAAAGGCACTACTGCCGCTGGCGAAATGAGCCAGGACTTCCTGGAGAAGGCAAAACAGATGTTTGAGGCTAAGGAAGGCGAGCCCAGCTTGCTGGATAAGGCCAAAGAGATGTTTGGAGAAGGTGCTACCGCTGCAGGTGAGATGATCAATAAAGCCAAGGACTTTGTTGAGCAGGGCACTGCTGCCGCTACCGAGGTCGCTCAGGACTTGAGTCAGAAAGCTAAGGAGGCCTTTGAACCCAAGGAGGGCGAGAAGAGCATCCTTGACAAGGCTGATGATGCTCTTGACAAGGCCGGTGATGTTGCCGAAGGCGTGGTAGATAAGGTGGAGGACTTCCTGAAGGATGCCTTTGGCGGTCCCAAGGACGAAGGCCAGGCCTGATCTCCTAAAACATAAATAATTCACCCATTTGTCTTATTGGCCTTATTATAGACCAAGAGGACAAATGGGTGTGTTCTATTAATTGTAACCGTTAATCCAGGAAGCGCTTGTTGAGGTCACCGTAGCACTCAATGCGGCGATCGCGCAGGAATGGCCACCAACGTCTCACTTGCTCGCTGCGCTCCATATCAACGTCGATGACTTGCAGGTCTTCGGTATCGTTGGGCGCACGGTAGATGAGTTCTCCCTGCGGACCTGCGACAAAACTGCTGCCCCAGAACTGGATACCATTAGTTTGGCCTGACGGGTCGGGTTCATGCCCTACACGGTTCACGGTGATGACGGGCAGGCCGTTGGCTACGGCATGGCCGCGCTGTACGGTGGTCCAGGCTTCACGCTGGCGTTCCTGCTCATCGGGCGTGTCACTGCTCTCGTAGCCGATGGCGGTGGGGTAGATGAGTAGTTGGGCGCCACGCATTGCCATCAGGCGTGCCCCCTCAGGGTACCACTGGTCCCAGCACACCATCACTCCCAATTTGCCTAATGAAGTCTCAATGGGGACAAATCCCATATCGCCGGGCGTGAAGTAGAATTTCTCGTAATAGGCGGGGTCATCGGGGATGTGCATCTTGCGGTACTGGCCTGCCACGCTGCCGTCGGTGTCAAAGACTACCGCCGTGTTATGGTAAAGGCCCGTAGCACGCTTCTCGAACAATGAGGTGACGAGCACAATGCCACACTCGCGTGCTACTGCAGCATATTCCTCGGTCACTTTGCCGGGAATGGGCACAGCGAGGTCAAAATTGTCCACACTCTCTACTTGACAGAAGTAGAGCGAGTCGTGCAGCTCAGGCAGGACGACAAGTTGTGCACCCATGCTGGCGAGTTGTTTTATCTTGTTGATCAGCGACTGGCGGTTGGCCTTGACGTCGCTGCTGTTACGCTGCTGAATGATACCGATTTTCATGAGTCTGTGTGTCAATAAATTATCTAATAATGATTATCTATCTTTGTTTTCTGCCAACGCCCCTTTCGGCAACTGCATGGTAGCGCAGTGCAATGAACCATGCTCTTGAATGAGGGGGCGGCAGTCGATGGCAACTACCTTCCGGCCAGGGAATGCCTCACCGATTAGCTGGCAGGCCTTAACGTCATTTTCAGGCTGGCCATAGACAGGTACCAGCACCTGATTGTTGGTGATCAGGAAGTTGGCATAGGTAGCCGGCAAGCGGAAATACTCGTGTTCATAGATAGGACTAGGCAACGGCAGCTTGATCAGGTGGTAATGGTTGCCGTCGGCGTCGGTGAACTGCTTGAGTTGCTCTTCCATCTTCATCAAGGGCTGGAAATGCTCGTCCTCGGGATTGTCACAACCTGTATAAATGATTACGCCGCCGGGTGCGAAGCGCGCCAGTGTGTCGATGTGCCCGTCGGTGTCGTCGCCCACGAGGCTCCCGTGGTCCAGCCACAGCATCTTCACACATCCTAGACGCTCTAGCAAGATGTGCTCGAGCTGTTCACGGGATAGGGTGTCGTTGCGGTTGGGGGCTGTTAGGCAGCAAGTCGTTGTCATCACTGTGCCGTTGCCGTCGGTCTCGATAGATCCACCTTCGAGCACCAGGTCACGGTAATTGAGCAACGGCATCTTAAACACCTTTAACTCATCCAGCCTGGAATTGACCTGATTGTCGCAGTCGGCGGCAAATTTCATACCCCAGGCATTGAAGGTGAAGTTGGCAAGTGACAGCTGGCCATCATGATAGACGGCAATGGGCCCATAATCTCGCACCCATGTGTCGTTGATGGGCATCACAGCAATGATGATGCGACTCCAGTCCACATCGGGGCCCAGCGCTGAGCGCACCTCTGTCTCATCGTTGGCAACAATCAGCACGCGCTCGTCCTCGTCCTCGAGGATGGCGCGCGTTATTTCCATATAGCATGCTGTGACCTCATCAATCATGTCGGCCCAGTCTGTTCCCATGTTGGGCCACGCGATGAGTATGCCGTCTTGCTTGTCCCACTCGGCTGCAAAACTGCGGTCTCTTTTATTATCTTGGTACATTCTTTATGGCAGAAGCTGTTGACAGTATTAAATGTTGTTACCAAATTCCTGATAATTGTCCCAATAGGAATCCTGTGACTCGATAATCTCGTTGATGAAGTCACGGTAACCGTCCTTGACGGTGTAGCCGTTCTCTTCACACCATACGGTGTATTCTTCCACGAACTCCTTGTCCTCGCGCATCATGCGCTCAAACTCCTCATCAAGCTCAGGTGTGTTGCTGTAGCGGTCGAGCAGCTCTCTAAGAATATCAGTGATGTCGTTCATTTTGTTTTCCTTGTTTGGTTAATGGTTCTTGAATACTGCAATTTTTGAATGTTCAAATATAGTGCTTTTTTTTGAATTAACTCCTATATTTACACAAAAAATCATCGATTCTATCATTATTGGTGAAAAGAATAGGAAAAGAAGCTATTTTTTTGCGTGACTTGTGGCAAACTTGTCGTAACTTTGTGCCTTCGTAAGGGGGCTTTTTGCCTCAAGTGAAACATGTATTACCATCAATAAATTGGTTATAATGGTCATGCTGAATAGATGGCTGAAAAATGTGGCTGCAGTGGCGTTGCTCGTGCTCTTGATGACAGGGTGCGCCAGCGACGGCCTTGAAAAGATGATTCCTGCCGACGCCACCGGCGTGGTGAGCCTGGATGTGCCTCATATCCTTAAGAAAGCAGGACTGCTCGATGACGGCAAAATCGTGTTGCCTAAGTCCTTGAGGCAGACGGTAGATGAGAATGACACGTCGCCATTGTGCATCTTGCTCAGCGATTTGCCTCAGATGGGAATTGACACCGACAGCAAGGCCTATGCCTTCTTCACGGCCAAGACCTTCGGGCGCGTGGTGATTGCTGCTCTTGATGATCCCGCTAAGGCCCGCAAGACGCTTGCACTGCGTGTCGGGGGTGACTTTGAGAAGGTCGAGGGCCTGGATTGCATGTATGTGGGAGACAACATTTATGTCATTGACGGCGAGGTGTTGCTCATCGGTACCGTGAACAAGGCAATGGAAGTCTCTCGTGCAGCCCGCGCAGCCAAGGGTATCCTGTCCAAGACGGCGACCAGCATCACTGATAACAAGGACGTGACGGCTGTGCTGCACAACCGTGATGCCGCCATCAACGCATGGATTCAGGGCAAGGGCCTGAAGACGATTCTCAACAAGAGCGACGTGTATCGCGAGTTGTCCCAAAAGATGCCATTGATCGAGATATTCACCGAGAGTGATATTGACGCAGTTACCTGCAACATCGACATTGATGAGGAGCAGGTCGAGATGAATACCGTTGTCCATGCTGCCGAGAACAGTGAATATGCACAGTTGCTCAACTCCACATTGGGCAAACCCAGTGATGATGTGCTCAAGGCCATCCCTAACTCGATGGATTATATCTTCACGATGTGTATCAAGGGCGATAGTTTCGTCAAGCTCAAACAGATCCAGCAGTTGCTGGGCATGTTCGGCAAGATTCCCTATATCGGCCAGATTGATTTAGCCAGTATTCTATCTACTGTTGATGGCCCGTTTACCGTTGGCCTGGCACGCGATCCGCATCTCGAGGGCGAATGGAACATGGTGCTCGCTACCCGCTCGACCGATCCTGATGGCGTGGTAAAGCAGATCAGCGCATTTGCCAATTCGATGGGGCAGGCTCCAGAGATGTATGAGGGGGAATATATTTACCAGTATGACAACAAGATGATACGCATCGGTGTGATTGATGGTATCCTGTACCTCAAGATGCTGGACTATGAGCAGACCGAGGGCTATGCCTACGAGATGACACCCGTGCGTGAGTTCTTTGATAATTCCTTGATAGGCTTCTTCGCTCAGACTCGCAACGACAGTGTGAGCGGTTACTTTGACTTCGGCTTGACAGACATCTTTAACGGAAAGGGGCATTTTTACACCAGTAAGCCTAAGGCCAATGCGGCGCTCGAGTTGCTGCGTTCGTTGTGTTCGATTAAGGTGAAAGATGCCTTCGGCAATGAGGATGAAGAAGATGACGGCATATCCTCGTTCATGTCGGGAGCTATAGACAAACTCCAACCGATGCAGTAACGCGGATAAATAAAAGTTGAGGGCTGTGCCAATCGGCATAGCCCTCAATTTTTGCGTTTTGACTTATTGTGTCCGAGAGGTCGTTAGAACTTGTAGTTCAGACCTACGCCGATGATGGCTTGGTCGAGACCCTTGCGGACGATCGTGTGGCGGAACTCTAAGTTGGTTCCGAAGTGGTCGTTCAACTCATACTCGAGGCCGGCACCCACGTTCAGGCCCACATGGTTCTCCTCATCGGAGATGCCATCGATTTTCACCTTGGTCATCGTGTAGTTCAAGCCGACAAGGGGATAGAAGTAAAACTGCTCATGCCACAGCCCCAGCAAGTAGTGTGCGTTGAGGTTCACGTCCCACCATGTGGTGTGCTTGTGGGCAAAGAAGCCATTGAAACCGACTTCGGCACGAAGGTGATCAATGATGCCGTACTGAAAACGGGCACCCAGACCCATACTCTCGATTTCGGTACCATAAACCAGATTAACTCCGACGGCAGACTCGCCTCTATTAACCTGTGCTTGTGCAAAACCAATGCCCAGCATCAGCATGCAAACTAGAGTTAAAATCTTTTTCATGTCTGTTACTAAGTTTAATTGCTTATTGATTTAATGAATATTGCCGCTAATAAAAACAGGTGGTAAAATTACAACCAAATTTTCATATTTACAAAGTTTTTGCTCATTTTTGGCAAATATCGGCTGGAAATCATGAGGATGAATAAAAAAAGCTGCCCTTGTGAGGCAGCCTGATTGCTTGAACTTAAAATGTCTTGTTATCCCAAATAGGCTTTGAGTAATTTGCTCTTTTGGCCCTTTAGGCGGCGGATAGCCTTCTCCTTGATTTGGCGCACGCGTTCGCGCGTCAAGTCAAACTTGGCTCCAATCTCCTCGAGCGTCATCTCCTGACAGCCGATGCCGAAGAACATCTTCAGGATGTCCCTCTCTCGCGGGCTGAGCTGGTCCAGCGCACGGTTCACCTCCTTGGCGAGCGACTCCTGGTTCAGGGTCGAGTCGGCCATGGGAGAATCGTTGTTGGGCAGCACATCCAGCAGGCTGTTGTCCTCGCCCTCAACAAAGGGGGCGTCCACCGAGACGTGACGTCCCGAGACCTTCATCGTGTCGCTGATCTTGTCAACGGGGATGTCAAGGCGCTCGGCAAGTTCCTCGGCAGAGGGGCGACGCTCATGCTCCTGCTCAAACCGTGACTGGGCTTTGCTGATCTTGTTGATCGAACCCACCTGGTTGAGCGGTAGCCTAACGATGCGAGATTGCTCAGCAAGGGCTTGCAGGATGGATTGACGGATCCACCATACAGCATAGGAGATAAACTTGAAGCCACGAGTCTCGTCGAATTTCTGCGCTGCCTTGATGAGGCCCAGATTTCCCTCGTCGATCAAGTCGGGAAGACTCAATCCCTGGTTCTGATACTGCTTTGCGACAGAAACGACAAAGCGCAGGTTGGCGCTGACAAGTTTGTCAAGTGCGGCCTGGTCGCCCTGGCGGATGCGCTGTGCCAACTCGACTTCCTCATCAACCGTAATGAGTTCCTTACGGCCGATTTCCTGAAGATATTTGTCGAGGGACGCGCTCTCGCGATTAGTAATGGATTTTGTAATTTTAAGTTGTCTCATCTATTGAAAATAGAGTTTAAGCGTGCAAAGGTACAACAATTATTCTTACAATCCAAACAATTTTGCAAAAATCGTGCCAAAAAATTTTTTTCGGGATTTGGCGCTTTTGAATTGGCTCTGGCATTGATAACAGTGATGGCAGCGATTATGGGTCGCTGCCATCACGTTCAATCATGTGCCACTGTGGCACTGTCAGTGTCAGTCTTCCTCGTCGCTCAGGTCAACGGCATAGTAAACCTTCTTGCCGGTGGGGTAGAAGCCGGTGATGAACATCACCTTGTCGCTGTCGCTGCTGCGCATGATCTGATTGTAGATGTTCTCCACATCGTCGCGCGAGTCAACGGGGATGTTGTTGATGTCGGTGATGATGAATCCGTCACGGATACCGGCGTTCTTGAACTTGCCGGCCTTGACACCTACCACCTTCAGACCCTTTGAAATGGCGAGGTCCTGCTTGTCCTCCTTGCTCAGCTCGGTGAAGGCACAACCCAGTGACATGACGTCGCTCTGCTTGGTCATCTTGGTGTTGCCCTGGTCGTTCTTGAAGGTGACGGTGGTGCGGTGCAGCTTGTTGTTGCGATAGTATTCTACCTCGGCCTTATCGCCAGGACGCAGCTTGTTCATCTCCTCCTGCATCTCACCGCTGTCCTTGACGCGAGCACCGTTGAGCTTGACAATCACATCGCCCTCTTCCAGACCGGCTTCCTTAGCGGCGCCGCGGTCGGTAACCTTGGCGACATAGATGCCCTCGGTGGTGGCGGTGATCTTCTCTTCCTTGGCCTTCTCGGCAGTCAGTTCAGTGTATTGGATGCCCAGGACGGCACGCTGTACGGTACCGTACTGCTTGATGTCGGTGATGACCTTCTTGACGGTGTTGCTGGGGACAGCAAACGAGCAACCGCTGTAGTTTCCGGTCTGGGAATAGATCATCGTGTTGATGCCGATGAGCTCACCGGCGGTGTTCACCAGGGCGCCACCCGAGTTACCGGGATTGACGGCAGCATCGTGCTGGATGAAGGCCTTAATGCCGTTGTTGCCGCTGTTGCTGCTCTCGCTCAGGCCGCGGGCCTTGGCGCTGATGATACCTGCGGTAACGGTTGAGTTGAAACCGAAGGGGTTACCCACGGCGACACACCACTGGCCCACCTTGACAGCGTCACTGTTTCCGAAGGTGATAGCGTGCAGGTCCTTGGCATTGATCTTAATCAGAGCGATATCCGTCTTCTCGTCGGTGCCAACAACGGTGGCGTTAAATGTACGGTTGTCGTTGAGGGTGACCTCAAGTTTCTCGGCACCGTCGATAACGTGGTTGTTGGTAACGATGTAGCCGTCAGGGCTGATGATAACGCCCGAACCCATGCCGCGAGGCTGAGGCTCACTCTTCTTGGGCTGTTGCTGCTGGCGTCCACGCTGGCCGTTGCCGCCGCCGTAGCCAGGTCCAAAGAACCACTCGAACGGGTCAAAGAAGTCGCCCCCCTGATACTGCTGGGGTGTGGCGTAACTCTTGATGCTCACGACGGTGTTGATGGTGCTCTCGGCCACATCGGTGAAATCGCGGCTCATGTCCACCGTGCGCGTAGATGTCCTGACAAAGCCTTGGCCATCGTTGGCGTCATTGCTCTCCTTGTTCAACACGTATGTGTCGGTGATGACACCTTTCTTTTGTAACTCGCTTGTTGCCATCATGGTTACCGTCGAACCCAGGATCGAGGCTGCCACGAGCATTGCTGCTAATTTCAAATTTTTGTTCATGTGTTCTCTTAATGTTAAATTATTGTTGGTTTTAATTGTTTCAATTGTTAAAATTAACTTTTCAAAATCTGTGCCAAATGTACAACTAAAAATGACAATAGCAATAATTGTGCCACTCATTTTAAAATAAATTAATAGCCAAGCAGTCTCTTTTTAATTAGTTTTACATTGAGCCACCGTGTTATAACAAATGATGACATTTTGGCATTGGGGTGGATAAAGAGTTACGTCATGGCTAGTAACATGGCAACCCCTCATGGTATCATGAAGGGCTGCCATAATATATTATATAATGTGTGTGCTAAACTGATTGTTTTTTTCAGTCCGAAGGTTGGCCATATCCCATGGCGGCTAACAGCTCGGCAAGCACATACATGCTTCCGCCGACATACACTACATCTTTCTCCCCAGCCTGTTCTCTTGCCGCTTTCAGCGCGTCGGTCACGTGGTTGTAGGTCGTGCCGTCATGTCCGGCCTCGCGGGCCAGCTTCAAGAGCTTCTTGGCTGTCATGGCCCTTGAAGTGTTGGCTTGGGTGAAGTAGAACTTGGCTTCGGCTGGAAGCATCTTCAGCATGGTGGTGACATCCTTGTCGGCCATGAATCCGATGACCATGTGGAATTGATCATGTGGCTGGCGGCGCAGTTGTCTCATAGCTTGCTCCAGTGCTGGGGGATTATGAGCCGAGTCACAGATGGTCAAAGGTTTGTCTCCGATTTTCATCCAGCGGCCCATCAGCCCGGTATTCTCAATGACGTGTTCAAATCCACTCTGAACAGCGTCCACCTTGATACGGTATTTGAGTCGCTTGAGCATATTGAGTGTGGTGAGTACGGTGTTGGCGTTCTCCACTTGGTAGTCTCCAGTCAGTTGGCAGTTGATGGTACCATAGTCTTTGGTCGTCAGTTGCAGCATGTCGTTGACGTGGCGCGACCCAGTGACTTCGGGCTTGTCCTGTGCAAACCTGATGGTGGAATACAGGCGCTTGGCTTCGTCTTCAATCACTTGTCTGACGGTGCCTTCGGCTCGCCCAACCACAACGGGTTGACCGTGCTTGATGATGCCGGCTTTCTCGAGGGCAATCTCCTCGATAGTGTTGCCGAGAAACTGCTGGTGATCCATCCCGATGTTGGTGATGATGCTCATCTCGGGCGTGATGATGTTGGTGCTATCAAGGCGTCCGCCCAAACCGGTCTCGACGATAGCAATGTTGACATTGCGCCAGGCGAAGTAGTCAAATGCCATGGCCGAGGTCAATTCAAAGAACGACGGCTGCAGGCCGCCTAAATTTTTCTTCTGGAGTTCGCTGACCCACTGCATCACATAGTTGCGGCTGATTTTCTTGCCGTTGACACGGATGCGCTCCCTGAAATCAATCAAATGTGGTGATGTGAATAGACCGACACGGTACCCACACTCTTGCAAACAGGACGCTAGCAGGTGGGCGGTAGAGCCCTTGCCATTGGTGCCGGCAATGTGTATGATACGGTAACGTCGGTGTGGCTCATTGTAGAGTTTGTCAAGGGCTATAGCCGTATCCAATCCGGGCTTGTACCCTTTGCCGCCGTCGCGCTCAAAGGCTGGTCGCTGGTTGAAGAGATAGTCCAGTGTGCGGTTCCAAATCCGCGCTAGTTCTTCTTTTCGTGCCATAATTTTTGGTTAATGAGTAACAAGTAACAACCTGTTTTCAATCTTTCTTTTGATTTGATAGTTAAATAAAAAAGGCAGTATGGCTATAAGCCGGGTTTTGTGCCTGCCTCATCGGCAGGTGCCTGTCATTTATCTGTCCGACGCATTGCTGCGACGGTATAGCGTTCTACCCCCCGGCAATGGACGAGCAGCCCTTGGATGCCGGTATACATGAACTTGCAACTCACAGGTGGTGCGGCGCGCTGTGTCACCACAGTGCCCGGTGGGCTCTTACCCCGCCTTTTCACCCTTACCGCTGGTCTCACGCGTGAGATTGCGGCGGTTATTTTCTGTCACTTTAACCCTACGGTCACCCGCAGCTTCCCGTTAAGAAATGTGACGCTCTGTGTTGCCCGGACTTTCCTCTCGCAACCATTGTGTTAACGAGCGACAAGCCGCCATACTGCTTTATAGTGGTCGCAAAATTACAATGAATAAAAAAAGTGTGCAAATTTTTTGACACTTTTACTTGAAGATTTTGTTGTTTTTGACTTGTTTTTTTATCAATCGTCAGATGAAGTCATTTTGATAGAGTGGCTAACAATTATTTGGCTATTTTCACGTTAATAAATATTATACTTATTACGAAATACTATGGGCAAGTTCAAGAATCTTTCCATCGTTGCATTGGTTAAGCGTTTTGGCAAAACTATTGGGCGTTTTCCGCTGGCTATGCTTTTCACACTGTTGCTGACGTGTTTCCTTTTTTACTTTATTCACGGTGGCAGTGTGGGTGATAAAGAGGATTTTTTTCTCGTGTTCTATCCGGCTACGGGCGCTTTGCTGGCTATAGCCCTATCGTTGTTTACCGAGGACTTCAAGAAACGCATTGTGGCAGTGTTGACCCAGTTTGTCATCCATGCCGCATGGTTGGGTATATCAGTTTATCTGGCTCAGATTGACCGCTTTTCCATACCACAGTTGATTGCAGTAGTGGCCACGGTGTTTGCCATCGGTTTGGCTATTTTTGTCATCTGCTTCTATCGCAAGAACCAGGAAATGCAGTTCTGGAACTTCTCGATACGCACTGCTGGCGCGCTTGTTGTGATTGTAGCCATTGGCGGTGCATTGACGTTGGGACTGCTTTTGCTGGTGGAATCGTTGGAGATGCTGTTTGGCATTGAGATACATGAAGTGGTTTATGCCGATATTTGGACCGTGTGCATGTGCTTGCTTGCTCCTGTGCTGTTCATGATTCTGATTCCCGAAGGAGAAGATAAATACATGAACGAGGCGCCCGAGTTTTCGCGTTTCACCCAGGGGGTAGTGCAATACTTGTTCTTGCCGCTGTTGGGCTTGTACTTGATTACGCTCTATGTCTATGCTGCCAAGATACTGCTCCAGTGGTCTTTGCCGGTGGGTGGTGTGAGCTATCTTGTGTCGGGCAGTATGGTGCTCATGGTGTTGCTCATCTATGTCACTTTTCCGGTCCAGCATCAGGAGGGTAATAAACTGTTCAAGGGGGTGACCCGTTGGCTGCCCGTTGTGATGTTGCCGCTCTTGGCATTAATGTCGGTTGCCATTGGTCGCCGACTGAGTGACTACGGCATTACGATAAGCCGCCTCTACCTGCTGGTTTTCAACGTGTGGTGCTATGCCGTCTGCCTGTGGTTGATTTTTACCCGCAACAGGCGCATCTGGCTGATTCCTACCTCGTTTGCAGTCATTCTGTTGCTCATCTCGGTAGGGCCCCAGAGCATTGCCAATATCACCAAGCGCCATCTGTTGAATGAAGCAAGAGACGCCTTCATGGCATCTGGATTCACGAAATTGCCGCTGACTGATGAACAATATAAGCGTTGGGCTGAAGTAGCCGACCCTGATGTCGTTGCGGCTATTGACTCCAAACTTGTCTATTTGTGCCACTATGATATAACTGATATCCCTGTTTCTGTGTCAATCAATAGTGTAGTCATAAACTCGAATTCAGTGGGCTCTTATAGTCATCATTCTGTAGTCGAAGATGATGATGTCTACTCTGGGGTTGGGGAGGTGATCTCGTATAGTAATTCCCACTTGATTACTGACTTGACGATACCTCAAGGCTATACGAGAATGACTTATCTTCATGATTTGAATGTAGATTATGATATGAATCCATATAAGCTGCTTCTTGTTCTGGAAGACGGCAAAAACTCTGAAGAATACCGTTTTTTGATTGATGTGAGCATGCTTAAAAAGTTTGATGAAGAGGGAACATATCAACCCGGCGAGCAACTGGCTGTAAAGAATGATAGGGCTATGTTGGTGATTGATTATTTCAGATTGTATGGTCGTACTGGCCACTATGGAGAATGGGACTTTGAAGGGGAAGGTATCCTGTTCACCAAATAAGTGAAATATCAAATAACGGCTTGGCCCGAAAAAAGTGCACTTGTTGATAACTTTTTTCGGGCCAAAATTGTTTCTGTTACGGTTATTGGCAGTAATTTTGTAGCATAAATTATTAATGTGCACAATGAACCGTTTTTTCTCCTTTTTTCTGATGGCCTTTGTGGCCTTTTTCGTATTACAGGCAGCCGAGGTGACCTTTGATTTCTCGACGGCCGAGGGTATTACTGCTATGGGCTATGCCGTGCCTGCCCAGAGTGCTGGAACCAACCTGACTCAGGCTGGTCCTGTAACCGTCGATGGCGTGACGCTGTCGGCAACCGACGGCGCGACCCAGACACGCATCTGGAACTCTCAGGGCAGTTACTCACTGCGTATCTATGTGGACGGATCGATTACCCTGAGTGTTGCCGAGGGCAGCATCACTGGTATCACGCTCAATGCCGCCAACACGGCCAATTTTGACCTGTTGGCCGACGTCGGTGACTACAGTGCCACTGATGGCGTGGGTACATGGACGGGCAACGCTACGTCGGTGACCTTCACCCACTTCGGCACTAAGAATGCCCAGGTGGCAAGCATCGTGGTGACCACCAATGGCGAGGACCCCGTTGAACCAGATCCCGAAGACCCCATCGACCCCAACATCTTTAAACTCGACTCAATCCAGCATCTTGCAGCCTTGGAGGACGGCACCGCCTTCCAATTTACCAGCGATGTGTATGTCAACTACCAGTGGAACGACCACTTGTGGGTGATGCAACTCGCCAACGATGGCACTGCCTATGCTGGTGTCATCTATGGTGATACTGGCAAGCAGTATCCCATGGGTGCTGTCATCCCTGCTGGCTGGACTGGTGTGAAGCAGACCTATAAAGGACAGCCCGAGGCGGCAAATCCTGCCCATTTTGCCAATCCCAAGACTATTCTTGAAGAAGATCTCTATTCACCCTTCGATTGCACGGGTTATCTGTCATTTGTTGCAGACCCCGAGGAAGGTTGGGACAACTATAAGGTGTTCTTTGATGGAGTCCATTTGAGCGAGATCAATGACCGAGGCTTGTTCACGATTTCATGTAACGAGGCCGATGAGGATGGACTGGTCTTTGAAGCATCGATGACTGGCTTCAACAAATTTGGCATCGAGTATCCCGAGGTGGATCCCACCGAGTTGTATGCTATTGAAGGAATGGTTGTCATCTACAACGATATCATGGAGCTTTACCCCATCACGATTACCAGTGACCCCGGCACTCGCTTGTGGAAGGTCGTGTATGAGGGTGAGGAAGGTGAGCAATACAAAGTCGATGATGTCCTCTATGTCGCTGCTGTAGTTGATGGTGAGAATGGCAAGCAGGTCTTTGTGACCGACAATGTTGATAAGATTTACTATGACACCTACGCCGATTGGGGCTATGCCGAATGGATGGACTGGTACCCTGACTGGATTGCTCTAGACTGCTCGGGCGACGAAGCGTTCTTTGATGCTATTGCCGATGCCCAGGTGCTTGCACCCGGTTCGGTAAAGGGTAAGCTTGTAGATAGTGATACCAATCCCCGTCTCGTGCTCAACAGCGCGCCTGCAGCGCTCGATGATGTGGAACTGCCAGAGTTGACATTATTCAAGTATGACCTGAACGAGGACTACCTCACTGCCTTGGGCAACGAGGTGGGACGTGTTGACGGTTACTTCTTCTATAAGGAGGGCATGCCTTACCTGTGCAGCGGTAATGACTCGGTAATGGTGAAACTCAACTTTGACTATGCACCCGAACTGGAGGCCGAGATGGCACAGAAGCAAGGCTTCAACTATGGCCTGCTGTGTGTCTTCACCATTGACGAGGCTTGGGAAGAGAATGTGACCCACATGCGCCGCATCCACACGACCGACGAGGACTACTTCACCAACTACACCCTTTATCCGTTGGCTGTTATCACGTGTGCCGCCATTGACGAGACGGTGGCCAGCAAGCAGGTTGTTGACGTGAAGTATGTCAACCCCTCGGGTATCGTAAGCAAGACCCCGCAGGACGGTGTGAATATCGTCATCACCACCCATGACGACGGCTCCCGCACCATCACCAAGCACCTCAACAAGTAACCCCTGATAAATCAACAACTGATTTTTCTGAAACTACTGAGGCAAAACCTCACGCTAAGCCGCAAAGTATTTTATTTGTATTAGTACTTTTCATTCGACGAATTAAGCGTATTAAACTAATAAATTATCCGCACTCCAGCCAATTGTGATGCGGATAACTTTTTTTTTGCGAGCCTCTTGCGAGCAATAAACTTAGCGCCTTAGCGGCTTAGCGAGAGGCCAACGAGAAGCGGACGACTCAGTAATTTCAGATAATTCAGCTGTTTTAGTTTGGTTCGAGGCGTTACTTCAGGCTGATGCGTTGCAGTACGATGACGATGTTGCCCTTGTTGTCGAGCAGGGCCATCTCGTACTGGTTGATGCGTTTGCAGGACTCGGTGCGTTCCAGAGCCAGCAGCAGGTCGGTTTCGGTGTCTATTTCCTCGCACTCTTCATTGTCGCCCGAGTGCAGGTCTTCGAACTGGATAGCCATGTCCTTGGAGGGATCGAGCGTGATGATGCCGTTGATGATGTTGCAGCCGGTGTTGCCGTGGATGGTCTGCATCTCGGCATCGATGACGACACGCATGTTGAGTTCGCTCACGTTCTCGCTGTCAATTTCCTTGACCAGCCACGGCCCATTCATCGCGTCAAGGTTGTGGCGCTTGAGCACGAGCACTACATTGCCCTTGCTGTTCATCAGGTTCAAGTATTGGGCGTTGTATTGTGCTTCAAGTGTGAAGCGTCGTGTGTCGGCCAGGGCATGCATGATAGTTTTCTCGTTGGTGACGTTGTGGCACGATTCGCTAGAAGAAATGAAGTCGTTGAATTTCAGGTTGTTCCCGCTCAGCTGGAAGGTGCCGTTGATTGTATTGCAACCATTGTTGCCATATACCTTGTTGCCTCCGGCAAAGTCAAGATAGAGGTAGGCACGCTCTCTGGCATAGACCTTCTTCTTGTTACGCAGCATCACGATGTCCCACTCGCCATAGAGTTGCTTGGCGGGATCGGTAATCGTGACCTCACGCATGGGTTGGTCCACGTCGGCAATGACATTCTCGACATTCACGCCGCGCTTCTCCAGTTTCTTGTCTTTCTTCTTGCGGGCATCCATCGATGCGGGAGCCAGCAACATCGCCAACAAAAGGCTCAAAACGATATATTTTCTCATTCCGGTAGTCGTCTTTTTTGTTTCAAACTTCAAAATTACTGCAAGTAGGGCGAAATGCCAAATCCTTTAGCCGTTTTTAAGATTTTATGCGATAAAATGTGAAAAAGTGGGCATCAGTGAGCCGTTTTTTTGCGGTTGGGAAATTTTGGCCTACTTTTGTCGTTATTTTATTGCACAGATGAATAAGATAAAGATGACATATAGGCGATTGGCGCTGTTGCTGGTATTGTTTCTATCGCTTGGCACACATGCCCAGATCAACACCGAGCAGGTGGTGAACATCGGGCGTAATGCACTCTACTTCGAGGATTACATCCTTGCCATCCAATATTTCAACCAGGCCATTAAGGCGAAGCCGTTTCTTGCTGAGCCTTATTTCTATCGTTCTGTCGCCAAAATCAGTCTGGAGGACTACCAGGGTGCCGAGCAGGATGCCGGTATGGCCATCGAGCGCAATCCGTTCATCGTTGATGCTTATCAGGTGCGCGGTGTATCCCGTCAGAACTTGGGTAATTATGCCGGTGCCGTCGAGGATTATGATGCGGGACTGAACCTCATGCCCGAGGACAGGAACTTGCTGTTCAACCGAGCCATCTGCAAGACTGCTCTGAAGGATTATGATGAGGCGCAGGTGACCTTTGACCGTCTGTTGCAGCTTGACCGCCGCAACGACCGCGCCTACATCGGCCTGGCTCAGATGAACCTTGCCCGAAAAGATACAACCCAAGCCCTTGAGAACCTGAACCGTGGCATTGCCTTGAGCAAGAAGAATGCTAATGCCTATGTCATGCGTGCTGAAATCGCCTCACGCACCAAACACGATTTTGAGCATGCTCTTGCCGACATGGACAGCGCTATCCTGCTTGAGCCGCGTTATGCGGGCTATTTCATCAACCGTGCCTACATGAAGTATAATCTTGATGACTACTTCGGTGCAATGGCCGATTATGATTATGCCATCAGTCTGGATCCTGCAAGCTTGGAAGCACATTTCAACCGTGGATTGTTGCGTGCCGAGGTGGGAGATAACAACAAGGCCATCAGTGACTTCAGCTTCGTTCTCAAGAACAATCCTTCCAACTTTATGGCTCTCTATAATCGGGCCCTCTTGCACATGCGTACGCGCCAATTCCGTGAGGCGGTCAACGACTTCACTGCTATCCTGAAGAAGTATCCCGAGTTTGAGGCGGGCTATATGGCACGAGGCGAGGCCAAACGCCGCATGGGCGATACGCGTGGCAGCGAGTCCGACATGGAGAAGGCGATGTCCATCTTCCGTCGCAACAAGACGCATGAATCCACCTTCAACCCGGCTGAAATCGAGGCAACCGCCGCTATCAAAAAAGCAGAGCAGCGCGCCCTCACCGGTGAGGACGAGCCCGAAACCGCCGAGGACATCATGAACCGCTTCAACACGCTGCTCACCGTCCATGACAATGATGCTGTCAAGCCCGAGTATGCCAACCGCCAGCGCGGTCATGTGCAGAACGACAACATCGAGGTCGAGCCGATGTCCATGTTCAGCTTGACGTATTATGATCGAGATGACCAACTTGGCAGCAAGACCCACTACATCCGCGAGATAGGCGAAATCAACGATTCACGCCTGCTGCCAGCCAAGCTCACGTTGGTCAACGGCGAGTCTCAGCTCAGCGAGGATGACATCCAGCGGCATTTTGCCGACATCAATTACTACAACAGTGTGCTGTCGGGTGCTAAGCCCCGCAGTGTCGATTATTTTGCCCGTGGTTTGGACTACCTGCTCGTCAAGAATCCCGAGGCCGCCGTTGCCGATGCCGATGCTGCCATCGCCTTGAGCCCGCAGTTCATGCTGGCCTATCTGCTACGAGCTGACGCGCATTATATGCAGTACCTGATGGCACGTGCACGTGATAACAATTCTTCGGAGTTGCTTGCTGGTGCCCCCGATGCCAAGACCCAGACGATGCTCCGACAGCGCCAGGATGTCACCATGCTCGACTTGATGATGAAAGACCTGGATGCGGCGATCAAGCTGTCTCCCAAGAACGTATATGCCTATTTCAATAAGGGCAATGTCTATCTGTTGCAGGGTGACTACACCAGTGCCATCAGCTGTTACAGCAAAGCCATTGAACTCAAACCGGACCTGGGCGAGGCCTATTATAACCGTGGCTTGATGTACCT
The DNA here is from genome assembly GCA_900318645.1 of uncultured Prevotellaceae bacterium. GTDB lineage: Bacteria > Bacteroidota > Bacteroidia > Bacteroidales > Muribaculaceae > Sodaliphilus. The sequence goes on from ONLH01000030.1 coordinate 28,209, forward strand.
GCGCATGGGCAATAAGTCATTGGGTGTAGCTGACTTGAGCCAGGCTGGCGAACTCGGAGTCCTGCCCAGCTACAACGTCCTCAAGCGCATGACGCGTTAGTCAGTATCACGGATAAAGAATAATACACCTGCCGGTCACGCAGAGGACCAGCAGGTGTACTTGTTTTGTTTTACTATGTGGTTTTGTTCGGTGTGGATCAATTTTGGGGCTGGATGGCCTGGGCAGGAACCATATTGATGCCCATCATCTTGCCCACCTCGTCAAACACGATAATCAGACCCAGTTGTGACTTCTCGAAGTTAACCAGCGAGGTGTAGGCCTTCATGCCTTGGAACTGTTGGATGTTCCATGCCTCATGGCCTTGGTACTTGCCCATCTGGTTCTCAATCTGGGTAAAGGCCCCTTCAAAGGTGCTGGGTTGTACTTGTCCCTTGACCTTGTCCGACAGGTTGTCATATAGCTCTTGAGCCTTGTTGTTGATAAGGTAGCCAAACATCTGCTCGCTGAGTGCCACATTAGGATCATCGGCGGGAGCGGGGATGATGGTGGGTTTGGGCTTTTCGGGCTGAACGGCGGGTCTGCTGGGGTGAAGAGCTTGTTTATTGGCAGAGGCTTCGGGAACTGGACCCACTTCCTGTGCTGTAGATAATTCTTTGAGCTTTTCCTCAACCTTGTTCAGGCTGCCCTCATTCTTGATGAGCACCTTGTAGTTTTTGTCCAACAGGTAGAAACATGGCAGGGTGGGCAAGTCATAAAGCTCTCCGTATTCAATGGTGCGGCTTTGGTTCCAGCCGTTGATCATCATCTTGGGATACTTGGCCTTCTTCCACAGTTTCTGGTCGTCATAGGGGTAGATGCCGAGAACGATGAGTTTCTTGTCGTTGATCAATTGGTTGATTGTCTCGTTGTTTGCGAGACGCTCTTTCACGATTTCACAGGACTCACAGTCGGGGTTGTTGAAATAGATTAAGATATAGTCGGCTTTCAGGCCCTTGAGGTGCTGAGCTTTTTTGTCGCTGGGAGTGACGTAGTCAAAGTCGGCAGCGATACTACCAATCATGTTCTTCTTGGCTCCTTCCAGCAAGAGGCGTTGCTTCTCTTTTTCGGCACCACTGAGCACGTACTTTTCGATGGCATGATTCAGCACTACCATGTAGAGTTTCTCGTTGTGGATAGGGTCAGTAGGGTCGCTGAAGCGCTTCTCGGCCAATTCCATCATCTGACGGTACCCTTTGGGATTCTCAATCAGGGACTCCATGGTGGCATTCATCAGGAATTCGGCTCTCTGGTCATCCAGTTCGGCGATTTGCTCAATAAAGTTGCTGTATTTCTCGGGGGCGGGCATTGATTGTGCCAGTGCATTGAACCATCCGACGATGGCTACAATTGCGGTGAAAATGAATTTTTTCATAAAATCTATTTCGTTTAATTTTTGTTCGTTACCAATCAATAATCGTGCAAAAGTAGTAACTTTGCAGCATTAAGACAAAAAACGATGAAAAAAATCGCTAAAACTAATGCCGCGCGTCTTCTTGACGCTGCGTCGATAGAATATGACCTGATTCCCTATGAGGTGGACGAGACCGATCTGGGAGCCCAGCACATCGCCGACCAGTTGGGCGAGAATATCGAACAGGTGTTCAAGACCCTCGTGCTGCAAGGCGACAAGACGGGCCTCTTGGTTTGCGTCATTCCGGGTGCCGAAGAGGTGGACCTGAAAAAAGCTGCCAAGGTGTCAGGAAACAAGAAGGTGGACCTCATCCCCATGAAGGAATTGTTGCCCACCACAGGATATATCCGTGGCGGTTGCTCCCCAGTGGGTATGAAAAAGCCGTTTCCCACCTTTATTGACGAGACGTGCATCCTGTACGATTATATCTACGTCAGTGCGGGTGTACGTGGACTTCAGTTCAAGATTGATCCTCAGGTGCTCGTTGAGTTTGTTGGCGCTCAAACTGTTGACCTGATAGCCGAAAAAACAGAATGAACACGATAGGCAAAATATTGACACTTACAACCTTCGGTGAGTCTCATGGACTGGCTATGGGTGGCATTCTCGATGGTTTCCCCGCTGGTGTGGATATCGATTTGGACGAGTTGCAAAGCTTTGTGGATCGTCGCCGCACCGGGCAGGCCGTTGGAAGCAGCACGCGTGGCGAGAAGGATAGGGTAGAGGTGCTCTCGGGTATCTGGCAAGGCCAGACGCTGGGCACGCCCATCGGCTTTCTGGTCCGCAATAACGATGCTCGCAGTGCTGACTATGAAGAGATTGCCAAGTGTTACCGTTCCAACCATGCCGACTACACCTGGGAGGCAAAATATGGCATCCGTGACCCTCGCGGGGGTGGACGGGCCTCAGCCCGCGAGACGGTCGCTCGTGTCGTTGCTGGCGGTATCGCTCTCCAGTCGTTGAAGGCAATAGGCATATCCGTAACTGCTCGTGTTGAGCAGGTTGGCCCTCTCCATGATGCAGCCGTTGAAGAGCAGGAGCGATTGATAGCCCAGGCGGCTGCTGCGGGCGACTCACTGGGTGGTGTCATCTCCTGTACGGTACATGGTGTTCCCGTTGGACTGGGAGAACCCCTGTTCGGTAAACTCCATGCCCAGTTGGCTGCAGCGATGATGAGTATTCCTTCGGTACACGGCTTTGAGTATGGGGACGGCTTTGAAATGGCCGCCAAACGCGGCAGTGAAGTGATGGATCGGTTCGTGAAGAGAGAGGATGGTACCATCGGCACCGTGACCAATCACTCAGGCGGCATTCAGGGGGGTATCAGCAACGGTGAGGACATCGTGATGCACATCGCCTTCAAACCCGTGCCTACGCTTATGCAGGAAGTTCCCACCATCGACCGTGATGGAAACCCTGTAACTCTGCAGCCTCGTGGCCGCCACGATGCCTGTGTGTTGCCGCGCGCCCTGCCCATCGTTGAGTCGATGGCGGCGCTTGTTATTTTAGATAACTACTTAATCAGGAAAACCAATGTGCTCTGACGATAAAAAGATTTTTTACAAGGATTATTACCTTGCCGCTGGCGAGTGCAATCCTCAGGGTGAGATGCCCTTGACGTTGTTAATGACCCGCATTATTGAGGTGGCTACTTTTCACGCCAACTCTTGGGGCGCTGGCTATGCCCGCTTAATTCAGGATAATCAGGTGTGGGTGCTCTCGCGCGTTACTATCGAGATGAACGCCTTCCCTAAGGTGGACACCAACTACCGCATTACCACTTGGATTGAGGATTATAACCGTCACTTCTCGCAGCGTAACATGCGCATTGACGATGCCCAAGGCAATCCACTGGGCTATGTGCGCACCATCTGGATGGTCATCGACATGACTACCCGTGCCAGTGTGGACATTTCCCAACTGGGTTACATCAGCGACAAAGTATCTGACCTGCCTTGTCCCATTGAGCCGATAAGCCGTTTGCGACCCATCGAGGAAGGTCATGCCGTGGACTACACCTTTGGCTACATGGATTGTGATTTCAACCGCCATGTCAACACGGTGCGCTACCTGTCCCACCTGATGAACATGTTCGACATGGATTGCTATGACCACTACTTCATTCACCGCATGGAGATTTCCTTCATCAAGGAGACACACTATGGCGAGACCTGCCAGTTCGTCATTGACGATACCGATCCGATGGACTCCCGCATGAGCATCACCGATGTCGACGGCGACGACCACGTCCGTGCCCGCTTCCAGTGGCAAGAGAGGGAATAACGGGAGCGTTATCCACTCGTCTTTTTAGGCAAGTCGATGTATTGCAAGCCTCTAGCTTGCACAAAAAAGTAAAACTTAGTCAATGATGCTCGTGCCGTCAATGTTGGCAAACTGCTCACGCAGTCTCGGCATCTTGTCGGCATCGGCTTCGATGGTCATCGTGCACACGTTGTCAAAGGCCTGCTCAATCACCTTCAAGTCACTCTTTTTCACGACCTTCATCACATCGTTCATGCTCAGGTAGGGGAATGTGAACGACAGCCGTGCCTGTTCGTGGCACTCAAGGATTTCGCCCGCCTCGATGGCCAGTTTGGCGGCTTCGCGATAGGCGACGATAAGTCCCGAGGTGCCCAACTTGATACCGCCAAAGTAACGGATGACACAAATCACGATGTTGGTCAGTTCAAACGAATTGATCTGTCCCAAGATGGGCTTGCCTGCAGTACCGCTGGGCTCACCGTTGTCGCTGCTCAGGTACTCGTTGCGCTCGGTGCCGATCATATAGGCCCAGCAGCAGTGGCGTGCGTCATGGTATTCATTGGCATAACGTTTGATGACGGCTCGGGCTTCCTCGGCGCTCGACACAGGTTCGGCAAACGCTAGGAAACGAGACATCTTCTCGCGGTAGATTCCCTGCGAGACGCCCTTCACGGTTTTGTAGAAATCACTCATTTCAAGTTGTCAGTCTTCAGTTTTTCAGTTGTCAGCGGTTCCTGCTGTTGTCTAATCACTGAATTCTTTTTGACAAAAGTAGTCAAAACTACTCACATAACCAAATAATTGAATATCTTTGCCATCAAAAACTGAAAACTGACAACTGAAAACTGACAACTGAAAACTGACAACTGAAAACTGACAACTGAACATAGGTTATGGATAAACAATCTCTTGAACAGACTAAACAGGCATGTGCCCGTGGACAGAAACGTGGTTTGCATTTTATCATGGCGTCGGTCATCATTTGGGCGCTGGTATTTGTTGTCCAACTGACCAAATTGCCCATTGAGACCAAAAATCTGCTCACCTTCTGTTGCACCTGTCCGCTGATGCCATTAGCTTGGCTGTTGTCCAAGCCGTTGGGTATTACTTTCAGTGATAAGGAGAATCCGCTCTCACCGCTGGGCATCGTCCTGTCGGTAGCACAGATTCCTTATTTGCTCATCGTCATGTGGGTCTATGCCGCTGTCCCTGACAAGATGGTGATGTCGCTGGCAATGGTCTTCGGTGCCCATTTGCTGCCCTTCGGTTGGCTTTATGACTCCAAAGTTTATTATGCCATGTCGGGCATCGTCACCATCGGTGCTCTAGTGATTGGTCTGATGTTCCCGCCCCACATCTTAGCCTTATGCATGATGGTTGTGGAAATTATCTTCTGCCTGTTGCTTTATAATGAGAACAGGAACCTCAAGTAGATTGAGATTCCTGTCTGTTGCTCTGTGAGGTCTCTTTGCTTAGAAACCCAGCTTCTTTCTCACATCCTTGCCTACGGCAGCTTTGTTCAGGAAGATATAGGTCGTGTTCAAGGCAATATAAGCCTTCGACATGTACCAGATGCCGTTATAGTCACCCGTTTTGCCCCACGAGTTCTTTACCATGTAGTACTCGCGGCCGTTTTGGTCATGGGCGATGCCGTAGATGAGCATGACGTGATCATAGGTAGATTGCCAGTTGTCAAAGCGCTCCTGGCGCAACTCCTGTGAGGGAACGAGCTCGGGTGTCTGTGCACCGAGTTTCTTGAGGGATTCGGCTTTTTCGGCTTTGGTCAGCTTCAGCCAGCGCGCGGCATCACTGCCCGTTAGGTCGGGAGCATGCTCGATGTCGGCGGCGATGCCTAGTCCCGTACGGGTGAAGCCGTCCTCGCTCACGTCACCGCCCCAGCACACGGTGTAGCCGTTTTTCAGGGCATTGTCAATCGTTGCCATCATCTCGTCGAGCGTGACGTTCCAGCTGAGACGCGGGCGCCACTTGTAGGGAGCCTCGATGACAAACTGCTCATAGAACGGGTGATGCGTGAAACTCGTGATGCTAACATAGTCCTTCTTGTTGATACCCAGCATTTGTGCAAACGACTTGGGTGTATATTGTTTGCCCTCATAGGTAAACGTCTCGGGGCACTTGCCCAGATAGGCGTCAAGGATGCCTTGCAGACCCACCTTCCATTGGGTGGTCAACTTGGTGCTGTTACCCTTGGCAATGGATGCCACATAGGGCTCCAATGTAGCGAAGAACTCGGTGAAGTTGGCCAGTGTGTCGCCAATCATCGATCCGGGGCGAGCCATCGCGTCCTCGGGGCAGATGCCGTGGCGGTCAATGACCTCAAACACGTCATCGGCCGAGCCGCCTTCCGAGAAACGGCTGTTACCGTGCATCCTCACGTTGTACTCTGCACAATCCACATAGTCCTTGCTGGCAACAAACATCTCGCTCAGGTCGTACACTTTGCCCTTCGTGCGCAGCAATTCGGCCTCAATATAGCCGATGGTGGCATAGGACCAGCACGTGCCGCTGCGGTTCTGGTTCTTCACTGGCGTGATGCCATTCTCCAACACGGTAGTAAACACAATTTCATCAGTTGCCATGGCGCAAAAAGAACACACCAGGCACATCAACATGATAATAGTCTTTTTCATATTCAAAATTTTTCTGCAAATATACCGCTTTTATCCGAAAAATCAATAAAAAACACTAAACAGCTCTCTAATATGCCGGATACTACGATTTATCTTCGTCTGTACCGTTTTATTTATCTGGGCTGCAGGCCCGATAGGTGCTTGGGATCATCCTCTAGTGTTTTTTTAGGAAAACGAACTCAACAGCATGGCCAACATCTCGTTGGCATATAAGAAAAAAGTATTTCTTAATCCCAAAAGGGGAATATATCGGGAAATATATCTACATTTGCATTGCAAAATAATAGTTTCCAGCAATATGAACGTAAAATTACATACGCCTAAGACTTTAAAGACAGGCAGCGGACTGACATCAGTCAAACAATTCCTGTTGTCAATTGTCGCCACTTCAATATCGATTGCTCTCACCTTCGGAACAGCTGCCGTGGTTGACTATAACAAGAAACAAGCGGCTAAGAAGGAGATGGTGATGATGGTCATCAGTGACTTTGACAAGACCATAGAGCTTGTTGAGAAAGTGGATTCCGGGCTGCTTGAATGCAGGCGCTTGCAGCATGAAATTGCTAAACAACCAGAACTGTTTGATAGCCTTCGTTATCAATTCGCTTCAGAAATGTCATGGATTGATGATGAATATTCTGAAACGGTTGAGAATATTTTCTCTACCAGTATTGAGACTTTCAGGACAATTGGTGACGTCAACTTTGTCAATGAGGTCTCAGAATTCTATTTGGTTCGCCATAAATTCAAGCAGCTCATTGACGAGTTTAAACAGCAGTGGATGGAAAAGGATGTCATGCAATCGTTTGAAACTTTGCTAAGTATCGACTTTCCGGAGTATTGTTTAATGAATCAGGCTTTAATTGAGAGTCTCAAATCGGATCGTGACAAGTGTATGCAGACCGCTAACGTGACCGATAAAGACTTAGCCGATTTCAAGAAGAAACAGTCGAGTAAAAAAGTGAACCAAAAGGAAATTGGCAAAACGAGTGAAACGGAGAAAATGGCTGAAGAATATTTCGAATATGAAGCCACCTTGCAACGAGCAAAAGAAAAACTCAAGAAGTAAAAAAGACGATACGAGTCTGTTTCATAAACCTAGATTCTTCTACAGCAAAGGAGTGGCTTGTTATTATGATAAAGAATATAGTCTTTGATTTAGGCGGTGTTGTCTTTAAGATAGATAAAAACCAGGCTGTTAAGCGCTTCAATGAAGTGGGATTTGAGGATGCCGTCTCTTACCTTGACTCCTTTGCCCAAGTCGGTATCTTCGGAGATCTGGAGAGCGGCAAGATTACTGCTGAGCAGTTCCGTTTGCAATTGAGCGAATTGGCTGGAAAACAACTGTCGCTGGACGACTGCGCCTACGGTTGGCAAGGATATGTGGTGAACCTACCGCAACGCAACCTCGACAAACTCATTGAACTGCGACAACGAGGTTTCAGATTGAGTTTATTGAGCAACACCAACCCATTTATGATGCAATGGGCACGCAGCAACGCTTTCGATGGCAGGGGACATGGTATAGACTACTATTTTGACGCGTTATACCTCAGTTATGAAATGCTCGTCATGAAGCCCAAGAGGCGCATCTTTGAGATGATGCTCCAGGGAGAAAATGCCAAACCCGAAGAAACTGTTTTCATTGATGATAGTGCCCATAATGTTGAAGCAGCTGCTGCCTTAGGCATCCATGTGTTGCAACCCGATAATGGTGCAGACTGGCACGATATGCTAGAAAAATTACTCAAACTTGAGAATGATCAATAAGCTGATAGTGGACTGTCCCTGCATTATCAGCGATAACGGTCATTTCACGCGTTTCGCTCCCAATAGTGAGTATTGCATGAAAGCGATTGCCCATTTCATGGACCATACTGATATCAGATACAATAATACCTTCTTTTGCTAATGCTTTACAAACAATGTCCTTCAGTAAGTCAATCGTGACAATTGAGTTTGGACCATGTTTCTTCATGATATACATGAGCATCAGCGATTTTGCTGTATCGTATTTCTTGTAAAGTTTAAAAGCCAACCAAATCACTAAAACTGCACCAATAAAAAGACCTAGTGCAAGTAAAAGACCATCATTCATAGCTTTAATCAATAGGAGTTCGTAGTATATTTTGTGCAAAAATACTAATATTGAAGTATCCCTGCAAAGAAAAGATGCCGAAAAAACATGCGACAAACGCTTGGTTTTCAGCATCGGGTTGGAAGCGTAATCCTGCTGAGGATTTTAGAGAGGGAATAGGGACTATTTAAAGAAGACGCAATCGCTGAGAAATCAGTGGTTGCGTCTTCTTGTCTCTTGTGTTGGGGGGTTACATCTCGCGGATGGTGATGCCGAAGCCGCCGGAGCGTGCCATACGCAGCTTCATGACGGTTTTGGCGGTCACCTTCTTGCGGGTGATGGTATAGGCCTGCGGGTTGGTCTCGTAGTCGGCGTCCTTGGCGTCGGCATAGATGGTGGCCTCATACTTCACGCCGGGCTTGAGGAAGTCAAGTTTGAAGGAGACTTCGCGTGCATTCTCGCCGTTGATGCCGCCCACGTACCACGTGTCTCTCGGCTTGGCCGTTTTGAGGTCGGCAGCGGTGGCTCCGTCGGGCAGGGCATAGATGAACTTGGTGACACTGTTGACCACATCCTTCTTGCCGTCGGGCAGCTTGGCGACACCCTCCGAGGCCTTGTTGAGCGTGGACAGCTTGGGATGGCGTGCGGTGACCATATACTCACCGGGTTCGGCCATCAAGTAGATGCTCTTGTCCCAATCCACGGCCACGTCCTTGATGAACTGGAAAGCGTCCATGAAGCGGGCGTAGTTCTCGGGCAGGTCGGCAGCCATCTGCAGCGGGGAGTAGAAGGTGACATAAAGTCCCAGCTGGTTGCAGATGGTGTGGCGCATCTTGTCGGCCCAGCCACTGACTTTCTCCAAGTCCATCTCAAAGATGCCGGGCGTGAAGTCCATCGGTCCACCCTGCAGGCGGGTGAAGGGATAGACTGCAGTTTGACCGGGATCGATGCCGGCGCGGAACTCGTTACCCATGGCACTCTCGTTGCCAATCATGTTGGGCCAAGTGCGGCACAGTCCCGTGGGACGAACTGCCTCATGGGCATTGACCATGATGCGGTGCTTGGCAGCCTCGGTGATGGCATAGTGGTAGTGGTTGATGAGCGGCTGGCTGTAGTGGTATTCACCATAGGGGATGATCTTGCCCACGTAGCCGCTCTTGACGGCATCATAGCCGTACTTGTTCATCAGAGTATAGGCCTGTTCCATCCAGCGCTCATAGTTGACCGTCGATGATGAACTCTCGTGGTGCATAATCAAGCGGATGCCTTTCTGGTGGGCATAGGCGTTGAGGGCGGGCAGGTCAAAGTCGGGGTAGGGGGTGATGAAGTCAAAGACGAAGTCCTTCTGCTTACCGTACCAGTCTTCCCATCCTTCGTTCCAGCCCTCGATGAGAAGGGCGTCAAAGCCGTTCTCGGCGGCAAAGTCAATGTAGCGACGAACGTTCTCATTGTTGGCACCGTGCTTGCCGTGAGGAGTTGAGTGGGCATAATCGGTTTTGCCCAGTTGTACCGAGGGGTAGTCATTGGTGTAGGACCACTGGCTCTTGCCGCTGATCATCTCCCACCACACACCCATATACTTGGTGGGATGAATCCAGGACACGTCCTTGATGGCGCAGGGATCGTTGAGGTTGAGCACGAGGCGCGAGGCCAGGACCTCGGTGGCGCTGCGGCACACCATGATTGAGCGCCACGGTGTCTTGCACGGTGCCTGCATGCGGCCTTTTACGCCCTCGGCATCGGGGGTGAGCCAGGTGCGCAGCACGAAGTTCTTGTCATCAAGGTCGAGGTTGGTTGTGGGATAGTCGAGCACAGCGGCCTCGTGGATGTTGATGTAAAGTCCTTGGTCGGTCTTCATCTGTAGCGCCGTCTGGACGCCTGTTGGAGAGAAAGCCGTATTGGGCCATCCACAGCCCACGCGGGCCTTGGGTGTCAACTCGCGCACCTGTGACAGTCGCGAACGGGTGGGCCTGAATTCCTGGGTGGAATAGTCACCGGGAATCCACCAGGCGATGTGGTCGCCCGTGAGTGCAAACTGCGTCAGCTCTTCCTTGATCATGAAATAGGTCAATGCATTCTCCATCGGGAATTCGTAGCGGAAGCCCAAGCCGTCATCATACAAGCGGAAGCGCACATGCATGGCAACAGGTTTCTTTCCATCCTCAGCAGCTGGCTGCTGCAGTTTCACCAGCAACTCGTTGTAGTGGTTGCGTATGGAGGCTTCCTCACCCCATACCGGTTCCCACGTCTCGTCAAATGAGGACGTCTGCTGGTCAACGAGGATGAAGTCGTGATTCAACTGATAGCTACCTCTGAGCTCGAAACCGAGCCGTGAAGGCAGGATGACCGCTTGACCGCCGAAATCCAGCGAATAGGTGGGAACACCGTCGGTCAAAGCAAACTTCATGACCAGATTCCCGTTGGGACTCGTCATGGTGATGGCATCGCCAACTTGGGCAGCACATGGAATGAATGTTGCTAGGGCGACAACCGTCGCAATCAGAATGGTTTTGAATGATTTCATCATTGTCTTCTTAATATTTTAGTCAGTTTTAAGTTTAAAGAGTAATCGCTAATTTCGGATCTATTGTTCAACTGCATTTTCAGCAGACTCATAAGGCTTGATTCTTTATGCCTAAATAATTGGTGCAAAGATATATAATTTGCGCGATTGATGCAATAGTTTTTTGTCCAATCATTGGATTTCAGCCTTCAGTCGGTCAAATCATAATCCAGTTGTTTTTTAGTTCTATTCGTAATGTAAATAGCTCATTAATAAACTATTAGAAACAATATTCCGTTGGTCTGATGACAGATTTGGGGTTTAAGAGAAATGCGCCACGAATAAATCGCGGCGCACTCCATAAAAGCTTTTAGTTATATCTGTTGATTACATCAATAAAACCTTCTTTCCGTTGACAATGTAGATGCCCTTACCAGGCTTCGACACACGCTGTCCATTGATGTTGTAGTATGGACCTTGCAGGTTGATGGTCTCATTGTCCAGAATCTCGCTGATGCCGGTTTCAAAGGTTAATTTAATCGTCAGCTGGTCGGCAGGATTCTGTGAGCCTATGGGCACACAGTAGGCGTGGAACGGGTTCACCGAGTGGGTGCCGTAAACAAAGGCCGAACCATCGGTATTGAGGACATAAATTTCTTTCACGTCTTTCATGGGCGACATGGTGCCTCTCATCTTATAGTCCCGTCCCGTAACAGACGAGTAGTCGAGAGCTACTTCAACATTGTCGGCGCTGAATGTTATGGGGACGTTGACGAGCGACCTGTTTTCATCCAATGTCGCCGGAACACCAAGCAGATAGGGATGGGAAGATTCCAATGTGGTCCCGGGAAAGCCAAAAAACAGCTCGTTGCCGTTTTCATACTTGAAAGTAGCGACCATCAACTCGCCATCGGTGTTGTCGGTGTACCATCGGAGCGGTGTGTCAACACCGTTGATTGTTGCCTGGCAACTTGTCGCGGCAAACGGAAGGATCAAAGTGGTCCAACCCTTGTCGTTCCTAATATCGAAATAACGCTTGGGAGTACGTGTGTAGCTGATGTGTTGAACGTTGATGCTAAATGGTGCGAAGAATGGGTGCTCGTCGCTGAGCTTGATGCTCTGGGCCTGCTTGTTCTTGACGATGTTGTCACCAGTGAGGGGGCTGTCTTCGGACGCAATGATGATCAGGTTGGGATTGGCGCTTGTGATGACGCTTGTCACCTCGGGAGCTAAAGTAAGGTCGATTGCACACTCCGTTGCGTCGGGCTGCAAGACGGCAGTTGCGCGTTTGGTGCTCTCATTGCCCTCGGCGTCGTAGGTATAGTAGTAAGGCACAGCCGTGTAGTAAACCTCTGGTATGTCTTGCTTTATTTCGGCTCCATTCTTGATGTACATGGTAGAGAAGCGGTAGCGTTCGCCTCCAGTGAGATAGGGCGACTCGCGGTGCAGCACCACAGTCTGGTGGGCCGGGACAGACTCAAGAGCGACGTCATGCACCATATTGACCTCGTCACCGTTGTACTTGTAGAGGAAGATGTAGATTCCCCCATAGTAATCCTGGTCGCTGTTGTTGGTGACAGTGAGGTCAAGCTTTGCCCTTGGGGCGGCGATTTCGGTGCCCACGGCATTGGTGACCTGGTGAGTGATGGTGAGGTCGCGGTTGCTGTTCTGGTTGTTCTCGACAACAGTGATGGTACCGTTGTACAGTTGATTGTTTCTGTCTTGTATAACGTAGGCTAATTCACCCGCTTGCTGTGGCTTGAACGACAGGCTGAGTAAAATGCTTTGTCCTGGTTCCACGTCACAGCCTTTGGCATCAAGCCATCCTCCCTCTTTTTTGCTTATGCCCAAGTCGCCATGATAGGCAACTGGACCATCGTTCTTAATTGTAACCGTCAGTTCGCAAATCTTTCCTACCGTGGGAGTAGGGGTCTCGACCTTCACCTCCTCAACAGCCAGCTGTGGCTCGATACTCACGGCGGTGGCTGTGAGTTGATTGTGGGCGTGGTCCAGATGAATCAGCATGTAATGATCCTCACTACCTTCATTCAGCTGCCATGTATCGGAGGTCTTCAGCTTGCTGGTGAAATACATCTTGTAGTCTCCATCGGTTAATGTGGGATCGGCAACGGGATCGATGTACAGAGCCTTTTTATGGTCATAATAACCAGAGTTTGGAATGAAATTGGCCGATTGCTCCCAAGGATAATCCTTTGTCACACTTCCGTCATCTTTTACAAGCCTGCATCCAAGGTCAAAGTCGCCGGTTACTGTATTATAATAATGGCTCTGCATACCGATATAGACAAGATAGCCTGAATTATCAAAGTAGGGACTGGTGCTTTCCTGACAATGACCTTCAAAGGTGCTATTGCCCTGTTCATCATAGTACAGCCAGTTTTTCAGCACAGCCAGCCTGAGAGGCGTTGCTGCACCACCACCATTGGGTTTTACTCCAAAGAATGCGACCTGGTCGATGGAGTATTTATCATTGTTCGGGCTGCCACCGATGCCCTGCTCATTAGGATCCATAAGCAGCACTCTGTAATAGCCGTCGCTGAAGCCTCCCCATCCCCAGTTCACATGGAAGTAGTCCTCCTCGGCATATCCGTCAACGACAAACGAGTGTGCTCCATCTGTCGCAGTGCCGCTGAACATCACCGGGCGCTTCGCCTCAAGTTCGGCATAGAGCATATCAATCCACTCTTGGTAGGAGCGCTGGCAGCGCCACACCGTGCTTGCACTGGCATCGTAATCAAAATACTTGATAATAGCTTGCAGTGCATTATAGCCTGTTGCGCTACTTGATTTACCATAATGAGTGAGAGATGCCGTGCCCAAATATTTAAGCAGACGGGCAACCTCGGTGCCGTCTTCGCCTTTCAGGTAGGTAGGATATATCTTACTCCAGTCAAAGGTTGTCGGCTCAAGAGCTGGCAAAGTGGGATAGCTGGTGCCTCCGCTGTTGTCGGGGGTATAGCCAGGGATTGCAGCTGTAGGACCCACGGGCCACTGATAATAGAACATCACCTGGGCCATTGCCGTGTTGGTGCAACCAGTGGCGCAATGCTGGTCGTCAATCACCGGGCACTGGTCATTGTAAGGAGCATCTTGGTTCCACTGGCACTTGAGCAAAGGCGCAATGCGGGTCTTGGTTGGGAAACCCGGAGCCGAGCGCAGTGAGCGAGCGGTGTTCACATCCTTGACAGCAGCGGCGCTCGCCATGTAACTTTCAAGCCACGAGCGCATGTTGGGCGGCATCTGCTGCTCGTTGAAGGTACCGTGGTCACAATAGCCCAGGACGTCATGGCTCTGGTCATTACCAATGACCAGCACAAAGCCATCGTTATTGTCCAGGTTTACGGCATAGGCCATCGTTTCATAGTCATTGCTCGTTGCAAATGACTGTGATTGCGCGATAGGCAGCGCTTTGATTTCACTGATCGAGACAATTTTGCCGACCTTTTGTTCCACAAACTGTTTTGCAGTCTGTTTTGCCTGTTCCTTTGAGAACTGCGTGGCTGTCATCATCAATGCAGCCAGCATGCAGATGAATAGTAAAGATGTCCTTTTCATTTGTTTATTATGTTTATTGAGTTTAGTGGATTTCGTAGCGCAAAATTACATTTTTTCTTTAATTGAGCGCAAAAAATAACAATTTTCTTTAACCCTCAGATAAAAAAATCACTTCTCATGATGTCTGCCAGTACGACATCAGTATATATCAACATTAGTGTCCCGTTAAAAATTTGGAAAAGATATGCCTCTGAACCCTGAGGGGCTAATGCCAATTTCACGAATTTAACTAATTTGATGCTAGTATTTTAACGTGAGTTCGACGAAATTATTGATTGTCAATCAGTGCGTTAGCAACTCCCAACTCCTCCCCCGCCTGGGGGGAGGTGCCCGTAGGGCGGAGGAGGGGGAGCGATTAGGGAGTTAGGGGGCGTTGATGTCCCAAGAGGAAGTGCTTTGAGTGTAAATCATACTCCTCCGCCCTCTCCCCCTCCTCCGGCACTTCGTGCCACCTCCCCCAGGCGGGGGAGGTGTTCCCCTCTTAACAAAGGGGAGGAGTTGAGTATCAGTAACTTATTTTGGCTTCGCCGAGCTAAAGGTTCGTCGAACTCACGTTATTTTAAATCCGGCAAAAGTTATTTCCGTTTTGTTTGTTTTGTTTGCGTGTGCACGTGTGGCCTCACGCTAAGTCGCTAAGCGTTGAAGTTATTGCTCGCAAGTGCTCGCTATGTCCTAACCTGTATCGTTTATTTTTTTCTCATTTTTCTTTTTTTTCACGTGTACACACCGTCCCACAAAACCGCTGTCTATCACGCGGAAATAACCTCTGCCTTATGGGTTGGTTGTGCCGCTAGTCATTCTGGGGCAACACGATCGTCACATCCTTCAGGGTCAAGAAGGCGAAAAAAATCAATAATAAACAATGAATTACATACTTTTTGTATCTTTGCAGTGATTACAAACTTGTGTACTTTAACGGTATTGTTTGCAGCAATTTGGCTATAGTGCCGCCAAATGATGACTGGGGACAACATCGCTTACGATTAATGAATAATCTTCAAATTCAGGAAATATGAATAATATCAACGGTAACCAAGTGGGCATGAGGCTTGCCATACTGGGTTGGATGCTGTGTACAATGCTGTCTGTCTGTGGGCAGAATGTGCGTGAGACCATACGACTGGACGAGGGCTGGAAATTCTCTCTGGGCAACGCTGCCGATCCGGCAAAGGACTACGGCTGCGGCACTGAGTATTTCAACTATCTGACCAAGGCCAACTCAATACACAACGAGGGCCCATACTCCATCAAGTTTAACGACTCAACATGGCAAGAGGTGCGTATTCCGCACGATTGGGTGACAACCTTGCCCTATGCTCAAAAGGCCAGCCACTCGCACGGCTACAAAACCGTGGGTTATCAATATCCCGAAACGAGTGTGGGTTGGTATCGCAAGGTGATCACCATTCCCGAGTCGGACTTGGGCAAGCACATTGCCCTGCAGTTTGACGGCATCTTCCGCAATGCCCGCGTGTGGTTCAACGGCTTCTATATGGGTACCGAGCCCAGCGGCTATGCCACGCAGGTGTATGATGTGACCGAATATGTGAACTATGGCGGTGAGAATCTTGTTTGTGTACGGGCCGATGCTACGCTCGAGGAAGGCTGGTTCTATGAGGGGGCTGGCATCTATCGTGACGCATGGCTCATCAAGTCGGCTGCTGTCAGTGTCGCTCCATTCGGTACCTTTGTCTACGCCGACCTCAAAGCCCCTTACACCTCGGCGACCATCCATGTGGATACCGAGGTCAACAATCACTCGTTGGAACCTCAAACGTGTACCGTCGAACACCGCCTGCTTGATGCTCAAGGCAACGAAGTGGGCAGGACAAACACTGCATCACTTGACCTGAAGGGCAAACAGACCAGCGGCTGCCAACAAATGCTGATACTTGACCGGCCGCATCTGTGGAGCACCACCGACCCCTATCTGTATCAAGTGGAAACGACCGTCAAGGTGAACGGACAAGTGACCGATGTTTACACGACAACAACGGGCATCCGTGATGTGGAGTTTGACGCCGACCGGGGATTTCTGCTCAACGGAAAAGAGATTGAACTCAAGGGCGTGAACATGCATCAGGACCATGCCGGCGTGGGAGCCGCTATCCCCGAGGCGCTCATGGCGTGGCGCATTAAGCAACTGAAGAAATTGGGCTGCAATGCCTATCGTGCATCCCACAACCCGATGACGCCTGCCCAACTTGACATCTGCGACCGCGAGGGCATCCTCGTCATTGACGAGAACCGACTTGCGGGCATCAATACCGAGCACCTGAGGCTGTTGGAAAACATGATTAAGCGCGACCGCAATCACCCGTCGATTGTCCTGTGGAGCGACGGCAACGAGGAGTGGGGCATGGAGAATACTGTTCAAGGCACACGCATTGCAGCCGCCATGCGTGAATATACCCGCCTGCTTGATCCCACCCGCCATTCAACAATAGCCAATGCTGGAGGGTCTGAAATGATTAAGGGGCTCGATGTGGTGGGATTCAACTATATCGCACAAAACGATGTGGATAACCGTAAGGCAGCCAACCCCACATGGAAAATCGTGGGCACCGAGGAAACCACCGGCTGCGGCACGCGTGGCGTCTATTTTGACTCTCCTGACCAGCCCGGCCACATGGTCAGCCTCAACCGTGGCACGCAGCCAGGCGTGGAGAACGTGATTGAGCGCGGATGGAAATTCTATGACGAGCGTCCTTGGGCGGCAGGTCTCTTCTATTGGACGGGCTTTGACTACCGTGGCGAGCCCAATCCGCTGTCTTATCCCGCCCATGACTCGGAATTCGGCATCCTTGACTATTGCGGATTTCCCAAAGACGAGGCGAGTTACCTCAAAGCATGGTGGACCGACGAGCCCGTGCTGCACATCTTCCCGCACTGGAACCTGCAGGGCCATGAGGGCGAGGAAGTGGAGATCTGGGCCTACAGCAACTGTGATGAGGTGGAACTGACCGTGAACGGCAAGAAACTGGGCCGACAGGCGATGCCCAAGAACGGTCACCTGAAATGGAAAGCCGTCTATCAACCGGGCCGCATCGTTGCCACCGGATACAAGAACGGAAAGCGCATCTTGAAGCAAACGATCGAGACCACCAACCCCGCGGCAAGAATTGTGCTGACAGCAGACCGAGGGCTCATCACCGCCGATGGACGCGATGTAGCCATCGTGACCGTTGAGATTCAGGACAACAAGGGACGTATCGTTCCTGATGCCTGCCCCATGCTCACCTGCTCACTTGAAGGTGACGGCCGCATTTTGGGTGTCGGCAACGGAGACCCGTCCTACCTTGGCCCCGACCATCCCGATGAACAGGACTGCCACACCTTCCAAATCCCGGCATTCAACGGGCTGGCTCAGATTCTCATCCAGAGCGGACATACGCCCGCTGCCCTTCAACTCAGCTGCAGCAGCAACGGCCTAAAGTCCGGAAATCTAACTATCACTGCAGAATAAACCCGAAAGGAATTATTAGCTTGTCCGGTAAAAGCTCCTAGCGGGGCTCTTTACGATAATAAATAACGTGAGTTCGATGAAATTGTTGATTGTCAATCAGCGCATTAGCAATTTCCCCCTCTAAGATTAGAGGGGGTCAGGGGGCGTTGATGTCCCAAGAGGAAGTGCTTTGAGTGTAAATCATACTCCTCCGCCCTAACGGGCACCTCCCCTATCTTAGGGGAGGAGTTGAGTCGAACTCACGTTAAATAAAATGCGTGGTTTCTCGTTTTTTTTCTTTCCACACGTGTGCGTAGAAAAATAAGAAAAATGAGAATTTTAGAATTATCTATCTGTCTTTGTGGTTGCCTGATTTTGGTTGACTGTTTCTTAGTTGAGTATTCTATATGGAAATTATTGGTCAAAACTATAGAGATGACCAAATTTCTATATTTATCATTTTTCTCTTTTTTCTCTTTATATATATAAAATGGGAAAAATGAGAAAATGAGAAAAAAATCCCAATTCATCTGATATCCATTGTTTTACTATCTGCGAACGTTTAAAAACTTCACCTCACGCTAAGTCGCTAAGGCGCGAAGAAATTTTGTTTGCTCGCAAGGGCTCGCAATATGTGAAAAGATAGTATATTTGCGAGCCTCTTGCGAGCAAGCTTTTACAATAAACTTAGCGGCTTGGCGGCTTAGCGTGAGACTTTGCCCTGCGGGGCTAACGCTAATTACGCTAATTTTACGGATTTCACGAATTTAATATAAGAATTCGCGGAATTAGTTGAATTAGCGTAATTCGCATTTAAAAACACTGCGGATGCTTCACTAATCACTAATCACTAATCTGCGAGCGCAGCTAGCATTAACGCGTCTTAGCGTGAGGTGAAGAACGCGGATGCCGACTAGTGACTAAAAAATCTCATTTTCTTTGTTTTTTTATTGAAAAATGACTATATTTGCGGCAGATATTAACTTTTAATACAATATTGCTATGAAAAAGAAATCATTACTCCTACGTTTGGTTGTCCTGGTGATGGCCATGATGTGTGCCCTGGGCGCCGCTGCTGTCGAGGCCTATGCCTGCTACACGTCGTCGAACACGACGCTGACGTTCTACTACGACAACTACCGCAGCAGCCGCACGGGCACGACCTATGACCTGAACACGGGCAACTACAGTCCCGGTTGGCGCGATGACGGCAGCAATGCCAATGTGACCAAGGTGGTCTTTGATCCCTCGTTCGCCGATGCCCGCCCGACGACTTGCCACTCTTGGTTTCGTGATATGGCCCAACTTCAGACTATCTATGGGCTAAACTATATGAACACAAGTGCTGTAACCCATATGGTGAGTATGTTCAGGGGCTGCAGCAGCTTGACGGCCTTAGACATTACCAGTTTCAGCACGGCCAATGTGATTGCCATGGGAGGCATGTTTATGGGTTGCAGTAACCTTCGTACCATTTATGCGGGCAGTGGCTGGAGCACGGCTGC
>ONLH01000072.1 GCA_900318645.1 uncultured Prevotellaceae bacterium
ATTGTTCGTTTCCTTTTGTTTTGATGTTTCCATAATTCTGTCTCCGTTTAATTTGATGCAAAGTAAAAACACACCTCCGCCAAAATGTGGCAGAGGTGCGCCCAACAGTTGTTTTTTTAAAGAAAAAGTTTAGTCGAGTGCCTGGTAGGTGAAGTCAGCGGCGCTCATGCAGGCCTTCTTGTAGTCGAACTGGTACATGCGCATGTACTGCTCCTGGACCTCGACGGCTCCGTTGTAGAATGGGTTAATGCAGTGCTGACGGGTGGTGACGGTAATCACCATTTCAGGCGTGATGACTTGCCCATTGACGCGCCTGGTGCGCTTCGGCGTAATTCTAAAAACTTTGCTCATAATGCTAGCGATTAAATGTGAAACAGATTACAATCGGCGGCAAATATAATGCCATGGTATGCCATATTGCGGCAGAGAATTAAAAAACTTATACGATGGGGTCTGGGCAGAAGTCCTTACGGCGGCAGGTTTTGCAGTGCTTGCCCATCCAGACGTCGTCAAACTGCTTCATGGCCTGCTCGACGATTTGAGGATCATCGGTCAAGATGCCGGCCTCGAAGTTACGCTTATCGCTGCTCTTCATACCGATGCCGGCACCCGTGAGATTGGCGCTGCCAATATAGATCTCCTCGCAGTCAAACACCAGCATCTTAAAGTGCACCCTGGGACACAGCACTCGCTCCAACCGGTCATATAGCACGGGATACCTGTCAAAGTCCTCACGGAAGTTCGGCCCCGGCTCCTTCGCATGAATCAGCCTCACCTCAACCCCTCGCCTAATCAGCAACGCAATAACGGCGAGAAACGGTTTGGTCGTATCACCCACCTTGACATGCAAATCCTTGATGTCAGCCGTCCCAATCCACAGGCTCTGTTTCACGTTACCCGCGCCAGCACCTCATTGTAATGCCCTGTCCCCGAAATGTATTGAATCATTTTATCAACCCAATGTTACTTTAATCTAATAACTCTAGGTTTCAAAAAATATTGTAATATTCCTTGATGTCACGCTCCTGCATGAGCAGCGCCATACTGGCTTCCATGAGCAATGAGCGTCTGATGTCTTGTGGTGACCACATCTGGTTGTGCGTGGCAAAGAACGTGAGCAGGTTGAACAGTTCCCACATGGTCATCTCGCTCTTGGCTTGAGCCATGTGTGCTGAGTCGGTGAGATATCCAGCCTGCCCATATTTCCTTTTAGTGCGCTCGTAGGGGATGATTTGGTTGGCTTCCGCGGTGTCCAGTCCGTGCTGATTGAGCATCTTGATAGCGACACCCAGTTCGCGCACTGAGGCGGTTGTCGTCATCGCCAGTTTGGCGCACTTTACCATTTTCTCCGTTTCGCGCTTCAGTGGTACGAAAACCTCATTGAAGTCAAGTAGGCGCTCCAATTCCTTGACCTTGGGCGAATAGACCTTGGTAATTGAATGATGCGATCTTTTGGTGGAGCCGTTGGAGCACAGCAAACGTTCATAGTAATTCCCCAGGTTGATTGCGCCTGGGTTCCATGTGAGGTAAAGGCCGTTAGAGAGGAACTTGTCTCCAGGAGCATATTCCATGATTTCCTCATAGACTGGCTTCATCACGATGGATACACCAGTCTTGATTGAGTGGGTATGTTCCACACGCACGGGCAGGTAGTTGTTCTTGTCCATGAACATCTCAGCGAAGTCAAAGAACACGTCGGGTGTGATCATCTTGTCCTTGATGGGGATGGCATTGACAATCTGCCGGGACTGGGTATCGGCGGCAAGGACAAGCCGTTTGCCGCCCTTGACCTCGGCTTGCCCGAAGAAGTTGCGCAGGTTGGTTAAACCCTGTTCGCCATAACTGTCTTGGGCGATGCGTGATTGCCCTTGCTTGATGCCGGCGAAACGGTCAATCACTTCGGCAATCTGAGGCGCCACCTCAAGTGTGGCGCTACCCACGGTGTAATGGTTCTCGCCCAAGGCGACAATCTCTTTGGCCTCCACCTCGCGATAGCAAATGGGGCGTTCAAG
Organism: uncultured Prevotellaceae bacterium; assembly: GCA_900318645.1. GTDB lineage: Bacteria > Bacteroidota > Bacteroidia > Bacteroidales > Muribaculaceae > Sodaliphilus. The sequence continues at coordinate 2,013 of ONLH01000072.1, forward strand.
CACTTGTTGCTTGATTCGGTTAAATTCATTGGTGGTCATTATCATTGTTCTATTTCATTGTTAAACAAACGTTCAAATTGGGTGGCAAAGTCACGCAGTTGGGTCGATACGTTGCTTTGCAGGTTGCGCAGCTGCAGATCCTGGCGGTAGCGTTGCTCGTCAAAGGTGACATCGCCCGTGCTGCTCAGGTTGTAGTAGAGTTTCACGCCTACATCGCCGCGACGGTGCTTGGAGAACACCACATAGCGGTCGCTGTAGATGTTCTTGGGGTTGTCGAGCCGCAGCTCCATCATGGCGGTGATTATGTGCTTCAGGCGGTTGGAACCGATGAAAGCACCGCTCTTGGTCACCTGTTGGATGGTGAGGAAGGTTGTGTTGGTTTGCGTGTCATTATTGGCTTTGTTGTGACGCTTGATGAGGGCCAGCAGCTTGGTCTCGGCCAGGCGCATGGTGATGTCTTCCTCTTCCTTGACGATGCCCTGCAGCTCGTGGAATGAGTCGATGGCGACGATGTCCCAGCCCTGCTGTAGCACGTCTTCGATTTCGTGCAGGTGATGGCGGTGGCTGTCAAAGTCGGACTCCACGAACATGATGTTCAGGTCGCCGAACTTGGGGTAGCGCTGCACATACACGGCAAGGTCGATCTCGTTCATCTCGGCACTGATGAACAGGATGCG
>ONLH01000024.1 GCA_900318645.1 uncultured Prevotellaceae bacterium
ATGCGCCAGGTAAAGATGGGCCACTCGCTGTAGTTGGTGCCATAGAAATAAACCACATGGTCGGTAATGTCATAGCCATCGGAGTAAATACTGTAGGGTATTTCAGTCATGTCGTCCTCAATGTCATAGTCATAGTCCCAATAATCAAAGGTGTAGATTTGGTCATCATCAAGGAAGATGCTGTAACTCAGCCTAGTAGGATCAAGGGGATTGCCTTCTGTATCGGTGGTGGGCAAGGTGAAATAGAACTTGCTGGTGGCCCAGTCGTTACCGCAGTCATACCACTCGTCGGCAGTGGGATTAGCAGGAATGATGGGGTTCTCGTCATTGAGAACGGCAACCGTGTTGAACTGCAGCACATTGGCCCACTCATGATTATCGGTGTATATCAGGCAAGGCCCCGTGGTGTTTCCCCACTCGGGATAGGGAGCCCACACATCGCCCTGGCCATCGAGCAGCGTGATGGTATTGCCCTCAACCTTGTAGCGGATTTCGGTCACATCAGGGTCGTAGGCACCATAGAGCCAATAGACAGGCTCGTCGTAGTCATCCCACCCGATCTGCTCAAACCAGGTGTGGCCCCACACCAGCAGACCGCCATAGCCGTAATTGGCCATCCACGAAACGCATTGGCCGGTGGGGATGCTGATGATACCGGTTTCCTCGTTATAAGTACCCTCTACCCAATTGCCATTGGTGAGCGTGGCAATGGGATTCTGGATGTAAACCTTTCCATCCTCGGCGAACACGACGTTCATGACATCTTCAAACTCGGTGATACCTGTTTCCATGAACTTGTGGTAGATGTAACCGCCCGAGCGGTAATAGGTGAGCAATGTGCCTTCAGGAGTCTCGGAAATCACGGTGGGCACATCAATGGGGTCATCTGGCTGTGACGGAATCTCGGTGAGCACAGTGTGCATGTCCAGGTCACCTGACCAGCTGTTGATGTCATTCCATTTACCGGCAAGACCAGTAGCGATGTAGGCATCATCGCCATCGGCATAGACATCGCCAGCCGAACCGTTGAGGCTGATGGTATTGCCATCGATAGTAAAAGTGGCTACTTCATAACCGGTATCATCGACCTCGATATATTTACCTCCATTGTCGTAATAGTAATAGGTAGTGCCGAAGGTCAGCACCACATAGGCATCATAGTAACTGTCATACTCAAGTTCTTGTCCTAGGGGCACCGTGATCGTGTTGCCGTCGATGGTTCCCTCGACCCATGCGCCGGTCTTATAGCCCGAGATGGGATCCTGCATGTAGATGGTCACGCCATCGGGGGCATAGACGATGTTGCACTCACCGCTCTGGGTGGTCGGGGTCACATAGCCGCCATTGCCGTCAAGCGTCTGGCCCGAACGTTTGTAAACTTTCAACTCGCCCTCGGGTTGGGTGGTAATCATGTTAAGACTGTTACCCCTTGCAATCTTCTCGTTATGAGAAAGGGGACGATGATTCTTGAGGGCACGTTGGGATTTCACCTGCACACTGGCCGATGAACCAATGGCCAGAATCATTGCTGCTAAAATTAATAAAATCTTTTTCATAAATACTTAATTAAAATGGTTAGAAAATGGTTACTATTATGTTTATGTTTAGAATTTCACCACAAGGCTTGGCGTTGCAGACATGAGACGGATGACGGCCTCAAGATTTTGTATCGCAAAATTAAAAAAGGCCATTCTCTTTGGCAAGAAAATGGTCAGTGCCTGTGTTCTGTTTCACTGAAACAGAACTAAAAACCGTGTATTGATGGGCTTCTTTCAGTGAATCAAGCCCTCTGTCACCTGCTTATTTTCCCTTAGCCATCTTCATGAAATCAGATGGCGAAATGCCTGTGATGCGCTTGAATGTTACCGTGAAATTGCTGCGGGAATTAAAACCCAGATTTGCGGCGATGGCCTCAATGGTCAAGTTACCATACCGCTCGGTATCGTTAAACATGCGGCACGCCTCTCGCACTCGCTGCTCGTTGAGCACCTGCTTGAAACTCTTGCCGTAGCACTCGTTGACGACCTGGGAAACATACTTGTAGTTACTCCCCACTTCTTCGGCCAACGACTGGAGTGAGAAATCGGTTTTACAGATGATGTTCATGTCCTCCATGACACGCTTGATCTGATTAAACAAGCGGTCCTTGCTCTCCTGGTCGAGCATGCCTTGATACTTAGGAGCAGAATCATCGAGGGGTATGTGTTCTTGAGGAACCGATGGGGAAACCGTCTCGCTTGTGCCAAGCAACTGCACGTTCTTCTCATACAGGTGCCTGATGTAGTCTCGCTGCTTGAGGTAACTGCGCACTAACAGCACCAAAGCCGTCAGAATGATGGCAGCGATCAGACTCATCATGAGCAACAATTGATGGGCACGCTCATGCTTGGCACGAATCTGCGCCACCTGCTCGTTGACACGGCGCATCTCGTTGAGGAAACGGGACTTCTCCAAACGCACGGCATGACTCTTATGGATGAATTCCTCCTTTGCCTTGAGATACTTATAGTCAAACTGGTCAGCCTTATGCTTGTTTCCCATCGCCGTATAGACTTGAGCTATAGTCCGATAGGTATTGATGAGTTCACTCTGCATTCCTTGTTCCCGAGTGATTGTCTCCACCTCATACAGGCAGGCAAGAGCCTCATCATAGCGTTTCATGGCGGCGAGTACAATTCCCCTTTGCAGTTTGGCCTTGATAATGCACTGCAGGCGGTTGGTGGTGACCTCCTGAGCCTTGAGCTCCATCTGGTTGTAGTATTCCAACGCTTGAGCATATTGTCCTGAGACATAGGCCTCGGTGGCCTGGCAAAACATACGTGTGCACTGCCACATCTCCACACTATCGTTCAGTTGCAGACGTTTGAAGTGGTCAAGTTCCGACTTGATCGACTCCATATCCTTCTTGCCGCGCATCATTTCCAACATATTGTAGATACAGGTCACTGCAACGTTCCACTCATTGGACTTGACAGCTTCGACAAAGGCCATCTTGGTATTATCCAAGGCCTCGGTCAACATAGATTCATCGTCATACAGTTCATTACGGTTTTCAGTGATAGACGCTAAGTTCAAGTAGGCATAAGCACTGAGGTCATCAAATCTGTATTGCTTCGCTATATCCAGAGAGTTGTTGATACACTCATAGGCCTTCTGGTAATCATAATAATAGGTTGCATAGATGTAACCCAGGTTATTCATTGATTTGGCTATCTGGCACATGGCCTTACTATCCTCGCTGTTCTCCCGTGCTCTGCCAGCCACAATGCTATAGCATACCACAGCGCTATCGACCTGTCCTAGATCCTGCAGAAAATGCTGGCCTCGTCGCATCAGTTCATCGGTAGAGTGGTTTGCCCAACGGTTGTATTGATTGACGTTATAAGCTGCGTGAGCATTCCCTGCCAATGCAAGCACCAGCAGCATCAACAACATGATATAACGCCGTTTAAACCTCATGATAAACATCCAGTATCCTCTATGATAGACTTGTTGCATCTCTCAATTAGACGTAGGATTTGATAGTAGTTATTGAGTAATATTGTAGAATTCCTTTGTGCTACAAAGGTAGATTTTTTATTAGGAATAAACATTAGATTGATCTAGAAACCATTTTAAATTAACTGCTTTCGGTAGGAAAGCGATTAACAGATATTCAAACAAAAAGAGAGACTTCTCATGAAGCCTCTCAGTAAGTATCGTGTATAATCGTATGGTCTATCGCTTCTACAGCCTGAAATTGATGGGCAACACGACGCGGACGGGAACCGCATGATCGCCAACCTTGCCAACGCTCCACTTGGGCATCTTGCTGATGACCCTGATAGCCTCGCGATTCAGGCTCTCATCACCAGCGCCGCGAATCACACGTGCATCCATGACTTTGCCGTCAATACCCACAATAAACGAGCACAACACACGGCCCTGAACGCGGTTCTTGTAGGCGTGATAGGGATACTCACGGTTCTTGTTGATGAAGTTGATGAGGCCACGCTCACCGCCAGGGAACTGAGGTTGGATGTCCACATAGTCATACTCATAAACCTCCATGTAGGATTGCTTAGACATGGGATTGACGGTAGTCACATGACGCACTTGTGCTACCATGGGCAACACGGTCATCATGGTTAACAGTGTGAGTAATCCTAAGCGTAATTGTCTGAGCATAGGCAATTTAAATTATTCATCAAGTAAGAAATACGGGCGTCTCCCGAACTTTCACCCCGCAAATATAGAGTTACAATTGCAAACCTCAAAATGATTTAATTTAATTTTGCAAACAATTAGCATTGTTTCAGTCTTTTTGGCTAAAATGACCCCTATATCAAAAAAATTGTAAATATTTTCGGTTTTTTAGTTCTTAGCTGATAGCAAAAATTCAAAAATCGGGAGCACATTCAAAGGTCACCGTTTGGCCAGAGGCCGGATGAATAAACTTTATCGACTGTGCGTGCAACATCAATCGGCTACCGGCGTTACCATAAAGTCTGTCACCCACAATGGGACAATTCAACCCCATGGGATGCGACGCATGGACACGCAACTGGTGTGTGCGACCCGTCTGCGGTTCAAACAGGACCCGTGTCATGCCGTCCTTACGTTCCAATACATGATAGCGGGTCACAGCCGGTTTGCCGTTTTCATTATCTACCCGTTGGCGCGGCCGATCTTCCACATCAGGCCTTATCGGCAAGTCAATGACACCTTTATCCTGCTGGACGATGCCTTGGAGCAAGGCGATATAGTGTTTCTCGATGGTATGGTTCTCAAATTGCTGCTGCAAAGCCTTGTGGGTCGCTTTGTCCTTGGCAAAAATGACAAGTCCTGATGTTTCCTGATCCAGGCGATGTACCACGATGGGGCCACTAGCTTCGGGGTGAGCGTCCTGATAGCGGGTGAGCAAGCTGTCCTCCAGCAACTTGCCTGGCACGGTCAGCATTCCCGATGGCTTGTTGATGACGGTTAGCCACTGGTCATCATAGACCACATCAAGGTCGGTTCCTTCCATTGGCTGCCCGAGCCGATTCTCCTCCACGTCAAGCCCTTGAAGCATAAAGTCGAGGATGGGTTTGCACTTGCTGCGGCAAGCAGGATAAAAATGACCATGATGCCGCACCTCGCCGACAGGCGATTCCCCCCACCAAAATTCCGCCATACATAGGGGGTGCAAACCGTTGACAAAGGCGTAATTGAGCAATCGCGGGGCACAACACTCCCCTGCCCCAGCAGGGGGCAGGGTGCCCAAAGGCCTGAAGACCTCGACCAAGTCACGTCGCTCACCACGGGCATTGGCCACGATAAAAAGTCGGAATATGCGCTCCTGTAGCGCCTCACTCATGGCCTTACGACGAACTTTCAAAATGTCAATGCGGCGTTGAAAAGCTCCCATTTCATCGGAGATTTCGGTCAATTCCACCTCATGGCGTTGCCTGATTCGCTTCAATTCGGCCTTCTCAAACCGACTCTGGTTCAAGAGTGCTTCCTGCTCCTCGGGTGAGAAATCTGCAGCCTTACGGCGCTCGTCCCGCTCACGCTTGTGATGTGCCATCATCTCCTTGAAATTGTCAATTTCATCGGCTTTTTTCCGCATGGCATCGGTCAAGTGCTGCTGCAAACGTGCCAATTCCGGGGACGATTCCAACCGTTCCACCTCATGGTTGATGGCGGTGATTTGCGCCTCGCCCTGCTTGAACTCTCCCTGGGGGTCAAGCAGGTCATAGACCGGTGGCACAAAATAGTCATGATGCACCTTGCCTGCCAGATTGCCCGAGAAAGCCGCGAGAAAGCCCAATCGGCCCTCACCATCCTGGGCAACGAGGACTCCCAGCATCTTGCCGGCGCCCAATTCAACGGCGCAATCGGCTCGCGTGGCGACATACCGTTGCACCTGCTCAACCGCCATGAGCGCCAACGGATGCGGCTCATAGCAGAACGGGCAAGTGAATTGCTGCGGCAACTCCAGCAGTGCTGCATCATTCCCCAACAGATGAAATTTGCTCATCATCAAGTGCAAAATTACTATTTTTATCATCCAAAATAGTGAATTAGCACAAGATTTGCAGTATATTTGCAACTTAATAAACCAAATTGCGATGAATCTACCTGCAGACCCGTACATGAAGTCACAGTACGTGAACATGATGCTCAAAGCCAACAATATGGACTTGGAGACCTTCTGCACCAGCGCAAACATCAACATGATTGCGCTGTTGAACGACCTGGGTAGAGCCGGTATCTCTTATGATCCCGCAATACGACAATTCAAAATATAAAGCATATTGCAATGAAATTCATCTCATGGAACGTGAACGGACTGAGGGCCGTGGTGGGTAAAGGCTTTGGTGAAATCTTCAAAGAGCTGGATGCCGACTTCTTCTGCCTGCAGGAAACCAAGATGCAAGCGGGGCAACTGGACCTGGAATTTGAAGGTTACCGCTCCTATTGGAACTATGCCGAGAAGAAAGGCTACTCGGGCACTGCCATCTTTAGCCGACATGAACCGTTGAACGTGACCTACGGCTTGGGGATTGAGGAGCACGACCACGAGGGTCGCGTCATCACGCTGGAAATGCCCGATTTCTATCTCGTGACCTGCTACACGCCCAACAGTCAGGATGAACTGCGCCGCCTGGACTACCGCATGACCTGGGAGGACGCCTTCCGTGCCTACTTGCTGGAACTAGACAAGAAGAAACCCGTCATCGTGTGCGGTGACCTGAATGTGGCTCATCAGGAGATAGACCTGAAGAACCCCAAGACCAACCGCAAGAATGCCGGTTTCACCGATGAAGAACGCGAGAAAATGACCGTTCTGCTCGGTTCAGGTTTCACTGACACTTGGCGTTTCTTCAACCCCGATGTGGCCGATGTCTATTCGTGGTGGAGCTACCGCTTCAGGGCTCGCGAGAAGAATGCCGGCTGGCGCATTGACTACTTCCTGGTGAGCAACCGCCTGCAAGAGCGCTTGACCGATGCCAAAATCCATACCGAGATCTACGGCAGCGACCACTGTCCCGTCGAGGTGGATATCAATTTTCAGTAAATCAAAAGAGGCCATCGCCCTTTAAACTCTAAACATTAAACTCTATACTTACATGCCACAGACAGTACAGAAGAAATATGACTTTGACCGCGTGGTCAGGATGGTGTTGACCGTCCTCACTATCGCTGTTGGCGTGTGGCTCGTCAACTACCTGAGCCCAGTGCTGATGCCTTTTGTCGTTGGCTTTATTCTAGCCTATATCATTGAGCCACTGGTGGAGTGGCTGCAACGCAAGATGCGCATCAAGACACGCGGCATTGCTGTCGTGCTCGCCCTGATTATCGTCATTGCAGTGATTACGGGTTTGTGCTGGCTCGTTATCCCTTACCTGATTGACGAGTTCGGCGCGATGTCCAAGCAACTTGCCGCCTATGCCAAATCCTCACTTAGGATTCCGTATGTCCCCTCCGAAATCAACGAGTTCATCCAGCGCTACATTGATTTAGAGAAGCTCAATGAGCTCTTCTCCAAACAACAGTGGATGGATATTATCAATAAGGCAGCATCGGGTGCATGGTCGGTAGTTGGCGGAACGATGAGCGTTATCTTCAGCATCGTGTCGTGGTTTATCGTGCTGTTGTACATGTTCTTCATTCTGCTGGATTTCAACAAGTTGTCACGCGCCTTCAAGGCTGCTATTCCTGCACGCTATCGCCGCATGGCACTGCGCATCTTCGGTGACGTTGCCGACACCATGAGCCGCTACTTCCGCGGTCAGGCGGCAGTATCCTTCTTTGTGGGCGTAATCTTTGCCATCGAGTTCTACATCATCGGTCTGCCGATGGCGATTGCCTTCGGTCTGTTTGTCGGGTTGCTGAACATGGTTCCCTATCTCCAGCTCATCTCCATCCCCATTGCCGCCTTCCTGTGCCTAGTGGCTACAGCGGCTACGGGCGGCAGTTTCTGGGTGATGTTCGGCTGGGTCATCCTGGCTTACATCATCTGTCAAGTCATCCAGGATATGGTGCTCATCCCCACCATCATGAAGAACCAGATGGGCCTGAACCCTGCCATCATCTTCCTGTCATTGTCGTTGTGGGTCTATGTGATGGGCTTTATCGGACTGATTATCGGTCTGCCGTTGACGACGCTCATCATCAGCTACTACTGCGAGTTTGTGCTCCATCAGCCCAATCCGCTGAACAAGAGTAAGAAAAAAGAGGTCCAAGACAAGAATGCTCCGCTGGCGCTGACTTCATCCTTCATCAGCAAGTATCACAACGAGAACCATCAGGATAAACACTAAATCAAGCGACAGTTTTTCAACCTCAAATAGCTAATGGCCATAAGCCAAGAGCTAATAGCTAAACATGGACAAGACGTTGATTGTCATCACGGGCCCTACGGGCGTGGGCAAGACGGCTGCAGCCATCCAATTGGCGCAGCAGCTCCACTGTGACATCATCAACGCCGACTCCCGCCAAATCTACCGTGGTATCCCCATCTGCACCGCAGCCCCAACCCCCGAAGAACTCGCGGCGGTGCCTCATCACTTTGTGGCATTCAAGGACTTGGATGAGAATTATAGCGCAGCACAGTTCGAGAGCGATGTCATGACCTTGCTTCCCACGCTGTGGCAACAGGGTGACTATGCTGTACTGTGTGGCGGCTCGATGCTCTATGTGGACGCCGTGTGCCGAGGCATTGACCAGTTACCAGACATTTCGCCCGAGGTGCGCTCGGCAGTCAAGGAGAAACTGGCCAACGAGGGACTGGAGAGCCTCATGAAGGAATTGGAGCAGTTAGATCCGCAGTATGCCGCGACAATTGACCCCAAGAACACCAGCCGCGTGTGCCACGGTGTGGAAATCTGCCGCCAGGCGGGTGTACCCTACTCCACCCTGCGCACCGGCACCACCAAGCAGCGTGGTTTCCGCATCATCAAGTTGGCGCTCAATATTGAGCGCGAGCAACTGTTTGCCCGCATCAACCAGCGCGTGGACCGCATGGTTGAGATGGGACTGGAGCAGGAGGCCCGCTCGGTCTATCACCTGCGTCACCTCAACTCGTTGAATACCGTAGGCATGAAGGAGATGTTCGCCATCTTTGACGGCACGATGGACCGCCACACGGCCATCGAACGGATGAAGAAAAACACCCGCGTGTATGCCAAGAAACAACTCACCTGGTACCGCCGTGACCCCGACATCACCTGGGTCACCCCCGACGCCGCCGTCACCACAGCCCTTCACATGCTAAAATGACTAGTAGAGACACAAAATTTTGCGTCTCTACTGGCATCATGGGTGCTCATTCACCTATGCTCAAATTTTACACTTTAGTTCAAAATTATATCGATGAGGGCATTGATGTCGGCGATGTTGATTTCGCCGTCACCGTTTACATCGGCTGCTGGCAGCAAAGCAGACGATAGGATGGTGTCGATGACAGTGTTGACATCGGCAATATTCACCTCACCGTCAACGTTCACATCACCAACGGCAGACTCGATATAATACAGGGTAAAGTCATCGATATAGGTCGCTGCCGAACCCACAATCATAGCCACACGGAAGTTGACTGGCTGGGCAGGAAGTTGATCTAGCGGCCAGTAGGCGCTCACTTGCCTTCTTGCCGGTGCATCGACGCCATCAAGACCATCAATAGTATTGAGCCTCTGCCAAGTAGAGCCACCGTCAATTGAATAGTCCAACGTATATTTAGCCGCACTCGCTGATTGGTTAAAGATTATCGCCTCGGCCATTAAGAAGTTGTGATGTAAGGGCTGGGTACTATAGAAAGTGCTGCCTTTCTTCATCATGATGGCATTGGTGCCATTGCAGCGGCCCTCTCCTGGGGCACGAACACCGCATTTGCTAAAGGTCCACGTGGTAAACTGTCCCGCGACGTTCTTGTCACTGGTACTGTTGTTGGCGGTCATGGCCTCAAAGTCCTCATACAGTTCAGGGCAGTCAGGCAAGACATAAACAGGGACAATGACTTCGCCAGTATGATAGTACCAGTCAACCATATCCGTCAAGTGGTTGCCGCCCTCGTCGTTCAAAGCCAATTCATAGCGTCCCCATTCAGATGGAGCAGTGAGCTGCATCACATAATTTTTTGCCTGTAGGGCAGGCACCATCACCTCCCACATCGGGCTGAAGGCGACCTCGACGCCATCCTTCATCAATGACAAATAGACATTACCTATAGGTCCATTGAAATAAGCATCCTGTGGCAAATAATCTACCTTGTAAGAGACACTCACGCCGACGTTGAAACTGTTATTAACCTTAATGCCTCCCGGAATTGTGAACGCCTCCACACCATAGGTATTATGCAGGAAACAATCCTTCACATACGCCGAATCACCCAGTACAATGACCTTAACAAAGGACTCCTTGCCGCCATAATCCCGCATCCGATAATCATAATTCTCCCCACCATCAAGAGAAGCCGACAATTTGAGGTAGTACTCGCCCTCCTCAAGCGACTGTGGCAAGTCAATGAATAATTCCTCGTTTAACCATGGTTGACGAAGTTCCATAAACTTCTTCACAAAGAACACTTCGCTACTACACTCCGCCCCATTCTTGTCATACAAACTGAATTTCATCGGAAGCAGTCCATAGTGAAGAGTTCCAACATTCCATTCTTCAGTACCGACTGTGTCCAACTTTATGGTACCTTCTGCTACACATTCCATCGGTATGATGACACGAGAGCCCAACGAGACAGAAGATTCAGTAACATAGAATTGGCCATGGAGGTTCAAGAAATCATCAATGGCATCGGCCTGCGTCTCGGGAAGCAGACCGAAAAGGCCGCGCTGATTATACTTGAAATTATAACTGGCAGGGGCCAGAAAAGAAACAAGGAAATAGCCATCATAGCGACCGCCCCAACCCCAATTGACATGAAAATAGCCGTCGGTATCAAAGCCATCGAGCACAAAAGCATGTCCGGAAGTGTTGGTATTCCCGACATACATGACCGGGCGGTTCAGGCTGAGTTCATCAACCAGTAATTGGTCCCACTCAGCTGCACTGCAGTAGTCACGGTTAAGCCAATAGCACTTGTCACCGTAACCGAAATAACGGATCAAAGCCGAAGTAGCGTCATACTCCCACGCGCCGCTGCTGCTACCGTACTGCATATCCATTGAGATGCCCACATCAGACATCAACCTCGCAACAGCGTCACAAGACTCGGAGCTACTGTTCTCATCATAGTCATCAAGCATCAGGTCCCAACGATAGACCGACTGACTGAAGTCGGCACTGAGTTCGGTCGTTGTCACACCAGCCACATCCCAAACATAGGAGTGGCTCCCCCTGCCGACAGGAGGCCACTGATAATAGTTCATGATCTGGGCAGTGGCGGTGGCCACACATCCCGTTACAGCACGTTCGGTCGTTCCATCTGATAGCGTATAGGTGGGACAGTAGTTGTTGTAGGGTGCCTCCTGATTCCATCGGGTCGTCAAGAGAGGGCCAACTGCTACCTCCCGCTTGGCAGGGCAATGGGCGGTCACATTACCATGAGATAGCAGGAAGGCTATCTGCCTGTTCATCTCATCCAACCAATATTGCACCGAAGGGGGCAGCGAGTTCACCGAAAAATCGCCCTCTTCACCATAGCCCAATACCGGCGGCAGGCGGTCATCACCAGCCACGATGACGAAACCGCCAGCAATGCCACGGTCAAAAACATAAAAGCGCTCGTGCTCGGCAGTATAGGCAAGCCGCGTTGCCGACGGGCTTGAAGGTGCCGTGAAGCGTGACGCCTTAGCACTAAAGAACTCGTCGGCGACATGACGGGCTGACGCCTCACCGACGTGGGCAGCCTGCAGGCTGCCAGCCATCGACATAGCGATGACAAGAAAAGACATGAATCGTTTCATTTTGTTTAAATTTTAAATAATTAGGTAACTATATCGTAAAACTTTGCAAATATAATACTTTTTTAAGAATTTGCAACACTTTAAAAGCAAAACTATCGCTTTCGGTCAGCGCTGAGACTGAAAATGGCTGTGAACAATGATGAATCATTCACAGCCATTTGTTATCAAGATGTCCTATTGGTCAGTCGAGAAGTTGGGCGATGGTGTCCTTGACACGGCGGGCGGTGGTGTAGTCGAGGGCGGCTTCGTTGGCACCTGGGCGACCCATATAGAGGTTAGGATTGACGTATTGCATTGCGCTGAGTTGCTGCTCGCGAGCCGAGAAATGGAACTCATGCAACCCCGTTGCCTCTTGCAACTGGCAGATGTTCTGCTCGGTCACGCCGCTGCCAGCCATGAGAATAATGCGACCAGCCGCCTGTCGGTTGAGACGAGCCAAGAGGTCTGCGCCCTGGATGGCTTTGGGTTGCTGTCCCGAGGTGAGAATACGGTCAAAACCAAGTTCAATAACCGTTTCCAAGGCCTGCTCAGGATCGGCGGCACGGTCAAAGGCCCGATGGCAGGTCACACTCATGCCCTTGCTGCACTCCATCAGATAACGGTTCTTCTCGATGTCAAAGGAGCCGTCAGCATTCAGGCAACCGAACACCACGCCATCCACGCCCAAGTCGCGGCACACGGCAATGTCGGCTGCCATGCGCTCCACTTCCAGGTCGGTATAGAGAAAGTCACCACCACGGGGACGGATAATCACGTGCAGGCGCGTTGTGGTCAACACACGCCGTGCCACCTTGATTTCGCCATAACTGGGCGTCGTTCCACCCTCGGGGATGCCGGCACACAGTTCCACACGGTCGGCTCCCCCCTCTTGTGCCGCAATGCAGGATTCCACCCCATTGGCGCACACTTCTACCATAAATTCTTCTCGTCTCATTATTCAAACGTTGTTAACCAGATTGCTTTCACTTTCAATCTTTTGTAGCATGAAATACTTTAATTGTACTCATGTTTTCGTTAACTATAAATGGCTCACATCCCATTTCCTTAATTCCCATGAGTGTCTCTATATTAGGATGATGATATTTATTCCCTTCACCTACAGAGATAAACCCAAATTGGGCAAACTTATATAAATCGTTTAAATGATTATAACTTGAGCCATGATGAGGCACCTGCACCTGTCCTATTATATTCCAAATTGGGTTATAGTATCTCTTCAACGATTTCATATGTTTTTTAGTTTCAAAATCACCCATATATAGACAGTTGGGATTTAAACAACAATAATAGGGGGGAAGGAACGAGTATCTTTTATTATAGATATTTTCCATTGTAGAATTTATAAAACGCAACGTATCGTCAACAGTTACAACGCCTGAAAAGAGGGTCATTGAATAAGAATTGTGATCATTCCCGAAATAGTCGGTATATACTTTCTTACATTTTCTGATGCCTTTTGCTTTAATGATCGCAGGAAGATTTTCTAAAGTAACTTTTCTTAAACTTAATTGATTTTTAAAAAAGTCAATGAATGAACCTTTTTGTTCAGGCTTTGGCTTCACAGGCGGATTAAATGGGATATATACCCATCTTCTGTCAAAGTGAACTTTGGCATCGGTAGATAACAAATATACTTTAGTGTTTTCTTCGTCAGCTAAATTTAAATCACGATTGTCATCAAACTCTATTTTTGTTGAGTCGCCATCATCATTAGGAGCCTCATTTAAGTCTGAATTATGATGCTGCACTAAGATAATCCGAGTTCTACTATTGAGATAATAAGAAAAATCTCTATTATAGATATCTCGCATCAATTGATTGCCTACTGACTCTGGACTCTTGAAATAATTATATAAAAATGCTTCAAGTTTCTCGTCCTCTTCCAATTCTGGAAGTATCAAGTATTTTACATGAAATTGATTTAATAAATAATTTAAACCATTTACATGATCTTCATGCATGTGCGAAATGAAAACAGCATCAATAGTTTTTTCTGATTCAGATTGTTCCTGGTTATTATTTGTTGGTTTCTCATCTATTTTGGGAAAATAATTCTCAAGATAATTCTCCATAAATGGTTTACTATTACCACCACAGTCATAAACTACAGTGATTTCTTGACCACCTTCTTTCAAAGTCTCAGAATAAAAACCTCCTTGCCCAATTGGGTGAATAATCCTTGTTATTTTCATAATACAACAATTAAAAATATATTACTTAGTAACCCTGTATCTCAAAGAGAAGCATTTTTCGCAATAGACTTAATAAACGGAAATCACCCTAATTGCTTCACGGATACTTAGGACGACCTCCGTTTTAATCTTCTGATGAGAGAACATCAAGATAAACCCATGATCATGTCGATGAGGGCATTGATGTCGGCAATGTTGATCTCACCGTCACCGTTCACGTCGGCAGCAGGCAAAGTGTCAACTGTCAAGATGATGTCGATGACCGTGTTGACATCTGCAACATTGACTTCACCGTCGCAGTTCACATCTCCGATGGCCGATTCGGTATGATAGAGGGCAAAGTCATCAATATAGGTAGCTGCAGAGCCGGCTGTCATGGCGACACGGAAGATGGCAGGCTGGGCGGCCGTCAGATGAAGCATCCACATGGCGTTGACTGTGCTCTTCTCGGGCACGTCAATGGCTTCGCGGTCATCAATATCATAGGCCCTCTGCCACGAATTTCCACCATCAAGTGAATACTCCAGCGTGTACTTGGCTGCACTGGCCGATTGGTTGAAGATATTCGCCTGAGCCATAAAGAAGTTGCCACGAAGGGGCTGATCGTTGCAGAACGAGCTGGCCTTCTTCATCATGATGGAGTGTTCGCCGTTGCAGCGGCCCTCTCCGGGTGCACGAACGCCGCACTTAGTAAAGTTCCATGTAGTAAACTGGCCCTCGACACGTTTAGCGTTTGTGCTGCTGTTGGCTTCCATCGACTCAAAGTCCTCGGCAAGTTGTTTGCAGATTGGCAGAACAAAGACGGGCACCTTGTACTCGGAACCGCCACTGTACCAATCTTCCATAAAGAGCAAATCATTGCCGCTCTCGTCTTTCAGAACCAAGTCATAGCGTCCCCATTCGGCGGGGGCAGTGATCTGCATCGGATAGTTCTGCACCGTATTGCTGGGAATCATTACCTCACACATTTCGCTGGTAGTCACTTCGCTGCCATCCCGCATCATTGCCAGATAAACATTACCCACTGGGCCATCCTCATTATACCAAACATGATAGGTCATGTTGACATCCACATCAATCGTCTCGTTGACCATGATGCCGCCAGGCACGACAAATGAATCCACAGTATAGGTGTTAGACAAGAAGCAATCCTTCAGATAGGCCACGCCATTGCTCACCAGCATCTTGACATACAATTCCTTGCCGCTGAAGTCCAGCACTTTCTGGTCATAGTGCTCACCGCTATCGATGGAATAAGCCAACTTGATTTTATACTCACCATCCTCCAGCGAATTCAACACATCAAGGTACAGAGTTTGTCCTGAGGACCACCAACGGTCGTCCAGGTATTTCTTGTAATCAAAGTGCAGATTCTGACGTTCCACACCATTCTCGTCAAAGACGCCTAATGACATCGGAATCAAGGCATAGTACATCTTACGGTTGTCTCGCTGATCGTAACCTGCCGTATCCAACATATTGCCCACAGCAGTGAAGTTATCCATAGTCAGGGTGATTGTGCTACCCAACGACACCGAAGGTGTCTTGGGCACCAACTGGCTGCGGACGTACAGGACTTTGTTGACGTCATCATTCTGCGTCTCGGGGACAAGGCCGAGAACTGCATCCTGTATGTAATTGAAATTATATTTTCCGGGATTAAGCACCCAGAAGAGGAAATAGCCGTCATAGGAACCACCCCAACCCCAATTGACATGATAATAGCCATCGGTGTTAAAGCCATCGAACACAAAAGCATGTCCTCCAGCATCCTGACCTGAAAGATCATAGCCACAATAGACGATAGGCCTGCGGGCGCTGAGTTCATCCGTCAGCATCTGATCCCATTCAGTAGCGCTAAAGTAGTCACGCTCAACTAGATAACAGTTGTCACCATACTTGAAATAACGCTTCATCGCATTCATGGCGGCGCGCTCAGAAGCGCCACTACTGCTGCCATAGCCCATATCCATCGAAATGCCCACATCTGACATCAGCTTGGCTACAGCCTCACAGGACTCTGGACTGCTGCTGGCATCATAGCTGTCAAGCATCAAATCCCAACGGTAGTGTGACTGGCTGAAGTCGGCACTGAGTTCAGTGACGGTCATGTCGTTCACATTGCAGACGTAGGAATGGCTACCCTGACCGACCGAGGGCCACTGGTGATAATTCATCACCTGAGCAAAGGCGGTTGCCACACATCCTGTCACGGCACGGTTGGTAATGCCATTACCATCGGTATAGGTCGGACAGAGGTCATTGTACGGAGTAGTCTGATCCCAAATGGTAGTCATGAGGGGACCGACAGCCGCAGCCCGCTTGACAGGCTGGTAAGCCATCACGTCCTCATGTGACTGCATGAATGCGATTTGCCTATTCATCTCTTTCATCCAGTACTGCACTGATGAAGGCAAAGCGGAAGTTGAAAAATCTCCCTTATCGCCATAGCCCAACACTTGTGGCAAGCGGTCATCGCCGGCAATAACCACAAAACCTCCGTTACGGCCACGATCATAGACATAAAAACGGTCATTCTCGGCAGTATAAGCAAGATGTACCCCTGCAGGAGTAGCAGGTGCCATCATCCGCGATGACTTGGATGAAAAGAAATCGACAGCCACTTGGCGGGCTTCAGTCTCGTTGATTGAAGCCGCTTGCAGGCTGTAAAACGTTGCCATCGCAATGGCTAAGATGAATAGTATTCGCTTCATAATCTGAATTCAAATAAATGTCCTAAGGTCAAATAATGGCGCAAAGGTAGTAAAAACAATTTAAAAAGCCCTCTCATGAGAGGATGATGTCAATGACGGCATTAATGTCAGCAATATTGATTTCGCCGTCCCCGTTCACATCGGCAACAGGCAGCAAGTCGCCCGACACAATCACGTCGATGACGGCGTTGACATCGGCGATGTTCACCTCGCCATCAACATTCACGTCGCCAGCGAGCGGGTGCTCATCGGGCGGCATGCTGGCATAGACGAGCTCCATGCCAGGAATCTGCAGGCTATATTGCGCTCCAGAGGTGACGGCGCTATAGGTGATGTAGTAATACACCAGATGCAGGGGAAAATTTCCCAAGTCGGCAGCATCGCACAAGCTGTTGACTGCGGCATCTATCGTAATCTCGTCGTTGGTACCCTCAATGGGAAGCTCGGCGGTAACACGCTCTCCGTAGGCTGTCTCGACCAGTATCTTGACTGACTTGAGCTGAATGTCACCAGGTCTCATTCTCAGGCGCAAGGTATCGGGCAGTCCCCACATCTGAACCGGTTTGGCAATTTTGAGGTAAGGATTGCGGGATGACGAGCCAGTGAAATCTATCTGCATGCCATTGCCAAGTGCTGTTACCACCCTATCCTTTCCACCGCTCTGGGTAATCTCCCATGTGGCGGGGTCGATGGGTGCATTTTCTATTGTGGTAATGTGCCCTGTAGGGTTCTCGACACGGACCAGCAGAGAATCGGCAAGCAGGGGATGGCTTGAGCCGACAAAGGTCTGACCATCAGCGACAGCAGTGATAATACCCTGTTCGTCAACCGTGCACACCTCTTCATTGGACGAAGCCCAAGCCACTACCGAAGGGTCCACCTTGTCCAGTCCATAGCCGCTGATGCCGTTGATGTTGATGGCATAGGGATGAAAACGGTCAAGCACCACACTGTCGCTTACCAGTTGCCACTGTGCCTCCATGATGGTGACAGGCTGTGTGGCCGTGACACCATTGTAGGAGACATAGAGGTTACCCGTGGCAGGTGTTGACACCGCATGGAAGTTGCCCTGTTCATCAAAGTAACCTACCTGCTCGTCACATGAGAAAGTGCAGCCCTGCAGGTTACGCGTCTTCAAGACGCCATACTGGTTATAGCCCCACACGTCAAATGCCGTGGTCGCCGAAATTGACAAGTTGTAACAACGAGGCTCAAAACTGATGATGCCTATCTCGTCGTCCTCGGGGGCCTTAGATACAAACAAGCAACCGTTTCCCACGGCACGCACGGGTCCGTCACTGGGATGATTCAACACCTCGTCATTGACCAGGATGCACGATGAACCACCACCATCCAGGTTCACAGCATTGACGGCACCCAAAGCTTCGAAGATACCTTTCATCTCAGAGAGTTTCACACCGATTGACGACATGTGACGACCATCTACCACGACAAAGTAGAGTCGTGTGCTGTCGGCATTAAAACCGATGGCCGTGCGGGGATGGCGCTCGGCCCAGTCATCCATGAACTGACCGTTCTGCATGATGATATGGTCACTGCCACCGATTAGTTGTTGTATCTTCACATCTTGCGGGCCGTTGTTGAGCGTCTGTCGGAAACTGATGTCCATCTGGTCGCCCACGTTCATCCATTCGGTCTGATTGGCGTAGGTACCCTTGAGCCACAAGATGGCCTTTCCGTCGGGAATGGTTCTTGAACCTTGAGCATCAAAGATGTCCTCAATGATGCAGTGCTCCACGCCGATGGCATTCCAGCGAAATTCACCCTCGGCAGGACGAAGCAACACCATCTTACCCGAGTTGGAGCCGTCATAGGTCTTAGGGCCGTAGCTGCGGGTAAAAAGGAAAGACTGGTTGGCGGCAATGTTCTCGTAACCATAACGCATGCGGTTAACCAGATTGAGCGCAAACGAATGGTCGCCACTGGCTACCATACCAGAAAATGTCAAACGATCAATATAGGGACGGTTGTCATCGTCCAACACCAGACACGCGCGGTTATGGCTACTTAGCACCAGTTCATCGTTGCGCACCTGCCCGCTCAAGGGAAGGCCCACCTCGTTGGACGGTGCCGTCATGAAGAAGTCGCCGTTCATGGCACCCACCACTTCATGGCCGGGACGGTTGTTGCGTATCGCCATATTGACGGGCGTCTCACTGCCCACCGACTTGTCGGCGCCCAAGCAGGTCTCCATCATGATATAGGGGTTGGTCAAGTCCATCTCGACCACGCTTATCTTGAGCGGCAATGCCGGGATGTCATATTTGGCAGCCGTCACACCCGGTCCTGCCAGATGCGGGAAGATGAGCGTGTCCACATCGTAGGCCTTGTCACCAATCACCCACTGGTCACGGGCAGTGCCTGCTGCCGTTGCCAGCAGCAGGACAAAGACCGTTAAAAAGAACTTTTTTCTCATGCTTTCAATATCAAATCTAACACAGCATTGACATCGGCAATATTCACCTCGCCATCACCGTTCACATCTCCGGCAACCGAAGTCTTACCCGACAGAATCAGGTCAATCACGGCATTGACGTCGGCAATGTTCACCTCGCCGTCACCGTTCACGTCACCAGGTTTACCCTGGGGTTCCTCGCCGGCACTCACGTTGCGGCCGATTTTATAGACTGCCATGCCGTTATAGGCCTTGAAGGTGAGCAGCGTCACTTCCTCATAGCCCTCGTCATCAACACTATAGTCCACAGCAAAGCAGTGTACGCGCAGGCCGCTGTCGTTCACCTTACCCAGACTGTCGGCCGGAATCTTCCAGTACTTGGTCATGCCGCCCAGGGACTGTCCCTCGCCCAACTCACAGATGTTGGCCTGGCAGCCATGGCCGTTACCGTTCATATCGGCATTGACATACACGAGGAAGTCACGACCTTCCAGCTTAAACTCGATGCAACCGTTGGGCTGGGACTGGGGCCACAATTCAGGATCGGTATCTTCAAACGAGTCAATGACTGAACCCGAGAAGTCATACACCACCGGTGCCGTGTCAAAGCAGTCGATATAGAACATCTCGCCGCTGTAGCGCGAGTCCTCGTCTGGACCCTCAATCATCTTGATGACAGGAGCCAGGGAGAAGCCCGTCTTGGTCTCGGGGTAGAAATTGATAACGTCCATATAGGGATCGCCGTCAAAACCGCCTTCCCACTCACCTCCTTGGTCGGCATGCATGCGGTACAAGGTGGGGAAACCCGGATCGGCAGTTGAACCAGACACCGTCATGATGTTGCACTCGGCCTCTTCAAGCGTCAGGTCGCCGATGATGTCCAAATAGTCGGTGCGCTGGGGAGCATCACCCTTATCCATCTCCACTACCAAGGTCAATTCGCCCGTCTCGGTATCCACCAGATAAACAGGCACATACTGCTGAGCCGTACTTGTCATGGGAGCCACCCAGATGTGGTGGAAACTGTCCCTACCGATGCTCGCTACACCCAGGAAACGACCATAAGGCTGACCATCAAGATACAAGGGCAGATCCTCGAGCTGATGGCCATCGGCCACCGAGAAACGGTGAATGACAGACTGGGAAATGGTATCATTGCCGATAATGACGGCCTTTTCCTCGCTGCGTGCCACATAGATGATGCCTTGATCCATCGTCGCGGTGCGGGCACGCTGATTGCAGATGACATTATCGGTATAAGCGGTACCGCAATGTACGCGGTCAAAGATCCATTGATTCACGATTTTGATGCCGTTCACTTCGGGATAGGTCTGACCATCGGTCTTGGCCATCATGCTCAAAGCTGCGACGAGCATTGTGACAGAAAGAAGTAATAATTTTTTCATTGCAGTGAAGAATTTTGGATTTACGTTGTTGATTTAAAAACGCCCACGGATTGACGCGGATGTGGTATACACCCCGTGCAATCCGCGGGCAATAGTATTATCATGCCACTCTCAGGCGGCATTCATGTTATGCGTTCAGAATGATGTCAAGGACGGCATTGACATCGGCGATGTTCACCTCGCCGTCACCGTTCACGTCGCCCGAAGCCGAAACAACATTTGACAGAATCATATCGATTACGGCATTAACGTCAGCGATATTCACCTCACCGTCACCGTTTACATCACCAGGCTTGCCGGGCTGCGGCTCGTCGCCAAAGACGTTGCTGCCAATCTTGTAAACGGCCATACCGTTATAGCACTTGAAGATGAACAGGGTCACTTCCTCGTTACCCTCGGCATCAACGCCATACTCAACGTTCATGCTCTGGACACGTGTACCACCATCGCTCACGGCACCCAACTCATCAGGTACCATCCAATAGCGCTGCATGCCTTCAAGAGTCATGCCCTCACCTAACTCACAGATGTAAACCTGGCAAGCCTTATTGACCATGGTTGCCTCATCCACACCAGTATATTGGGCTGCAACAAAGACGATGAAGTTGCGGCCATCGAGGGTGAACTCACACACACCGTTAGCACCAACGTCCATGGGCCAGAAGGCAGGATCCACATTCTCGAAATCCTCTACCTTGTTGCCTGTCACATCATAGAGGATGGGAGCGGTGGTAAAGCCGTCAATATAGAACAACTCACCGCTGTAGCGTGTATCCTCGTCCTCGCCAAGCACCATCTTGACAACGGGAGCATAGCCCCATTGTACAACTGTCTCGGGATAGAAGTCCAAAATAGCGAGATAGGGGTCACCGTCAAAGCCACCATAGAAATCGTCACCCTGGTCGGCATGCCAGCGGTAGATATACTCTGAGCTGGCGCCTACAGTCATGATGTTGCACTCGGCCTCCTCACGCGTGATGTCACCCATCACGTCGATGTAGTCGCAACGCTGCAAGGCGTCACCCTTGTCAAGCTCGGCAATCAATGTCAATTCGCCTGTCTCTTTGTCCACCATGTAAACCGACTGGGTCGTAGCCAGGTTGCTGGAGAAGGGAGCCATGTACAGGTGACCAAAATTGTCCATGCCTACCGTGTTGCTGCTCAAGGTGGCACCTCCGTAGATTTCGCCGTCCAGTGTCAAGTCCAATTCCTTGACCAACTCGCCGTTGGCAGCATTCACTTTGTAGATTACACTCTGAGCCAATGTGTCGGTGCCCAAAATGACGGTATTGGCATTGGAGCGTGCGATGTAGATAAAGCCGTCCTTCATCACCGCAGTGCGGGCACTGGTGTTGCAGTAGGGCATGTTGGACCACACATCAGGCGTATGGGCGCGATCCTGAATCCACAGGTTCTTGATACCGATGTCATTAACGCGATCATAGGCGACACCATCGGTCACAGCCCCTGCTGTGGCCAAGCCTGAAACAATTAAAAGAAACGAGAGTAAAAATTTCTTCATAAACGATTGTTTTTTAGTTAGTTATGTTACGCTTAATATATTTCAATCCTTAAAACAAGCAAAGTTATATAAAAAAACTTTACGCTCAAAGTGCTGAACCACTTTTATTCTATTTTTCGATTGCCTGAAGAACAATCAATAGATTCTTGCCAACGGCTAAGAACCGACAATCAAATCAATCAGCGCATTGACATCGTTGATATTGACCTCTCCGTCGGCGTTCACGTCGGCCCTACTCCACACCTCATCACTACTGTTGCCACCAAGGATAAGATCTATCAGCATATTGACATCATTAACCCCTAATTCTCCGTCGGCATTGACATCACCATGCAATTCAGGGACATACCCCAGTTGCTTGTCCATCCACATGATGCGTTCAATGAGCCAACGCTTGAGAAACGCGATTTCATCGGCAAAATCCTTGGCGACATAGTAATTGGGCCAGACATATATGCCCCAGACCGGATAGGCCCTGCTGTTGCGAGACTCTGCGCCACGGACAGTGAGCACCCGAGCCAACGAGTCAATCTTCGCCATCAGGCTATCAATGCGCAGATTACTGCTTCGATATTCTGCCCATCGCTCCTTGAGGTGCTGCTTGTATTTGGCCTCTTTATTGAGTTTATACCACCAGAAGGGGACCATATCGGTTGATGCTTTCTCAGGCAGGATATCATTTATCTGATAGGCCCATGTGTCAGTGCGAAAACCATCTTGATAATTGGCATTACCGTAGGCAAGGTTCATATCCCAAACGACCAACTTAAATCGCGGGTCAACGCTATCGCGGCGCTTGTAGAACTTGCAGCTCAATCGGTAAGCATCAATATTGTGACTGATTTCCATCGCTAACTGATAATCGATAAACGACATCTCGTCAATATACAAGCTCTCGCCCGTCCTGCTGTCACGGAAAGTATAATTGGCCAAGTTAAACTCCATCTGATTGATACAGTCTTGAATATAGGCCATCTGTGCGGCAGTAATATCGTCATATTCAGGATACTCATATTGGAAATGAATCAGTGTCGTCGGGATGCTGCTACCGTTGCTGCGAACAGGCAGATACATTGAGTTATAACAATGTCCGTCATCACGGTCCACCTCCAAGAGATACCCTCCGGTGAGTTCATCGCCCTCCTCACCAGGGTCCTCGAGGTTGAGTCGGTATGCCCCCTTGGACACCACTTCGCACAAGAGGAAAACGCCGTAATAGACATCATTGCAGATCACTTCGCAGAAACGTCCCTGCGGTGTATATTCCATCCATGGTCTGGAAATCTCAAACGCCAAGATGTCTCGTATCATGCTCTTGTCGTTATAAGGAGCGAGCAGGGCCCAAGTGTTGTCCCGAGGCATTCCCAGGATCGACACCCGTTTCCATGAGCCGCCCTCCTCCAGAGGACGGTCCAAGGGCCGGAAAGAATACGGTTTCTTGGCACTATACTCATAGGACGACCTACCCCTATAACGCAGGCCTACAAACCCCTCATAATCAATATGTTGATTTGGATGTAAAACTGTGTCGGCATAATTAATGCGGCCTGTTCCATTGTGAATGATTTTCATGCGAGCCGTGACCCTTTTGTCACGCTGCACCACGCTATCCACAGTAATCCAGACGATGGGCAGATTGGTCGATGTGAGTTTCACCCTCGGATTCATCGGTTCAAAGACATACTGTGCGTTGGCAGGGAAACATCCAGCCAACACAACAATCAATGCCAGTTGCAACAATCGTCTCATATCAAACTGCAAATTTACTTCAATCCTCCGTAGTGTCCAAATGGAGAACGCAAGATTTAGCGACCGAAACAAATGTGAATTCAACGAGAACATACCATAGAATCAACTGATTAGCCTGCTGAAACTTGTAGAGACGCACGATTTTTGCGTCTCCTATTTTTAAACATTACCAAATGCTAACCCAGAGACGCAAGATTTTGCGTCTCTACATGGTGGATGAATTGAGTATCAGCACTATAACCTTTATTGAACTCACATTAAACAAAAAAGTGTGACCAGGTAAGTCCTGCTGTCACACTTTCTTATTCAGACCGTTAGTGGCGATTATTTGAGAATGATATCAATAATTGCATTGATGTCGGCAATGTTGATCTCACCATCACGATTCACATCGGCAAGTGGAGTAGATGTCATCGGACCACTAAGGATAATGTCAATGACCGTATTGATGTCGGCAATATTGACCTCGCCGTCAGTATTGACATCACCGGCGACGACCTCATGATAGACGAACGAACGGATGTCACAGTAATCGGTGTACTGTACCGTCGTGCCAGTGGCCAACATGCGGTAAGCATAGCGGGCACGGATGTAGTAAGTCTTGCCATCGGTGAGTTTTCCAGTGCCCTTGATAGTTCCCAATTGAGGGGTCTCAAACGTGCCTTCGAGCGTGCCGTTGTAAGACGTACGAGTGGGGAACGATTCCGAACTGCTGATTTGCACTCTCAATGACCCGGCACCCTCAACGGGTTCAAAGCTCACCACATCGGTACTGTACAGCACTGTATCAGCCTCACTGGGAACGACATATACGGGCACGGGAGGGATGACCTCAAGGGTAGTAAACGACGATACAGGGGTCACTACCGTGGAACTGCCATAGGTAGCCGTCACACGGGCATAATAGGTTGTGGCTCCTGCCAGCCTGTATTTGGGAACCTGCCATTGCGCCTCGGCCAAGCAGATGGTGTCGGGATTGTTCATCGTCGCTAGGGTGGACAGTTCAAGCACATAGGAAGTGCCTGGCGCTCCCGATGTCCATGTGATGACAGGCGTCAAGGAGACGGACGTGGCAGTTGCGGCAGGGGAAGTAATGCGCATCTGCCCCAAGGTGAATTGCCGTAGGTCGCTGGCA
The DNA here is from genome assembly GCA_900318645.1 of uncultured Prevotellaceae bacterium. Taxonomy (GTDB): domain Bacteria; phylum Bacteroidota; class Bacteroidia; order Bacteroidales; family Muribaculaceae; genus Sodaliphilus. Next base: position 25,020 of record ONLH01000024.1, read on the forward strand.
TTGTCCCACTGGTTGAGGCCGCGTGCTACCACTCGCCACCAGTAGGAACCGGCTTTAAGACCCGGAACCTTGGTAAGGGGGCAATTCAACGAGTCCACCTCGACCTGTGCCACAAGCGTCTCCATCTGCTCATCGGCAAAGACCTGCACCACATAGTTGATGCCGTCACCATCCCATTGCAGGGACGAGAGTTCCGATACTTCAGCACCATCCTCGGGATAAAGAAGAATGGGTTTGCTCGCTTGGCTCGGCACAACGCCAGGCATCACCGGAGCATATTCATTCTCCCAGCGGTCAAGAATGGTCACAGCATAGCGGTAACCCTCTCGTTTGTTTTTCGGCATCGTGTATGAGGCCCAGTAACTCACGCCATCGATATACTGCTGTTGGCAATGGAAGTCCTTATCCTCCACACCCTCGGGGATGGCATAGACAACATAGCGCACATTGGGGATGCTGTCCCATGAGAGCATGCCGTCGCTATAGGTAAGATTGGTCACCGTCTGATAGGTCTGCTCCGGTCTGAGCCAAGCGGGAGCGGGGTTCAAAGCTACAGATGAATAGAGGCTGTCCTTGAGCCATGTGCGCAACTGGCGCACCTTGCCGTCGATAACCTCCTTCTTGTTACGCCACGTGCCGTAGCGAAAATAGACCATACCAGGATTGCCGCCTGCTGCCATCGCTTCACGCATGACATGTCCCTGCTTGACAAACTCGGCCAAGGTCCAACCTTCTTCATCGGGAATCCACTGGCTGATGAAGATGTGGCGGTTAAAGCGCGCTGCCATCTTGCCCCACCATGTAGTGACACCGGTAAATGTGCCTGTCGTTTTCCAATAGACCTGCGGGGCTAGGAAATCGATGGTGCCTCGGGTCACCCATGCCATCGGGTCACTATAAATCTGGTTATACTGCCAGTCGCTGCCCACGGGGCAAGGCTCCACACCGTATTTGTCGGCTACAGCCTGAGAGGTGCACGCCACACCGGCAGGACCGATGCCGAAGCGCACCCACGGCTTGGTCGCCTTGACCATGTCGTTGACGTCCTTGACCATCTGGTTGACATTCTCGCGCCGCCAGTCGCCCTGCGACATGGTGCCGCCAGCGGCCTTGTAGTCACTATAGAGGTCGGCATCGAGCGAGAACGACGGGTTGTCCTGATTGTAGAAATAATCGTCAAACACCAGACCGTCAACATCATACTTGTCCAAGATGTCCTTGCACACGTCCACCACACGCTGGCGAACTTCAGGGATACCTGGATTGAGCACGGTTTCATAACTTGTGGTCAAGAGCCACTCGGGATGGGTGTGGATGTAGTCCAATTCACTCTGTCCCCACATGTTGTCACCATGGCCATAGCGATAAGGGTTGACCCAAGCATAGACCTCGATGCCCCGCTTGTGGGCTTCGTCAATCAGGTAGCCGAAGGGGTCAAACGCAGGTGCTACGCCACGCGTTCCCGAGACGTAGCTGGACCACGGCTCGTAAGCCGAGTTATACATAGCGTCGCACATCGCCCTAACGTGGTAGTAAATCGCGTTGATGTGGTTCACACGCAGCGTGTCGAGCATCTTGCGGCAGGCATTCTGCATGATGGGCGTGTTGCTTGGCGTGATGGCTCCGCTGGGCCAGTCGTTCAGGTATGACGTAATCCACATGCCTCGCTGCTCACGCTTGGGCGGGACATCGGCAGCCGAAATCGCAAAACTGGCGACAAATGCCACCAGTAATGCTATCAGAATTAATCTACGTTTCATCGGTTTTTAGTTTTCAATTGGCAGTTTTCAGTTGGCAGTTGGCGGATGCCGCTGAAAACTGTCAACTGAAAACTACCAACTATTATTGACTAAAACAGGTTCGTCAGGCGCGGGTTGATGCACACGCCCAGGATTCTGTCCTTGTTGCCGTTGAAGTTATAGACCTTGCCATCATCAGGATTGAAGTAATACAGTCCCGTGGTATAGGTCTTCTCGGTCGTCGCAGCACGGAAGCCGAAATAGACGTAGTGGGTCTGGGCATCCACGGCAAACTGCGTGGTGTAAACGCCCTCGGCATCGGTCGTGTTGATAGGATCAGCCTCCATGGTGATGAAGTTGATGTACTTGTCGTAGGTCACCGTGGCATTCTCGGCGGGGATGGCATACTGGGTAAAGCCCACGCCAGGCGTGGTGCCCTTGGTCATCCAAACATACAGGTAGCCGAGGTCCTCATCAAGGGTGAATGCGCGCGGCTGCGTTGTCTCGAGCACGATGGGATGCGGGATGGGAACACCAGTACCAGTCTTGCCGATATCACTCGGGCGGAAACGGTAGATACCGTTACCCGAATAATTCTTGCCCCACCAGAACATGCCTGTTTTGTCAAGATAAAGTCCCGTGTGGATTGCACCGTAGGCAATACCCTGGCCATAGTAACTCAACTGGTTGTTGACCACATAGTAACCAGCGGTGCTGTTGAAGTTGGTCTGCTCGGTCTCGCCACGTGCCGTGAGCGGCATGGTACGGATACCCGTGTTGCGGTCGGTGTAGTAGAGGGTCGTGCCATCGGTGCAGCCCTGGAAGGGATCGTTGAAGGCAGGACCGCCCACATTGGTGACCATGACGTTGGTCGTCAAACCGTCGGCGCTCATGACGGTGATTTTGCCATCGCCCAAGTTACCAGCCTCGTCGTTGATGTAATAGTACTGCTTGCCGCAGTCCAGGATATAGACGTTGTCCTGCTCAATGACATCAGTCTCGGTCACCGTCTTCTCGGTGGCAAATACCAGCGTAGTGGGCATGTTGCCCGAGCTCACGCCCATGTCAAACGGCAGATTCTTGGTGCCAGCGGGCAACTTGGAGAGGTCCACCAGCTTCACGGCCATGATATTACCGCCCTGAGTGGCGTAATACAGTGTGGGCGCGGGAATTGACGAGCCCACCTGCACGTTGACGTAGCTGTCCTCCAGACGACGGTTCTCGCCGTTGATGTCAAACCACGTCTGCAGTGTAATCTTCTGCGAACCGATGTTGCTGAAGGTCAGTTTGCCGGGGTTGTCAGTAGTACCATCCTCGTGGCTGTAGCCCTCGAAAGTCGTAATCAGGTTGCCCTGAGCGTCACGGGTACCGTCGGGGAAGGTCCACACATACTTGCAGGTCAGATTCTCGGGGTTGGGCAACTCTATGTCAAGTTTCACTTCAACATCATTGATGACCACGGGCGAAGCACTCTGCTCAACAACGCTCAACAACGGGGCGATATCGTAAATGAGCAGCGGATAGGTGCGACTCCCCACGCCGTCAACGGTCAGCGTCACTTGATAGATGCCAGCCTTGGCATATTTGTGGGAAGGATTCATGTCGGTCGAGCTCGTGCCGTCACCGAAATCCCACTTCACCTGTCCCGACTTGGACGAGGTGTTGGTAAACTCCACAGTCGATACCACATAGAAGTCCAGACCGTAGCGATCATCGTCCACCCTATAGGTGAAATCCACATCCTTGGTGGCAAAATTGTCATAATCGGGTGTCTTATCGATACACGACACGGCCATCATCGCCATCATGAAAATGAATGCTATTTTATTGAATGTCTTCATCTTATTAAAGTTTTTAGTCCTTAGTCCTTAGTTTTAGCCTTTAGTTTGCTGGCGGGAGCCAACTCTAAACTCTAAACTTTAAACTCTAAACTTTAGTTCAACGTTACTTCTTTGTTATCGGTCGTCACGCCCACCTTACCGTCAGTGTCATACACTCGGTATTGGGGCTCCAGGAAGTAGGTGCGGCTGAAGTTCACCGTATAGACCTTGTCGGCCGTGTTATAAATCCACGACGTGAAGGGAATGGTCTCAATCAGGCTCTTGAAATAGGGCATGTACTGGCGACGCACCGTGGTGATCTTGCCACCCGTGTCATCGCTATAACGCGAGAAGAGCCAGAAGGCCGATTTATAAACCGGCTGCACATTGGCACCTGCCGGGGCAGTGCTCTCGTCGGCGATCTCATGATAGACCGCCGTACCGTCCTCGGCAACCGTGATGTAGTAGTAATGATCCACTTCATCGGTGGTGTACCATGCATTGGATTTGTCGTCGGTAGTCGTGTCGGTCGGGAAATCGATGTTGTACTGGGCATTGAGCTGCTCAAACAGTTCAATAGGGAAGTTGTACTTGATATAGACGTTGCGCAGATCGTTGTAGTAGGTACTGTCCTTGGTCAACGCGTTGACCATGTAGGCCATGAACTCGTCCTGGAACGTCGAGGGATAATAACTGTCAAACTTCTCCTGGTCCCACTCCTCAGGATTGACCCAGGTCACGGGGGCCAGAGTGCGTGAGGTGGGGAAACTGTCGGTCAGCACATACTCATAACCGTCCCACTCCGCCTTGCTGTGGGGATAGGTGGCTACCATCTGGCTGGAGCGCACCGTATCGGTCAAGGAGTAGTTCTTGGTGTAAGCCAGCGACGTGGTCAACTTGCTGGTCGCCGTGGCGGTCTGCTCACGCTTGATGAGGCACCACACCTCGCTGTGGTCAATCGCTTTCTCGCTAGTGGTGTAGTACTTACCCTTGAAGGTGGCATAGCGGCCCGCCTTGACCACAGTAGAACCTTGCTCCCAGTCCACTGTGGGCAACACCTGACCGAGCTGGCCGTTGTCGGCAAACGGGTCATGTATCGCACACGAGGTCATGAGCAGCGCTACCAGAGCCATCAGGCCATATAATTTATATCGTTTCATAATTGTTGTCAACTATTAACTATTATCTATTAACTATTCACTACTCTTGAGTCAACGAGGTGACTTCACCATACTCGTGAGCCCAGATCATGGGTTCCTGCAACCACCTGTAGTTCTTGTAGGCACCCAGGCGCTCAAGTTCCTGGCGGTTGTACTTCTCCTCGGTCTCGGGGTCGTAGTTGATGCGCTGGATCCAGGTGTTCTCCTTCTGCTCCTCGGTCAAGCCGTCAATCCAGTAGGCTGAATAGAGGTTGTAAGGACGGCGCAGGGTCGGATAAACGATTTCCTGATTGTCGCCGATGCCGTAGTGGTTGCGGTTGTTACTGTAGTGGTAACGGCGCATGTCGGTCCACTGCTCGGGCTGCAGATACATGGCAATGTACTTCTGCTGCATCAGGTCGCTCAATGAGAACTCACTGGGATTGAAGAACCAGTGCTTGTTACCTCGGTCGGTCACCTTGTGAACGGCGACATTCTTGCCTTTGTAATAGTCCTCATTATCCAGGAAAGCGGCAATCTGTCCATCCCAGTACTCAGCAGGCTGGTAACCCGGGGCTCCGCCCGATACTGAGTTACCAGGGTACTTGTTATCGGTGGTCGCGTTGTAGTTGGGATTGACGTAGTACTTGAAGAAGGCGGCGAGGTGGCGCTGGATGTTCCACTGTGTGGCTTCCTTAGCCAATGCACAGGCCTCGGTCTTCTTGCCCATCCAATACATGGCCTCGGCCTTGATGAAGTAGAGTTCCTCCATCGTGAAGATTGGATTATAGGCATTGGCGGCGCCAGCATAGGCACCCATGTACAGGTTGGGATAGTTGGCAATCTTGTAGGATGTTCCCATGCCGATGTTGTTCTCCAGGTAGCGCATTTTGATACGCTCATTGGCCACCGACGGACTTGCGGGACCTGTTCGGGCAATCATCAGCAGTCCGCAACGCGGGTCATTGGCAAAACCGTCGTGGGCACCCTCGGCATTGAACATGCCGCAAGTCATCTCATTGTCGGGTTTGCTGATACCCAGCAGATCGACCATGAAGAATTTGCTCGGGATAGCGCTACCCAAGAGGTTACCACGCGACTCCCACGAGTTGATGACGGGTTGGGCTACGCTCCACACGGCGTTCTGCGTACCCGTGCCACCGTCCCAGTAGTAACGCGGCTCATTGCCAAACCATGCATCACGGCCACCCTGGTAGTCAAACACATCACCCTTGCGCCACTGGTTGATGGCTGCATCAGCAGCATCAATAATCTTCTGGCACATGGCCGGTGAGCGGTCCACGTTGGGGATGTTGCGTAACAGCAGACGAGCCTTGATGGCATATACAAGACCTTTCCATTTCTCAAGGTCACCACCATAGACACGGTCCACCGAAGCGTCTATCTTCTGGTTGTCAGGGTTATTGATAATCGCGGGGTCCTCATACATCTTGATGAGGTCATCGCACTCCTGCATCATCCACGCATAGACCGAAGCCTGGGTGTCATAGGTCGGCGCGATGCTCTTGTAAGCCTCGCTGCGGGGAATGTCACCGAAGGCGTCGGTTGTCAACTGGGTGGACATCAGCATAATCGTGCGCCCGATAAGCTCATAGTTGGGCGAATTGATTGCCTGTGAGTTTTTCACCAGGTTATCGGTATTCTTACCAATGTCATAGAAATGACGGCGCCACATCGGGTGGCGGTTCATCGTCAACATCTCCCACTCGCACTTGTAGCTGTAGGCACCCACCGAACTCTTACCGCCGGTGGTGAGCATCTGGGAGAAGTAGGCGTAATATTCGCTGTGGTCATAGACCACCTGCTGAGCATAATAGATAATGACAGCCAAGCCATCCTTGGCCTCAATGTTATGGGCCCTGTCAGGGTTGATGTTATCGTCGAGGATATCATTGCAACCCACCGACAGCAGGCCAACCAGCATCAATAATGCTAAAAATTTAATCTTTTTCATAATCAGTCGGCCTTTATTTAGAATGATAATTTAAGCGTGAAATTGAAACTGCGCGTGCTGGGCACGTTGTAATTATCGATGCCAGCACTACCCGTACCGCCGCCAGTGCCTGCCAGCACGGCAGGGTCATTACCTCGGTACTTGGTCAGCAGCAACAGGTTGCGGCCTGTAGCGGTCAGGGTCAAGCCTTTTACGGGCCAAGTGCGCTTGAAGTGCTTACCGACGTCGTAGCTCAGCGTCACATAACTCAAGCGGATATAGGAACCGTCCTCAATGAAGTTGGACGAAACAGTGGAATAATAGGTATTGATGAAGTAGGAATCAAGCACGATAGGGGTCGTGTTCTTGACATAGGACACCGTGCCATCGGCTCCTGTAACAGCCTGCACACCGTCGATGATGTACTCGCGGTTGCGATACTTGTCATAGAGGCTGCTCATGCCGTTGGTAATCTGGCTGCGGCCCGTGACGTTGACCACGTCACCACCCTTGCGGCCGTCGAACAGGAAGGAGAGGCTCGCGTTCTTGTAACGCAAGGTGCTGCCCACACCCAACAGCCAGTCGGGCTCGCGGTTACCGATATAGAGACCCTTGGCGCTGTCGATGATGGGATAACCGTTCTCGTCACAGATAACGTTTCCGTCCGGGTCACGCACATAGTCCTTACCCGAAATACCCGTCGAGGATTCATGCAGGCGTGCAACCGGGAAGATATCACCGTACTGGGTACCTTGAATCTCGGTCAACTCGTTGGGCAGGTAGAGCACCTTGCTGCGGTTGAACGAGAAGTTGGCCATGGCTGTCCATGAGAAATCATTGGCCTTGATGATGTCCTGATTCAACGAGATCTCCATACCGTGGTTCTTCAAGCTACCCTCGTTACGGGTCTGAAGAATCACACCCGAGGCGGGCGACACGCGCACCGTTACAATCTGATCATCGACTGTGGTCGAGTAGTAGGCGATGTCCAGTCGGGTCCAGTTGCGGAAGAAGCGCAGGTCGGCGCCAATCTCCCACGACTTGGTCATCTCGGGTACCAGGTCAACAGCGCGTGACACGGTGGGATCCACGCCATAACCGCCGTCGGGGAAGAGGGTCCACTGCTTGTAGGTATCGGTGTACAGGTAGGCCTGGCAGTCCTTACCGACCTTAGCCCAGTTACCGCGAAGCTTACCGTAGCTGAACCAGTCGTTGCTCAGGTGGAACAGTTCACTGAAGATGATACCTGCGGTTACCGAGGGGTAGAAATAGGTTGTCTTGGTGGACTGTCTCACGCGAGAGGAACCGTCAAGACGTCCTGTGACGGACAACTGTGCCATACCCTTGTAGTCAAAACGCAACTCACCGAAGTGGCCGTAGATATTGCTCTCGCTATGGTAGAGCGTGGGACGATTGGCAATCAGCAGGTCACCATTGGTGAAGTCTGTGTTATTGAAACTATAGAACTCGCCACCCAGCTTGAAGTGCTCATTATAGATGGAAGCCTCCAAGCCGCGGCGCTCCTTGTACTCAAGACCATAGAGGGCGCTCACGGTGTAGTCCTCGGCAAAGGTATGCTGGTAGGTCGCCAGCAGCTGCATGTTCAGCATCGAGCCGCGCGAGGGCTGGAAACTGTAAGAACCGAATTTTGACTGCATGTCGCTGAGCTTGGTCTGCACGTCCTCGGCATTGGGATCCACCAGGTCGCCGTCATAGATGCGAGGCACTGTGTAGGAGTCATACATCGAGTAACTCTTGTCATAACCCATCTTGCCGGTAATAACAAAATTCTTAATCGGCTCGTAACTAATCTGACCGTTGATAAGGAAACGGTTACCCTCGGTCTGGCTCCAGTCCATGTAGCGGCCGAAGTAGGGCGACACGGCACCATTGATGCGCTCGGTGTCAAGAAGGTTCTCCCAGTGGTCGTAGTAGGCCCACCAGTTCACGTGACCCTCCAGAGTGCGGTAGTCACTCATATCCTTGTTGATACCCCAGTTATAAATGGTGGACATTGAGTTACCGAATCCGCGTGACTTGCGATTCATAAAGTTGGCACTCAACATGATCTGCACCTTATCGCTGGGCTTGTAGGTACCCTTGATGAGGGCGTTGACCTGCTTGCGATAATCCTTGGGGACAATACCCTGGTTGTCGCTGTAAGACAGTGAAGCATAGGAAGAGAATTTCTCTGTACCGCCGCTCACGCTCACGTCATACTTCTGCAGGATACCCGTTTTCAGGAATTGATCCACGTTGTTGTAGTACTGGTCATCCTTGCCCATGTAGGGGCCCCAGCCACCACTGCCCATGTTCTCCTTGTACATACCCTTGGCACCGGGAATGAAGGTGGACTGGATCTTGGGTACGCGGTAGGGAGTATTGATCTCGAGCGTAGCCGATGCGTTGACATTGATTTCACCATTCCGACCACCGTTCTTGGTGGTAATCATGATGACACCACTACCAGCCTCCTGACCGTATAGGGCCGAGGCTGCAGCACCCTTGAGCACGGTGATGTTCTCGATGTCGTTGGGGTTCAGGTCGCCCAGCGACGAAGCAGTACCGCGATAGGCCATGCCATCCACAATCAACAACGGCTCGTTGCTCATCGAGTTGTTCATCGACGAGATGGCACGGATGATGACCTGGGTCGATGAGTTGGGCGAGCTACCGCCCGTGCTCACCTGCAGACCAGCGACCTTACCCTGTAGCGAGTTGGCAAAGTTGGTGGAACCGCCAGCGGTCACCTGTTCCTCGTCAAGGGACTGAACAGCGAAGTTCAGTTTCTTTTTCTCCTGGGTCTGGCCCATGGCGGTCACCACGACCTCACCCAGCACTTGAGCGTTCTCGTCAAGAGCGATGTTGACCACGGACTGTCCCGGGCCGATCTTTACGCTCTTGGGATTCATGCCCACGTAGCTCACATCGAGCACGTCGCCATCGTTAGCCTCAATCGAGAAACGGCCGTCAAAGTCGGTCGCCGTGCCGCGCGTCGTGCCGTGCACCTTGACCGACGCGCCGATGATCGGCTCGCCGTCGCTCGACTGCGTCACCACACCTGTCACCACACGGGCCAGTCCCGGCAGCGACAAGAGGCTCAACAGCAGTAGCAGTAGTAACTGTTTTCTCATTGCAAATAGGTTTTTATTGATTAGGTAATAATAGTTTCTGAAACGGGTTACCATTTAAACTACAAACATACACATTTTTTTTCAATCATTATATATAATGTGCGTTTTTAACACTCAAAACTCCAAAATTTTTGATTCAACAACAACTTTTCAGTAATTTTTACATATTAAACCAAAGAAATTTACTTCCTTGCGGATCAGCCGTACAATCCTGGTGCCCTCGGCATTGAGGATGACGACCGAGACGCAGAAGGCGAAGTGCTTGAAGTCCTGGCACACACCGAGGAAGTATGAGGGCAAGGCGTTGTCGAGCAGGAAGTCCTCGACCTCCCGCTTGACATCGCCGCCACACGAGTCGGTGTTGTACTGCAGCCCGCTGCCGTAGCACACCTCGGGATTGAACATCTGACAGGTGGCGAGGGTCCCGTCACTCTCGATGAGGTTGATGATGTGGTACGGCATGTTGTTATCGCTTCCCCATGGGATGTAGGACAGCGATTTATCGATGATCGTCGGCACGATGTCCACGTCTTCCTTGAACACCTTGCCGCTGTCGGTCTTGAAAGCGGCCGATGCGTTGAGCACCGGGATGGTTTCTACACTATTAAAATTTAACTCCATAATCTCGCGGTTTAAGTTTCCGCAAAATTATGGAGCCTATTTGGTTGTCTAAAAGACAATATACTTGCCCATGAAATCAGGTAATCCGAGGTTCATCAACAAAAGATAGCGCCATGGATATTTACTTATTCTCAAGTCCAACTAATTCTATAGTGAAAAATAAATCCTCATTGGGACTAATTACTCCTTCCAAACCTTCTACTCCAAAGCCTTCAGACGATGGAATTAAAATTGACCATTTTGAACCGACGGACATGTTTTTAACTGCCGAGGCAAATCCAGAGATAGTATGTTGTAAGTTAAAAGTAATAGTTTTTCCTTCGCTATCATCATATTCTCTTCCATCTGAATGATAAGCAGTATAAATGACCTTTACAAGCTGGTTTTCGTTTACGATTGGACCTGTTCCTTCCTTAAGGATTTTATAAAGAACACCATTGCTATATGGCAATTCAATGAAGCCTCTATTGATTGCCTCAGTCCTAGCTTTTGCGTTATTTTGAGATATCTCTTGTTGTGTTAGGGGCCTATAGTATTTTGCCCATTTTGCATATGACTCTCCCACAGTTTCAGGAATAATATTCTTCATCTCAACATAATCAGAGTAATCATCAGAGTCAATGACATCCCCATTTTTGCGATAAAGGGCGTATTGAATTGTTCCAATCTTTGACCAGTCGTCTGAAAATGCATATAAAATTTTCTCCTCAAAAGGAGTATACTTTCTGTTTCCTTTTCTATCGGCTCTTGCAGCTTGTGTATCATATGTTATTTTAACCCAAGCTGTATATGAATACCTATAGTGGCTTACTTTATTAACCTTCTTGTAAAGATAATATGTCCTACCACCATTAGTAAACATTTTATACCAATTCTGAGCACTAGCCTGAAATGGAATCAAAAGGAATAGAAATATAAGAATAATTATATACTTAGCTTTTTTCATATTTGCCAATAATTTAACTCCTGTTTTTTGATATTATAATGAATATCACAAAAGTACAAATTATTTATTATATAAGACCAAGTATTATAAAAAAACTTCCAGGCCGTTAATCTCGAAAATGCAGCAGATGCGGGCCTGGCGTATCTGGTGCGAGTCGAGCAGCTTGAACTGCTGGGTGCCCTGGTAGAAGTTGTAGCGCAGGGGGATGCAGTTGCGCCAGCACTGGATCTCCCCGCTCTTGGTCCAGAGCTTGATATCAACCGGGTCTCCGGCCTTGAGCAACCTGCGAAGGGTGCTGATGTGGATACTTTGTGCCATAGGTCTATTGGAATGAGGGGTCAAACTGCTCAGTGAAGATGCGGTCGTGATCCACTGACAGGTAGTCTGTCGGCAGATACGTCCGCCTGTCTTGGTACTGATAGGTGAACTTCACGGTGTTGAGTTCACCGTCCGCGTCGCTGATCTCGCAGGTCGGCTCGGTGATGAGCACAATCGGCATGCCTTGCGGAGTGTAACCCTGCGAGAAGTCGGTGCGCTTGGTCGCCATGCACACGTCATGGGACTAGAATAGCCAAGACTATTATATCATCCGTTGGCATCACAATGATGTGGCATCACTAGATCAAATAAGAGAGCCTGGATTTCTCCAAGCTCTCTTATTTAGTTTTTCCACTTCGGCGTTACTTGAACAGGTATGTCGTCACACTCTCGTGGCCCAGGTAGAAGGCTTTGGCCTTGATGACCTGGGGCTGAGTTTTGATGGAGACGGGGGCCGTCCAGCGGGGTGAGGCGATGGTGGGCTCGCTGCCGTCGAGGGTGTAAGTCACCAGCTCGTCAGGATACTGGGTATTGATGAGCAGTTTGCCGTCTTCGAACTTGATGCCCGGAGGTCCCACACGGAAGTTGAAGCCCATGTTCTTCAACAGCGGCAACTCACGGGTACCGATCTTGAGGTTATACTGGTGACGAGCCTCATTATAGGCCTTGAGGTCGGTCAAATCCTTGCTCCACTCGGGAATAGCGGTCCAAGCACGCTCGCTCACACCCATCATCTTGGGCAGTAACAAATACTGCACCTCATCAAATGAGCGCAGGGTCTCGCCCCACAACTGAGCCTGCACACCGATGACATTCTCGGGCTTCTCCAGTTTTGCTTTACCATCACCTGCGGTGGTGATGTTGATGGGGGTGCCATCCACATTGGTGCGGGCAGTGGCGTAGATGTTGGCAGGCAATGCACTCCAAGCGTCAAATTCATCTACCTTGCCACCCCAGTGCAGTCCCTGCTCATTCTGATGCCAGCTGTAAGCCATATCCATATAGAAGTTGGTCACGTTGGACAGGATGACAGGATAGCCGTCATTAGCCAAACGGTAGGGCACATCGGCTCGTGAGCCCACGGTACTCCAAGCATTCACGCCAGCGACACGGGGAGCCACCACAGCGTTAAATTCAGGCTTGTGATCCAGCGCCACTTCCTGCCAACCCTCGATTTTAATATTACGGAGGGCAAGCAATTCACTGATGCGCTTGACGTAGTACTCGCTCACCTCATGCTGGCTCGACAGGTGTTCACGCTGCATGAGTGCCTGCACATCGGGGCTCTTGGACCAGGCGTTGTTGGGCACCTCGTCGCCGCCCAAGTGGACGATTTCGAGTTTGAGGCCAGCCTCCTTGTACATCAACTGCAGTTCACCAACTACACGGTCAATGAAGCGGTAAACGTCGTCACTGGCGACATTGAGCACATTGTCATGGTAGCTCTGGGCCGAGGTATAGACACTCTCGTTCTTCTCGTCCCACAAGCGGAACTGCTCGGCCGTGGGATTACTCATGGCACGGTTCTTCATGGCCACGATAGCGGCACGGGCATGTCCAGGAGTCTCAATCTCGGGAATGATGCGGATGCCACGATGCCAGGCATAGCGCAGCAATTCAATAAACTCGGCACGGGTGAGGTAACCATTGGCACACTGCGACAAGTCATCGGGATTGCCGTTGCCGTCAAATATCTGCGCCAAGTAACCCTTCTCGTCGAGGGTGGCGCCACGACGGGCTGCTACCTGCGTCAGTTCGGGGAAACCGGGAATTTCCAGTCTCCATGCCTCGTCATCGGTGAAATGGAACTGGATGACATTAAACTTATAGTAGGCTAGCAGATCAATGAAACGCTTCATTTTATCGGCATTGACCACATAGTTGCGGGCGATATCGAGCATCACACCACGGTAGCCAAAGTCGGGCCAGTCAATGACGAAGCAATTCTGCAGGCGGTGGCCCTTGCTATGGTCCAACGCGGCAATCAAGGTCTTCACACCGTTCATCAAGGCAGCTTGGGTCCTGCCCAGGATAGTGATTTTACCATTATGTACGCGCAGGCTGTAATACTCACGGTTGTCGCTCAATTTCTTGTCTAACAACAGTTGAATTACAGTACCCTGGCCACTGGTATTATAGATACCGCGCTTCTTCAACTCATTGGTCAGCAGATTTTTGGCACGGCGATAACCACCCCACTGGAAGAATTTACCGGTCTTGATGGTGACGATGCTGCCCACCTGGGTAAAACCTTCCTCAATATCGACCTGCTTGGGAGCGGGGAAGATGTCATAGTCGTTGCCCGTATAACCATCGCCGAAGCCGTTGATGGCCTCGTTGTAGCTGTACATGTAGTTACCGTCAGGGTAATCCTTGTGGTCACGCCACTGGCCAGGTTTGTCAAGCGGAGCACAGTTAATATTCACAGCAATGGGATGAGCCATATCTCCACCCATCACCACGTGACCTCCTGCAGGCACATAGTTCTTGTTGACCAACGCGCCGCCCATCACCAGGTCAACTACCAGCGAGTCGCCAGCAGCGAGAGCCTTGTAATTGGCATTAGGCTTGACACGGTAATAGGTTGTAGAAATTTCTTCTACATCTACCGGACATCCAGCGGGCAAAACCACCGAGCGCGAGAACTGGTTAAAAAAGAACTGCCAGTCACTGCCCAAGGTCTGCTTGGAGACGTTCTTGATAACAAAGCGGGAACTGTAATTGCCAGCCGCCGTGTTGTTTTGACCCATCTGCCAATCCACGGCAATCGGGGACTGGGCGCTCAACGTCATGGCACCCAACATGCTCAATAGTAGCGTTATTAACTTGATTCTCTTCATTTTACTATATTGTTTTGTTCTATTATTCTGTCAAGCAAGTTGTCGCAGGCATCCTCCAGCAGGTCGAGCACCAACTCAAAACCCTCGCTGCCCTCATAGTAGGGATCGGGCACATGGTCATAGTTAGGATACTGACGGATGTAGTCGCCCATCATCACCACCTTGTCTTGTTGCTCCAGAGTCATGGCCAGGTTGCACAAGTCATCAACATTGGAGGCATCCATGCCAACAATCAGGTCAAAGTCCTCAAAATCACTTGACTGCACTTTGCGGGCACGATGGGTCAATTCATAACCACGAGGTCGGGCATGAACACGCATTCGCTTGTCGGGCAGGTCACCGATGTGCCAACCACCAATACCTGCCGAGTCAATGTAGAAGCGGTCTGTCAAGCCCCGCTCATCCACCATCGCTTGCATCACCGCCTGGGCCGCCGGAGACCGGCAAATGTTGCCCAGACAGATGAAAAGCACGTTATATTTTCCTGTCTTACTCATTTTGAAGGTGCAATATTACAAAAAAAGTAGCAAATTTAATGCTTGAGAAGAAGGATTTTTCATTATTAATGTGTATCTTTGCTTGCTGAAACAAGAAAAGACTATTCATAGTATAGATGAACCTGAACATCTTACGCCTGCTGCCACTGCTGTTGCTGATGGGACTTGCCCTAGCAAGTGCCACATCCTGCGGCCGCTGCAGCAGGGGAGAGCAACAAGATACCACGGCATGGGACTACAAGGCACCACCAGCCATGCCAATCAACCGCAGCATCACTGGCGACAGCATGGGACTCATCTCCGATGCTGATATTCATCGTCTACCCACTTACATCGAGCAACGTCCCCTCAAGGAAATCTTCAACGACAGCAACGCGCTGCAACTTGTCGCCGCCGAACAGAACGGCTTCAAGCCCGTTACCAGCCTGCGCGATGCCTATCATATCGACCGACCGTTGATCAGGATTTTCTCCTGTGATGCCTATATGCTTGATGACCTGAGTGCATCGGTGCCCTATCTGGTACCTAAAGCGGCACAACTGCTTAAGGAAATCGGCTATGCCTTCCAGGACAGTGTCAAGAAACGCGGGGGCAAGGCCTACCGCATCAAGGTGACCAGTGTGACCCGCACCGACTACAGCGTGTCCAAACTCATGCGCCGCAACCGTTCAGCAACCGAAAACTCCTGCCACCGCTATGGCACCACGGTAGATATCAGTTGGGTAAAGTTTGACTGTCTGGACCCAAGCATGGTGGTCTCGCTTGAGGACTTGAAGAATATCCTCGCCGAGGTCGTGCAGGATTTCCGTAAGCGAGGCCTTTGCTATGCTATCTTTGAACGCAAGTCAGGATGCCTGCACATCACCGTTAGATAGAAAACATTAAGATCACATTTTATATAAATTCCAAACCAATGACCTTACAACAGACGATAGCCGAGCACCTGAAATATACAGGGCAAAAAGGCTTAGACATCAGCGCTGCACTCATTGACTGTGACGGCGTACTCTATGATTCAATGAAGTACCACACCCAAGCATGGGTGAAACTCATGAAGAAGAACGGCATCAAGTGTACACGCGACGAGTTCTACGAGATGGAAGGAATGACCGGCAGCGAAATCATCAAGATGAAATTCAAGACCGGAGCCGGCAAGAACATCACCGACGACGAGGCACATGCCCTGTATGGCGTGAAGACCCGTTACTTCCGTGAACTGGGTGAGGCTCCCGTGATGCCCGGTGCCGTGCGCGTGCTCGAAGCGCTCAAGGATGCAGACGTGCAACGTGTGCTGGTGACCGGCTCTCAGCAGGACACCTTGCTGGAACGCATTGAGAAGGATTTCCCAGGACTCTTCGGCGAAGTGAAGGTAACAGGACATGACGTGCGCAAGGGTAAACCCAACCCCGAACCCTTCCTCAAAGCCATGGCTAAGGCTGAGAAGAAACCCAACCAGTGCCTCGTCATCGAGAATGCTCCCCTCGGCGTCCAGGCAGCCCATGCCGCAGGCTGTTTCACCATCGGCGTGACCACGGGCCCCATCCCCGAGAAAGACCTCTACAAGGCTGGTGCCGACCTTGTCTATAAGAACATGGACGAGTTGGCTGCTGCACTGCCCTCGCTGCTTGTAGCATTGTCGCTCGTCAAAGCTTAAATATAAACTACGAATTGATAAACTACGAATTATACAAATCAGCAGCCTCTTTCTTGATTTGTGTAATTCGTAGTTTTTTTTGATTATGGGACAGAATCTCATCTTCACCAACGATGTTGAGGAGGCCATTGAACGCTTAAAGGCAAAGCTGGCCCCCAATATGACCATATATATCGCTGATGTCAACACGGCCCGCTTTGTCCTGGGGCAAGAGCGCCTCATCATCATTCCCGATGGGGACACCGGCAAATCTCTGACATCGGTCTGCCACGTGTGGGACACGATGGAGCGATTGGGCGCGACACGCCGTTCGCTCGTCATCAACTTGGGGGGCGGCATGGTGACTGATTTGGGGGGATTTGCCGCAGCGACCTTCAAACGCGGCGTGAGATTCATCAATGTCCCCACTACCCTATTAGGCGCAGTCGATGCTGCCGTGGGCGGCAAGACAGGCTTCAATTACAATGGGCTGAAAAATGAGATTGGAGCCTTCGCTCCTGCCAGCGATGTGATAATCTCTACGCGCTATTTCGACACCTTGCCCGTCAAGGAGATGAAATCGGGCTTTGCCGAGGTTCTAAAACATGCCATGTTGAGCGACCGCGACGAGTTCCTGCGCCTGATTGACCATGATTTCAACACACCCATCAACCATGACGACCTGCTGGAAAGGCTGCGCCGCTCGGTACAGGTCAAAGTGGATATCGTAGCCCGCGACCCCAATGAGCAGGGCGAACGCAAAGCCCTTAACCTGGGTCACACCATCGGGCACGCTTTCGAGAGTCTGGCGATGAAACGGGGAAAACCCGTACCCCATGGCTATGCCGTAGCCTGGGGTCTGGTCACCGAGGCCGTTCTTTCGCATCTGCTCTTGAGATTTCCCAGCGAGGATGTACATCTGCTGGGCAACTTTGTGCGCGACAATTACCGTGATTTCCCCTTTACCTGCGACGACTATGATGAATTGCTGGAACTGATGCGCCACGACAAGAAAAGCCGTGCCGGCGAAATCACCTGCACCCTGCTCGCTGCCATCGGCAACTACCACATCGACCAGACCGTCACCCCCGACGACGTCACCGCCGCGCTCGACATCCTGCGCGACCACCTCGGTCTTTAGACAAGCCCCAAAACACCTGAATATCTCCTTTTTGTAAATTTTTCACGACTTTTTGTTAAGTTTACTTGTCGTTTTGAAAAGTTTACTTTACCTTTGTCGCCGTAATCGATTACAAAGACAACATGTTAAACGATTTAAAGAGGTTTTGATTATGAATTACAATTATTTATTCCCACCTGTATTCAAGAAAATCGGTTGGGTTTTGTTTGTGATCTTCGCAGTACTGAATGTACTGTGGATGACAGGTGATATTGAGGGATTATTACCTGCGTGCAAAGTGTTTAGCATCTGGCCAGACGAGGGGAAATTCATCATGACTAATGACGACTGGACCGATGAGATATGCATCGTTGGCATGATCTTATCGCTGCTCTTTATCACATTTGCCCGTCTCAAGCAGGAGGACGAATACACTATCAACCTGCGCATGAAGTCAATGGCATGGGCCGTCAAGGGTTATGGCCTCATCATCATGATGACAACGCTGTTTGTCTACGGCACCAACTGGCTGTATATCATGCTGCTATCGATCTACCTGGTATTCTTTCTGTTTATTATCAAATTCTATTATGAACTAGAAAAGTTTAGAAAGGAGGTCCCTCATGAAGAATAATGTCAGAGTGGAACGAGCCATACACCACATGACCCAGGCCCAACTGGCCGAGCTAATCGGAGTGAGCCGTCAGACTATCAATGCCATCGAGAGCGGCAAATATGTCCCATCGACGGTATTAGCGTTAAAAATGTCTGCCGTTTTCAACAAGCCCGTCAACGAAATCTTCCTCCTTGAGGAGAACGATTGATCTACAGCAAGAGGCTATGTCATAATTGGCATCTGGAACCTTTGATCGAGCATCGCTCGAGAAATTTAACAAAATTATTGATAAAATTAAAATAAAAACTTATTTTATTTAATTTTTATACAAATTTTTGCTTAATTTCTCGGCCGATAGGCCGATTAAAAAGCCAGCATCCGAATGATGACATAGCCTCTTGATTATCAGGCTACCGCCAGTGCCACAGGCGGGAGACGGCGTGGGTGATCGTGCGCAGGTGCAGGTCCTTGCCCAGCACGACGAGCATCACGGCGAAAAGGATGAAAAGGATGCCGACGATGAGGCGTGGCGTCAACACTTCACCAAAGACCACCACACCGATGGCTACGGCAGTCAAGGGTTCCAAAGCGCCCAAGATGGCGGTGGGCGTCGCACCCACATGATGCACGGCCACGGTCATAAATACCAGCGAGAGAATCGTGGGCACAATACTCAACCAGACGGCAAATGACCACGCACGGGCCGACGGCAGGGCATGGAGATACAATTCTGGTGAGGTGAAGGAATAGAGTATCAGCGTAATCTCACACACCAGCATGGCATAGAACGTGACCTTGAACGAAGACATCTTGATGCTCGACTGGTTGACCACGATGATATAGACCGCATAGGCCAAAGACGACAACACACACAGAATGATGCCCACAGCACTGAGCGAGGCACCAGTCTCACCCTTGTACAGCAAGCCGATACCCACCAGCGACATCACGATAGCAATGACCGTCATTGCCGTAACACGCTCCTTGAAGAACATCGCCATAATCACAGCCACCATGACGGGATAAACAAACAGAATAGTTGAAGCAATGCCCGCATCCATGAAATGGAAACTCTGGTAATAGGTAATGCTCGAAGCGGCGAACAAAATTCCCAGAGAGAACAGCACCTTAAATTCATGGCGAGTCACTTTGAAATTCTCCCGCTTGATGAGCATAACCACAGCTAACAGGATGACTGCGAGTCCGAAACGATGAGCTAGCACCGTTGCCGTATTGACGCCTTCCTCATACAGAGGCAGCGCACCGAACGGGTTCGTGCCGTAACACACGGCCGAGAGGATGGCACACAGGATGCCAATGGATTTACTCTTTTTCATCTGTATTATGATTTAAAGTTCTTGATGACGGCTAGCGCTTGAAGCGGCTCATCTCATAGAGGGCAGGCAGCGCCTGGCCGTTGGCGCTGTTGAACAGGCCTCGGTTCAGTCCCCAGTTGCTATGCTCAAAGCGGGTGCCGTAGCGGTTTTCCTCGGGATACCACCAGAACAGGCCCTTCACATTGTCATGACGGTTGAGCTCCCGTACCAACTGGGCGGTGAATTCACGCTGACCCTCGATGGTGCCTGGTAGACATTGGGAAAAATCCTCCTCACCACGGTTCACACCGTCGTGCAGATAATAATAGGCCGCCTCAACAATCATGACAGGCTTACCAGGATAGCGTTCGGCCAGTGCATTGAGTGTGGCGCCCAAGTTGGGTATCGTGCCGTGCCACATGGGATAGTAACTCAAGCCGATGATGTCGTAGTCCACACCAGCACTAGCCAAGCGATCATAATAATTACGTGTCATCTCCCACACGCCAGCCTTCTCGGTGTGGATGATAATACCTGATGACGGGCAAACCTCACGGCATGCCTTACAACCGGCCTTGAGCAGACTGGTGAAAACGTCCCAATTGTCCGCACTCATCGGGTCAACACGTCCCACAGGCCAGTCCATGCCGAAGGTGATCTCGTTTCCAACCTGAATGGTTGCTGGAGTAACTCCTGCAGCCTTCAGAGCCATGAGGCAATGGCGAGTGTAACGATAAATGCTGTCGGCCAGCACATTAGCGGCCAGTCCTTCCCAACGTTTGGGAGTGAACTGCTTGGCAGGATCAGCCCAAGTGTCGCTGTAGTGGAAATCAAGCATCACCTCAAAGCCACGTGCCTTGATGGTCTTGCACAACTGAACCACATAGTCTAGGTCCTGGCACACGCCCTCGTCGTGATGACGCCCCGGGGCATTCTGCGGATCCACAAACAGGCGCACGCGCATCATATTCCATCCCTGCTGCTTGAACAAGTCATAGGGGTCAACAGTCACGCCACACGAATCCTTGTAAATCACGCCATTACGGGCATTGGACGTCATCATTGAAATGTCACCTCCCAGCCACGACTGAGCCAACGTTGACATCACTGCCGCCAACGCAAGTATTACTAATGCTATCCGTTTCATCATCTTGACAGAATTAATTGAAATCAAATTAAAAAAGTGCCGACAATCAACAGATCATCAGCACTTTTTGCGTTGTCGGGGTGACTTGATTCGAACAAGCGACCCCACGCCCCCCAGACGCGTACTCTAACCGGACTGAGCTACACCCCGAACGCACTTTCCGAAACACAATAATTTCGTAAAGCGGTGCAAAGGTAATGCCGTTTTGGGAACTGACCAAATTTTTTTGCGACTTTTTTTAAATTATTTTTTCTCAAAAACACGTAAAAACCAATCTATCAGCACTTTAACGAGTTCTTAAATTTAGTGCTTTATTGCAAGCAAGGTCTTTTGCAGTCCTTTTAGTCGGGCTGCAAAAGACCTTTGCTTATTCTTTTCTATTGGCGTTTTACTCGGCCTTGCCGTCGCTACCAAGCACCTCGATGATTTTGTGCTTGTAGAGCTTGGTCATTTCGTCGCGAGCGGGACCGCAATACTTGCGGGGGTCAAACTCACCGGGCTTCTCAGCTAAGACCTTGCGAACGGCAGCGGTGAAGGCCAGACGGCTATCGCTGTCGATATTGATCTTGCAAACAGCGCTCTTGGCGGCCTTGCGCAGCTGATCCTCGGGGATACCTACGGCATCGGGCAGATTGCCACCGTGAGAGTTGATAATGTCAACATACTCCTGGGGCACGCTTGATGAGCCATGAAGCACGATGGGGAAACCGGGGAGTCTCTTCTCTACTTCCTCGAGCACGTCAAATGCCAGGGGAGGAGGAACGAGCTTACCAGTCTTCGGGTCACGGGTGCACTGCTCGGGTTTGAACTTATAAGCGCCATGGCTGGTACCGATGCTGATGGCCAGTGAGTCGCAACCAGTGCGGGTAGCGAAGTCGATTACCTCTTCGGGCTTAGTGTAGTGCGATTCCTCGGCTACTACATCATCCTCAACGCCAGCGAGAACGCCGAGCTCAGCCTCAACGGTCACATCATACTGGTGAGCATAGTCCACAACCTTCTTGGTCAAAGCGATGTTCTCCTCATAGGGGAGCGAAGAACCATCGATCATAACCGATGAGAAGCCGAAGTCAACGCATGACTTGCACAGTTCAAAGGTGTCACCATGGTCGAGATGGAGGCAAATCTGGGGATGCTCCCAGCCCAACTCCTTGGCATACTCTACAGCGCCCTCAGCCATGTAACGCAACAGCGTCTGGTTGGCATACTTGCGAGCACCGCTGGATACCTGCAGAATAACAGGCGACTTTGTCTCGGCACAAGCCTTGATGATAGCCTGTAACTGCTCCATGTTGTTGAAGTTGAATGCGGGAATGGCATAGCCGCCATCTACTGCCTTGGCAAACATCTCACGGGTGTTTACGAGGCCTAAATCCTTGTAATTTACCATAATTCTTAGTTATTAATATTGGGTCTAAACGATTTTAATTCTGTGCTGCAAAGGTAAGTGAATTTTGTGGTCTCGCAAAGCGCAAAGGTGATTATTTTTCAACACATCCCATCATCGAGCATGTCAAGATGAAGGTCAACAGTGAAAACTACCGCTAAAAGTGATAAAAATAATTGGTACACCTGTACAAAAATTCGTTTTTCTTTTACAGTTTCTAATTTTTTGTTATTTTTGCGACAGAAAAAGATTTCGTTTCAGAACTAATAATCCGTTTAATTATCCGTTGTATTAACTTTTTAATTCTTAAAACTTTATGAAGAAATTTTTACTGATCGCTGCTATGGCAGCATTAGCCCTCGGTGCAAGCGCCGACGGCTACAAGTTTGAGAAGGTGTGGAGCAACACCGACGTGGCTTCCCTTTGGCTGACTGGTGTGCGTCAAGGCTTCGGTATGGGCGGCAAATACTACATCAACGACACGCAGTTTAACGGAGAGGGAACTCCCACCATTTATATCTATGGTGAGAATGGTCTAGAAGGCACGATGCCTGGCTCCGCCAACGAAGCATTTACCCGTGACGAGGCCGGCAACTTGGTTTATATGAACAACGTTGCCTTTGCTGCTCACACCAATGATGAGCCCTGGCCGCTAGGCGCATCCATTGTGGTAGTCAACCCAACTACTAACGAGAGCAAGGAGTATGTGATTCCCGAGGATGCTCTTCCCTCAGGACGTATGGACTGCTTAGGCTTCCCCAAGGGTGACCTGATGGAGGATGGCCAAATCTTCTTTGTCGGTGGTAAGAACACCACTATGTTCTGTGTGATGACTATCACTGGCGGTGAATTGGACAAGGACGAATGCTATAAGGTCAATAATGATTTAGTGAACGCGACAACGAGCTCCGTCATCAACTACTACACCGACGTTAACGGCGAAGAGGCACTCCTCTATGTTACCCGTAACGCCCAAATCGTGAAGATTCCTTATGATGACATGACCGCTGGTGCTATTATCCAGTTGCCCGGCAGAGCTCCGAGCAACGGTGCATACTCCTTCGTTTGGGACGGCAAAGAGTTCTTCGTCTATCCTTACAAGGCTGCAACAGATGCCAACTATCTGGATGCCTTCGCTATCGCTGAGGCTGGTGCCGCTGAACCTCTCGTATTAGTTCCCTCAACCGTTACAGCTCCCGCCAACGGCTACCAGAGCAACTGGGTAGATGCCGAGGTTGACGATTTCGGCGTGACCATCTATCATTACTATCCCGGTGGTTATATCGAGGTTTACCGCCTGACCAAGGTTTACACCGTGGCTTCCAATATTCTCAATAACTGGGCAATCAGCGAAGAGAACAACATGGAGCTCGGTGAGGATGGCATTTACTACCTGGCCAAGGACAGCGTTGAATTCACTGGCAGCATGGTGATCGAGTACAAAGTCACCTCTAACGGTACTTGGTGGCCCACCGATTACAATGCTGAGTACTACATTGGCGAGGCAGGCCTTTACAACCTGGTATTTACCTTCGATCCCGGAGCTGACATCGTTGGCATCCAGGTAACCAAGCTCGAGGAGCCGCAGCCCGAGATGATTTATACAGTTGTTGGACCTGCTCATGTCTTCGGGACCGAATGGGATCCCACCGACGTGAATAACGACATGGTAAAGGGTGAAGATGGCATCTACACCTGGACCAAGGAGGGTGTTCAGCTCGACGACTTCTTCGGCTTCAAGGTAGTGGGCAACCATAGCTGGGACTATGAGTGGCCCATCGGCTATGAGAACAACTGGAACGCTTATCTGCCTGACGGCGCTGGCGTTTACAACATCGTGATCACCTACGATCCCGCACAACCCGATGAGAAGATCACCTGCACACTCACCAAGCAGACCTTCCTGCGTGGCGACGTTGACAACAGCGGCGATGTGAAGATCGGTGACGTAACCGCTCTGATCAACTACCTGCTCAACGGTGATGCAACCGGCATCAACCTGCAATCTGCCGACTGCGACATGAGTGGTGACGTCAAGATTGGTGACGTAACGGCGTTGATCAACTACCTGTTGAGCGGCGTTTGGGCTGAATAATCAGTTCAATCAATCATCTAAGACAAAAGGCAGGGATCCTCGCTCAGACAGGTCCCTGCCTGTTTTTTTGTGCAATAGCAGGATTTTCAAGAGGCATATTATTGCCATAATCAATAAAAACCGTTACCTTTGCACTCACTTTTATCAGCATTGTATAACAAACTAAATAAACTGAGCCGTGTCAGCAATCAACAAGTGGCGCATCGAGGATAGCGCTGAACTCTACAACATCGGAGGTTGGGGCCTCAAGTACTTTTCCATCAACGAGAACGGTCATGTCACTGTCACGCCCAAGCACAGTTGTGTGCCTGTAGATTTGGCAGACGTGATGGACGAGCTCCACTCGCGCAAAGTGACAGCCCCCGTGCTGCTGCGTTTCCCCGATATTCTGGACAACCGTATCGACAAGATTTCCAGCTGCTTCAAGAAAGCCGCCAAGGAATATGAGTACCAGGGAGCCAACTTCATCGTCTATCCCATCAAGGTCAACCAGATGCGTCAAGTGGTGGAGGAAATCATCGGACACGGCAAGAAGTTCAACATCGGTTTGGAAGCAGGCAGCAAGCCCGAACTGCATGCCGTGCTTGCGAGCAACATGACCGACCTGAATGCCAATCCGGTCATCATCTGTAACGGTTATAAGGACGAGGGCTATATCGAACTGGCCCTATTGGCACAGAAGATGGGACGTCGCATCTTCGTCGTCGTTGAGAAGCTCAGTGAGTTGGAACTCATCGACGAGGTGGCAAAGCGACTACACATCAGGCCCAACATCGGCTTCCGTATCAAACTATCGAGCAGCGGCAGCGGTAAGTGGGAAGAAAGCGGCGGCGACAGCAGCAAGTTCGGTCTGAACACCAGCGAACTGTTCAGCGCCATCGACTATATGCACGAGCACAAGCTCGAGGATTGCCTCAAGCTCATCCACTTCCACATTGGCAGCCAGGTCACCAAGATACGCCGCATCAAGAACGCCCTGCGCGAGGCGGCACAGTTCTATGTACAACTGGCCAAGCTGGGCTTTGAGGTGGAATACGTTGACATCGGTGGCGGCCTTGGCGTGGACTACGACGGCACGCGCTCCAGCGGCAGCGGTCACTCGATGAACTACAGCATCCAGGAGTATGTCAATGACGCAGTCTATACGCTCGTCGATGCCAGCAACAAGAACGGGCTTAAGCATCCCAATATCATCAACGAGAGCGGACGCTCTCTCACGGCCCATCACTCGGTGCTCGTCGTGGACGTGCTCGAGACCACTACCCTACCCGAGTGGGATGACAAGGTGGATACCGTCAGCGAGAACGATGACGAGCTGGTACGTGACATCTACGAAATCTGGGATAAGATCAACCAGGCTCGTCTGCTTGAGGACTGGCACGATGCCTTGCAAATCCGTGACGAGGCACTGGACCGCTTCTCGCTTGGCCTGATTGACCTGCGCACCCGCGCCATGGTCGAGAAACTTTTCTGGTCCATCGCCCGCGACGTTGACGACATCGTTCGCAACATGAAGCATGCTCCCGACGAGTTGCGCTCCGTGAGCCGCATGCTGCCTGACAAATACTTCTGCAACTTCTCCCTGTTCCAGTCCCTGCCCGATGCATGGGCCATCGATCAGGTCTTCCCCGTGATACCTATCGATCGTCTTTCTGAGCGTCCCACGCGCTTCGCCACGCTTCAGGACATGACCTGTGACAGTGACGGCAAGTTGACCAACTTCATCTCGGCCCAGGGCGTTGCCCACTCCCTGCCTGTCCATAAGCTCAAACCCGGCCAGCATTATTACTTGGGCATCTTCCTCGTGGGTGCTTATCAGGAAATCCTGGGCGATATGCACAACCTGTTCGGTGACACCAATGCGGTGCACATCAACGTCTTCAAGGACCACTACGAGATTGACCAAGTGATTGACGGCGAGACCGTTGCCGAGGTACTCGACTATGTTGAGTTCAACCCCAAGCAGCTGGTGCGCAACGTCGAGACGTGGGTGAGCGAGTCCATCCGATCAGGCAAAATCACCAGCGAGGAGGGCAACGAATTCGTCCGCAACTTCCGCAGCGGCCTCTACGGCTACACTTATCTGGAGAAGTAACTCTAGATTTTCTAGATAGTCTAGAGCATCTAGATATGCGGTATTTCATGAGATTGGGTTACAGGGGAGCCTCTTTCCACGGATGGCAGGTGCAGCCCCACGACACCTCGGTGCAACAGGTCATTGAGGAAGCTATGGCTACGTTGCTGCGTGTGCCTACACCTGTTACCGGAGCTGGTCGCACAGACGCCGGGGTCAATGCCCGCCTGATGGTGGCACACTTTGATGCTGATCAACCGATTAAGGATGTTGACCGCTTGGTTCACAGCCTAAATGCCTTGCTGCCGCCCGACATCGCCATCTACGGCATCACGCCCGTCCATGACGATGCCCATGCCCGCTTTGACGCCACCAGCCGCACCTATAAATACTTCGCCGTCACCCGCAAGGATCCATTCCTGTATCCCCTGAGTTGGAAATGTCCTCCAGACCTTGACTTCGACCTGATGAACCAAGCCGCCGCCCGTCTGCTGGACTATACCGACTTCACTTCCTTCTCCAAGCTCCACACCGACGTCAAGACCAATAATTGCCGCATCACCCATGCCCAATGGGCCCAAGAGGGTGACCAATGGGTATTCACCATCACTGCCGATCGATTCCTGCGCAACATGGTGCGCGCCATCGTCGGCACCCTCGTCGAAGTCGGCCGCCACAAGATGACTGTCGAAGAATTCTGCCAAGTCATCGAGCGCAAAGACCGCTGCGCCGCCGGCACCTCCATGCCTGGCCACGCCCTCTTCCTCTGGGACATCACCTACCCCTACAACTTCTAGATTTTCTAGACGATCTAGAGAATCTAGAGGATCTAGAAAATACCAGAATTTAAAAAAATCTGCTTGAGGTGCTTGTCAGTTCGGGAAATTGTATTACCTTTGCACCCGCATTAGTGCCCAGCAGGCCTAAGAAAGCGTTGGATAATTGATGCCATCCGCCTGTGGGACAGTTATTTAAACTACAAGATTAAACAAATGTACGCAATTGTAGAAATTCAGGGACAACAGTTCCGTGTCGAGACCGGCAAGAAGTTGTATGTCCACTATCTCGGCGACGAGCGCAAGGAAGGTGACTCTGTAGAGTTTGACCGCGTCCTTCTCGTAGATGCCGACGGTGCCGTTAAGGTTGGCGCACCTACCGTCGAAGGTGCAAAGGTTGTTTGCGAGGTAAAGGCTCCCCTCGTGAAAGGTGAACAC
>ONLH01000067.1 GCA_900318645.1 uncultured Prevotellaceae bacterium
GAAGGCAATCCGCTTGCCACCTCATACTTGTCAGGCTCGTCGGCACATGAGAACAAACCCAATGCCATAACGGCAAGTGCCATGACGATGAAATTATATCTGAAATTTTTCATTTTTCTGTAATCTTTAATTGAATAGGTGTCAAACTAAAGTATCAATAGCTATAGGTTGCTCTCACGTCAACATGGACACCGTCAATATTGCTGCCCAGGTTGGGATTGAACACAACGTCTTCCTGCGGGAAGGGCATGAAGAAGTAACGCTTGCTGCCGTCGGGGCTGGTCTTCATCATAGCCTCGGGATTGGGAGCAGACTGTGCATCGTTATAGCCAACCGACCCAGTGATTGACCAGATACCGGTCTCGGCATAAGTCTTGTAAATGTCGCTCAGACCATAGAACGTGCTGCGCTTTTGAGCCCTGAGTTCGTTAACGCAGAAGTCGGGATCGAAGTAAGATACGCGCACGTAGTCAAACCAGCGGTCACCCTCGAAGGCGAGCTCGAGGCGACGCTCTTTCCAGATGTCGTCAAAGGTGATGACACTGGGACGCACAGCGTTCCTGATTGCGCGGTGGCGCACTGCATAGAATGCGTCGATGGCGCTACCGTCGGAGGTCGACTTGGCAGTACCCATTTTGGCCTCGGCATAAATCAGATAAATGTCAGCAAGACGCAGCAAGTGGGTTGACAGCGAGCTGGCCATGCGGTCATCAGAATGTCCGAACTCAGCAACGTGGTCGGCAGTGTTGCCGTACAGGTGCTTCACACAGTTGGAACCGGTAGCCGAGTTGAGCTGGCCACCAGCCGACTTGTTATAATCGGTGTCGAACATAAACTTCAGATAATCGAAGCCCATCTCATGGGTAGTGCTGTTCATCTCATGATCACGCCAGAAGTAGGAATAGGTGAAACCGGGCAGCATCATGGTAGCCTTCAGGCGGGTGTCAACGTTGTTGAGCCACATGTCAGGGCTGTTCTCCAGCAGCTTGATGCCAAAGGCCTCCTGCAGGTCAACCGAAGGATCGGTCCAGTCACCCCAAGTGGCACTGTAGCCCTCGAAGCCGGTCAAACCCAGGTCACTCTCGAGTGAGTTCTGAGCGGTCCAAACGTTGCCGTCGGCAGTCCAACGCCAAGCGATAAGGCTCTCAGCGCAGTTGTTGTTGTGACCGCGGAAGATGTCCTCATAGTTCTCCATGAGCGTGCGGCCGCTGTTGTCAATCACTTCCTTGGCATACTGGGCAGCCTTGGCCATGTCGTCACCATTGATGGTGCCGCTGATACCAGCCTTCATCCAGTAAACCTTGGCAAGCAGACCAGTTGCTGAATAATAGTCTACACGACCGTTGGTGGGCGTCTTGATACCAGCAAGGAGTTCACGGGCTTTTTCGAGCGTCATGATGATGTACTCATAGACGTCGGAACGCCAAACTTTCTCCTTGGTATTATAGGCACCCTCAAGTTCCTCGGTGTTGTTGTGCACGATGGGCACCTCACCGAATGAGCGAACCAGATAGAAATAGGCCATTGCCTTCCAAACGAGGCATTCGCCCATCGTCTGGTTCTTAACAGCCTGCGAAGGACCACTGCTGCCGTTAATGTAGTTATAGACGGTGCTTGAGTGACCGATAACGGCCCACAGCGAGTAAGCCATGTTCACCAAGTCCTGGTCGGTACCGTTCAGGGTGAACTCACAGTAAGGAGAATTGCTCATGTAGAGGTTACCCGAAAGGCCCTCACCCACTTTAAAGAAACCACGCTGGTAGTCATACCAGGGAGAATTGTACAGGTAGTTGACGCCTGCAATGCACTGCTCGTCGGTCTTGTAGTAGTTCCCTGCGTTGTAGCTGTCCTCATTGGGTCGATCGAGGAAGTCCTCACACGAAGTCATGGTCAGCGCAACCAGTGCCAGAGCAATGATATATTTAATCTTGAATAGTTTCATATCTTTAATTCCTTTGAATGTTTTAAACCGTTAACCATGAATGTTAGAAAGTAACATTAACGCCAAAGCTATAGGTCGTGGGCGACGGATAGCGGCCGTTGTCAAGGCCCATCACATGGTTAGATGCCGTGCTGGCACCGATTTCGGGATCGTAGCCCTTATAACCAGTAATGGTGAGCAGGTTCTGGATGTTCACCTGCAGACGCAGGGTCTCAAGACCGAGCTTGCCGACGAGGTGCCTGGGGAAGGTGTATCCCAGGGTGACGTTCTTCAGACGGATGTAGCTTCCGTCCTCGATGTAACGGTCGCTGATGCGATCGTTGTCGTTCGGATCCATAATCGAAGCGCGAGGCAGTTTGCCTTCCTTGTCGATGCGCACGTTGGTGATGTCATCATACCAGTTCCAAACGAGCTGGCCATCGCCACGGTCAACGCCTGCCGAGTAATCCTTATTAGGATCAATGGGAGCCAGCGTGGTGCAGTCGAGCACGTCAACAAGCTGGTTGGTCCAGGTCGAATTCATGTGCGTGAGCTTCATCTTCATGTAGTTGAACACCTTGTTGCCATAAGAGCCGTTGATGAAGATGCTCAGGTCGAAGTTCTTGTAACGGAAGGTGTTGGTCCAACCGAAGGTGAACTTGGGCAGCGGCGAACCGATGTTGGTGCGGTCGTTCTCGTCGATGATGCCGTCACCGTT
>ONLH01000025.1 GCA_900318645.1 uncultured Prevotellaceae bacterium
CTTGAGCATCTTGAACATCTCGATGCTGGCACCCACGATGCCGGGAGCGATGCTGTTGCTGAACAGGTAGGGACGTGAGCGCTGACGCAGCATGTCGATAATCTCCTTGCGACCGGTGGTGAAACCGCCCATAGCGCCACCGAAGGCCTTGCCCAGCGTACCGGTGAAGACGTCGATGCGGCCGTAGATATTGAACTGCTCGGCTACACCGTGGCCAGTCGGACCAACGACACCTGCCGAGTGTGACTCATCGACCATGACCATGGCGTCATACTTCTCGGCCAGGTCACAGATCTTGTCCATGGGAGCCACGTTGCCATCCATCGAGAAGACGCCGTCGGTAGCAATGATGCGGAAGCGCTGCTCCTGAGCCTGCTTGAGGCACTCCTCAAGTTCGCCCATGTCGGCGTTGGCATAGCGGTAGCGTTTAGCCTTGCACAGACGCACACCGTCGATGATCGAAGCGTGGTTCAGTGAGTCGCTGATGATGGCGTCCTCCTCGGTCAACAGGGCCTCAAACAGACCGCCGTTGGCATCGAAGCATGAGCCGTAGAGGATAGCATCCTCGGTGTGGAAATAGTCGGCGATGGCAGCCTCCAGTTCCTTGTGGATATCGCTGGTACCGCAGATGAAGCGCACCGATGACATACCGTAGCCATGGTGTGACATGGTCTCGGTAGCAGCCTTGATCAGGCGGCTGTTGTCACTGAGGCCGAGATAGTTGTTAGCGCAGAAGTTCAGCACCTCGTCGTTGGGCTTCACCTTGATATCGGCGCGCTGCGGCGTGGTGATGATACGTTCGTTCTTGTACAAACCGGCAGCCTGGATGTCGGCGAGCTCCTTCTGGAGATGTTCCTGAAATTTTCCAAACATGATAAAAATCTAATATTATTAAAGGTTTGACATTAAGTTAGGTTCATTAGATGGCTACAAAGGTAGTAATATTTTTTCTTTAGTTGTCAGTTTTTAGTCTTCAGTTTTTAGCTTAATAACTATAACCATTAAACTATAAACATTAACCATTAAACTTAGAACTAATCATTATCGGCACTGGAGGCGACACGACCTTGGCGCATGGGCGTGTAAGTAGTCTGTTGCTCTTGGGTGCTCTCTTGCTGGACATCGCTCTGGCTACGGTTGCGGTCGCGGCGCTTGCGGTGGTGCCAACGTGAACTGCTCGGGGTCTCCTCCTCGGCCTCGACCTGCTGGGTGGGTTTGGCACCGTCAAGTCGCTTGCCGCCGTTAAGGGCATACAACTCATACTGCTCGATGATGTTGATGAGTTTGGTGGGATAGTTGACATCCTCGGCATAGCCGCAGTCGCGAAGTCCCTGTGCCCAGCTGCGGTAGTCGGTCACTTCCAGTTCATAGAGGATGCTGTAACGGGGACCCTTGAGGAACTTGGCGTGATCGAGGAAGGAATCCTCGGGAGCACCATACTTGCGGTAACCCACGCTGTTGCTCAGGGAGTCACTCTTGCCATAGACTTCACCCTGCCAATGGTAGGCCTTGATGCCGAAATGGTTGTTGGCTTCCTGAGCCATGCGGCTCCTGCCTGCGTAGCTCTCCAGGATGCCCTGCGCTAGTGTGATGCTGGCAGGAACACCATATTCCTGCTCAAACTGCAACGCTACGGGCTTGTAGCGCTCAATATAGTCCAAATAATCCTGTCTTGTGGTCTGAGAAGAGGCCGTAAAGGCATAAAAAACGGCAAAAATCAAGCAAAAAACGTAAATTCGCTTGTTTATCGGGAAATTATCTATAATTTTGCGTTCTAAGTAAAAACTCATAATTTTGTTATGACTGAAAAGAAAATCACCACAAAGGTAAGGGTTTATTCTTATAATGAGCTCACCGAAGAGCAAAAAAAATTAGTTGACCTTGCTCGCCAGGCCACGTCGCACTCCTATTCTCCCTATAGTAACTTCAAGGTTGGAGCCGCTCTGGAGCTTGACAACGGCGAGATCTTTATCGGTGCTAATCAGGAGAATGCGGCCTTTGCAGGCATCTGCGGAGAGCGTGCCGCGCTCTATGCTGCAGGCGCAAAATACCCTGGCGTACCAGTTAAGTCGGTAGCCATCACTTCTTTCACGCGAGACGAGTTTGTCGTGGAGCCTACTGCTCCCTGTGGCGTTTGCCGTCAGGCATTCCTGGAGTTTGAAAAGAACGGTCATCCCATCGAACTCATCCTCGCTGGCAAGGAAAAGATCTACATCCTCGACAGTTTCCAGGACACCATGCCCCTCTCCTTCACCGAATTCTAGTTTTTTTTTCAGACAACCCAGACAACACAGGAGGGACAACCTTGACAACAATCGTTAGTTGTTAAAGGTTGCCCCTCCTTGTTCCCCTCATGATCCCTCTCCCCATTTTCCCATTTCTCACATTATTCCCCATCACCCCCATCACTCCCCATTCCACTAAATTCTCCCAACTAAAAACTGAAAACTGAAAACTTTTCCCTACCTTTGCAGGTTGTAATCAAGAAAACCAAATCAACAACTACAATAATGAAGAGTAATTTAGACAAGAAACTGGTGGGGTCGCTGTCGCTGGCCGACGTGATCCACTTCGTGATTGCGGTCATCATTTTTGCCGCTATCTCATGGATTTATTTCTATCCCAACGACGTGAATGGCGATGTCCTGCAGCAGAACGACGTGATGCAGGGTGCCGCCAATAGCCAGGAAATCAACTCGTTTGAACAGCAGACGGGCGAGAAGTCGTGGTGGACCGACGCCTTGTTTGGCGGTATGCCTACGTTCCAGATTGCACCGTCCTATGAGGGTACAACGATGTTGACTCCCGCCTCGGCACTTTATCGCCTTGGATTCCCGACGCCTGTGAGCTGGATATTTATTCTCATGCTGGGCTTCTTCCTGCTGATGCTGGCGTTCAAGGTCAAGTGGTATTATGCCGTGCTGGGTGCCATCGGCTATGGCTTCTCAAGTTACTTTTTCATCCTGATGGGTGCGGGTCACATCTGGAAACTGATGGTGCTCGCTTATATCCCGCCTACGGTTGCGGGTATCGTCTGGTGCTATCGTGGCAAGTACTTGGGCGGTATGGCTGTTGCGGCCTTCTTTGCTGCCTTGCAGCTGGCCAGCAACCACGTGCAGATGACCTATTACTCGATGTTCCTCATCGTGGCGCTGGTTATTGCCTATCTCGTCAAGGCTATCATCGACAAGCAGGTGGGTCGCTGGTGCATTGCCACTGCATGTCTGGCCGTTGCAGCTGGATTGGCGCTGATGGCTAACTCGCCCAACCTGTTTATGACCTACAAGTATGCTCAGGAAACCATTCGTGGCGGTCACAGCGAACTCACCCCTAAGGGCGAGGACGCTGTCAATGCCAAGCCCACCGATGGCGGCCTGGATAAGGATTACATTACCCAGTGGAGCTATGGTAAGGACGAGACATTTACCTTGCTCATCCCTAACGTGAAGGGCGGTGCCACCATCAAACCCGAACATGGCGATAACCGTTTGCTCACGCTGGCCGAAACGTCTAAAGCCACCAAAATGGCCAACACTGGTGAGATGAGCCAGCAGGATGTTCAGATTCTGAGCCAGTTCCCGCAATACTTCGGTGACCAGCCGATGACCAACGGCCCCGTTTATGTCGGTGCCCTCATCTGTGCCCTCTTCTTGCTGGGCTGCTTCATCGTCAGGGGTCCCGTGAAGTGGGCTTTGCTCATTGTTACCATCATCAGTATCCTGCTCTCGTGGGGTCACAATATGATGTGGCTCACCGACTGGATGATTGACCATTTCCCCATGTACAACAAGTTCCGCACTGTGGCGTCAATCCTTGTTGTCGCCGAGGTGGCCATGCCCATCTTGGCGGTGCTGGGCCTGCGAGAACTCTTCAAGGAACCCGATGGTTGGAGAAAGCACAAGGTAGCTCTGATGGCCTCCTTCGGCCTGTGTGCCCTCATCTGCCTGCTGTCGGCGATATTCCCGGGCATCTTCGGCCACTTCTCGGCTCAGGAGCATGAGCAGCTGGTCGCTTCTGGTCAGATTCAGCAATATCCCAGCGTTGATGCTGCCATTGCTGCTGTGCGTGGCGCTTTGGTCAGCGGTGACGCTTGGCGCAGCCTCATTGTCATCCTGCTCGGCTTCGGTGTCATCTTTGCTTACCTGAAAGGCAAACTCAATGAGATGGTGGCCACTCTCGTGGTGGCAGCTATCGTGTTGGTTGACATGTATGCAGTGAACAAGCGCTATATTGATTCCGACTCGTTTACCTCCCATTATGACCTGCCCGAGCAGCAGTTTGTACAGCGTCCTGCCGATGCCCAGATTCTGCAAGATAAGGACATGAACTACCGCGTGATGGACGTGCAGCACTTCGGTGAGGCTATGCCCAGCTATTTCCACAAGACCGTCGGCGGTTACCATGCCGCCAAGTTGTCGCGTTACAACGACCTCATCAACAACCAGATTGCCAAGAACAACGTGCAGGTGCTCAATATGCTCAATACCCGCTACGTCATCGTTGATGACCAGACCGTGCAACGCAATCCCGAGGCCTTGGGCAATGCTTGGTTTGTTGATTCGCTCACCTATGTGAACAATGCCGACGAGGAAATGGCATTCCTGGACAATTTCAATCCTGCCACGAGTGCCGTAGCCGATGCCAAGTTCAAGCAGCAGCTGGGCGATGCCAAGGCTGTACAGCCTGGCGACACGATCTATGAGACTGCCTATGCTCCCAACCACCTGACCTATAAGAGTCACAGTGCCAACGGCGGCCTGGCTGTCTTCAGCGAGGTGTATTTCCCCTGGGGCTGGAAGGTGACAGTGGACGGCAAGCCCGCTGAGATGGGACGCGTGAACTATGTGCTGCGTGCCCTGCAACTGCCTGCCGGCGATCATGAGATTGACTTCAAGTTCGTCCCCGACGAGGTGAACAAGACTCAGACGTGGGCTAAGGTCGCTGTTGTGGTCATCTATCTGCTGCTCTTGTTGGCCTTGAACTATGCCATCTTTGGTAACAAGCTCCGCAAGAATAATAAGGTTGAAGAAGAGGCTCCTGAAGCCTAAAACCTAAAACCAAAAGCCTTGTTTCAAGCAAGACGATACCTCAATGCCTGGAGCCGCCACCACCGTAGTGGCGGCTTCGGCATCCATTCACCCTATGCCTATCAGTTCGTGCGCAACGTGTGGCGCCAGCGCCTGCCTTATTATGCCTATGATGGCTTGCGGCAGTTGATCGGCACCATCAAGGACGGCACGACTAGGCAGCAGCGCCGCGAGATAGACCTTATCAGTGAGCCTGAAGCGAAATTATTGTTCAGGGTGACCAATTTCTTCAACCCTCGTCACATCATGCAGGTGGGTGCCGCCACAGGCGTCGAGAGCGTCGCTATGCTGGGAGTGAATCGGGAGAGCCGTCTTTACCTTTATGACCCTCAGTTGGAGCAAAAGGCGCTGGCCGTACGTGTGCTACAAAGCCAGCTTGATAGGGTAGCGTGTTATGATGATATCGATGTGGCTACCGATGAATTCTTGCAGGAGGGTGGGGAGTCCACGCTTGCCCTGGTCAATGCCCCAGTTGATGACACTGTGTTGAAACGCCTGTTGGATGTCCAATGCGTCATCGTCCTACGCAATTTGCTGCACAACGACAGCATGTCGGCCCTGTTTGAAAGCTGTTGCCTACACATGCCCATGGGCCAAACCTACACCAACAACAAGATTGCCATCCTCAACCCCAATCCCAAGCTGCAGCGCGAGGACTTCCTCCTGTGGCTATAGCAGCTTATCTAATGTGAGTTAGTAGAAAGTGCTGATACTCAACTCCCCCTCTTGGCTAAGAGGGGAACTCCTCCCCCGCCTGGGGGGAGGTGGCACGAAGTGCCGGAGGAGGGGGAGAGGGCGGGGGCGTTCGTGCTTCCGCGACAAATCAGTATTATCTGTAGCATCAACGCCCCCGCCCCCCCTCTAATCTTAGAGGGGGAGTTGCTAACGTATTCATTTGCAGATGATTTTTTATCAAACTCACGTTATATAGAGTAGCCCATTCCGGTAGATGAAAAAAATCCGCTCGACTGGAAAAGTCGGGCGGATTCTATTTTCAGTATTGTTACTGATTACTTCTTCTTGGCTGTGGGCAGCTGCTGAATCCTGGGACCAGCGGGCTTGCTGTCGTCAACACCGAGGGTCTCGATGTCGAAAATCAGCGTCTCGTTGGGCTCGATGCCACGGTTACCCTGAGGACCATAAGCCAGATCACCGGGGATGACAACGGTTACCTTGCTACCGGGCTTCATCAGCTGGATCATCTCGGAGAAGCCGGGGATGACTTGCTTCAGGTTGAAGGGAACAGGGTTCTCACCGCTCTTGTCAAACTCGGAGCCATCCAAGTGACGGCCTACGTAGTTGACCTTAACGATGTCGCTGTCGCTGAAGTTCTTGCCCTCACCAGCGGCGAGCACCTTATAGGCGATACCGCTCTTGGTGAAAGTGTAGCTCTTGTCGTTTTTCAGCTTTGCCATGTACTCCTCACCGGCCTTCTTGTTGGCAACGGCCTTGGGAGACTGCTCGATAGCCTTGTTGAGCAGTGGCTCAATCTTGCTCTGCATAGCCATCATGTCTTCCTGGCTGATAGCGGTGGTCTTCATGATAGCCTCACGCAGATGGCTCATGAACAGGCTCTTGTTGATAGGCATACCGCACTGCTGCTCGATACCCTGATAGAGTTGTGCAATCTGCATACCCATTTGCAGACCCATCTGGAAATTCTTGCTGGTGTCGGCGTTAGCGATGAACTCCATACCCTTGAGCGCCTGCTCGATGTTGATGGTTGAGTCCATGCTGCGCAGTTGCTGTCCCATACCGGCGCCGTAGAGGTCACCGAATGCCATGCTCAGCGAGTCCATAGCCTCACTGCTGCCACCTGCCTTGCTGTTGCAGCCAACGAAACCAACGGTCAACAGACCGGCTGCTGCAAATGCTAAAATCTTCTTCATAATAATAAAACTAGTTTTTTAATTGAATTTTGAATGTTGTTATAAATGTTTTTAGTTTTTCTTTATCACCTTAATCAACTCTACATCAAAAATGAGGGTTGAGTTGGGCAAAATCTTGTCGCCAGCACCCTGTGAGCCGTAAGCCAGCTCGCTGGGGATGAACAGGCGGTACTTTGAACCCTCGCTCATGAGCTGCAGACCTTCGGTCCAGCCAGGAATGACTGCATTGAGGGGGAATGTAGTGGGCTCACCGCGCTCTACACTGCTGTCAAACACAGTACCGTCGAGCAACTTGCCAGTGTAGTGAACGGTCACGGTGTCCTCGGCAGCGGGCTTGGCACCAGTGCCTTCTTTCAATACCATGTATTGCAGTCCGCTTGTGGTTTGTACCACGCTGTCATTCTTGGCATTCTGCTCCATGAATTCGCGGCCCAGCGTCTTGTTGTCCTTGATCTGCTGACCATAGTCAGGAGTAGTTTCCTGGGCGTTCTCGTTGCTGGAAGTGTTGCTGCCACAACTTGCCATACCAGCCATCATCAAGGCTGCCATAGCGATAGCAAAAAACTTCTTCATAGTGTCAAAGAGTGAATTATTGATTGGTATTACTTCTTTTCAACCTTAAGGAGTTGAACGTCAAAGATGAGCGTCGAATTGGGTTGAATGGGACCTGTACCGTGGGGGCCATAAGCGAGGTTGGAGGGGATAAACAGCCTGTAGGCAGCACCCTCGCGCATCAGTTGCAGACCTTCGACCCAGCCGGGAATTACTTGGCCAACGGCAAAGGTTGCGGGCTCGCCACGCTCAACACTGCTGTCAAATACGGTGCCGTCAATCAGTTTGCCGGTATAGTGTACGGTCACTACGTCGTTGGGACCAGGCTGAGCGCCATCGCCTTCCTTGACGACCAGATACTGCAAACCGCTCTCGGTCACCTTGACGCCCTCGACGTCTTTGTTCTTCTCCAGATACTCACGACCCAGGCGCTCGTTTTCTTCGGCGCCCTGCTTCTCAAGGTTCGTAAAAAACTCGGTGACAATCTGCTTGGCTTCGTCAAAGGTCATCTTCTGTTCAGCTCCTTCATAAATGGCTCTCAGACCATCTGTAAAATCGTTGATTTCCAGTTTCTTAATACCAGAGCCGATGAAGTTTCCACCCATGCTCAAGCCTAATGCATAGCTCAATTTATCCATTGAAAAATCTATTTTTTTGTAAAAAACGGTGCAAAGATAGTGATTTATGTGATTAGGGAGTACGTTTTTAGAAAAATTTTACTATTTTTGCTATCACATTATAGAAAAGAGACTCTAAACCAAAAAAGCCAACGACTATGAATAAGAAGAAATTAGTGATCTCATCGGGTGCTGGCATCAGTGCCGAGAGTGGCATCAAGACCTTCCGCGATGCTGATGGCCTGTGGGAGAATTATCCCGTAATGGATGTTGCCAGCCATGAGGGTTACCTCCGCAACCCTGCTCTCATCCACAAGTTTTATAATGAACGTCGTGAACAACTGATCAACGCTCAGCCCAATGCTGCCCATTTGGGACTGGTAGAACTCGAAAAGGACTTTGACGTGCGCGTCATCACCCAGAATGTGGATGACCTGCATGAGCGTGCCGGCAGTTCCAGCGTGCTACACCTGCATGGCGAGTTGATGAAGGTGCGCTCAACCAGACGTGAGGAACGTGTTTACACGTTGCCATGTGATGAACTCACCGACAAGGGAATGGTGACCAGTGTAGATACGTTAGACCCCTATGGTGACCACGTGAGGCCGCACATCGTGTTCTTTGGTGAGGCGGTCCCCAACATGGAGGCTGCTGCCCAATTGGCGCATGATGCCGACATCTTTGTCGTTATCGGTACCTCGCTGGTGGTTTATCCTGCTGCAGCCCTCATTCAGTATGTGAAACGCGGCGTGCCTATCTACTACATTGACCCCCGACCTGCAGCCGTCCCCGACTGGGTTCACGTTATTCAGAAGCCTGCCACCCAAGGCGTTGCCGACCTGATTAACATCCTGCGCAGCTGACGCGAAAAGAACAAGAAACAGCATAATAAACCCTATGTTTGACCGTCAAGAGCAAGCATAGGGTTTGTTTTTCAAATGGGCCAATTTCGGGTGAGTAGGTAGTCGATGAGGATGGTGACATCGCTGATGCGGATACCTCCGTCCAGGTCGCAATCGGCAGCCTCGCGATTGATCAAAGATGTGTCTCCCGTGAGCAAGTAATTGATCAGATCGGTCACATCGTTGATGTTTACTGTATTGTCATCGTTCACATCGCCACGCATGGCTGTGGATTTATCGGTGAAGTAGCCTGGACTGCTGGAGCCGCCGTCGATGCGGGCGTAGGTCTTGTCTGTGAAGTTCTTGTTATATGCTGTTCCCATTCCGCCCACTAGAGCGGTACAATTAGTGAACATGCCTTCACCCCATTCTCCATAGACGTATTCAGTGGTCCATCCCGTTCCGGCGTAGATGGTATTTAAATGAGTGCAGTCCTTGAACATATTGGTCATGTACCAGACGTTGGAGGTGTTCCAGCCCGAGATGTCAAGCGAGGTCAGGCTAGTGCAACCTGAGAACATATTTTGCATATCGTTGACCCTAGTGATGTCCCAGCCTGAGATATTCAGCGTGGCTAAGTTCTCGCAACCCTTGAACATGTCGTTCATGCTGATGACATTGGCGGTGTTCCAGCTTGACAGGTCGAGTGAGGTAAGACTCGAGCAACCTGCAAACATGGCTATCATGGTCATTGCTGTGCTTGTGTCCCAACCCGATAGGTTGAGAAAAGACAGACTTCGGCAATTGTAGAACATCTGTGTCATACTGGAGACATTGGCAGTGTTAAAGTCCGAGAGGTCAAGTGAAGTTAAGCTTTCGCATCTATTGAACATGTAGTACATATCAATGACATTGGCGGTATTCCAGCCTGTGAGGTCGATTGAGGTCAGATTCAAGCAGTAGTAGAACATTAAGCCCATGTCAATGACATTGGCGGTGTTCCAGCCCGATAGGTTGAGTGAAGTCAGGTTCTCGCAGTAGCAGAACATCTCGAACATATCGGTAACATTGGCGACGTTCCAGCTTGACAGGTCAAGCGATGTCAGGCTTGAACAGTCGCGGAACATCCTTCTTGCACTGGCCATCTGGCTGGTGTTAACACGGCTCAGGTCCATGCTCTCGCAATGGCTGAAATTGTAGAACAGCTGTGAGCAATCGCCAGTGAAACTCACCTCGCTGGTGGCTGTTACACTCTTGACGGCTGTGTTGATGACGTCACCGTCCCAATTATTGTACTTGTCGAATTCTCCCCAGTTGAGCGTCAGTGCACCAGTAGCGCTGTTAAAGGTGTACTGGGGCGTAGAGGTGGCAGTGTTGGTGCTTGCATCAATGGGCAGGGCTTGCGCCAAGAGCCCGACAAAGAATGTGACGAGTAGTAAAAAAATCTTTTTCATAAGCAGATGAGTAGTAATTTGTTTGTTATGATTAATCAGCAAATTTAGATATTTTTCTGTATAATTACAGCAATTCGGAAAAAACTAGTGTAAACCTATCGTTAACAGGTGATGTCTTTTTTCGTATGAAACGAATTAGTCCCCGCAGACAAACCTGCGAGGACTAAAAAACTCAGTATGGTTTACTTGTTGTTCTTGTCGTTTGAAAATCAGTCCTTGAACTTGATGATCGTGTCCTCACCGGCACGGATTTCGACAACATCTTGATAGAGAAGTCGCTCGTTCTGTTGTCTGATCATGACGCGGCGAGTGCCTTGTTGGGCTCCATAGCGCATGCCTTTGACTTCGCCATTAACGATTTGGGCCGAGGAAGCAAGGAATGTCTTGTTCAATCCTGAGATATTGACCCACAGGTCATCATACTGCTTGCCCGATTCGCTAACGAAAATCAGATAGCCGAAAGAGTCGGTTGTGGCATAATCCTTGGCCAGCTTATAGCTGTCACCACAGCCGCCTAGCATTAGGCAGATAGTGAACAGTATCAAGCTCAGGCGCTTCTTCATTGTTGCGTTTGTCTTTACTTGTTGAGGCCGAACTTAATACGCAGTTTCTCGATCATGTCCTTGGTCATGGCATCGAGGTTATACTCGGGCTTCCAGTCCCACTCGACGCGGGCACAAGTGTCGTCCAGCTTGTTGGGCCAGCTGTCGGCGATGCCTTGGCGCAGCGGGTCAACATCATATTCCATCTCGAAGCTGGGGATGTACTCTTTAATCTTGTGGTAAATAACCTCAGGGTCAAAACTCATCGATGCGATGTTGAACGAGTTGCGGTGTACCAGGCGACTGGGGTCGGCTTCCATAATCTCGATGGCGGCGCGCAGGGCGTCGGGCATGTACATCATGTCCATAAGTGTGCCGGCAGCGATGGGGCAGATGAATTTCTTGCCTTGTACAGCGCTATAGTAGATGTCCACGGCATAGTCGGTCGTGCCGCCGCCCGGAGGAGTAACATAGCTGATCAGGCCGGGGAAGCGCACCGAACGGGTGTCAACGCCGAACTTGAGGGCATAGTAGTTGCTCAACAACTCACCAGTGACTTTGGTCACGCCGTACATCGTGCGCGGCTGCTGGATGGTATCTTGAGGCGTGCCGTCCTTGGGTGCGTTGGGACCGAAGGAACCGATGCTGCTGGGGGTGAATACGGCGCATTTCTTCTCACGCGATACTTCCAGCACGTTCATCAGGCCGTCGATGCCGATGTGCCATGCCAACTGGGGCTTGTTCTCGGCAACGGCGCTCAATAGGGCAGCCAGATTATAGATGGTGTCGATGTTGTACTTGTCAACAACGTCGCCAATCTGTTTGGCGTTAGTAATATCAACGATTTCAGAGGGACCACTCTCAGCGAGTTCGCCTTTGGGCTCAGCACCAGGGATATAACCAGCCACGACATTTCCTGTGTAAATGCCTCTCAACTTCATAGTCAACTCCGAGCCAATTTGGCCCGTCGAGCCGATGATTAGGATATTTTTCATTGCAGTACTGTTTTTTTTATGTTCAGGTTTATGTTTTCTAATCAAGGCACAAAAATACACCAATTATCATAAATGTGCAATATTGACCCCAATAATTTTTTTAACCTCCTCATTAAATTAAACCCATGTGACCTCATGTCAAGTATTTGTCACGTCCTATACAATTGTTTATTTCAGGAAATGTTGTAATTTTGTGGGCAAATGAGAAGATTTCGTTTCATATTGGTTTTGCTTATCACGTTGGTCTCTCTGGCTGCGTGGGGGCAGAATGATGCTCCCCTCGATACGGTCGCAGTCGCCGACACGACAGAGCACCTGAACAAGTTCCAGCGAGCTAAGAAAAGGGCGAAAGAACGCATTCAGGAGAAGATGAATGAGCCCTACGACACCATCCGTGACAGTGGCTACTGGTGGCGTGCCTTGAAGCACGGCAAGGTGGATCTGGATGGTGGGACAATCGATTATCCGGCGTTTATCGACTTCTGCTGGAAAGTCTATAAGTGGGGCGACAAGGCGTTCAATAGCTATGATACGGCCTATGTGGTCAGCACGGGTAAGAACTGGAAGTTCATGTTCAAGTCCAACAACTGGAACGATAACTACCAGGGTGAACCATCCAACGATGGCATCCGAGTGGACATGCGCAGTAAACTGGCTGCCAACATGGGTTTCCAGCTTTCGTTTATGGCAGTGAGTGTGGGTTACAGCTTGGGTATCACCAATCTGATCAATGGCGAGAAAGTCTCCAACAAGGTGGACTTCTCGTTTACCTGTGCCCGCTTTGCCGCCGACGCCTATTATATGGAGAATCGCGGTACCACTACGGCTTGGGTGACAGGTAAATATGAAGGTGAAAAAATAAAGACTAAGATTAAGGAATTTGGCGGTCTGCACCGCAAGTCCTATGGCATGAGTGCCTACTATTTTTTCAATAACCGTCGTTATGCCCAGGCCGCAGCTTACTGTTTCTCCAAGTACCAGAAGCGCAATGCCGGTTCAGTGATTGCGGGCATCTGCCTGCAGCATCGCGACATGAGCATCAACATGGACGAGTTGCCTCAAGTGGTTAAGGACTATCTTCCTGCCGACGTGGAGATGCCTCACTTCCTGTACAACGACTATTGTGTGATGGTGGGCTATGGCCATAACTGGGTATTGGGTCCCAAGTGGTTGCTCAATTTCACGGTGACGCCTTATATCGGCTATCGCCACCTGCTTGAAACGCAGAACGAGGATCGTGCCAGCGCATGGTCGATCAACATGAGGGCGCGTATGGGTGCCGTCTATAACCATAAGCAGTATTTTGTGGGTCTCCAGAGCTTTGGTGACATCCACCGCTACAAATCTGAAACACACCACTTCTTCGGCTCCCTGTTAGAGTTTACCGCCCTC
Source organism: uncultured Prevotellaceae bacterium (assembly GCA_900318645.1). Taxonomy (GTDB): domain Bacteria; phylum Bacteroidota; class Bacteroidia; order Bacteroidales; family Muribaculaceae; genus Sodaliphilus. Next base: position 13,371 of record ONLH01000025.1, read on the forward strand.
GTCGGCATCCGCTTCTGAGCCTCTTGTTGAAAAATTATTTTGATGGGGTGGATAAAAGTTGGGTTAAAAGTATTATCTTTGCACATTAGAGAAATAGACAATTCTGTAATCCGATGAGTGACAAATATATCGTATCGGCGCGTAAGTATAGACCCTCGACGTTTCACAGCGTGGTGGGCCAGCAGTCATTGACCCATACCCTGAAGACGGCCATTGCAAGCGGCAGGTTGGCGCATGCCTACCTATTCTGCGGCCCGCGCGGCGTGGGTAAGACGACATGTGCCCGAATCTTCGCCAAAACCATCAACTGCGAGCATCCCACGCCCGAGGGTGAGGCCTGTAACGAGTGCCCGTCGTGCAAGGCGTTCAACGAGCAGCGTTCCTACAATATCAACGAGCTGGATGCCGCATCCAACAATAGTGTGGACAATATCCGCGACTTGACCGAGCAGGTGCGCATTCCGCCGCAGACGGGACGTTACCGCGTATTCATCATCGATGAGGTCCACATGCTCTCCCAGGCGGCCTTTAACGCCTTCCTCAAGACACTGGAGGAACCGCCTGCCTACGCTATCTTCATCCTTGCCACCACCGAAAAGCAGAAGGTTATCCCCACCATCCTGTCGCGCTGCCAGATTTACGACTTTGCCCGCATCACCGTGCCTGACATCGTGCAGCAGTTGCAGTACGTCTGTGAGCAGGAGAATATTGAGGCTGAGCCCGCAGCACTCAACGTCATTGCCCAAAAGGCTGATGGCGCCATGCGCGATGCCCTGTCCATCTTTGATCAGGTAGCCGCCTCTACCGAGGGGCATATCACCTATCAGAGTGCTCTTGACAACCTCAATGTGCTGGACTATGACTACTACTTCAGACTTGTGGAATGTTTCCTTGCCGGGGACGTGAACCAGTCCTTGCTGATATATAAGGAAATACGAGATAGAGGCTTTGACTCACAGTTCTTCATCAACGGTCTGGCACAACACCTGCGTGACCTGATGGTTGCCGCTACGCCCCAAACGCGCAAGTTGCTCGAAATGAACGACGAGGTAGCTCAGCGTTATGGTGAGCAGAGCACAAAGTTGGCTCCGGCATTCTATTATAGAGCCCTGGACTTGTGCAATACCTGTGACTTGAATTACCGTAATGCCAGCAGCAAACAACTGCTGGTGGAGTTGACGCTGGTCAAGCTGTGCCAATTGGTGACCCCGCAGCCGCAGCAGGCCGCCCAGCCTTCCATCCAGAAGATTACACCAGCTACCGCACCCGCTCAGCCTGCTCCTCAGGCTCGCCCGGCAGCTCCGCAGCAGACTCAGGCTGTAGCACAGCCACAACGTCAGTCACAACCACAGCCTCAACCTCAGCAGGCCCCTCCTCGTCCAGCAATGCCGGCACGTCCTGTAGCCCCCGTTTCTGCTGGCCAACCTTTACCTCGCGCATTGGGCAACAAACCGCGTTTTATGGCCAATGTGACAGGTTCTGGTTCCGTGGCCGTTGAGAAGCAAGAAGAGGCTTCCGTACAGCCACAACGCACCGAGGCCTTCACCGTTGAACAGTTGTTGGAGGCATGGCAAGACTATATGGATCAGCACCCGCAGGAAAAGGCTTTGTTGACCACCATGTCCTATGCCAAGCCGCAACCCGAGGGTAATGGCGGTGAGCACTATGTGATGACAGTTGCCAGTCCCACCGAGCAGAAGAATGTCGAGGAACACAAGGCGGCATTGATGAAGTTCTTGACCGATGCCGTGAAGAATGATAGGTTGACTCTGGATGTAAAGTTGAGTGACGTACCGATGGATACCCCCAAGATTCTGTCGCCCCGTGAAGTCGTTGACCAAATCAAGCAACACAATCCCAATTTCACCCAGTTCCTGAAAGACTTCGACCTGGGCCTGGCATGAGATTGACGATAACTAGATATCAATAAATTGGCAATCTGGCACTTGTAGAGACGCAAAATCTTGCGTCTCCACTCTTTATGCATTACCAAAATGCTGTTCTAGAGACGCAAAATTTTGCGTCTCTACAATACGGATGAATTGCGAATTAATACTTTATACTCTTTGAACTCACATTATTATCCTGTGTCGATGTTATTGTAAAGCTTGGATGCTGGAGGCCTTGACGGTGAAGAAGTTGTCGCTGTTGTTCTTCAGTAGGTTATACTCGCCGTGGTTACTCCATGATGCGGGTTTGTCCTCAATTGCAGTGTCCTCGCCAGTGTCGTTGTCGATATATTGTTCAATTCGGGCCTGCCAGGAACGAATGCGTGCCTGTGATGACTGGCGGTCCATGAGTGCGTATTTGGCATCCACCAGTTCCTTGAGATAGGCGATATATTTGGTCCTGAAATCAATGAACTTAAGCACTCTCGCAATGAGAGGATTATTGTCATTGCCCCAGTGGAGGGGATCCTGGCGCCCTGCATCATTCTGGACACCGCAACGCAGACTTGTCCCCAACGTGTTGTCGTAGTCATAAGGGATGAAGAAGAACTTATAACCGCTGGTTTCTGTGCCGTTGAAGTAGATATAGTAGTTGTTGGCATTGTTCCAGTAGTCATCCCACATGCCCACAGCGACATTGACGGCGTAGGTCTTGAGTAACAGATCGACATCAGTCGCCTGCTTGATCCAAGTATAGAATTCACTGTCGCTCAAGTGGCAGACTTTGTCCATGAAGTCCACCAGCTGGACGCGAGCGATGTCAAACTCCGAGGTGTTGGTCTCTAGCGTGTAGGCATGGCGGTCGTCGCTGTCATCGTCATACCAAATGTCGCCATTGGGATTGTTAAGGCCTGATGCTCCGTTGCGGCATTTCCACAAGTAGCCGTCACTGTTGCCGAAACGGCTCTTGCGGTCCTTGAGATAGCGCTTGTCGATGGGCTCAAGCATCCCATACACGCCATAGTAAGTCTCCTGGCTGTCTCCCTCGACATGTAGCCACAAGCGACAGTAGTTGTCCCTCAAGGCCGTCCATACACCTGCACGACGGAAAAGTTCGTAGCAGAATACCTCGCGCACATAGGCGGGATCGTCCTTGAACCACTTGAGGTGCAGCTTGCGCACGCCTTGGATGGTGTGGGCATCGTCATCGACATATTTACGTAGGCTCACACCGAAGTGGGCGTGGTGCCAGTCGGTATTGTCACGCTGATGCATTTGGCCGTGCCATCCCTCAGGGCGGCGGCGCGAGGTGTTGCCCTTGAGGCGCAACCCGACGCTATCGATAACGGTGTGCTCGCCGTCCTTGACAAAGTCGATGCTTGCCATGACATACTGTGTGGTGTAACTGTTGGCATCATACAATGCCAGTAGCCTGTTCCACTCGCTCAGGCTCACCTCGAGGTGTATCTCAGGCAATGCGTCGTCATCCCAGACGTAGTCATACCCTTCTTTAACGGGCTCATCGAGACTGCCTCCCAGCAGATAGTTAATGAGTGAGGTTACATCGGCAATAGTCATCTCGTGGTCAAAGTTGACATCGGCTCGTTGACGGGTGTCATAGTTGGCAAAGCCTCCTAACAGGATGTCTATCAGAGCTGTGACATCGGCAATAGTGACCTCGCTGTCGCCATTGACATCACCCACCTTGAGACTTGCCGGGTCGGGTAACACAGGTTCTTGATACTCTGAAACGCTGAAGGTGAGGTTGTTCTCGTTGAAGGTGAAGGTATAGTCCTTGCCGTTCCCGATAAACTTGTAGGAATGGTTGTTGTTGCTTTTCTGGGTCGTGTAGGTGTTGCCCACGGTGACCTCCTCGCTGCCACCAGTGGGACCGTAGCGGTAATTGGCATTAAAGACATTCCAGTCGCTACTCTGCCCGTCGGCAAAGACAAACCACACATTGCCCGTGATATTGACCGTCAGTGAGTAGGTGCCGTTGCCTCGGCTAGTCATCTCAACACCGTTGCCCGGATTCCAGTCACCGAAGGGGTGGTTACCAACCATATAGATGGCGGCTCGTGCCGGCATGGCAACCAGCATGAGAGCTATGACGGTCGTCAGTAAATGCTTTTTCATCTATTGAATTTTGGTTAATCAACCTAGCGATTCTAGACGCTCTAGAACGTCTAGAATCGCTAGATACTATTACTCATACCAGGTGGAGTACATCAGGTAGTTCTTAGCGATTTTCACGTTGATTTCGCTGGCCTGCTTAGGGTCAACCATCTTTTTGAATTTCGCTGGACTACCTGCCCACAGCTCGTGGGGGCCGACCTTAGTGCCGCTCAGTACAACGCTGCCGGCTGCAATGATGGCACCCTCACCGATTTCAGCGTGGTCCAGAATGATGCTGCCCATGCCGATGAGCGCCATGTCTCCGATTTTGGCACCGTGCACGACCACGTTGTGACCGATGGACACGTCGTTGCCGATTTCGGTGACCGATTTCTCATATAGCGTGTGTATCACACTGTTGTCCTGAATGTTGACACGGTTGCCGATGGTGATGGTGTTCACATCGCCTCGCAGCACGGCATTGAACCAGATGCTGCAATCGTTGCCCATAGTCACATCGCCTACGACGACAGCACTGTCAGCAAGGAAACAGTTCTCTCCGATCTTGGGGTCAAAACCCCTAACCTTTTTAATAATAGCCATTGTTCTAGTTTAAAGTTTATAGTTTAATGTTTAAAGTTCTTTGGTCTTGGCGGCGAGCCAGGCGGCCTCGTCGGCATTGAGGAGCGGAGTGATGCGCTCGCGCACCATGCGGTGGTATTCGTTGATTTGGGCGACCTCCTCGGCGGTAAGTATCGATTGGTCAATCAGTTGCAGGTCATAGGGGAAGAGTGTAAGCGGCTCAAAAGCGAGGAAATTGCCGAAGTCTTCGGTCTTCTCGGCTTCAACGACGAGCAGCAGATTTTCGGTACGGATACCATATTCGCCTGTCTTGTAGAGACCGGGCTCGTTGCTCAAGACCATGCCTGGCAACAGCTTGACGTCAACAAGGTTGGTGCGGATGCTCTGCGGTCCCTCGTGGCAACCCAGGAAGTGGCCCACGCCGTGTCCGGTGCCGTGGCCGTAGGTCATGGCCTCTTGCCATAACGGTAGGCGGGCGAGTACGTCAAGCTGGCAGCCTGTGGTCCCCACAGGGAATTTGGCACGTTGCAAGGCCAGGTGGCCCTTGAGAACGAGCGTGAAGTCGTGTTTCTCCTGAGCGGTGGGATTACCAAGAGTGACGGTGCGGGTAATGTCGGTTGTACCGTCAAGGAATTGTGCACCGCTATCAACGAGCAAAATGCCCTCTCCGTGCAGTGTTGAAGCGCTCTCGTCGGTCGCCTCATAGTGGACGATGGCACCATGTTCCTTATAGCCGCAGATCATGGCAAAGCTGTCCTCGCAGTACAGATCCTGCTGGGCACGGAATTCCATGCCCTTGTTCCACACGTCCACCTCATTGATGGTGCCGCTGGGAGCCGTTTCCTCTATCCACTTGAACAGGCGCACAAGTGCTGCACCGTCACGCTCCATAGCATGGCGGAAGCCATTGATCTGCACCTCGTTCTTGATGCACTTGAGGTCGGTGATGGGCGAGCGGAAGTAGACCTTCTGGCAGGGTAGGGCATTGGCCAGGGTGTCGCTTACGCGATTGGGGTCGATGAGCACTACTTCATGCTCGCTCACGCGCTCCAGGAAGTGGACAATGTCGTCATAGTTGCGCACCCTGACGCCACAGGCCTTGAGGTGCTGGTGCACCTCGTCGGTCACCTTGCTCTCGTCGATGAACAACTCGCGGTTGTTGTGCGAAATGTAGGCAAAGGCGATAGCGACAGGCGTGAAATCCACGTCGTTGCCGCGCAAGTTGAGCAGCCATGCGATGTCGTCAAGGGCGGTCACCAGCATGGCGGTGGCATCATTATCATCCAGCACTTGAAGCAAGCGCTCTATTTTGGTGCTGGCTTCCTCGCCGGCATATTGCACGTCGTGGACAAAGGCGGGTTCACTGGGTCGAGCGGGACGGTCGGCCCAGATTTTGTCCGCGGGGTAAAACTCGGTTGCGAGCATAAAGCCGTTTTCGCCGCAGAAACGCTCTAACTGGTTGGCATCCTGGGCACTGTACAGGCGGCCGTCAATGGCGATGACAGAATCCTCCTCGAGGACTTGCAGCAGCCACTCGTGGATAGTGGGGTCGTTGCCCATGTTCTCCTTCATCATGACGAAACCACTGTCGGCCAATTCAATTTCGGCCTGCAGGAAATAACGGGAGTCGGTCCACAGGGCGGCTTGGTCAAGGGTCACCACGGCTGTGCCGTTGCTGCCCGTGAAGCCACTGATCCAGTCGCGGAATTTCCAGTGGTCACAGATGTATTCACTCTGGTGCGGGTCGGTGCCGGGAATGATGACGGCATCGACATTCAGGCGGCGCATCTCCTCGCGCAGTGCCTCAAGGTGAGAAAAAGTCTCTCTACTCATTGTTCTATTGTTATTGGATTAACTAACCTGCAAAGTTACTATTTTCTCATTAATTAATTGGTAGCTCCCTTGTTTTTTCACCCTATCGTGCCACCAAATGATAAAATGTAGAAAAAATTTCTACATAGGATTGTTTGTGATTTTGAAAACAAAAATGTATTTTTGTGGCAGAAAATTTAGCAGATAGTTTGTCAACATTTTAATGATATGAAAATGATAGATTCGACTTAACATATTACTAATTAAGTAGAACATTGTTGGGTAATATCTAAAACAGCAAAATTAGGGATAATTGTGCCCTTTTGTGAGATTCACATACTGGGGAACCCAAGGCAATTTTGTTGTTAGAGATATAAGACAAAGTTTTACTTAATTATATGGCGAGATGACTATATAATTTAAAAAAATATAGTCATCTCGCCTTTTGTTTTACCCACCACTGGGTAACTAGTGGTAATGATAATTGTAGTGCTATGTCAATACACATCGGAAAAGAGATAAAAGCTGAGCTGCGCCGTCAAGGGCGTGGCGTGACCTGGTTTGCCCAGCAACTATACTGTGACCGTACCAACGTGTATAACATCTTCAAGCGGGAAGGGATTGATACGATATTGCTTCAGCGCATCTGTGGTGTGTTGGGCCGCAACTTCTTTGCGCTCTATTGCCAGGAAATAGAGTGCGGTGATGAGGAAAATAATTCAACGGAAATGTAGCATTATATGCTATATTAATTCAGAGCACATAGTAGGTATTAGCTGTAATTTTGCACAGCCAAGTGCTGTTAGTGTTCCGAACCAGGAATCTCACATTAATTTATTTAACTGAAACAAGTGTTGGTCAATAGAATTGTTTTCCTGCAATGTCAATACACATCGGTAAAGAGATCAAGGCAGAATTACTGCGTCAGGAGCGCGGTGTGAGTTGGCTTGCAGACAAGTTGCACTGTGACCGCACCAATGTGTATGACATCTTCAAGCGCGAGGGCATTGATACACGTCTGCTTGAGCGCATCAGCATGATCTTGCACCGCAATTTTTTTGCCCTATATTGCCAGGAAGATAGTATCGAAGATGAAAATATTTCTACAGAAGTGTAGAATAATCTGCAATAGGTTCGGCATCCCCATTCACAACCTTATCAATAATTTTGCAATAAGGAAAATGAATATGTTGTAGCCGTTTCACCGATTCCCGGAACGGCTTTTAAAACAACAAGTTGTGGGAGTCGTATTAATGAAAAATATTATGGTTAAAAAGTTCTTTATTTTCATCTCGGTGATGGCTATGCTTGGCATGACATCCTGCACAACAACCTTAAATTCATCAAAGACCAAGGATTTTGGCTCATCGGCAATCACCGCCACATTTGCTGACCTTGTGGTATCTCCCAAGAAAATCACTTACACGTACCAACCTACGGATGACGTGCGTCGCGGTGGTGAGGTCAACGTGATTAACACTGCCATTCGCAAAGCCCTTGAAGTTAATGGTGGAGGTGACGTTCTGGTGGAGCTCCAGACGACAGTCAAGAAAAAGGGCAGGAAAAACGTTTCGGAAGTCACTGTTTCGGGATATCCTGCAACTTACAAGAACTTCCGTTGTGCCGATGACGAAACGCTGAAGCAGGCACTCATGATGCGTGCTATCTCAGATGAGCCTGTTGCAAAAAAGAAAGTATTAGGCCTCTTCTGACCATAACGGCAAGAGTCAGATTGTTTTTTCATTATTCAAACAATAAGTAGTGCCAGCGCGGGTGGGCGTCGGCACTACTTGTGTTATGGAATGTCAAGTGATGAACTTGAGCATTATTCGGCGGGGGTGATGACACCGTCGCGGACAGCCTTGTTGTAGTCGGTCTCGCGGGTCGGGATCATATAACGCCACTCGTTCTTCTCCTCGGGCTTGATGGTTACAGCAAGCGTGGTCAGGAAGTTACCGCCGTCCTCATAGGTGTGACGAACAAGGGTGTCTTTCCAGCGCTTCAGGTCAAACCAGTCAAAGCCTTCGCCCCACAGCTCAATGCGACGATAGAGCTTGATCTCGTTGAGCAGGTCGGTACCGGTCTTGCTGCAGCTGTACTCGGGATCGCGGCCCGAAGTCTTGTTCAGGGCAATTAGAGCAGCCTGGGCGGCACCAGTGTTGTTCAGCATGTACTCGGCCTCGGCCTCGATGAGCAGCATCTCGCTGGAGCGGAAGTTGTTCAGCTCACCAACACCCGGGGTGTCGTTGCAGCGTACCTTGAACTGCATGTAGGCATAGACGGTAGCATTGCTCAGCAGGTCGGGATACTTGGCGCGGGTTTCCTTTGCCAGATCAGTGCTGTTGGCAGCCACACCAGTCGTGGTGGTGTAGGTGTAGCCCGTGGGATCGAGCCACCACTGGCGGCGAACGTCAGATGCGGGGATCTGCTCGAACAACTCCCTGTTGATACACTTGGGATAGTTACGCACGTTACCGGCATTACTGTTATAGGCAATGTAAGCATGGTAGCTGTAGTAGTAAAGCGTCTGGTCACTGGCGCTGTAGCCACCCCAGATCCACTCGCTGTTGTGGTTGCAGAAACCGTCGCTCAGCAACTGGGCGTTGCTCATCAGCGGATAGTTGGCGCGAGCCAGCTTAGCATACTTGGAGGCGTTAGCCCAGTCGCAGCGGTTAAGGGCAGCGCGTGCATAGGTGGCATAGGCTACCTCGATGTCGGGCAAGAAGAACTCGTCGGCAGCACGCTTTTTGCCAGAGGCCTGATAGAGGCTGATAGCCTCATCAAGGTCAGCGTAAATCTGCTCGTAGGCGTCAGCCAGCGAAGTCAGAGGCAGGTCGCCCACGCTCTCGTCCAGGCGGAGCACCAGACCCGGGCAGCTGCCGTTCTCAGAATCTACCCAACGCTTGCAGTAGATTTGGGCAAGCATCATGTAAGCATAAGCGCGGAAGGTCAGACCCTGGGCTTTCAGGAACTGTTTGTCGGACTCGAGGCCTTCGGCTTCGTCAACGTTCAGGATAACACTGTTGGCGTTGCTGATCAGTTTGTAGTAGTAGAACCAGGGATAGTAGGTGTACAGACTGCTGGGTGTGTCGTGTACGTTTTGGTTGATCAGCGATGCCCAGCCGGGAAGGTTTACATAGAAGTCCTGGCCAGGATAGTTACCGTACCACATCTTGATGCAACCCTCACCACACATACCCTGTGTGCTCAGGTACTGGTTCATCATCACGCGGGCGCAGCCATTGATGGCCAACTTAACATTCTCGGTGGTCTCGAATGCGGTTGCCGTACCGGTTTCGGCGGTCGGAGCGGTGTCTAGGTAATCTTTAGAACACGATGACAGTCCCAAAGCAACTACACCTGCAATCAGTATATATTTGAAAATCTTCATAATGTATTCTATATTAAAATGTTACGATTGTTGATTAGAAACCGAACTTCACACCGAACGAGAATACGCGCGGAGTTACCATGTAGTCACCCACGTAACCGCTGAAGTTCTGCTGTGCGTTCATACCCTTGCGGGCGGTCTTGGTGTACAGGTTCTCAACGGTTGCCGAGAGCGAGATGTTGGTGAAACCAATCTTGTTCAAGATGAAACGCGGCAGGCGGTAGGTGACACCGATGTTCTTAACGATAAAGTAGTTCGACGAGGTGATGTAGCGATCGCTGGTAGCGCTGTTATAGCTGTTGTCACCCGAGTAAACTGCGGGGGTGCCGTTGGGATCAAGGCGGTTAGCAGGATAGTTCACATAGCTGTTCTCGCCTTCGCCCACGGTCATGCCCTTGATCTGGTCTTCGGTATAGGTAACGGCGGTGCCGTCAAGGTCCTTGGTCCAGGCCTTGGTCATGTCGGCGTGGATGGCACTGGGAGTACCGCCCATCGAGGTCAGGCTCTGGTAGGTCCAGTCGATACACTTGCCGCCCAGCTGGAAGGCGAAGATAGCACCCAAGGTGAAGTTCTTGTAGTCAATCGTGGGGTTGAAGCTGCCGTACAACTTGGGTACAGCGGAGCCGTGCCACTCACGTTTGCCATAGGTGGCGGGCTTGTAAACGTAGGGAACACCGTCGATAACAACAAACTCTTCGGCGGGGATTGCCTCGCGCTCACCGATGTCCTCACCGGCTTTCAACATGCCAGGTACATAGAAGTCATGATCGTTGAAGGTATAGAGTGCCCTACCGGTCATGTCGTCGATGCCCTTATAGGTATAGGTATAGAAGGAGTACATCGAGTGACCCTTGCGGTAGTTGTACTGACCGCTCTGCAAACCTGCAGTGTACTCATCTTTCTCTTCACCAACATTATAGATTTCCGGCATCTTGGTGATCTTGTTATTCAGGTAGGTCAGGTTAAGACCCAAGTTGAAGCGGAAATCCCGAGTCTTGAAAATATCGGCATCGGCCGAGAACTCAAAACCGCGGTTCACCATGTTACCCAGGTTCACCTGTACTTGTGATACAGCGCTGCTGGTGCTGGTGGCACCTGCCGACAGCGGCTGGTTGAGGCTGAAGATCAGGTCATGTGAGCCCTTGGAGAAGTACTCGATGCTGAAGTTCAGACGGTTGAACAGACGGCCTTCAAGACCGACGCTCAGGTTCCTTACCGACTCCCAGCTGAGGAGCTCGTTGGTCAGCTGGCTCTTTACCAGAGCACCCATACCACCATTGACGGTAATGTCATACAGTGCCATGTAGCTGTAATAGTCAGCAGCACGGTCGTTAGCGGCCTCACCATAAGCGATACGGAACTTGAGGTTGTTGATCCAGTCATACTTGCGGATGAACTCTTCGCGGCTCAGGATCCAGCTGGCACCGATGCTGTAGAAGTTACCCCAGCGATGCTTGGGATGGAAGCGCGAGCTACCGTCACGACGGAAGGTGCCCTCAAGGGAATACTTGTCGTCCAAGACATAGCGCACGCGACCCAGGTAACTCTCCCTGCGGTCGTTGTTCTCGTAGTCATACAGGTTCTGGATGTCCGAGAAGTTGATCATGTCGATGTGTCCAGCCAGGGTCTCGTTAGCCTTGTAACCATACAGGTAGTTGTACTTGTAGTAGTAGTTCTCATGACCCAGCAGCACCTCAAATGCATGACGATCGGCATAAGTGTGGTTCCAGTTCACGAGTTGCTGGAGCGTGTAGTTCTTGTAGCGGTAGATGATGCGCTTGGTGCGGGCATTGTTACCCATACCGTCACCGATGATGGCGTTGTCATACTCGCGGTTCTCGGTGTTGCGCACGTTCAAGTCAGCATTCAATGTGAGGTCAAATCCATAAGGCAGCACAAAGGTGACATAGCCCTGACCGTCCAAGGTATTGCGGTAGGTCTTGTCAATATCCAGCTCGGTCTCCCACAGGTAGTGGCGGCCAGGGTATTGGGGACGGGTGTACTCTTCACCGCTGTCATATACCTTGTTGCCCTGCTCGTCCAGAACGTAATCACCGTTGGGGAAGGTCAGCTCGTGCAGGTGAACAGGATAGATAGGCGCAATGTTGCGGCAGTAGCTGAAGGCGTTCTTGTAGCTGCTCTCGCTGTCGCTGTGGAAGCGGGTGAGCTGATGAGAACCGGAAATGTTCAATCCGGTCTTGAACCATGATTTGGGGGTCAGGTTGACGCGAGCACGACCACTGATGCGCTCGAAGCCAGACTCCTTGGTGTAACCGTCCTCCTTGGTGTAACCTACACCGAGGTAGTAGTTCGCGGTGTTGCTACCGCCGTCACCACTGACGTTGTACTCCTGACGGAAACCGCTGCGGATTGCAGCCTTGAACCAGTCAAGGTCACCAGCAATTTCGCTCTTGATTTGGGCATCGTTCTTCAACTTGTAACCATCGAACAGTTGATCGTCGGGCAGGTTGAAGATGTTGTAGTGCAGGTAGGAACCGATGATTTCCTGGTTGGCCTTGCTCATGGCATCGCCCCAGCTCAAAGTCTTACCACCGCTGTTACCTGCTGTGTAAATCTCGCGCGTGTAGCTCTGCATCATAGCATTCATCCACTGGCGGGCGTCCATGCGGTCATACTCGGGGATACCGCGGTTGTAGGTACCCAGCATGATCGATGCGTTGATGCGCGATTTGTCGTTGCGACCCTTCTTGGTGTTGATCATGATGACACCATTACCGGCACGGTTACCGTACAGGGCTGCCGATGTAGCATCTTTCAACACGGTGATGCTCTCGATATCGGCGCTGTTCAAGTCACTGATGTTGCCACCGAAGGGTACACCATCGATGACATACAAGGGCTCGTTGCTACCGTTGATTGAAGCGAAACCACGGATGCGGATCGAGGCGTCGTTACCAGGCTGGCCATAGGAGGAGTTGACCACCAGACCAGTCGTAGTGCCCTCCAGTGCCGAGGTGACACTGGTCACGGGGCGAGCCTCAATCTGCTGGGATGTCACCTGTGATACGGCACCGGTGAGCTCACTCTTCTTGGCAGTACCATAGGCAACAACTACAACCTCGTCAAGGTCCTGGGTGTTGCTGAAGAGTTCAACGACCATACCGTTCTCGGCTTTCACCGTGACTGGCGTCATGCCGATGTAGGTGATGTTCAGCTGACTGTTGGCATTAGGCACGGTGATGGTGAAGCGGCCATCGAGGTCGGTGGCGGTTCCCGTCTTGGTGCCTACAACGGTGACTGAAGCACCGATGACAGGTTCATTGTCACTTGCCGATACAACGGTACCAGTGACAGAGACCTGTGCAAGCGCTGCTGTACATATCAGCAGCAAACTTGCTAGCAGTAATGAGAATCTTTTCATACGCTGTTTGTTTTAATTAAGTTTATAGTTATACAATTAGTAAGTAAAGTTAATTTTCATGTGTCAAACACCATTTGGGCGTAGCGCTGATGCGTTCATGATAAGCTCTGCAACAGGCTTCTAGCTGATTGCTTTTTTGAATAAAGTGTTACAAAATTACTACAATATTTTTAATTTATTACAAAAAAGACTAAAATATTACTATTTTATATGGAATTCATCGCTCAAAAATGGGGGTTCCAATGCACCCGTTGGGCGCCTGAATGTGGAGCATGGCGCATACGGTGGCGGCAATGTCGGTCATGTGTGTCAGTCGTGAAGTCTCGCCAGGAGTGATGTGCCAACCCATGAAAATCAGGGGAATATGTGAGTCACTCTGGCTCCATGTGCCATGATTGGAACCGGCTTCATTGGTGCTGCCGGAATAGAAGCCCGTGCGTGGTATGACATATATTTCGCCGCTGCGGCCAGGGAAATAGCCGAGTTTGATGCGTTCCTTGAGGATGGTGGGTATGGGGCAACTGTCGATGTTGAGGACATCCACAGCCCATTCGATTTCGTCTAACTTCATCAGAGCCTTGCAGGCGGCACGCTTCACCGTTTCATAGTCAAGGTTGGCGCTTTCGATGGCCTCGGTGTTGAGATAGTATGTGTATCCCAAGCTCAGCTTGATAAGTTTGGGTACACCAAACTGCTTCTCAAGATCAACATTGGCGGCGTTGACATTGGCGGAATTGCTCACGCATCCGCTGGGCAGACCGTGTTCGGTCATGCGGGGATAGCTGTGTGTGCCGCCGTGGTCGGCAGTAAGGAAAAGCAGGTAGTTGCCGCGCCCGATGCGTTCATCCAGCAGTTGGATAAAGTGGGCGAGTTCTATGTCAAGCTGATGGTAGATAGCGTCAACTTTGGGTGAATGACTGCCGTAAGTATGGGCACACATGTCGGTGTTAGATACGCTCAGGGTGAGCATGTCGGTCGCTTCACCTTGACCCAGCTTTTCGTTGATGATAGCCTGCTCGGCCAGGGCGAAAGTCATTGTCGTGCCTATCGGCAGGCTACTGATGTCCATCGAGAGTTCATCGCGATATTTCTTGTTGAAGTCAGCGACCCATTTGGGCAACTTGTCCATATAGTAGGTGCTTGAGACAAACGTCTTGCTGTCACGATCATGCCAATAAGCGCCGATGGGATGGTGGCCCGACGGCAGAATCGAGGCGCGGTCCTTGAGGGCGATGCCCACGGTGCGGCTCTTGAAATCGGTCGCCAGCAGCAGTTGGTCGGCGATGTTGGTTGTAATCAGGTTGCGTGGTGACTTGCCTCGGCTCTTTTCGTTACCACCCACAGCACGCTCGGTGTCGTCCTGCACGCTGGTGACGTTTTCGCCATTAAGCATGAAATTGTTGCCGGCGATGCCGTGGAAGGCGGGTGTAGTGCCCGAGAAAATGGTGGCGTGGCCCGCTGCGGTGACAGTGGGCACATAGTCAATGATGGTGTTATTACACAAGTAGCCATCCTGGAGCAAGGTCTTAAAACCGCCCTCGCCCCACTGGTAATTATAGAGGTAGTCCCACCTCATCTGGTCCACAACCAGCCCAACAATCAGCTTGGGCCTCTCCACTTGGCCACTCATGCAAAGCGCTACAGCAGCCATTACAACAACTAAAAATCTCTTCATTCTTTCCATATTTTAAAACAATTATTTATCTTATATAATATAAAAAACAAGAAATACAAGAAACACAAATTTTATAGATCACAGTAACAATTATCTTTTGTAATTGTGAATGACCCGTCCGTAAACGTCAATAATCTCTTTTCTCTCGGTATCATAGAAAAACCGCTGAACATCAGCATTTTTCAAGGCGAAATTTACTAAGATTCCACATGGATGATCGAGTAATCTCATGTAATTAAATAGTTGAGCTCTGTGGTTACTGTTCAATGCTTCAACAGACTTACATTCAATGATGATATCCCCCTTACAGAGAAAATCAATACGGTAGTGAGTCTGCATTATTTTGCCATGATACCGAGGGTAAAATGTGAGTTCTTTTTCGTATTGTATACCTAACTCTTCAAGCTGAATCTGCAACCCCTCTTGATAGCAGTATTCATTGAGTCCCGCGCCTAGCTCTTTATGGACTTCATATAGCGCGCCCACAACGTCATAAACGTGGTCTTTTAGTTTGGGTATATCAATCATTTTCAACTATTTCGGATTTATTGATTGTGTTTTTTGTACTTCTTGTTTTTTAACCCCCAATCAGTAGTTGTTTTGGGGGTTAGGAGTGGCGGGTGGTGCCGCGGATGACGAGGCGGGTCTTGACGATGCGTTTCTCGGCGTGGTCGGCGGGAAGGGTGCCTTCAACCAGGCCGATGAGGATGTCGGCGGCCTCCTTGCCCACCTGGGAGCCGCGCTGCTCGACCGTCGTCAGCATTGGGTCGCATACCGTAGCTCGGAATCCGTTGGTAAAGCCGCAGATGCTCACCTCGTCGGGCACATTATAACCTAATCGTTTCACTACCGTGAGGATACCGATGGCCGTCTCGTCGTTGACGGCGAAAAAAGCGTCCGGCCTGTCCTCCATGTGCATCATTGCCGGCGTGATGCGTTCAGCGTCAGCTCGGTTGTCGCAGATGCGCACCAGTGACTCGTCAAGCGTTAAACCATACTTGTACAGAGCGTCGCGGTAGCCGTTGAAGCGGTTCTTGGCTATAATCATGTTCATCGACGCGCCGAAGAATGCGATGCGCTTACAGCCCGTCTCAATCAGGTGAGACACGGCATTCATGGTACCCATGTAGTCATCCACCACCACGCGACTGGCATTCAGGGCAGGGCAGATGCGGTCATAGAACACCAACGGCACGCCAGCTGCTTCCAAGTGCTCGAAGTGGTCATATCGCTCGGTGTCCTTGGCCTGTGACACGATGATGCCGCACACCTTGTTCTTGAACATTGATTCACAGATCTCTACCTCGCGCTGATAGCTCTCGTTGCTCTTGGCGACCAGGATGTGGTAACCGCGTGCCGATGCCTCCGACTCAATGCCATCGAGAATCGATGAGAAATAGTAGTGAACAAACTCAGGGACAATCACGCCGATGGCGCGCGACGGATTGCGGCGGCTGTGGCGCAGCTGCTCGGCAATTACATTGGGGAAATAATTGTGCTCGCGGGCAAATTGCTGGATGGCTAGACGACGCTCGCGGGAAATACTTGGGCTATCGCTCAGTGCTCGCGATACCGTAGCTACCGATACGCCCAATTCTCGGGCAATGTCCTTCATCGTCAATTGTTGTTTGTCATTCATCTTGAGTCTGTAATCTACTTGAGTTGGTTAATTTTTTGTGCATGAGAGTCTATCGCAATGCGGGGCGAAGATAGGTCAAAAAAACGGATTACGCAAACGATTGCATTTATTTAAGCAAATTTTTAACATTATAAAAAAAGAAATGAAAATATAATTTCTCTATTTTTGCCTTGTTTTAATTGCCTTAATGGCGCCGATTGAGACCTTGCGACGGCTAAAAACGCTCGCTGGCTTCGCTTAAATGAGAGAATTAAATATTTGATTAATAATATAATATTAACTTTAAAAATTTAAAAATGAAGCAGGTAAACATCAGAATTCCTTTTAGGATTCTTACCCTCTTGATGGGACTTTTCCTGTCATTGGGAGCCTATGCACAGATTACTGTGAATGGCGTTGTGAAGGATGCTACCGGCGAGCCTGTGATCGGCGCGACTGTTCGCGTCATCGGCACGCAAATGGGTACAGCTACCGACTTTGACGGTCTCTTTACCCTTGAAGGTGTGCCCCAGGGTGCCAAGCTCCAAATTTCGTCTGTTGGTTACGACACCCATGAGGTGACGGCATCCAGCGACATGGTCATCACCCTTGCCGAGAGCACTCAGATGCTTGAAAATCTGGTAGTCATCGGTTATGGTGTCGTAAAGAAAAACGACTTGACCGGTTCGGTAACGGCCCTCAAGCCCGATGCCAAGAACAAGGGTGTCGTTGTCAGCGCTCAGGACATGCTCGGCGGTAAGGTAGCCGGTGTGAGCGTGACCAGCAACAGTGGTGAGCCCGGTGGCGGTGCTAACATCCGCATCCGTGGTGGTTCGTCACTGAACGCCAGCAACAACCCCCTCATCGTGATCGATGGTATTGCCATGGATAACAACGGTGTTAGCGGTCTGTCCAACCCCCTGTCACTGGTTAACCCCCAGGACATCGAGAGCTTCAACGTCTTGAAGGACGCTTCGGCAACTGCTATCTACGGTAGCCGTGGTTCTAACGGTGTCATCATCATCACCACCAAGAAGGGTCGTCGTGGCCAGCGTCCCACCGTTTCATATAACGGTAGTGTGACCTGGAGCATGAAGAAGAAGACCATCGACGTGATGAACGGTGACGAGTACCGTGAGTTTGTAGCCAAGATTTTTGAGGGCAATACTCGTGCAGGCAATGTCATGGGATATGCATGGCGCAACGCAACTGATGCAGATGGTAAAGCTCAGCGTGTCGATATGATCAATACAGTTAACAACGGCAAGTTGACTCGCTACGGTGTAGCTGACATCGCACTGCCCGCTGGCTGGTCATGGGTAGAGGGTGAAGGCAACTCAGGTGTTGTTAATCCTCTCCTCGGCGATGCCAACACCAACTGGCAGAACGAGATCTACCGTACCGCTCTGAGCCACGACCACAATGTGACCGTGGCTGGTTCAGTGGGCGACTATCTGCCTTATCGTCTTTCGGCTGGTTACACCGACCAGCAGGGTATCCTCAAGACTTCGGACTTCAAGCGCTACACCGTAGCCTTGAATCTGAACCCCTCGTTCTTCCAGGATCACCTGACCCTGAACCTCAGCGGTAAGATGGCTTGGACGAAGTCTCGCTGGGCCGACACCGGTGCCGTGGGCAATGCTGTCCGCATGGACCCGACGCAGCCCATTTACGCCAGTGGTGACATGTACAAGGGCGTGGGCGGCTACTTCGAGTGGCTGCAGGTGAACAACGCCGATCCCGCTTGGCCCTACACCAAGAACACCAACGCTCCCTACAACCCCGTGGCTATGCTCGACAACCATGACAACAGTGGTAAGGCCCACTCGTTCATCGGTACTGCCGAGATTGACTATAAGATTCACGGCTTTGAGGACTTGAGGCTCCACCTTACCTTGGGTGGTGACTTCACTGGCGGTCATGGCCACAACACCAGTGCCAATATCTCCAACACCTCCAATTACTGGGGCAGCACCAGCTACTACACTCAGAGCAAGGAGAACCTGCAGTTGAGTACCTATGGACAGTACTACAAGGACTTCAACGACCTGCACCACTTCGATATCATGCTCGGTTACGAGTGGCAGCACAACTGGCGCAAGGAGTACAACGAGTCTTGGGGTACTTATCCCACTAACTCGGGTCTTATCTTCACCGAGAGTGATGCCAAGGAATTGGTTGTAGCACCTGGTGAGTGGGTTCCTGGAGTCACTTACAATGTGGGTGACAGCAAGGCTGGCGCTATTCGTGGTGGTACTAACGTTTATTACCAGCAGAACGGTTTGGGCTACCGCACCGAGAACTATCTGGTATCCTTCTTCGGCCGTATGAACTACAGCTATGCCAACCGCTATCTGTTGACCTTCACCACGCGTTACGACGGTTCGTCACGCTTCAAGAAACACTGGGCTCTCTTCCCCTCTGCAGCCTTCGCTTGGAAGATCAACGAGGAGGAGGCTATGAAGGACGGTCCTTTCAGCGACCTGAAGCTCCGCCTCGGTTGGGGTAAGACCGGTCAGCAGGAAGGCATCGGCGACTACAACTACTTTGCCACTTACGTGATGAGTAACGGTAGCGCTGGTTCATTCTACGATGTATCCGGCAACGGCTCCAAGGCTAAGCCCAATGTTTACAACCCCGAGCTGAAGTGGGAGACCACCACGACGACCAACATCGGTCTGGACTGGGGTATCATGAACCAGCGCTTGAGTGGTAGCATCGACTGGTACTATCGCAAGACTACTGACCTGTTGAACTGGGCTACCTTCTCGGCTATGACCAACTTCCGCAACGCGTTCTACAAGAACATCGGTTCGCTGCGCAACACTGGTATCGAGTTCTCCTTGAACTGGAAGGCCATCTCGACCAACGACCTGTTGTGGACCATCGACTACAACTTGACCTACAACAGCAACAAGGTGCTTGAGCTCATCGGCGATGATCCTAGCTACTTTGTAACCACTGGTGGTATCGGTATCAACGGTTCGGCCCAGGCTCACGTTGCAGGTTATCCCTCCAACAGCTTCTACGTTTACCAGCAGGTCTATGGCCAGGATGGCAAGCCCATCGAGAATCAGGTCGTTGACCGCAATGGTGACGGTGTCATCAGTGACGCTGACAAGTATCTGTACAAGTCACCGTGGGCTCCCGTGACTATGGGTCTGGCCTCACGCCTTGACTGGAAGAACTGGGACTTCGGCTTCAGCCTGCGTGCCAGCATCGGCAACTACATGTTCAATAACGTGATGCAGGGTTATCACAATGTAAGCCCCGCAGCCGTATTCGAGGAGGTTTCCGGTTTCTATCTGAACAACCGTCCTAAGGCTTTGGTAGACCTGGGTTGGCAGTCCTATGACAACAAGTCTATCTTCAGCGACTATTGGGTACAGAATGCTTCGTTCCTCAAGTGTGACAACATCACTCTGGGTTACAGCTTCAACAACCTGCTCAAGCATGGAAACTACAATGGTGTCGGTGGCCGTATCTACGGTACCGTCAGCAACGTGTTCTGCATCACCAAGTATGAAGGCATCGATCCTGAGGTCTTCGGTGGTATCGGTGGTGACATCTTCCCGCGTCCCATTTCGTTCATCCTTGGTCTGAGCCTGAACTTCTAATTGCTTTGATACATTATATAAATTATAATAAGATTTATCACAATGAATAAGTTTTTCAAATATATATTGAGTGCTGCCGTGGTGCTGATGACGACAGGATGCTTGACCTCTTGTGTCAAAGACCTGGATGTTGAGCCCATCGACCCCTCATTGCAGAGCGATGTCACTCCCGAGCAGCTCTTCAACAAGTGCTATTCGGTGTTTGCCACCTCGGGTAACAATGGTGGTGACGACAACGTTGACGTTGACGGTCTTGACGGCGGTTTCCAGCATAAGTACCGCCAGATGTGGAACTCCAACGAGCTGACGACCGATGAGGCCATCTGCGGTTGGGGTGATGAGGGTATCCCCTCCTATTGCCACAACACTTACGATGCCAGCCACCCGATGCTGCGTGGTCTTTATTATGGCCTGTGTATCGGTATCACCTTCTGCAACCAGTATCTGGAGGAATTCCCCGATTATGATGGCACGATGACTGCCGAGGTTCGCTTCCTGCGCGCCATGCAGTTCTATCTGTTGACCGATGCCTTCGGCAACATCCCCTTCGCTACGTCCATCTCGGGTGAGAATCCCGAGCAGTACACCCGTCCCCAGGTGTGCGAGTTCATCGAGAGCGAGCTGAAGGACATCATCGGTGAGGGTGAAAGCAATGCCTACACCCTGAATGATCCTAAGCCCAAGAAGTATGGTGAGACTGGTTATGGCCGCATCGACAAGGCTGCTGCCTGGATGCTGCTGGCCCGTCTGTATCTCAACAGTGAAGTTTACACCGGTACTGCACGCTGGCAGGATGCTGCCAACTATGCTCAGAAGGTGATGAACTCTGGTTATAAGCTGCACACCGAGGGCTACAATGCTCCTGGAACTGATGGCGTTTACCGCGAGTTCACCGCTTATCAGATGCTGTTCATGGGTGACAACGCCAAGACTGATGCTGCCTATGAGGCTGTATTCCCTGTTATCCAAGACGGTCTGCGCACCACTTCGTGGGGTGGTACCAACTTCCTGATGTGCTCTACCGTAGATGCTGATGTACATCCCAACCCCTACGATGAGAGTGAGGTCAATGGTCTGAACAACAACAACACTTGGGGTGGCAACCGTGCACGTCCCGAGTTGATCCGCTTGTTCTTCCCCAACGACGATGCCCCCGAGGGTCATGCCTATGCTGTGGCTTATGCCGCTGGTGATGACCGCGCTCTGTTTGAGACCGAGGGTCGCTTCCTCAATGTGGAGGACGAGTCCAACTTCAAGTATGGCTATGCTATTGCCAAGTTCAATAACTTCAAGTGTGACGGCTCCAAGGGCAGTGACAACACCTTTGCCGACTCACATCTGTTCTATATGCGTGTGGCAGAGGCTTATCTGACCTATGCCGAGGCACTGACCCGCCTGAATGGTGGCACCGCTCCTGCCGAGGCAGTAGCTGCTATCAATGCTATTCGTGGCCGTGCTCACGCTACCCAGCGCTCAAGCTACACCCTCAACCAGATCCTGGATGAGTGGGGCCGTGAGTTCTACTTCGAGGGCCGTCGCCGTGTCGACCTGATCCGCTTTGGCAAGTTTGGTGGTACCACCGACTACAAGTGGCAATGGAAGGGCGGTGCCTATGCCGGTCGTGACTTTGAGGCCTTCCGCAATGTGTTCGCCATCCCCACCGATGACCTGATTGCTAACTCCAATCTGACACAGAATCCCGGTTATTGATGCTCCAATAATGTCTAATAATTAAAAGTTGTCAGTTGTCAGTCGCAAGTTGTCAGCGGCATTCGCAATCAACTGAAAACTGAAAACTGAGAACTGAAAACTTAACTAAATGACAATAAGAAAATGAAAAAGATATTTTTATCATCACTGATGCTGCTGAGCATGGCACTCGTGTTCACCGCATGCGAGGATGACCGCGATTCCAATCCCACGATGACGCAGCCCACGTCGTTCACGCTCAACAATCCCGTGAACGCACTGGTTGACTTGGCAGAATCTACGGCGATTCCCTTCGCCTGGTCACAGCCCAATTACGGTGGCTGGCCCGCTGCAGTTGAGTATCAACTGGAAGTGTCTCCCACCAATGAATGGAATTATACTGTTGAAGAGGATGAGGCCGACGAGGGCGGTATGATCGTTGCCGACCATGCTATCCTGCCCACGATCTACTCTTCTTGCTCTGGCAACATGAGTGCAGTAGAGTTGGCAAAGGCTCTGGTAACCATCTGCGGTTGGGATGAATCTGGTGTTCCCGAGAAGCAGATCGTCTATGTTCGCGCTTCGGCCAAGACGGCTGGTGCCGAGACCATTTACTCCAATGTCGTAAGCTTTGAGGTTAATCCTTACTACATTGAGCTTGCTGACGCTCCCATTGAGCTGTGGTACCTCGTTGGTGAGGGTATCGGTTCGGCTGACTGGGACAATGGCGCTGGTAGTGTTGCTACTGGTGGTCTGGTTCCGATGTATCCCATCATGGGCAACGAGTATGATACACGCACCGGTCAGGGTGAAATCCAGTATGCTGGCTACTTCTTCGCTGGCAAGGGCTTCAAGCTCGTTCGCGATCCCGGTAACTGGGACAACCAGTGGGGTATGGGCGACGGCGGCTTCGTCAAGAACGACGGTGGCAGTGGCAACATCACTGTTGATGCCGACGGCTACTATCGCATCCTGTTGAACACCGCTACCGATGAGCTGGTTATCGAGAAGCTTGAGAGTGTTCCTGGCGTTTACACCCAGATTGGTATGCCTGGCGCTTATCAGGATTGGAATCCTGCCGAGAACCTGATGAACGGCATGAGTACCTCTGTTGAGAACCACGACTGGTATCTCAAGAGTGTGTCCTATGATGACACCGAACTCAAGTTCGCTGCCGACGGTGGTTGGGATGTGAACTGGGGTGCAAGTGACTTCCCCTATGGCATCGGTGTTGGTAACGGTCCTAACATTCCTGTGAGGGCTGGCACCTACGATGTGTACTTCAACGATATCCTTGGAACCTACAACTTTGTGGCTGTAGAGTAATTGTTAACCAATCGACAGGGTGGGTGAGAGCCCGCAAGCCTTTGCCCACCCCATTAGATATAATATTGAAAAACAGAAATTATGAAGAAGTTTTTATATATTGCTGCAATGACCTTGTTGCTGGCTAGCTGTACCGAGGATTTCAAGGACTGGGCTAACCCCCAGAGCAATCCACAAGGCGAAATGGTAGCCTTCGGTAACGGCTCGGTTGCCGCTGTAGACGTCATTGATTTGGCTGAGATCCCCGAGGGTGACGATGTGGTCAAGGTGTGCAACATCACCGCTCCCACATCCAATGACACGACCTACAAACCCGAGTATGTCATCTATCTGAATGATAATTCCTTCGATCTGAATGCAGATGGTACCATGAACGTGAAGGAACTTTCTGACTATGTGGTATCACTCTTTGGTCAGGCTCCCGAGGTGCGTGAGCTTACCGCTCGCGTTAAGAGCACCATGACCAACGGCTCGACCGCCACCAGTATCATGAGTGACGAGTTCACCGTGAAAGTCATTCCTGCTACTCCCATGGTTTCGAGCGCTTACTACTACATCGGTACCAGCAACGGTTGGGCCGCATGTGATCCTACCTACAAGTTGGACAACGGCGGTGGCGATGTTTATTCCAACCCCGTATTCACCGTTGTAGTTCCCGCTACTGGTGAGGACAACTGGTTCAAGATTTATTCTCAGGAGACCATGGACCTCGGTGTTGACAGTTTCTGGAGCGGCGACTTCATCGGCTATGCCGAGAATGGCGCTAACGAGATGAGCGGTAGCTTCGTGGAAGGCGCTAACGACGAGATCGCTTTCGCCTTTAAGATTCCCGCCGACATCCGTGCCGACAAGTATCGTCTGACCTTCAACATGCTGGATCGCACCTTCGAGATCGAGCCCATCATCGAGTTGGGTACTCCCGACTTGTGGTACCTCGTGGGTAGCTGCATCGGTAACGGCTCGTGGGGCAATGCTGCCGATGCCCTTGGCACCGCGCTCATTCCTATGTATCCTGCTACCGACAACTACGCGATCCTTACCTACGTGGGCTACTTCCCCGCAGGCCAGGGCTTCAAGCTCATCCACACGCCCGGCAACTGGGACGAGCAGTGGGGTATGACCGACGGCGTCCTCGTGAAGAACGATGGCGGCAGCAGTAACATTGAGGTGGCCGAGGATGGCTACTATCAGATTACCTATGACATGGATTTCGATGCTTTGACCATTACCAAGTACGCTGGCGCTGTAGGTGTTTACGGTGCAATGGGCATGCCTGGTGACTACAATGACTGGAATCCTGCCGCAACGCTGATGAATCCCATGAGCTCTGTCGTTGAGAACCACGACTGGGTGAAGAAGGATGTAACCTACGGTGCTGATACGGACGTCAAGTTTGCTGCCGACGGTAGTTGGGCTGCAAACTGGGGTTCTGCTCTCTTCCCTGTGGGCATTGGTACTCAGGGTGGTGATAACATCCATGTAGCAGCTGGTACCTATGATATCATCTTCAACGACATCATGGGCAACTACTACTTCATCGCCAAGTAATCACGCACAATCAACTTGATTATTCCCAACGGGGCCGTGCCATCAGGCGCGACCCCGTTGTCGTTGATGGGATTTCATGCGTCTGTCCATTAGTGTACGGGGAAACTTCGAAGAAGTTAGCGGTTCGAAGAACCGATTTCAATCAGTAAGACCATGCAAGAACCTCGAAGAGGTTCGCAGCTTGGTCCATGAGCAGAGTCTTATCAGTGCCTCGAAGAGGAACTTTGTGATTGACAGGCTTTGGGCGGATGTGGAAGTTCGTCTACGACGCACTTTCCACTTACTATGGCGATCACCAAGCTGCGCTCATCTTCGATGAGCTTGCATGGTGTTTTCCATAAAAGTCGAGTCTTCGACCCGACCTGCCTCTACGAGGCAAAAACCAAGCCCATGATACAGAAGAAATGCTTATTCGACTCAGATATAGTGAATTATACAGATATAGAATCCGTTAAACGGACACTAATGATAGATTTTCGTGATTTCTGTGTTGATGGAGATCTCGGATGCCTCTGCAAACGATTGCACGCAAAATATTTTGAGAGATTTTAATCAGAATTGTTGGAATTGAAGATAATTTGCTAAATTTGCATGAATTAGGTAACATAACGACTAAAACATACTGACTATGAAAAAGATCTTTACTACTGCACTTGTTGCGATGTTGCCGATGTTGATGCTGGCCCAGGGTTGGCCCGCCAACTATGACGGCGTGATGTTGCAGGGTTTTTACTGGGACTCCTTTAATGAGACACGTTGGCCGCGTCTTGAGGCACAGGCCGATGAACTTGCCGAGTTCTATAAACTCGTGTGGATACCCCAGAGCGCCGACTGTGGCGGCACTTCGATGGGTTACGATGACTTCTACTGGTTCCCTGGCCACTATAACAGTTCCTTCGGCAGTGAGACTCAGCTGCGTTCAATGATCAACACGTTCAAGGCTAAAGGCATTGGCACTATTGCCGATGTCGTTGTCAATCACCGCAAGACCACTACCGACTGGGTTACTTTTCCCACCGAGGTCTATAAGGGTGTGACCTATAAACTGAACTCTACCGATATCTGCAGGAATGATGACGGTGGTGCCACGCTCAATTGGGCTACCCAAAACGGAAAGTCGCTGAGCGCCAATAACGATACCGGCGAGGACTGGGGCGGAATGCGTGACCTGGACCACACGAGTGCCAATGTGCAGACCAACGTGAAGGCCTATGTGAAGATGTTGCTCGACGACCTGGGCTATACGGGCTTCCGCTACGATATGGTGAAGGGCTACTCAGCCTACTATACCGGATTGTACAACTCCTCTTGTAATGCACAGTTCTCGGTGGGTGAGTATTGGGACGGTAACGAGAGTGCAGTTAAGAACTGGATCGACGGTACCAAGATTGACGGTGTGGTTCAAAGCGCAGCTTTTGACTTCCCCTTCCGCTATGTCATCCGTGATGCGGTGAACAATAACCGCTGGACAGGCCTCTCGGCATCAAGCAGCAGAGGCTTGAACATGGCCGCCAATTATAAGCGCTACTCGGTGACCTTCATTGAGAACCACGATACTCAGATCCGTGATGTCAACAACCAGCAGGATCCTATCCGTAACAACATTGAGGCAGCCAACGCCTTCCTGCTGGCGATGCCTGGCACGCCGTGCATCTTCCTCAAGCACTGGATTGACTACAAGGAGAGCATCAAGCAGATGATTTATGCCCGCCAGTTGGCAGGTATCACCAACACCAGCACCTCCTTTAATATGGCGAATAGCCCGACGCAGAACTACTATGCACAGCGAACCGTGGGAACCCGTGGCGCTCTGTTGGCCGCGATGGGCAGCACGAACTACACGATTCCTGAGACTTATGTTGTCGTAGCAAGTGGTACCAACTATCGCTTGGCATTGGCCAAGAATGTTGAAACCGCATGGGTCAGCAAGCCCAGTGGCGAGTATGAAGGTGCATTCAGCGTGACGCTCACTGCAGTGAGCCAGAACGATGGAGCCCAACTCATCTATACTACCGACGGCAGCGAGCCCACTCCTTCCAAGGGTACTAAGGTAGCTAATGGTGCTGCTATCAATATCAACCAGACGACCACGCTCAAGGTGGGTCTGTTGATCAATGGCGCTGTGAGCGGTGTTATCACCCGCAAATACACGATTGACACCAGCGTGTTTGAACCCTACGAGATCACCGTTTTTCTTAAGGACCCGACCGTTGCCCCCAATAACTGGTCTCAAGTGAATTACTTCTCCTGGGATGCTACTTCCTCTCCTAATGGAGGCTGGCCCGGACAGACCATCACTGCAACCAAAATGGTCAATGGTGTCAAGTTCTACTATCACAACTATACGATTAAGAACAAGGATTACTATGTGAACTTCGTGTTCAACCAGGGTGGTGCCACTGCCAGCAGTCACCAGACCGAGGACGTGACCGATGTGAACAAGACTTCCTTCTTTGAGGTCACCACTCAGACCAACAAGTATCAGGTACGTGATATCACCGATCAGTTCTTGCCCTATTTGGATGGCAATAAGTATGATGTGAACAACGACGGTGAGGTGAACATTGCCGATATCAATACGATTCTTGACTTTATCCTTGCCAATTCAAGCAATGCCATTGCTGATGTGAATGGTGACGGTGAGGTAAACATCGCTGATGTGAATGACGAGATTGACTATATCTTGAAGTAAAGATTTTATAATCAGATATGAACAAAACCATAAGATTGTTTTGTGTGTCATTGGCGCTGGTGTTTTCGGCACTTGGCGCCAATGCCGTTAATCAATATGATGTGAACCTCGACGGCGAAGTAAATATCGCCGACGTCAACGCTGTAATTGATGCGATATTGAGCGATAGCACTCCTGCCTCATGTGATGTGAATGGAGATAGCGAGGTGAATATCGCTGACGTGAACGCGCTCATTGATTACATCCTTACTGGAGGTGAAGAGGAGCAACCCTATGATGGTCCTGTAGTGGGAGGTGATATATCGATGTTGACCAAGTATGAGGCTCACCAGCGCATGGCGCAGTCACGTTATGGCATCACTTGGGCGCATTACTATGACCAGAATGGGGCGGTCATTGATGATGTCATCACTTGGACCAAGCAGCAGGGCTGGAATGCAGCACGCGTGCGACTGTTTGTCAATCCTGCCAATGCTTCGGCTGCCGATAAGGGACAGGGTGTCATCCAGAACCTGGATACCGTCAAAGTATTGGGACGGCGCATCAAGGCTGCAGGGATGCAGTTCATGCTGGACTTCCACTACAGTGACAGTTGGGCCGATCCCGTGAAGCAGTACACCCCTGCCGACTGGGCGACCCTTGACGATGCCGCTCTGGTGCAGAAGGTTTATGAATATACCCGCGACTGCCTGCGAGAGCTCAAGGCGGCAGGAGCCGAACCCGATTATATCCAGACGGGTAACGAAATCAGTTACGGTATGCTATGGGGCCCTGTTGGCACGCCCGACTCCCAACTCAAGAAGTGCTATGTCGGTAATGAGGCCAACTGGGGACGTTTCACCGATTTGCTCAAGGCTGCTGGGCGTGCTTGCCGTGAGGTGTGCCCCAAGGCCAAGATTATCCTGCACACCGAGCGTGTCGCCAAAGTCAACATTCTGCTCAATTTCTACAACCAGATGCGTGACAAGCAGGTGGACTACGACATCATCGGCTTGAGTTATTATCCTTACTTCCATGGCAACCTGTCAATTCTGGCAACTGCGCTCAACAATGTGAGCAATAACTATCAAGACAAGGATATCATGATTGTTGAGACTGGCTATAGCTACAAGTATAAAGTAGGCGACCAGGACTTCTCATCAACATGGCCGTTGACCCTTGAAGGCCAACGCAAGTTCACTGCCGATCTGATTGCCAAGCTTGCACCGTATAGCCGCGTAAAGGGCCTCTTCTGGTGGTTCCCCGAGGCTAACGAGTACGGCTTGGGAGGCAATAACTGGAGCGTCCTTCATGTCAACGATGCTTGGTATAATGCTGGCTTGTGGAATCACGAGACAGGACGTGCGACTCCAGCTCTCTATGAGTTGAAGAACTTCCTGCAGTAGTAATTAAGGGGGGAATAAAAGAGAGAGCCTTGCAGATCTTCTGCAGGGCCCTTTTCTTATGGTTTTGTCGCTGTGACGCAAATGAAATGGCGTTCCTCGTCGTGTCGGGAATGAATGTCGGTGAAACCAGCCTCGGTAAGATATTCTACAAGCTCTTCAATGGTGAAGATGTGCATGTGGCCAACGAGTTTAGGCCACTTCAACCCTTCGGGATCGATGCCGTCGGTTTCGTTGGCGATGAGTACCTTACCACCTGGTTTGAGCACACGATGTATTTCGGCAACACACTCATTGAATGATGGCCAATAATACACTGTCTCAAATGCCGTAATCAAATCATGGCTCTCTTTGAGAAGAGGTAACATCTTGGCGTTGCCGCCCAGGATTTTGCATCTGCCTGAAGCTATGGCGTCCTTGTTGACCTTGCGAGCTTTGTTCACGGCAATGGGTGAAATGTCTACTCCTGTGACCTTGCTTTCTGGAAACTTGTCGAGCAATCGGGCGACATTGGCGCCGCCTCCACAGCCGATATCAGCCACAGAGGGTTCGCTGGGGAGAAGAAGTCCCTCAAGAGCCCATTCGGCAAGAACTCCATGGCGTTTACCATTCATGCGGTAAACAGCATAGCGTCCTATTAGCCCTTGAGGATGCCTGAAACTTGAATAATATGTCTTTATTAGCGATTTCAAGATGCAGTAATTGTAATTTAATTGCAAAATTAATGCCAATATACCAAATTAGCATCTTGTTGAGGTCTAAAAAGTGTTAATTTGCATTTTATGATACCTTATCATGAATAACGTAAAGCGTCGCTTGCCGTCAGTTACTGCTATAGGTAAGGCCGTAGAGAATGCATGAACCGAATAGGCACATGGAGAAAAATGATATGATAGGATGTTTATGGTTTGGAAGCGGTCAGACAGATGAAATGACGCTCCTCATCGTGGCGGGACTTGATGTTGGTAAAACCTACTTTGGCAAGCATATCGGAAATCTCATCAATGTTATAGACAAGCATTCCGACGTAACTTTCTAATTTTTTGTATTCCGGGTCAAGGCCGTCCATCTCGTTGGCGATAAGGCAAGTACCTCCAGGCTTGAGTACTCTGAACATTTCTCTCACGCCTTGTTCCAGCGTGGGCCAGAAGTAAACGGTTTCAAAGGCAGTCACGACGTCATAAAGATCTTTGGCGCGTGGCATCTGCACAGCATTGCCTCCCACAATGAAGCATTTCTTGTCAACAAAGGCGCGGTAGTTGTAGTCTTTGGTTTCCTCCAGTGACAGGGTAGAGTAGTCCATGCCGGTAACGGTGCCGTTAGGGCACATCTCCAGCATGCGCGCTACATTTGCACCGCCACCACAGCCCACGTCCAGCACATGAGCGTCATCTTTGATCTGGAATTCGGCAAATACCCATTCAGGCAATGCGGCATGTTGCTTGCCGTTCATCGCTTTCAGGACTCGATAGCCCCAAAATCCTTTTGGATTTCTTGAGCGTATGTAGTGCTTACGTAGGTTCATAGAACAATTCTACAATTGAGAGTGCAAAAATAATCAATATTTTTGAATATTACAATTGTTGTGATTACAATAAGTAAGATGTCTATCTGAAAAACAAAAAACTATCATTTTCAGAAGTCTAAGACGAGCGTGCCACGTGGGGGCAGCATCAGAATTCCGTTGTTGAGATTGACCGTTTTGCCTGTAGGAACATCGCGAGCGACTGTGGCATTGCCGAATACTTCGCTATAGCGGTCAAGTTTCATTTCTCGCTGTTGGGTGGTGCCGTTGATGATGGTTACGGCGTGCTTGTTACCCAAGGTGCGTGCCACTACATAGATGCCGTCTTTGGGGATGAATTGCGTCATCTTACCCTTGATGATGACATTATTGCCTTGGCGCCAGTGCAGCAGGGCGCTCAGCCAGTTGAACATATCGTTCTGTTCGGGGGTACGCCCCTCGGCGGTAAAGGCGTTGCGTGGGTCTCCAGGGAAGCCGCCAGGGAAGTCTTTGCGTACGTTGCCATCGGTGACTTGCTTGGTGCCATTCATCAGAATCTCGGTGCCATAGTACAGTTGCGGGATGCGCTTGATGGTGAGCAGCAGAGCCAAGGCTTGCTTCAAGGCAGCTACGTCCTGCCCGTTGCGCAGGAAGCGGTCTGTGTCGTGGTTTTCGATAAACGCCATCACACTCGACGGGTTTGGGTAGAGGTAGTCATGACACAGGCTGTTATACACGCGGTTGTAACCGCGCCACCAGCCATCGGTCTCCTCGTGCTTGGCACTGTCAATTTTCTCATAGAAGGAGAAATCCATCACGGTGGGAAGATAGCTTTCGGGTTTGCCCATCTTGTTACCCTTTTGCCAAGCGGCGGTATAGGCAGGATTCTCGACCCAGGTCTCGCCCACGACATTGAAGTTGGGATATTCGGTGTTGAGCACCTTCATCCAGCGAGCCATGGCGTCGGCATAAGCGTATGGATAGGTATCCATGCGGATGCCGTCGATGCCCACGGTCTCAATCCACCAGACACTGTTCTGGATAAGGTAGTTCATCACATGCACGTTGTGGTGGTTCAAGTCGGGCATTGAGGGGACAAACCAGCCCTCGACGGTCTCCTTGAGATCGACTTCGCTGGCGTATGGATCCATCACTGGCGTGAGTTTGTAACTTGTCTGCAGGTAGTTGTTCTTGTAGTCAGGCTGGTTGAACCAGTCGTGGCAAGGCATGTCTTTCAGCCAGGGGTGATAGTCTCCGCAGTGGTTAAAGATCATGTCCATCACCACCTTCAGACCACGGCTGTGGGCCTCGTCGCACAAGCGGCGATACTCCTCGTTGGTGCCGAAACGTGGATCTACTTGGTAGTAGTTGGTCGTGGCATAGCCATGGTAAGTGCTGACGTTGTGATTGTGGCTATCGGGCGAGTTGTTCTCGAGTACGGGAGTGAACCACAGTGCGGTCACACCCAGTTGGGTGAAGTAATCCAAGTGCTGGCGGATGCCCTCGATATCACCGCCATGGCGCAGGCTCGGCTTTGTGCGGTCGTTCTGGTAGGCCTCCATGCCGGCAATTTGGTTGTTGGCAGGGTTCCCATCGGCAAAACGGTCGGGCATGAGCATGTAGAGCACGTCGGCATTGGTGAACCCCATGCGCTCGCTGCCGCGTTTCTCGCGGGCCTTGAGTTGGTATTTCACTGTCTTTTTGCTTTTGCCTTGCTGGAACTTGAGTTCCATCGTGCCGGGTTGGGCCTTGCGGGTGTCCATATACACGAGCAGATAATTGGGCGAATCAACCCTCACCACGCTGTCGATGGTTACTCCAGGGTACTGAGTAGAGACTTCAGCGCTGCCGATGCCTGCACCATATACCATCAGTTGAACGCTGGGTACGCTATTGATACCCACAAACCAGTCGGTCGGCTCGATGCGGTCAACGTTGACCTTGGCAGCTTGGATGGTGAAAACGCCCATCATCAACGCTGCGATAATAATATACTTTTTCATTTTGGCGCTATGTTTTGTTTGTTAGTATCTGTTAGAGCAATTCGGGAAGTTGGAACAATCGGGTGCCGTTGGAACCCTTGATAAGGATGTAACGGCCTTCAGGTCGGTCAGCGGAGATGGCTGCTTTGACTTGCTCCACGTCATCAAATTTGCGGTAAGGGCAATCAATGTCCTTGAATTCTTGGCCAACGAGCCACACCTCGTCAAAGGAGCAGCTTGCCAATTTTTCCACCACACGGCGGTGCTCCTCGGCACTGCTATCGCCCAACTCACGCATCTCACCCAGGATGGCCATTTTTGGACTGACGTCCATCAGCTTGAAGTTGTCGAGTGCTGCAGCCATCGAGGTGGGATTGGCGTTATAGGCGTCTACGATGAGGTGGTTGTGGGGCGTCTCGGTGAGTTGGGAACGGTTGTTGGTGGGCACATAGTTCTCTATAGCATGACAAATCTCTTCGGCCGTCATGTTAAAGTGAAGTCCTACGGTCACGGCTGCCAACACGTTGTCAAGGTTGTAGCTGCCAATTAGATGGGTAGCCACTTCATGCCACTGCCCACCGTTCTCTCGCCATTTCAGCCTCAGGAACGGGTCACAAGCAATCAACTGTCCATAGACGTTGGCTTCGGCCTTGTTGGTGTCCTGAGTGTAATATTCGGCTTTGACGCCCTTAGGCAGAATGCTCATCAGATGCTCATTGTCGGCATTGATAAAAATGACGCTGTCTTGGCGAGTTGCCAGATAGTCATAGAGTTCACCCTTAGTGTGGACTACACCTTCAAATGAGCCGAAACCCTGCAAATGGGCCTTGCCGACGTTGGTGATGAGTCCGCAAGTGGGCTCAGCCGTCTCGACGAGTGTCTTGATATCGCCAGGGTGGCTGGCGCCCATCTCGACGATAGCAATCTCATGCAGGAGACTGAGACGGAACAGTGTCTTGGGGACACCGACGTCATTGTTGTAGTTGCCCTCGGTCGCCATCTCGTCAAGGCGTTCGGCAAGGACGGCGCGCACGAGCTCTTTGGTGGTCGTTTTGCCGTTGGTGCCAGTGATGGCGATGACGGGGATGTCAAAACGGCGGCGATGTTCACGAGCCATGTCTTTAAAGGCCTGTAACGTGTCGGGAACGAGAATCATTTGTCCCTCGCCATGATAGTCGTTATAAACCTGCTCGTCGCTGACGATGGCAACTGCACAACCTTTCTCAAGAGCTTGAGCGGCAAACTTGTTGCCGTCAAACGATTCGCCCTTCAAGGCGATGAAAATGCTGCCCTTAGGGCACTCGCGGCTGTCAGTGGTGATGACAGGATGCTGCTCGTAGATTGCGTAAAGTTCTTTGCTATCCATAATGATGACTTGATATTTTGCCACAAAATTACAAAAATAACCGCTTTTTTGTGTAATTTTGCACCCGATTTTTAATGTGTGTGCAAAAATGAATTTCATTAAAAGAACTATAGCCATCGTTTGTGGTGGCGACTCCTCAGAATATGAGGTTTCCCTGCGTTCGGCACAGGGCCTTTTTGATGCCTTTGATCACAGCCGTTACAACGTTTATATCGTCATGATCAGGAAGAATGATTGGCATGTTAACTTGCCCGATGGACAGCAGCCGGTCATTGACAAGAACGATTTCTCGTTTTTGGAAAATGGCAAGAAAGTCCGTTTTGATTATGCCTATATCACTATTCACGGTACACCAGGCGAGAATGGCGTGTTGCAGGGCTATTTTGATATGATAGATCTGCCTTACTCGACCTGCAATGTACTCGTCGAGGCTTTGACTTTCCACAAGTTCGCCTTGAATAATTACTTGAAGGCCTTCGGCTGTTCGGTGCCCGATAGCATCCAGGTACGTCGAGGTGTGCCTCATGGCTGGAACGCCGAGAAGGTTGAAGCCTATCTGGGTATGCCTTGCTTTGTTAAGCCGACGGCCGACGGGTCAAGTTTCGGTGTGACCAAGGTAAAAAGTTGTGACCAGTTGGACGATGCCATGGAGTTTGCTTTCAAGCAGTGTGATAACGTGATGATTGAGCGATTCCTTGATGGTACCGAAGTCACCGTTGGCTGTTACAAGACCAAGAAGAAATCGGTCGTTTTTCCCGTCACCGAGGTTGTGACCGACAACGAATTCTTTGACTACGATGCCAAGTACAACGGTCAGGTCGAAGAGATTACTCCTGCCCGCATCAGCGACGAGTTGACTGCTGCCCTCCAGGCCGAGACGTCACGCATCTATGACATCCTGCATTGCAACGGCATCATCCGCATCGATTATATCATTACCAAGAATCCCGATGGCACTGACCACATCAATCTGCTGGAGGTCAACACCACCCCAGGCATGACCGCCACCAGCTTCATTCCACAGCAAGTCCGCGCCGCGGGCCTCTCCCTCACCGATGTCCTCACCGACATCGTCGAGAACCAGTTCTAGTCTGCTAAACGCTTATTTTTCAATTAATGGAAGCTCCACAATATGTGACGTTTGACAAAGATTTGACCAGCATTGTCAAAGGGTTTGCTGTTATCTTTATGATGCTATTGCATTGTTATTGTCCAGATAACTATGATGTTTTATTAGACTATAGATATGCTTTGGTCGATACCATTCGGTCTTCGTTTAAGATATGTGTGGGTATATTTGTGTTTCTAGTAGGTTATGGCTATGCTTTTTCAAAAACGAAAGATTTACACTACAGTCTACAGCATATTAAAAAATTGTTGATCCCCTTTTGGACCATACTTTTCATCTTTACACTACCATTTTGTTTTGACGCTTTTATTAATAAAGGTTTCAAAATAGCTGTTTTCAATCTGTTTGGTATCGACTCTTGTTTCAACTACTATAGTTGGTTTGTTTATTTTTATATCTATGCGATGTGTGTAATGCCTTTTGTTTCGAAGTTTATTGATAAGAATCCCAAAGGGAATACCATTATCGTAATAGTATTAGCGTCCTTTTTGATGGTGGTAGTGCACGAGATACCTCGTTGTTTGTCTTTTATTGATATTATAATTCCAGAGACAGTAGATAATAAACCCCATTTAGCACTTTTTAATTGTTTGATGATGACACCATTAATGGTTCTGGGATATTTGTTTGCAAAACAAGATTATTATGAAAGGATAAAGCTTACTTCCATCTCAAGGTGCACAACAATTGTGGTATGCCCGTTAGTCGTTGTCGCGTGTTTGGTAATGAAACACTTGACTTCATTTTTATGGAATGCCTTTGTGGATCTTTTCTATGCTCCATTAATAATTGGTGCAATTGTTGTTTTCTTTAACAAGTTTAAATGTCCTCATTTTAGGAAAACAATGGCAAAAATAGGTGAAGTTAGTGTTTATATGTGGTTTTTCCATGCATTATATTACACTAAAGCTGTAAGATGGTTTTATCAACAAGCAATAACGATATTTCATGATATTAATCTCGTCGTTTTGTGGGCAATTGTTTTGACTTTCTTTGTTTCATGGCTTATCAAGAGTTTAGTAGATTCAGTTAATAAAAGCCTATTTAGCTAAAATGAAGCAAAAGACAATGCCATGATTTATGATGTCCAGTAGAATCTGAATTAGTCATTTTATTGATTATTTGATTTTATAAAAGGCCTAGAATAAATGATGTTTGTTGTTAATCAAGTAACTATAACTATTTAATGTGATTGCAAATCCGTTGGCACCAAAAATAATCGTAAATGAACTAATATCAACTTCCTAAAACAATTGTTGCGGATTTTTTTGGATACTAGAGTGGAAGGATAATTAATGAACTTTTACCATGAAATTTGTATCATATGGTGTATCCCGCATGGCAGGAGCTCTACGAGAAACCGCATCAATGCTCATTCGTCGTATGATGAACGCACGCAGAGTTTTGTGAGTGGAATAGAAACAAAAATAGGTCAGAATTCTTTCGTTTTCTGACCTACTTGATTAGAAGTTTGCTGTTTAGTTGTGCAGGATGAGTGCACTTTGAGGCGGGATGTTGATCTTGCCGTCGACAATGACGGTGTTTATGCCACCATTGGGGGTGCAGGATGTTTTGTAGCAGACGATGGAATAGGTGCCGTTGGGGACTTCTAGAGAGCGTGCAATCTTATTGGCATTGAATGCTACATAGATGTCACCCCACTTCTCGCCGGGTACGTTGCGACCGTTGATGTGGAACGCTACAAAATTTTGCTTGATGGGCAGGAAGTTGAGGTTTTCGCGCACCATGTCAGCATTGCCCATGTGGAAGGCAGGATGTGCCTTACGCATGGCTATCAGGTTACTGTAGTACTCCATTACCTCAGGATGGCGCTCCAGGTTGCCCCAATCCAGGTGGTTGATTTCGTCAGGGCTCTCGTAGCTGTTGTGTACACCTTTCTTGTCGCGCAGCATTTCCTCGCCACTGAGCATAAACGGCACGCCCTGTGAGGTCATCACAACTGTTTGAGCTAACAGGTCGAGGCGGATGAGTTCTTCCTCGGAAATCTTAGGGATACTTGCCTTGAGGCGGTCTACTAGGCACATGTCGTCGTGGCAGCTCACATAGGCAATCATCTGCGTCGGTTGAGATGCATAAGGCGCCTTGCTGTAGTTTACCTTGCTGTAATCCACATCTGGGTGCTGGATAGCGCCAACAATGCCAAACTTGATGCTCTCCTCGTTGCCACGGATTCCTCCCAAGAAGGCTGGCTTCTTGTTGCTGTCCCATGGGCCGCGCAGCGCATCGCGAATCTCATCGCTGAAGACAGCGATGCCCG
The DNA here is from genome assembly GCA_900318645.1 of uncultured Prevotellaceae bacterium. Taxonomy (GTDB): domain Bacteria; phylum Bacteroidota; class Bacteroidia; order Bacteroidales; family Muribaculaceae; genus Sodaliphilus. The sequence goes on from ONLH01000025.1 coordinate 50,348, forward strand.
GCATGCGGGTGATGTTGGCCTTCATACCCAACTTTTCACCTGGCAGGGCGCATGAGCCGGCACTCCACCCTTCGCCATAGATGAAGATGTCGTTGGGTACGGCATTGCGTATGGCATTCATCGTCTCGATATCGTGAACGCCCATCAGGTCGAAGCGGAAACCATCGATATGGTATTCCTCGACCCAATACTTCACGCTCTCGATCATGAACTGTCTCATGCCCTCGCGCTCACTAGCCGTCTCGTTGCCGCAACCGCTGCCGTTGCTGTAAGAACCGTCGGCGTTCTTGCGGTAGTAATAGTCGGGACGGGTAAGCTGGAAGTTACTGCCGTCAATGTTCCAGGTGTGGTTGTACACCACGTCGAGGATGACCTTAATGCCGGCGTTGTGAAGGGCCTGTACCATCTGCTTGAACTCGTTGATACGCACCTCGGGCTTATAGGGGTCGGTTGAGTAGCCGCCCTCAGGCACATTATAGTTAACCGGGTCATATCCCCAGTTGTACTGAGGCTCGTTGAGACGCGTTTCATCAACCGAGGCATAATCAAACGACGGCAGGATGTGAACAGCGTTCACACCCAAGGCCTTCAGATGCTCAATGGCTCGCGATTCGGTCAAGGCAAGGAATTTACCCTTGTGCTCAATACCGCTGGACGGGTCAATTGAGAAGTCACGGTGGTGCATCTCATAGATGATCAGATCCTTGGCCGCGATATTGGGTCGGGTGTCAATGTCCCAATCTGCAGGGTCGGTTTCAGACATGTCAATGATAGCACCACGCTTGCCGTTAACGCCGACGGCGGTCGCCCAGATGCCAGCACATTCTCCACAGAATTTGCCGCCATACTTCACATCAAACGTGTAGAACTTGCCTTTCAGATTTCCCTTGACGGTCGCTTGCCACAAGTTGGCATTGGATTTGGTCATATTGACGGTCTTGGTCGGTTTCCCGCCCATCCCGTTATCATAGATGCGCAATGTCACCTGCTGGGCATCCTCGTTGGTCTCTACCGAGAAGGAAGTCTCACCAGGAGCATAGGCTACCCTGGTGTGGGCATTGATAGTCTGCGGTAAGATGAATGCCATGATGATCGCTACCAGTACAGTGAGATGTTTCATAGCCTTCCGCTTTGGTTGATGAGTTCATTCACGTGGTTGTTGAAGTCGTTGGACTTCATCAACTGTTCAATGGTCATGTGCATGCGGTAACGCCAGTAGTGGCGGGGATTGGCAGGAATGTTGATGCGTTCGGCATCGGCATCCGGCAGACGCATTTTCTCGTCGATGGCGAGCCAGTCTTGCAATGACAGCAGGCACAGCATTGACGGGCTGTTGAGGTGTGCGCGAACGATGTCGTCGGCTAGCCAGCCAGGCAGCGGATGGGGAGCAGCATCATTATGCCACAGTGACGTGTTGTAGTACTCCTGAGTGCGGTCCCAGTCTTCGTCCCACCACTGGCGCATCGTGGGCATGTCATGGGTCGAGACAGTGGCGACGCTGCGATAGGGATTGGCATTAAGATTGCCGAACTTGATGTGGTTGTCCTTGGGCATCGACTGGATTTCGAGGCTCAGGATGCGCAACTCGTTCATCACCCATGCCACGCAGTCGGGCACCATGACCAGAAGTCGTTGTTGCGGTGGTAGAAGTACTCGTTGTACAGCTTGTTGAAGGCGGCCTTATCATTGTCGTAGAGCGCCTCGTAGATGAAGTCAAACTGTACCGAGATGCGCGGATGGAACAAGGCCGGGTTCTTGCGGTCGCGCACAAACAGCACATCACTGATGAGGGCATACAGGCCGTCACGCAGCCAGATGTCTTCCTCGCTCTCTTTTCCCTGGAAGGCAGCTTCCACCTTGCGCTGGGTGTCGTATTCGGGCTTCATGCGATAGATGTCGTCATGTACGCGCTCGACATATTTCTCGCGTACGGTGTCAGCCAATCGACCGAAGATGCGGTCCAGCACCCAATCGGCAATGAACGGCTTGGTCATCAGTTCCTCCTGGAAGTTGAGACCATAGCTGCGGATTTCCTGTGCGCTCATGCCCAACGAGGGAGAAAATTGACCCAACAGACCGTGAACGGCGTCAATGGGAATTTCCCAGATGCGGAAGAATCCCAGCACATGGTCGATGCGGTAGGCATCAAAGTACTGAGCCATCTTGCGGAAACGTTTTACCCACCACTTGCAGCCGTCGGCGAGCATTACATCCCAGTTATAGGTCGGGAAGCCCCAGTTCTGGCCATTGGTCGAGAAAGCATCGGGTGGGGCACCGGCTTGTCCGTTGAGGTTGAAGTACTTGGGCTCTACCCATGCCTCAACACTGTCACGGCTGATGCCGATGGGGATATCTCCCTTGAGCACTACGTGCTTGCTTTGGGCATACTTGTGGGCACTACGCATCTGCTTGTCCAGATAGTACTGGATATAGTACCACAAGCTCACTTCCTTGTAAACCTTGGTGCGCGGGTTGCACATTGCTGCACGGTCCTCGTCGGTCAGGATGTGATGGCTGGGCCAGCGTGAGAATGTTGCTGTTCCGTACTCGTCACGGAAGTGGCAGAAGGCGGCATACGGCACCAGCCAATCTTCGTTGGATGTAAAGAATGCTTTGAACTCATCACTCTTGAGCACCTTGTCTCCTTCCTGCTTGAACAGCAGTTTCATGTATTCGCGCTTGGCGTTGTTCACACGTTCATAGTCAATCTGTGCCAGGGCATTCAGTTCCTTGCGCAACTTTTCAAACTCTGCCATGCGTTTCTTGTCATCAAGCTTGGGCAGTTGCCGCAAGTCAAGATACTGCGGATGCAGGGCATAGATGCTGATGCTGTTGTAGGGATAACTGTCACTCCAGGTGTGGGTAATGGTCGTGTCGTTGATGGGAAGAACCTGCAAAGCACGTTGTCCAGTATGGGCCACCCAGTCCACCATAAGCTTCAGGTCGCCGAAGTCACCTACGCCGAAGCTGCCCTCGCTGCGCAGCGAGAAGATGGGAACTACCGTACCTGCCAGCTTGACGGGATAGAGCGGGAAATAGGCCTGCTGCAATTCATAGACGATGTGCTCACCTTCCTTCAACACGGGAAGCAGTACGGTGCGGTTGTCACCGGTCTCCCAGATGGTCGGCTTACCCTTTTCGCCCATGATGACGAATTTGAACTCGACAAACGCCTTCTTGAAGGCAGCACCATCGATACAAATGACCCACTCGTTGTGGTTGTGCTCGGTCATCTTCAGGGCCTTGTCCTCGTTCCAGTCGCCCAGGGTGGGCTCATTGCCAACGACACCAAGCACTTCGCCAGTCCGCAGCTGCGGGGCACGCACCTTCAGCTGGATGATGGTGGGGTACTTGCACTTTGCGGGTAACTGCTGTTTACGCAACGCAACACAGTCGGTAAATGCCGAGCTATACAGGTAGCTGTCATCAGGCATGTCGTTCCAGTGGTCAAAGGTGATATATCTGTTGGCCTTTGCAGCATTCAGGTCCAAACGATGCGGAATAACTATCCACTCGTGGCGTTGTTCCTTGCCTTCGCGTTCCACACTGTAGTAGTAGTCGATGTGCCCAGCCTTGGCGGGGACATCCATATCACATTTCCATGCCTTGTCGCTAGCGGGTTTCATGGCATGACTTGCCACTTTCTCGCCGTTGTTGTCTAATATATTGAGTACTAGATTCTCGCCGTAAACGGTGCTGTACTCCAGATTAAATCTAATTTTCATGTTTAGTTCAAAGTTATTAGTTGTGAGTTTTTAATCTTTCGTTAAATCAGGCTTTGCGTTTTTTATCTTCGATAATGAAGACGCAGGCGGCTCCGACGATAAGCAGGATACCGGCCAGCATGAGCATATTGCCTTGAATACTGCCCATGGATGCCAACAACACACCACCTAAAGCAGCGGCGACAATCTGCGGGATGCAGATGGTACAGTTGAACAGACCAAGTGCGGTACCCATGCGGCTGCTGCCCTCAAAGGCGTTGGTCACCATCGTGAAGGGCATGGCCAGCATTGCTGCCCAAGCAAAACCGATGAGGAAGTAGGGCACGAACAACAGGTACTGATTGTGGATGTAGGGAACCATGGCAAAGCCGATGCCGCCGATAACAAGACTCAGCGCATAGGCCACTTTGATGTTCTTGAATTGTGGCAATACCACAGCCCACAGCACGCTGCCGATGGCTTGCACGGCGAACAGGATGCCTACCCAGTTACCGGCCTTTTGGTAACCTTCGCTGGCTGCATCGGTGGTGCCCCAAACGGTATCAGCGATGGTGCCGTTGGTGTAGGTCCACATGTACATGAATGCTGCCCAGCAGAAGAATTGTACCAGACCAACCTCTAAGAAAACCTTGTAGGCGTGCTTCTTTTGTGACGCACTCATTTCGGTACCAGTCTGAGCACCTTGTCCCTCAGCGTTGGCTGCGGCATTAAACTCAGCCATCTGTTGCGGAGTGTATTCCTTCACATTGCTGATGGTGTAGATGACACACAGGATGAGGATGGCTGCACCCACATAGAAAGACCACTTCACGCTGTCGGGGACAACGCCCTCAGGAGCCACATTGGCGATGCCGATGGCCGTGAACAGGAACGGGAAGATGTAACCCACCAGGGAACCCGCATTGCACAGGAAGGACTGGATGCTGTAGGCCTTGGCCTTCTGTTTCTCGTTGACCATGTCACCCACCATCATCTTGAAGGGTTGCATCGCCATGTTGATGCTCGTGTCAAGGAACATCAAGGCAATCAGGCCGAAGGTCATCGCGCCAGCGATAGTCAATCCGAACGAACCCGCATTGGGCAGCAGGCACATCACGATGATAGCTGCCAGGGCACCAATCAGCAGATAGGGGATGCGGCGGCCCCAACGGCCCAGCCACGTCTTGTCACTGAAGTAGCCCACCAGCGGCTGTACTACCATGCCCATTAACGGGGGCAAGATCCAGAAGTAACTCAAGTTGTGAGGGTCGGCACCTAGTGTCGCAAAGATGCGGCTGATGTTGGCACTCTGCAGCGCATAAGCAATCTGCACCCCGAAGAAACCGAAGCTGATGTTCCACAGCTGGTTGAATTTAAGATCCGGTTTTGTTTTCATCATCTTGTTATTATTTTTTAGTGTTATGTAATAATTTTTCTTGTTATTGGGTTAAGCACCTACAAAAATAACAAAATATCCCCCAAGATGATTATAAATAATGTGCAGCAACCCCCAAAAAAATAATGCAACCGATTGCATTGAATCGGCTGCATGAGATAGTTGATGTCGTCAAGGTTGATGTCATCCTCGTCTGAGCAGACGGGTGACAGGCTTGGTAAACAGGCGGTTGACAGCCCAGGCAAGGAGGATATCAATGGGCAGGATAAGCCACACGATGAGTCCTGGAGCCGAAGCTCCGAGTAGGTCGGCTGCGACGTAGTCGTAAACCCGTTGTAGGCCAATGTGGGCCATCACAGGTGCAACCCAGTAGTTGTAAACCAGAGCGGCAATGCCCTGTAGTATGAAAATCTCAAAACTGATGTTTCCGAGCCATTGCAATGGCTTGGAAGCCAGTATTCTGCCGATGAATCCCTCGCGCTTGTCATAGAACAGGCTTACCACCAGGATTGCAGCCACGGGAATCCACCACAGGATGGCATCGCTCCAGGGTAATAATGACGGATAGGAGCGGAAGAGCATCACTGTAGCCGCCAGGATGGCGATGGAAATGAGTTCGGCGTCAGTGCCGTTAGGGCTTTTGCCCAGCACCTGCATTTTGTTGCTACGGTCCTGGCAGACGTCGGCAAGCGTCATACCGATGATGAAATCAATGAGTCGGACTGGAGGGAAGACGTAGAGAGCAGTGCGGCCATAATCGTCGGTCCCAGCAAGCACAATGATGTCGATGATAGCTAACACCGCGATAATCAGCAATTTTATGGGTGTTGGTAGCGGTGTGAAACGCTTAGCTAGCAACGGATAGCACAAGTAGCAGAACAATAGGGTGCTCAGGAACCATGAGAATTTGTTGAAGGAGAAATAAATGGAATGGCTGAGTGACCAACTTTGCAGCAATGTGGCATTGAGAACCAATGCCAGAGGCTTGATGGCGAGCATTCCCAGCACCGCCATGGCAATAAGCCATAATGCCAGCGTCAGCCAGTGTAGAGGGAAGAGTTTGGCAGCATGGTTCCATGCAAAGCGACGATAGGATTGGCTGTCAAGTTGTTCAAACGGATGTTTCCTGGCGAGCAGGAAACCACTGGCCATCAGAAAGAACGTCACGCCTGCCCAGGTCATTTCCTCAAACGAGGTGGCTCCCACATGAAAGAGCACGATCATCAGCGCGAAAACGGCGCGCCAGCCGTTGATTGTCCGTATCATTTGTCAGTTTGTTGAGATTTTGCGTTGAATGTATTTGTTCACAGGTCGGGTGAAATAGCGATTCACCAACCATGCAATAGGTAACAACAAGGGCAAGGCAAACCAGGCCACCTGGTCGTAAATCTGCCAGCCGAGGTGTCCCGCGATGGGCGATACCACATAACCAAAAAGGCGGAATGCCACAAACTGCAGCACATAGACTTCAAAACTGATACTGCCTAACCACTGCAACGGTCTGCACATCAACATCCGTCCGATGGCACCTTCCTGGCCGCCTAACCAAGCCAGCGCGAGCAGGATGGCTCCCTGTGGCAGCAACCAGATGATGACGTCCTCCCATGGGCGTATCCATGTGGTCGACATGTTGATGGTGATGACTGCTGCCAGGAGTAGCAAGGCGATGGCTTCGATGAGGGTTGCCATGTGATAACTTACCCGTGGAAAACGGTTCTTGAGGATGTGGTAAATGTGTAAGAACCCTAGTCCCACTGTGATGTCAAGTACATGGGACAGCGGATTGACAAACACCGCTTCGCGTCGTGGAATATCCAGGGGTAACAGTATGGACCCCAATGTGATAGCCAGTACAATGGCCAGTGCAATCTTGTGGCGTAAGCGCCATCTTCCCAGCCAATGGGCCATGAATGGATATATCAGGTAACAGAACAGCAGGGCGCACAAGTACCAGGCCACGGGATTGAGACCGTAGTGGACGTCATGCACCGGTGACCACGAGTGCAGTAGCATCGCACTTAATGCTGTGGCGCCCCAGTCTATCTTCTCGCCGGTGAATAGCAAGGCGATGGCTATCAGCAGCGCTAGCCCTAGCCAGTGCAGTGGATAGATGCGTAGGGCATGGGAAAATGTGAAACGTCGATACTCTTGCAGTGTGAGCCGCTCAAACGGGTGCCGCATCGCTAGCAGGAATGTGCTTGAAATGAAAAAGAACGTCACGCCCGACACGGCAACATTATATATCCAGCCCACGCCACAGTGGAACAATACCACCGCGACCGCCATGAGTCCGCGCCATGAGTTGATTGTCTTGATCATCTTTTATCATGCGAAATTACAAACATTTGTTCAAAGAACGCCAAAAAACGCAAATATTTTGTAATTTTGCACCCGCTAAAAGACTAATGAGCAGTAACAACGACAACAATATAACGACTAACCGAGGTTCTAAGTTTCTGAAAGACATCGGGATATATGCCATAGGCAACATCGGCTCCAAGATCATCACGTTCATGATGGTGCCGTTGTATACCTATTTTGTGCACGATACCTCCGACTTCGGCTATTATGATGTGTGCCTGACGGTATGCTTCCTGCTCATGCCTTTTGTGACCTTGCAGTTGCGCGATGGCGCTTTCAGGTTCTTGCTGGACTGTGATGACGAGACACGCAAGCAGCGTATCGTGTCCTTTGTTTGCCGTACGATGCTTTCAACGCTATCTTTGGCCGTGTTGGGAACCATTGTGTTGTCACTGACGACCCATATCGGTTACCTCGGTTATGTGTTGGGGCTCCTGGTGGCCATGTCGTTACAAGAGGTCTTTTCCCAAGTATTTCGTGGACTGGGCAATAACCGTGCCTTTGTCATGGTGGGCATCTTGTCTGCACTGGGCATCGGCTTGTTCAGTGTGCTTTTTGTCGCCGGACTGGGGTGGGGCATCAAGGGCATTTTCATGGCTAACATTATTGCGCGTGTGTTGGCGCTGGTGATTGTTGAATTGCGAGTGCGCTTGATTGTCCGTAATACGCGTTGGAGCATCAACTCGCGTCAAGTCGGGCGTGAAATCCTCCGTTACACTTTGCCCCTGTTGCCAGGCTCGCTGTGCTGGTGGATTACCGGTAGCAGCGAACCGCTGTTTATCAAGCACTTCATCGGCCTTGAAGTCAATGGCGTGTATGCTGTCGCGATGCGTTTCACGGGCATCATCAGCACATTGGCCATCATCTTCTATCAGGCATGGCAGGAGACCGCTATTTTACAGTATAATAGTCCCGACCGTGACCGTTTCTTCTCCAAGATGTTTAACGGCTACATTTTCCTGTTGGCGATGATACTGGTGGGCTATGTGTTTATGCTCAAGGTCAATTACTGGTGGCTTGTGGCCGACGAGTACCGTTCAAGCATCATGTTCATTTATCCCCTCGGCTTGTCGGCCGTGATTTTTGCTGTCGCTGCTTTCTTTGACATGGGCTATCAGTGCGCCAAGGACACCCCGCGCACGCTGCCGGCTATCGTGCTCGCCGCTGTTGTCAATGTGGCGCTCAATCTCACGCTTATCAGGCAGATTGGCATCTATGGCGTGATCATCGCTCAACTGGTGACCTATATTGTGCTGGTGATCTATCGTTGGCATGACATGAAGCGATACTTCGTGTTGAAGATTAATGTCCGTGTTGTCGTGCCAGTGGCTGTCATCTTGGTGAGCGCCCTGCCGTTCTATTTCAGCTCAAGCTATTGGTATGACATCATCTTTATGCTGGTGGCACTGGTGATTATTGTATGGGGCAGTGACCGCGAGATGCGTGACATGGTGCTGTCAAAAATCCTCAAAAAACACAGGGATACAAAATAAATCCCCGCTATCCTCGTTTATAGGGTAAAAACAATATTGTTATACCGTTATGAAATCAAGATTTCTTATCGTGATGATTGCAGCGGTCACGCTGTTGTCATGTACTTCATCTAAGGACAATACCCTTGCCTATTTCAAGAATCTGGGTGATGCCCCCAGTGGCGTTTTACCCAATGTGCAGGGTAACTATCCTGTCAGGCTTCAGCCCGATGACGAGCTGGTCATATCGGTGACATCGGCCGTGCCCGAGGCTACTGCCGTCTATAATGTACCCTTGAGCAATCCTGCAACCAAGTCATCGATGCTTACTGCCACCCAACCTCGGGTGCAGACCTATCTAGTCGATAGCCAAGGCTTTATCATGATGCCCAAGCTCGGACGCATCGCTGTCGGCGGTAAGACAACCGATGAAGTGAGACAATATATCACCGAGCAGGTGGCTAAGGAAGTGAAGGACCCGTTTGTTCGTGTTGAGATTGTCAACTTCGGCATCGATGTGCTGGGCGAGGTGCGTAATCCGCATCGTGTGATCACGACGCAGCAGTGCATCACGGTGCTTGATGCCCTGGCACAGTGCGGTGACCTCACCGAGTTCGGCCAGCGCGACCGTGTATATGTCATCCGTACCGAGGGGAACCAGCGCACCTATCACCGTCTGGACCTGACCAACAGTGAAATCTTCAGTTCTCCGTATTTCTATTTGCAGCAGAATGATGTCGTCTATGTGGAACCCAACCAGATCCGCATCGATAATTCCAAGTATAACCAGAATAACGCTTTCAAGCTGACTGTCATATCAACCATCGTGAGCAGTGTGTCGGTCATCGCATCTCTCGTTATTGCTCTCGCAAGATAATTTATTAAGAATCTGACATGGCAAAATTCAATACACCTCCCACTGCTCAGCAAGAGGAGCAGATTATTGACTTCAGTGCATTCGTCCGCAAGTATAAACGTTACTGGTGGCTGTTCCTGCTGTCGCTTGTCGCTTGCATCTCGTTGGCGTTCCTCTACCTGAGGTCCGCCCAACGTGTTTATAATGTCAAGTCGGTCGTTCTCATTTCCCAGGATGACAATAGCGGCGGAGCCGGAACCAACCTCCTCAAGAGCATGAAACTCATGGGGCAGGGCAGCAAGGTGGATGATGAGATGGTTGTATTCTCGTCACAGGAACTGTGCACACAGGTGGTTAAGCAGCTCAAGCTCAACCGCTCTTATATCGAGGACAAGGGCTGGTTCAAGGCCGAGCGTGACCACTACAACAGTTCGCCGGTCGAGATTGTGGCACCCGAGGAATTTTTCGATACCTTGACGACCTCCTTGAAGTTCAAGATTGACGTTGACAAGGATGGACTGGTGGATATAGAGTCCAAGTTCCGCAAGAAAAAGATGGTTGATATCAAGGACGCTACGCTGCCGGTCACCGTCAAGACTCCGTTCGGCGTGTTCGCCTTCCAAGCGTCTGAGGGTTTCAAGCCAGGCAAGCCCCATCACATCACAGCAAGCCTGTATGGCAACCAGTTCCGTGGCGAACAGTTGAACCGTCGCATCCAGATCAAACTCGCTACCAAGAAGTCCAACGGCATCAACCTCTCGATAGCCGAGACCAATAAGACACGAGGCATCGACATCCTCAACAGGCTCATGGACCTGTACAACGAGCGTGGACAGCGTGAGAAAGACGAGGAAGCCATCAATACCGCCAAGTTCATTGACGAGCGTTTGGCACTCATCTACAAGGGTCTGGCTGGCAGCGAGGCCGACATTGAAGCCTACAAGCGCAACAACAAGATCTCGGATGCCGAGTTGCAGCTCAAGACATCGATGGCCAAGCAGGAGATGGCCGACCGTGCCATCATCAAGCTGGAGACCAACAAGCAGCTCCTGGGTATGGTGAAGGACTTTGTCACCAACCCCGCCAACAAGCGCTCCTATATCCCCTTTGACGTGGATTCAAGTGCTGCGTCGGGCTCTATCAAGGCTTACAACAACCTGCTGGCCAAAAGGCAGGAACTTGAACTGTCGGCCAAGGACGATAACATGGCGCTCAAGCAACTTGACCAGCAGATAGAGACCATGCACCACAATGTGCTCAACGGACTCAACTCGTCGATTAGGGGTGTGGACATACAGCTCAAGAAGATGTACAGTCAGGTAAACCAGGCATCGGGCGAGATGGGCAAGCTGCCTTCAATCGAGCGCGAATCCCGTGAGCTTTACCGCCAGCAAGGTATCCAGAATACCCTCTACACCTTCCTGTTACAGAAACGCGAGGAGAACTCGCTTGTACTGGCAGCCACTACGCCTAAGGGCAAGATTGTCGATCATGCCTATGCTCAGAATACCCCCATCAGTCCTAACAAGATGATGGCTCTTGCTGTGGCTTTGCTGGCAGGTTTGCTGCTGCCTCTGCTGCTGGTTTACATGAAGGACCTGTTCACCACCAAGTTTGCCAACCAGGAAGAACTGGAGGAGATTACCCAGGTGCCCTTCATCGGCCATATTCACCACAACCGCCACAAGACTCCACTTGTGGTCAAGGACGGCAAGTCGTCATCTATTGTCGAGCTGTTCCGCTACATCCGCAACAACCTGCAGTTCCTGCTCAACAAGGAGGAGGACAAGGTCATCCTGGTTACCAGCAGCATCAGCGGCGAGGGCAAGTCGTTCATCAGCACCAACATTGCTTCATCGTTTGCCCTGCTTGGTAAGCGAGTGGCTCTCGTGGGCATGGACATCCGCAATCCCAAGTTGGCCCAGATGCTTGACCTCAACGAGATGCCTGGTGTGACGTCCTATCTTTCACAAGGCAATGTCACCCTCGAGCAGATTGCACAACCGTGCAAGGAAGTCAAGGGCTTGGACGTATTCGTTGGCGGTGCTATTCCGCCCAACCCGTCGGAGTTGCTGCTTGGCGACCGCGTGAAAGACATGTTCCGCGACTTGCGCGAGCAGTATGATGTCATTATCGTAGACTCGGCACCTGTGGCCCAGGTGAGCGACAGTTTTGCGCTTGACAAGTATAGCAATGCCACAGTCTATGTCACACGCGCCAACTTCACCAAGCGCAACCTCATCAAGTTCATGAACCGCATTGCCGCCAACAAGCAGCTCAAGAATATGTGCGTCGTGCTGAACGATACCAAACCGAGCAACGACAACACCTACGGCTACGGCGTCAGCAATACCAACAACGAGGACTGATTCGGTTTTCGCTTGAGAAGAAACACTTGACGCATGGATAGAGTGCTCATATTGGTCGTCCTCGGCTGCGCGCTGCTGTATTTTGCAGTCCGCGAGGGTAGCCGCATGACCAAGAGCCGCGTCTATGAGATTATCATTGCGGTCTATACCCTGTCCTGCTGTTTTGCCCGCTTGTATTTGCCTTATGTCAATGCCGGCTCCGAGGAAAGCCTGGGCGGCTCTTTTGGACCCGTTGGCGGTGTCTGGCCTTTTTATCTCCTGTCTTTCTTGCTGTTGTGGATTATAGCCGTTGAGAAATCATGGCGCATCAGGCGTCCCAAGCTGATGCTGATGGCTATCTTCCTCATTTATGCAGCCTATACACTGGTAAACCCGTTCAGCGTCTCACGCATCCACACCCTGATTGAGGTCATTTATTTATCGTCTTTCGCCATTTTCATCTATATGTTTGCCAACTGCTTCTCGGTGAAGACCGTGGTCAGGGGCATCTATATGGGGCTGGCGGCGACAGTGGTGCTGCATTTCTTACTGGCTATATGCTACCCTGTGCTGGGCATGGAAGGTGTGGTGAAACTGTTTGACAGCGATGCCGCGACACGTAGCGAGGAGCGAGTGGGTGCTGTGGGTACGATGGGCCATCCCAATGTGCTCGGTACCTATGCTTCCTACTATTTCACCTTCTTTGTAGCTTGCTTTATCACTAACTTCAGACGTCGCGAGAGTGCAATCCTGGCGGGAATGGCGTTGGTCGTTATCGTATTGAGTGCCAGCCGTAGTGCCCTGCTTGCCTCATTTATGGCTCTGGTAGCTGTCGTTGTGTTCTACGTCTATCGTCGTTACAAATTGATCAGTTTTCAGAGTTTTCTCAAGGGCATCGTGCCAGTTGGTATCTTGGTAGCCTTGCTGCTCTCTGGTCCTTTGAACTTTCTCTTCAGTGATGTGGAGAACTTGGACGAAATGACTACTTCACGTCTCATGCACTACTATTGTGGTTATGAGATTTTCATGGATCACCCCTTGGTGGGAGTGAGCATGAACAATCATTTGTTCTATCTGACCGAGAACACGTCGGCTGTCATCTTCGAACAGGTGTTTGATATGACCAACATGTGGCGCCCCGAGGAGTACTTTTTCATTACCCCCATCCATAACATCTGGATTATTATGATTGTGGAACTGGGACTCATCGGTTATCTGCCCATTATGGGTTTTGTCATATATTATATCGCGACATTCAAGCGAAGAACTCAAGCATCCAACAACCGTTACTATAACATTATCAACATCACGGGATTGGGTATCGTCTGTTGCCAGTTGATTCAGGGCAGTAGCGACTGGGCCCCGTTGACTCCCAACATGCTCAACCTCTCGCTCATGTTCATCGCTTTGTCGCTTAACCGCCATTATCCACTTGAGGTACATCCCGAGTTTGAATCTGTCGAGGCTGCCCGCCGGCGCAGGAATGCAGAAGAAGCGGCAGAGCAGGAGCCCAAGGAGGCATCAGAGGAGGCTACCCAAGAAGAACCCGTAACCGATCAATCCTCATGAGTTCGTCCAGGCGTCACATATTGTTTCTTGCTACCGAATATGATGCGCCAGGTATGAGGCCGTATGCCCGCACCATCATCAATACCATGTGGCAGGAAGATGACCATGTGCTCATCGTGACCCGACATGGTGCCGATAACGACGCGTTCCCCGACATCCCGGCAAGTGCCTTCAGCTGGATTGACTATCCCACATCCAAGGTGTCCAAGGCCTTATTCCGCTTCCATCCCGCCAATGTCAAGCGAGCCATCAGGCAGCTCATTTCCAGCCATGCTATCGATATGGTTTACTCGCTCACGGGAGAACTCATCCTTGCTGGCTGTATAAAAAAACTGCAACAATCGGTGCCGTTGCTCTACACGGTGCACGATGCTGTCTATCATGATTATAAGTTCAGTAACGTCTTCAAGGGCCTCAAGGATCGTCTCATCATTGCCGGTCCACAACGACGGCTGTTCCGAGATACTCCCCACAAGGTGACCAACAGCCTTGCACAATTGGAATTGCTCAAGCAGTCTTTCCCCGAGCATGAGTCCCATTACGCTCCTTTTCCCACCCTTGTCAATGACGACATCGCGAGGGGTGGCAACAAGGTGCCTGAACTCAAGTCGATCGAGGATGGCTACATCCTGTTCTTTGGTACCCTGCACCTTTACAAGGGTGTACATCTGCTCTATGACGCCTATCTCTCTCATCCTGAATTACAGTCCCGCCCACTCGTGATAGCAGGTACTCAGGACATTTATTTTGAGCGCAGTGCCGAAGAAAAAAATGTCATTTGGATCAATCGTTTTGTTGATGACCGTGAGGTTGCCGATCTGTTCTCACGAGCAGCGGTAGTCGTTTACCCCTATATCTCGGCGACTCAAAGCGGTGTGACAAGCATTGCCTCCTACTTTGACAAGCCGATGGTTCTCAGCAACCTGCCCTTCTTCCGTCAGACTTGTGAAGATTGTCAAGGCGTGGAGTTTTTCCCTGCCGGTGAAGCTGAAGCCCTTGCCGCTGCCATATCCAGCTCATTACAGTCCCCAGCCAGCACCCGTTCCCTCTACGAACACCAATACTCTACCACTGCCTTCCGCACCGCCCTCACCGCCATTCTCCAGTCCACGAAATAATAACCCCATTCGTAGGCGGTTAAATTCGTGGACAGTATTTTAGCGGACTTTTAATTCGTGGATTGGGAAATAAACCCTATCTTTGCGATTCAGTCTAACCGATAAAATTTGTTGGCTATGATAAGAGTAATGAAATATTTGAGTCTGGTTGTGCTGGTCTGCATGGCTGCTTTGACAGGACATGCGAGGACCTTCAACATCGCTATCACCGACACCCGCAGCGACTTGACCCGGCAACTGCGTGAAGAATGCGGTCGGATAAACCGCAATGATACCGTGGTAATTAACTTCGGTGAGGGTGAGTACACCGTCAGTGGTACCATCAGGATTCAGTGTCATGCTGTCATCAAGGGCAAGGGTAGTGGCAAGACTACTATCTGGCTGGACAAGGGTAGCGACAAGGGCGGTTTCAAATCCTTTATCGACGACACCTACTTCCGTATCACCGGCACCGCTAAGAATCCCATCTCAGTGTCTATCAGCGATGTGACCTTAAGGCTGAAGGAGCACAAGGGTCTCTGGTGGGAAGATGAAATACGTCATGCCGTGAAAATCTACCACGCTAACTTCGTGGATATACACGATACTGAGAGTTATATGGAGAATGCCGTGATTACCAATTTCGACCTGCGTGTGTGCTCCAATGTCACCATTGCTAACAATATCATATCCAACTACAACAACTGCAACGATGGTGGAGGATTGTGGATAAGAGGCGAGATGCACAACATCAATGTCAAGGGCAATAAGTTCTACAAGTATGGCAAGGACGAGACCCTCGGCATCTATGACCGCGTGGTTGATGTGACCAACGGTTATGTCCGCGGCACGGCCAGACGCACCGACATCTTTGTGGAGGACAACGAGTTTTATTATGGCGGTTACAACGGCAAGGACAAGGATCCCGAGGCCAACTGCGGCATGCTGTTCACCCTGATGACCGACCACAAGCTAAGCAAAGACCAGTGCACAACGCGTAATTTCCACCTGCGCAACAACAAGTTCTTCATCAACGATGTCACCACGCGCTGCATGTATATCGGTTTTGACCCCGCCGATTACCACAAGGACATCTACATCGAGAATAACCAGATCATCAATGGCGACATCGGTCGCGAATACAGGTACTACCACAAGGACATCGAAGTGCATGATCTGAGTTCATGTGGCGACACTATCCACATCAACGGCAACACGGTCATCAACAGGAACCTGGTACTCACCGATCATGACGACTCGGGATACATGTTCCTCCAGACCCGAGGTGGCATCGTGAGCGTGTTAGGCAATCACCTGCTCAACGAGGTGACCGTCAACCCCAAGAACCGCAAACCCTATGGCATGAGACTCATCTGGTGCCAGTATGAGGGCGGCAACGTGACGCTGCGCGACAATGTGTGCAAGGGGCTTGAAAGTGTAGCCTATGTGGGCGGTGGCGAAGGCACCGACTTGTTTACCCTCAACGCCAGCAACAACGTTTTTGAGGGCGACACGCGCATCTACAGCCACAAGATCAAGAAAATGAACCTCAACTTCAAGGGCAACACGTTCCGCAGCAGCAACATGAACTTCTTCCTTGTGGAATTTGCACCTAGCGGCTCGGTCGTGTTTGATAACAATGATGTTACTGTGAACGGCGGCAACGGCCAATTCATGACTCATTGGTCAAAAAGTTCGACCAAGAATTATCGCTTTGACCGCCTGGAGGTGAAATACAATGTCTTCCACGGCGTGGCTAACGAGAAAGAACTGTTAAAGAACGTCACTAACGCTCGCAAACGCAATATAGGCCACAATAGATATAACCGTTAACACCATCGCCAATGGCTAATGAACGTATACACCAGCTAGATTATCTCAAGGGCATCTTCATCGTGTTGATGGTCTTGTTTCACCTCGCCCTGATCGAGGAGACCTATCCCGTGCTGCGCGAGGCGGTGTACACGTTCCATATGTCGGCATTTCTCATCATCTCGGGCTATTTGGCCAACGTGGAAAAGGAGCCGCGCTCTTTCGGTAAGAGCCTGTTGCGCATCCTGGTCCCCTACCTGCTGTTCGAGGCGCTTTACATTCTCTTGCAGTACTTCATGGGCAACGCCCTCCATGCACACAACGCCATTGAGCGCCTCACGCCACTGGATTTCGTGACGCGCATCGCGACACAGCCCACCGGCCCCTACTGGTACCTCCACACGCTGGTCATCAGCACCGCTATCTATTACATCGTTTACCGTCTGTTACACCTTAAAGGCATTTCGGGACTGGCATTGACGGGACTGGTGCTGTATGGGCTATCACTGGTCATCGAGGGTCTCAACTGGGATTATGTCATTTATTTCCTGTTGGGCTTAGTGGTCATGCGCAGCGGCAACTCCTTGACAAAAATAATCACTCCGTCATACATCGCGATCCTGCCCTTAATCGTGCTATTTGCCTCACGCGAGAACTTCCATAACGGGTCACTGGCCGGCGTAGCCATCACAGTGCTCATGATGAGCCTTTTGCTGGCCCTTTATCCTTATTGTGGTGCTATCGTTTGCAACACTCTGTGCTTTTTGGGGCGCAACTCACTTGCCATAGTAGTGTTCTCGCCCATCTTCACGCTTGTAACCAAGGTGGTAGCACCATATTTCGCTTTTGACCCGTCGGCTATCTCATTCGCGGTTGTAGCGGTGGCGTTTGTTGTGTTGTGCTGCCTGGTCTGCGCATGGCTGTGTGACCGCCTGCGCCTCAGCCCGTTCATTTTCTTCAAGGACCATATCTTTTCCCCGCTCACCAGAACAATGTCATGAAAAAACCTTAGCACTCATCTTTCTCATTTTATGTTCCATAACCGGGTTAGTGACACATGCCCAGTCGGGGCTTCGCCCGCGCTGACGTGAACTGTGACTGGGAAATGAACATTGCCGATGTGAATGCACTAGTTGACTCGGTGATGAAAGGAGCAGCCTACCACGCTTTTTATAGCTATGTCGCTGATATGAACGGCGGTGAAGGCACACAGTTGTTTGAACCTGGACTTCACCAGCAACACCTTCAAGAGCAACAATATGAACTTCTTCCTGCAGGAGTTTCCTTCCAAGGGCAGTGTCATCTATTATCTAATGCTCCTTTCAGCATAGAGACAAGGTCGCGGGTGAACTCATCAGCTCCGCGGGCGTTGAGGTGAGCGCCGTCAACGAAGTAGTTATCGTTGTGCAGGTATTTGGGGTCGTTGGAGAAGTCCAGCAGGGCTATCCCGCGTTCTGCACAGAGTCTTTTGACAGGTTCCAACAAACTGGCGTCCATGCCATACCAGTAGGGTGAAACCACCAGCACAAAGCGTGTTTCGTCCGACTCATCGAGCATCCGTTGAAGATAGGTGACCTTTATCAGATCCAGTTCCTGTGATTGATACTCTACAGGTTTGATTTTCAGGGTGTCCAGTTCGCCTTCCAAGGGCATGAACCCGTTCCGGTCATCGGCCTGTCCCGAGCGCAAGCAATCAGAAAGAATCTGCACGAAACGCGAATTGTAGCGGTACATCTGGCTCATCATTTTATACTGCTCCATGGGGTCCACGGCCTTAAAAATGTCAGCGATACCGTCGCGGTCATAGTAGGGCCTGAGCCATCCCAAGTACTTGCTGTTGTCCTCGCCCTGGAGGTAATCGTAGAGCGGCATCACGTCATAAATTACTATCTTGGGCTGGTATCGCTGGCAGATCAGGTGATAGCGCCCATAGTTCAGGATGGCCCCGTTGCCGTCCTGTCCACAGTTGTAGCAAGATAGCCCTGTGGAGTCGGTAATGATGGCTGGGTTATAGTGGTGTATGGCGCGTGAGGAGCCGAAGATGAGGATGTCCTCACTCGTTCTGTTGCAGATGTATTCGTTGCGCGCTGTGTCACCGCCACGTGCACAACTGGTTAGCCGTGTGAACACCAGCCCAGTCACCACATCAATCAGGACGATGATGATGAAGAAAACCAATATTTTAATCCAGTGACGTATCATGGCAGGTCAGAATTGAGCGTATATGAATTGGTCAGCACTGAACACGCCACACATCACGATGATGACCATCGTGACGCATGCGGTCACCCATCTCACTGCCGCCCGCTTGTTCTCAAGCAATTGGCAACGACCCGGGAAGAACTCGTCGAGTAAATCCTTGATGAACAATACTCCCACGCCCATTGCCATCAACAACAGGTCGGTGTTGGTGGGCATGAAAATGCTGGCGGGAAGGGAGGGGTCAAAGATGCGTCCGATGACATGACAGGCATCGCCTATCGACGGCATACGGAAGAAGATCCAAGCGAAGTTGACAATCAGGAAGGTGATGACAACCTTGACGCCGCGGCCCAGCCAGCCGTAGTTGCAGCGCTGCTGACCCAACATCTTCTCGACAATCTGGCAGATGCCATGTATGCCGCCCCAAACGATAAAAGTCCAGTTGGCGCCATGCCAGATGCCGCTCACCAGGAACGTCACCAAGATATTCCAGTAGTTGTGCACACGGCTGCAGCGGTTTCCGCCCAGCGGGATATAAATATAGTCCTTGAGCCATGTGGACAGTGACATGTGCCAGCGA
Organism: uncultured Prevotellaceae bacterium; assembly: GCA_900318645.1. Classification (GTDB taxonomy): domain Bacteria; phylum Bacteroidota; class Bacteroidia; order Bacteroidales; family Muribaculaceae; genus Sodaliphilus. Next base: position 69,745 of record ONLH01000025.1, read on the forward strand.
TGCCAGAAGTCGGTTACACTGACGGCAAAATAGGGACGGCGGAAGTTCTCGGTCAATTCAAAGCCCAAAGCCTTGCCCACACCGATGGCCATGAGCGAATAGCCCGCAAAGTCGGCATAAATCTGTATCGTATAGAGTAGGCTGGCAATCAGGCACGATAGACCAGTGTGATTCATGTAATTGGGCAAGATGGTATCGACATAGAGTGCCACGCGGTCGGCGACCACGACCTTCATGAACATGCCCCATAATAGAAACCTCAATCCCTGCATCACCTTGGTGCCGTCATATTGCGGGCGCAGCTGTTTCAACTGCGGAATGACCAGCGAGGCCTTGTTGATGGGGCCTGAAAGAATGCTGGGGAAGAAAGATATGAATAAGGCATAGGTCAGGAAGTCATGCTCCACTTCCTGGCGATGATAGTACACGTCAATCAGGTAACCCAACGCTTGAAGCGTGAAGAAGGAAATGCCGATGGGTATTGCCCAGTTCAGGCCCGGCAGGTAGAAATTCAGTCCCACCAGCGACAAGCCCTGGCTCAGACTGTCATTGATGAAATTGAAATACTTGAACACCAGCAGCGGCAACAGTGCCAACAATATGCCAGCCACCAGCAGGACCTTCCGTTTATCTCTCATGGCTGGTGTTTGCCCTGCAGGGTCGTGAAAACTTGTGCCTTCCTTGGCGGAAGAAAGGGCTCTGGCCGCTCCATAGGTCACCGCTGTGACGCCCAGCAGAATAAGGGCATAGGCTGGTTTCCACTGCAGGTACAACAAGTAGCTTACCACTAGCAGGAACACGTTGCGCGCCTTGCCGTAACGTGCCGGAATGGCATAGTACAGCAAGAAGATGCACGGGAATAGCACTATGAAATTCAGCGAGTTATATAACATCGATGAGCCTGTTGTATCATTAGCAAAAGGCAAAGATAGTGTTTTTTTGGCCAACTGTTGGCAGTTTTGAAAATAAACATTACCTTTGTCGTTCAAACCAACCGATAAAATGGAATGACGGATGAAACAGTTCTTGACGTACCCCTGCCTGGTCATGCTCGCTTGCGTGAAGGCATTGGCGGATAAAGCCTGTTTGACATGCGTTATTACTATAGATGTTCTAGAAGCCTAATAATCATGAGAAAGTCACTGTTAACATCCATTTTGATTATTGTATTATCTGTGCCCTACATGCACGGACAGTGCGGTTTGCGCCCCCGTGGTGATGTGAACTGCGACTGGGAACTCAGCGTTGCCGACTTGAATACAATGGTGGACGCCGTAGTTTCGGGTACGACCTATCACTCGTTTTACACTTATGCCTACGACATCAACGGCGACAAGGAAATCAATATTGCTGATATCAATCTATTGGTTGATGGCCTCTTGGGCGCCGAATTGAAACCTATGCCAGCTTATTCTGGCTCACTGCCTGTGTTGTTTATCAACACCGATGGGTACCAGGATATCGTGAGCAAGGAGGAGTACTTACGGGCGCAGTGGTGGCTTGACAATATGGGCATCGAGGGCTATGAGTCAATCGGTTCGCACGAAGAGCCGTTGGAAATGCAGATCAAGGGTCGCGGCAACTACTCGTGGCGCATGTTTGACAAGAAATCCTTCCGTCTCAAACTTGACGAGAAACAGCCGCTGCTGGGAATGCACAGCAACCGGCACTGGTGTTTAATGGCTCACCCCGACGACCTCTTGGCACGTCTCAAGAACACGATGGGCTTTGAACTGAGCCGCCGCATAGGCTTGGCTTATACGCCAGCCCAGGAGCCTGTCGAAGTGGTGCTCAACGGCCAGTACATCGGCCTGTATTTCCTGACTGAGAAGATTCGTGTAGACAAACAGCGCGTCAATATCGAGGAACAAATGGACGGAGAGACCGATCCCTACAACATGACTGGCGGTTGGCTGCTGGAGATTACCAACTCGCCAGAGGACAATACTTTGTACTTTGTGGAGCCACAGGATGACATCGTTAGTCTCGGGGTTACTCCTGAATCGCCCGAGAATCTCTCTTGGCAACAGAAGAGGTACATCAGGAATTTTATCCAAAAGGCAAACGACGCTATCTATACCGACGACAAGACGAGCACCGAGTGGGAAAAATATATCGACATCGACACGCTGGCAATGTACTACATCGTGGGCGAAATCATGGATGACCTGGAGTACTTCTCCGGAAGTTGCTTTATGTATAAGCACCGTGGTGACAGCACCAAATTGGCTTTTGGACCAGTGTGGGACTTCGGCAATGCGTTCCAGCGCTATGCCATCTATGGCGACGCTGAGTTCAATAAATTTATCTATGAACAACCCACGGTCTTCAAGTCACACTGGATTGAGGAAATCTGCAAGTTTCCGCATTTCCAGATGAAGGTTCGTGAGCACTGGCTGACTTTCTGGAATTCTTCCTTTGACAATCTGGATATTGACCAGTATGTAGCAGACTTTGTGAACGCTATTAGACCTGCTTTTAATGCTGATGGACAGCGATGGTATTGCTATGACATCAATTATCAGGAGAATAAATTCAAGACATTTATCCACCGTAAGATTATCTGGCTTCAATCCCAGTGGGGAAACACAGAAGGTGGGGAATGAGAAGTTGTAAAGGTCTGCTAAATGAAAGTGAAATGAAGAGAGTTGTTTATATCCTTGTGTTATTTGTCATCGCATTCTGCTCTGGTGCTGACGCCCGTGACTTGCTTCGTCCCCGTGGCGATGTGAACTGCGACTGGAAGGTAAGCATTGACGATGCGACTGATCTCATTAACATGATGTTGAATGGCGTTGAGTATCATGCGCTATATACCTATGACGCCGACATTAACAATGACAAGGCCATCAGCATTGAGGATATCACTTGCCTGATAGATGGGCTCCTGGGTGGAGCGCTGTCGCCCATGCCTTCTTATTCTGGTACACTGCCCGTCTTGTTCATCAATACCGAGGACCACCGCGACATTGTGAGCAGGGAAGAATACCTGCAGGCCGACTGGTGGCTTGACAACATGGGTGATGAGAATTTTGAATCTCTAGGCTCATCACAACGACCCTTGAAAATGCAGATCAAGGGACGTGGCAATGCCACTTGGACCAACCTTGACAAGAAGCCTTTCCGTCTCAAGCTGGAAAAGAAACAGGCCATGCTGGGGATGCCTTCAAACCGTCATTGGGTACTGTTGGCCTATGCTGACGCGTGGATGGGGAAAATGAATGACGCATTGCCCTTTGAAATTGGGCGACGTATGGGTATGGCGTGGAATCCGCGTCAGGAACCGATCGAGGTGGTGCTCAACGGCCAGTATATCGGCCTATACTTCTTAACGGAGAAAATCCGTGTGGACAAGGAGCGCGTCAACATCACAGCGCAAAATGACAACGAGACCGACTCGCTGAAAGTCACCGGTGGCTGGCTGCTGGAAATCGACAACTATAAGGAACCTGATAACATCACCTTTACCGAGGGTAGTGGCGAGCCCTTCTGGGTCACGCCTCAGACCCCCGAAGTGCTGAGTGACTTGCAGCGTGACTACATCACATCCTTCTTGCTGCGGGCCGATTCGGCCATTTATATAGGTAACAAGGTGAGCACCGAGTGGGAGCGCTACATCGATATTGACTCGCTGGCCATCTACTATCTTGTACAGGAGGTTGTGGATAACCCCGAGGCATTTTCGGGCAGTTGTTTCATGTATAAGGAACGCGGTAACGATACTAAGCTTATCTTTGGCCCGATGTGGGATTGTGGCAGCTCATTCACCCGTTATAACAAGAATTATCCCTTTAACGAGTTCATCTATGAGAACCAACCCAGCTATTGTCGCTGCAGGTGGATTCGTGAAATCGCCAAGTTCCCTCATTTCCAGTTTCGGGTACGGCATTATTGGAAGCGCTTCTATGAGGAGGTCTATCCCGAGATGGAGGCCTATATGGACACCTTTGCTGCACGTATTGAGACTGCCGGTAATTATGATTTCATCCGTTGGCCGCAGTGCCAGAGCAATAATAATACCTATCGCCTGAACCATTACACCAAGCCCTGCTTTAACAAGAAGGTCGCTTGGCTGCAGTCACAATGGGGCTATGATAGCGGTATAGACCCTGATCCACAAGATATCCAGCCAGGGTTTTAACGACCGATACATTATCAGAACTGTAGGCTTACCCGTGACTGTAGGGCCTCGCCTTGGCGTGGCCGTTCCCGCTGGACAGTTCGCAACGCCCTGATTTCATAGGATTGTTTTGCAATAACTAAGGATAACGGCTATTTGAAAGCAATTTACCATCTGTCGGTCAGCGGCCACGCCAAGGCGAGGCCCTACGACCGGCCGCTGTTACTGCATTGAAACATCTTTGCCGGACATCAATCCATTAGATGTCAATGGAATAGTTGCTGGCGGGTGGTGGCAGCGATGGTGTCCCAGTTGTATTTCTCAAGGTCGTAGTGTTGCGGCTCGTTGGGTTTGGCGTGCTGGCGGGTGATGGCGGCGCACAGGGAATCGACGTCGCGCACGGTGAAATAGTCCTCCTCGGGTAGCTCCACCTGTCGGGTACCGGGGATATCGCTGCACAGGATGGGCAGGCCGTAGGCCATCGCTTCGAGCATCACCATGGGGAACCCCTCGTTGACCGACGGCAAGACAAAGCATCGGGCATGGCTGTAGAGTTGGCGCAGGTCTTCGCCCGTAGTAAATCCCGTAAAAATGACTTTCTTATTCATGTCCAGCCGCTCCAGCAGTTCACGATAGGCACTGTCGTGGTCGCTGGCTCCGGCGATGACGACCTGCTGCACCTGTGGCAGGCGGTTTGCTGCCTCAACAAGGTATTCCAGACCCTTCTCGGGCGTGAGGCGGCCCACAGCCAGCAGGTAGTTGCCTTGGGTGATGCCGTGCTTCTCCAGAAACGATGTTGCCGTGCTGCGCGTCACGGGGTCGATGCCGTTGGGGATAAAGACGCTCTTGTCAAGGGCACCGCACTTCTCCATCTGGTGGCGATTGACAAAGATGACGCGATTGCTGAAACGCAGCGACAGCTTCTCGCACTGGCGCAGCAGCCAGCGGGCGGGACCGTTCCACTTGTCGTGCTCGTAGTTAGGGCTGTGGTAGGTCAGTACCACGCGCAGGTCCATCAGGCGGAGTAGGGGAGCAAACATGCCCGGCCCGATGTTGTGGATGTGAACCACGTCGGGACGATGAAACGCGATGTGCAGCACGCTCAGCAGCGTGTGCCACACGGCCTCAAAACCCTTGATGCGGGTCGAGGGCAGGTCAATGTACTCAATGTTGGGGAAAGATTGACGGGACTGTTCAGTCAGGTAAGCCCGACGGCGGTACAGCCTCACTTGGGTATCCCTCATGTGGGTATAAAGAAAATAGCTGTGAACTTCAACGCCGCCCTGGATGCCAGGGAACCCGCGTGTGCCGATCACCGCTACAGTCTTCATTTTAGTTGTCAGTTTTTAGTTTTCAGTTGTCGGTTTTCAGTTGTCAGTTAAAGTCTCAACTCCTAACTCCTAACTTCTAACTCCTAACTGATTTAGTCCCAGCAGAGGTCCTGCCCCTTGCGGATGCGCCACTTGTTCTTGAGCACCCACATGATGGGCACCCAGGGACGGCGCACCATGTCGTGGCGCTCGGTGACGATAAAGGTGCAGTTGCGTTTGCAGTTGCGCACCTTTTCCATCGCCTCCTTGGCCTTATCGCTGGCGAGGATGTTCTCCAGGCTGTCTTCCTTGATGTTGCCCAGCTTCCACTCCTCGTTGCTGCCGTTACAGGGCGTGACGTTGCCCCACGGGTCGATGAAGAAGAAGTCGCTGAGGGCGCCGCAGGGTGGACGATACTCGTCGGTGTCGCCACGCAGGCGGCGGTGGATTGAACGGTTGAAGTAGGCGCGGCCATAGTCCTTCAGGCGGTCCTTCAGGTGGCGGCGCTTGCTGGTCAGTAACGCTTTGACGAACAGCTCATGTTGTTGCAAGGCTTCCTCGCTCTCAATCTGGTTGTCCTCCTTGTGGAAGTACCACGAGTTGTGCACCGCGCTGTTACCCAACTCCACGTCAAGTGCTACACACAGGTCATAGAGGTGCAGCAGGTCCTTGTAATTGTCGGGCGAGATGACCACCGAGAAGCCGATGTTCTTGCACTTGGTCTTCTTCAACTCCAGCATTGTGCGCAGGGCGTGGTCAAAACCGTCCTTGATGCCACGCTTGGTGTCGTTGATCTTGGGAAGACCCTCGACGCTCACGCGGATCAGGATGTTGGGATATTTGTTGGCGAGCTCCACGATCTTCTCAGTGTTGTAACCGTTGGTGCTCAGCTCTAAAAGTCGTGATTTGGGATAGAGGATTTCAAAGATGCGGTCGATGTCCTTACGCAACGTCGGCTCACCACCCGTGATGTTGATGCGCAACCCCGCGGGCAGGTTCTCATAGTAGGAGGCGTCTATTTCTTCATTGGGGTGAGTCTGGAACTTCCAGATATTGCACATATTACATTGCGCGTTGCACCTGAAAGTGGTGATCAGACTTCCCTGAATCACATTCTTCATTTGCTATCGTCAAAAAGCTGTTACATTTATTTAACTATGCGATGTGCAAAATATTGTGCATGTATGGCAAAAAAAACGAAAAAACTAAAAATGTTTAGTTGCCATAGATGTCGTTGATTAATCGTTTCATGTGCGAGGCTGGCGAGAAGCGCTCCAGCGCCTGGCGGGCAATGGAGGCATGTTCCCATTTCCTGGACATCGCCATGGTGATGGCCGTGCTGAGCGCTTCCTTGTCAAAGGGCTGGAACACGATGCCATTGCTGCTGTCGATGAGCTCAGGGATGCCACCGATGTCGGCACCAGCAACAGGCGTGCCGGCACACAGCGATTCCACGACGCTCAACGGATTGTTGTCATAGCACTGCGAGGGCATGACGCTGAAACGGGCATGAGCCAGCAGCTGTGCCACTTCTGACGCATCGAGCATACCCAGAAATTCGATGTTGGAGCAGTCGGCATACTTGATGCGCATGGCGGGTTCCAGCGTGCCGCTGCCGGCTACCTTGATGCGATAGGGCAGGCGAGATGCCACGTCAAGCAGGTCCACGATGCCTTTCTCGGCCGACAGGCGGCCCACATAGCAGTAGTAATCTTCACGAGGAACACTATTGTCAAAGGCTCGGTATTGCATGAGCTTCACGGGGTCAAGGAAATTGTTGAGTACCTTGACTTTCTCGGGCGTGAAACCTCCAGCCACCATCTTGCTGGCCATGAACTCGCTGGGGCAGATGAAGACGTCGGTGTTCTGTTCCAACTTGCCCCTGTTCCACTTCAGGGCTTCAAGCCATGCCACCCCGCTGGCGGGCAGTGAACCTTTCATGCACTTGTGGACCAGCACGTTGAGCTTGCTCCCCGAGAAGCATTTCTCACAGGGCTTGCCGTTCAGCAGGCAATCATAGCGGGGACACAGCAGCTTGTAATCATGCAGCGTCCACACCACACGGATGCCGCGCTTGTGGGCCAACTCGCCCACAACGGGCGAGAGATAACTATGGATGTTGTGCAGGTGCACTACGTCGGGCTTGAAGTCATCGAGCACGGCGTTGATGCAGTCTTTCACATCTCCCATGCCCAGCGTGCGCTGTAGCGCTTTCCACTGCTTCTTCATTCCTCCGCCGAAGGACACTTGGCTGGGAAAACGGTCCTGATAGTGTGACGGGAGGTTCTGGGGATAGTCCATAGCAAACACCTGAACCTCTGCCCCGTTCTCACGAAGCATCTTCTCGGTATTCATGACGACAACGCAGTCGCCGCCACGAGGATAATAGAATTTATTGACCAGCAGTACTCGCATCAAAATCAAGATTATAGGCCCTATAAGCCTTATAAGTCTTATGACTAATTAAACATTGAAGCGGAACACGACGATGTCACCGTCTTGCATCACATACTCCTTACCCTCGATGTGCAGCTTGCCGGCTTCCTTGACGGCAGCCTCGCTGCCATAGTGGATGTAGTCTTCATACTTGATGATCTCGGCACGGATGAAGCCACGTTCGAAGTCGGTGTGGATGACACCGGCACACTGCGGAGCCTTGCTGCCGCGGCGATAGGTCCATGCCCTCACCTCCTTGGGACCGGCAGTAAGGAAGGTCTCTAGGTTCAACAAGGCGTATGCCGACTTGATGATGCGGTTTACGCCGCTCTCCTCGAGGCCAATCTCGGCGAGGAACATCTGGCGCTCCTCGTAATCCTCCAGCTCGGCAATTTCGCTCTCGGTCTGGGCGGCGACAATCAGGATTTGGGCGTCCTCGTCCTTGACAGCCTCACGCACAGCGTCCACGTAGGCATTGCCGTTCACCACGCTCTTGTCGTCCACATTGCAGACGTACATCACTGGCTTGTTGGTCAGCAGGAACAGCTCATGGGCGATTTTCTCCTCGTCCTTATTGAGCAGTTCCACGGTGCGGGCGCTGCGTCCTTGCTCCAGGGCCTCCTTGTATCGCTTCAGCACTTCGTACTGGGCCTTTGCCTCGCGGTCACCTCCGGTTTGGGCTTGCTTCTGCACCTTGTTGATGCGGCTCTCGATGGTCTCGAGGTCACGCAGCTGCAGCTCCAGGTCGATGACTTCCTTGTCGCGCACGGGATCTACTGTTCCGTCAACGTGGGTCACGTTGTCGTCGTCGAAGCAGCGCAGCACATGGATAATGGCGTCAGTCTCACGGATATTGCCCAGGAACTTGTTGCCCAGGCCCTCGCCACGGCTGGCACCCTTGACCAGACCGGCGATATCGACGATCTCGACCGTGGTGGGCACGATGCGTGCCGGATTCACTAGCTTGGCGAGCTCGTTCAGTCGCTCATCGGGAACGGTGATGACGCCCACATTGGGCTCTATAGTGCAGAAAGGAAAGTTTGCCGATTGCGCCTTGGCATTCGACAGGCAGTTGAACAGGGTCGATTTGCCCACGTTGGGCAGACCCACGATTCCACATTGTAATGACATAGGTTATTGTTCGTTTTTTATTGTTTTCGTGCTGCAAAGATAGTATAAAGTTTTCACTTTTTTACAATTTGAGCAATAAGGGAGGCTTTTTTGCGTTATAAAGGGTAAATGGACCTGGCTAAGCTGCGACATATTGTAGTAATGATGCTGTTTATCGTGGGGTGTGCGGTAGCACACGCCCAGGATAATGACATGATTCTGAACCGCCCCTACGCCGACGCCAAGCCGCTGCATTTCGGCTTCTCGGTGGGTATGAATTTCCAGAACATTGCCATTACCAACAACGGCTTCATTACAGATGACGGAGAGGAGTGGTACGCCGATGTACCGTCTCACTCGCCGGGTTTCAGTGTGAACGTACTGGCCGACTACCGCATTGCCGAGCATTTCAACCTGAGGATTTCTCCAGGATTGTTCTTCGGCAACAAAATGGTGCGCTACCTGAACCATCGAGGCAATCCGGAATGGTTGGAGCAGAGCCATTACAAGCAGAGCCAGAACATCAAGTCCACCTATATCGTGGTGCCGATAGACCTGAAGATGAGCGCTAAGCGTTACCATAACATGCGACCCTATTTTACTGCGGGAGCGATGTACACGGGTGACTTGGCCAAAGACCACAGCGAGCAGTTGAAGCTGAAGAACAGTGATGTGATGCTGACCGTGGGCATGGGATGCGATTTTTATATGTCATTCTTTAAGTTCTGTCCTGAGGTGAAATTCTGCTTCGGTATGAAGAACCTGTTAGAGAAGAACCGTCCCGATTTGACCGAATCTCCAGAAACGATGCGTTTCACCCAGAGTGTGAACAAGATCAAGAGTAACATGGTTGTGGTGACGTTCTTCTTTGAATGACGATGTAATGACGAGAAAGTTACATGACATAAAACGGTTGATGGCCGCGATGATACTGAGTGTCGTCGTGGCGCTTGGTGCAATGGCTCAGAGTGATGCTGCCTTCTCTCACTTCTGGGTGGGCAAGAGCTATTATAACCCGGCTGCAGCAGGTGAACTCAACGCGATAAATATGAACTTGGGTAGCCGCATGCAGTGGGTCGATTTCAAGCATGCACCCATGAACTTCTACCTCGCCGTCGATATGCCCTACAAATTGATGGGAATCAAGTTTGGCGCTGGTGTGAAGGCTGAGTTTGAACGCATCGGTCTTTATACCAATACCCGCATCGGTGCCCAGATTGCCTATAAGCGCAAACTGGGAAGAAACATGATGCTCAGTGTCGGTATTCAGCCGGGTGTGTTCTCACAGACTTTCCGCGGTAAGGAGGTCATCATGCCCGAAGACGATGCTCACCAGGGTAATGACGAGGCCATCCCCAAGCAGGACGTGTCGGGTACCGCTTTTGACGCCAACGTGGGTGTATTTTTCTCACATCCCAACTATTGGGCCAGCTTGGCAGTTACTCATGTGACGAATCCCGGCATTGAGCTGAAGGTGTCGCGAGAGTCTATTGATTATTATGAGTTTAAGGTGAGCCGCGGCTATTATTTTGCTGGTGGCGGCAATATTCCGATTAATAATACGTTATTTGAAATACAGCCTTCTGCCATGTTCGCCCTTACACAAAACGTTTGGACGGCACAGGTGGCTACAATGGTTCGTTACAACCGCTTGCTCAACATCGGTGTGGGCTATCGCTGGAAGGACGCTGCAACCGCTTTCATCGGGGTGAACCTGAAGGATGCCTACATCGGTTATGCCTATGACTATCCCGTGTCGGCCATCAGCAAGGCGACCTTCGGCAGTCACGAGGTATTTGTCACCTATAAGGTGAAGCTCGAAAACAAGGAGAAGAACAAGAACAAACAAAAAAGCGTACGCTTAATGTAAGGAATATGAAGAAACTTTTTTTGATACTGTTGGTCGCTGTGGCGACCGTGTCCTGTGGCTCGGTGCGCAAGGGCGCTTCCAGTGGCGGTGAAGTTACCGGCATTGGGGCTACCGTGTTTAACGAGACTACGCCATTCGGCATGGTGCTTGTAGAAGTCGGCTCAATGCGTGAAGGTCCCAGCGAGCGTGACTCGATTTGGGGCATTGACTCCACGGCACACGGCATCTCGGTAGACGCCTTCTGGATGGACGAGATGGAGGTGAGCAATTCCAAGTACAAGCAGTTTGTCTATTGGGTGCGCGATTCTATCATCCGTGAGCGCCTTGCTGACCCCGCATACGGCGGCAATGAGGAGTTCAAGATTGAGGAGGACAAGGAGGGCAACCCCGTCACCCCCCATCTGGACTGGAGCAAGAACATACCCTGGAAGAACCCCAGTGAGGACGAGGAGCGTGCCATCAACAGCGTTTATCGCATCAACCCCATTACGGGTGTGAAGGAGCTTGACGCTGCACAGATGAACTACCGCTATGAGGTCTATAATCTCACCGAGGCCGCCAAGCGTAAACACCGCTTTGATCCCACCCGTCGTGACTACAACACCGACCACGAGGTGGACATGACGCCTCCCACCATCAGCAAGGACACCGCCTTCATCGATGACGAGGGCCGTATCATCCGTCAGACCATCACTCGCCCCTTGCAGAGCGACTACGATTTCCTGAACACCTACATTGTTAATATTTACCCTGACACCACGTGCTGGGTCAATGATTTTGAAAACGCTTATCAGGAACCCTATGTACGCATGTACTTTGCTAACGGTAACTATAACAACTATCCCGTTGTCGGTGTGAGCTGGGAGCAGGCCAATGCCTTCTGCAATTGGCGCACCGATTTCCTCAAGAAGTCCTTGGGCAACCAGGGCATCTATGTTGAGCCCTTCCGCTTGCCCACCGAGGCCGAGTGGGAGTTTGCCGCCCGTGCCGGACAAAATAAGAACAAGTATCCATGGGACGGCGACCTGCCCTTGACAATCGATGAGGGTTGCTTCTATGCCAACTTCAAGCCCGACGAGGGTAACTACGTCAAGGACGGATACATCATTTCCTCGCCCGTGGGTACCTATGAGCCCAACGACTACGGCCTGTATGATATGGCCGGTAACGTCAGCGAGTGGACCTCAACGGCCTATACCGAGAGCATCGACCGCATGACTGACGATATCAACCCCGAGTACCGCTACTATGTGGCACAGGAGGACCCCTACAAGATGTCTCGCAAGATCGTTCGTGGCGGTTCCTGGAAGGATGTGGTGCACAACCTGCGTTCCGACCTGCGCATGTGGGAGTACCAGAACGAGCAGAGGAGCTACATCGGCTTCCGTTGCGTGCGCTCCAAGGTGGGCCTCGTCAAGGGAAGGCGCAAGAACTGCTGCAAGGATTAGTAATTACATAACCGAGAGAAATCAAATCATCACACTCATTATTTTATAGTTCAAGCAACAATGGGTAAAATCAAGAGATATAAAAAGAAAGCAGGCCGCTTCCTCAAGAGCGACAGTGGACAGCGTTTTTTCAACTTTGCCTATAGTATCGGTGCCGCTATCGTTATCTTGGGTGCCTTGTTCAAGATTCTGCACATGCCCTTGGGCAACCTGCTGCTCAGTGTCGGCATGGGTACTGAGGTGCTTATGTTCGTCCTCACTGCATTTGACAAACCCGAGAAGGAGTATCACTGGGAGGAAGTGTTCCCCGTTCTTGCCAGCCAGAACCCTGAGGACCGTCCCGACTTCAATACGGGCGGTGGTATCTTCATCGGCGGTGCCGGTGGCGGTGAAGGCTATGAAGGCGGTGAAATCAATGTCAGCGTCAGCGATGCCAAGAATGCCGTGGGCCTGCCCCAGGGTGTGAACCTGAGCGAGGAGGACACCTTGTCGCTGAGCGAGAGCATTGCCAAGATGGCGGCTGCCAGCGACCAGCTCTCACGCATGGCCGAGCTGACCGATGCCACCCAGCAGTACTTGAGCCAGATGGCCGGAATCAGCGAGCAGATGCAGAAACTCCAGGCCACCACGACTGCCTTGAACGAGGTGAGCCAGACGTTGCTCAACAGCTACAAAGCCATCACCGACAACAGCCAGAACATCAGCGAGAGCTCGACTGGCTATGTCGATCAGATGCAGGCCCTCAACCAGAACATCAGCGGCTTGAATACCATTTACAACATTCAGCTCAAGAGCATCTCTTCACAGCTCGAGAACATCGACCGCGTGAACCGCGGCCTGAAGGACATCCGCGACATGTACGAGAAGAGTGCTGCCGAGAGTGCCCACTACTGTGACGAGACCGAGAAAATGGCTCGCTACATGAAGCAGCTGAATAGCGTCTATGAGAAGATGATCAAGGCGATGACCGTCAACATGTACCGTCCCATGCCTGGTATGCCTGGCATCGAGCCCGACGCCAACGACCAGGACGCATGACTGTCCCGCTAGAGTGATTTATCAATATTGACATCAATCCTATTCTAAACAGATAGAGAAATAATAGATGGCAACCTCAAAAAATAAGAGCGTCAACCGCATGTCGCCGCGAGAGAAGATGATTAACCTCATGTACATCGTCTTGACGGCCATGCTTGCACTGAACGTGTCGAGCGACGTGCTCAACGGCTTCAGTCAGGTGCAGGACGGTCTGACTCGCTCCAACCGCACCATCACGGCGCGTAACCAGGCCCTCTATGCACAGCTTCAGGCTTTCAACGAGAAGAACCCTGAGAAAGGCAAGGTTTGGCTGGACAAGGCGACGCAGGTGGTAGGGGAGACCGAAAAGCTCTACAACTATATCGACTCACTGAAATACCAGATTGTGCTTACGGCCGATGGCGAGGATGCTGATGTGAACAACATCCGCAGCCGTGATAACACCGAAGCCGCCAGCGTCGTCATGCTGCCTCCCGAAGGCTCAGGACGTCCGGCTAACGGTAAGAGACTGAGGTCTCGCATCGACCAGTATCGTCAGTTTGCAACATCGTTCCTGGAGGATCCCGAGAAGCGCAAGAACCTGGAGAATGCGCTCTCGACAACGCCTCCCAAGACTGCAGGTGTGCAACTGGATCAGAAGAAGACATGGGAAGAAACCCTGTTTGACAATATGCCTTGTATTGCAGCCGTAACATTGTTGACCAAGCTGCAGAATGACGTGCGCTATGCCGAGGGTGAGGTCCTCAATCAGATGCTCACCAACATCGATTTGGGCGACCTGCGCGTGAACCTCGTTAACGCCTTCGTTGTGCCCGACTCGCGTATCGTCATGCGTGGCACCAAGTACAGCGCTCAGATTGTACTTGCCGCTATCGACACCACCCAGCGCCCCGTAGTCTATGTCAACGGTGGACGTTTGGGCAACAACAGTGGCCTCTATGAGGTAGGTACCAGCAAGGCTGGCAACTATGAGTATTCAGGTTGGATCGAGGTGCTTGGCCGTGACGGCACAGTGACTAAACGAGACTTCAAGTCGAGCTACACTGTCATCGACCCGCTGGCTACCATCAGCGCCACAATGATGAACGTGCTCTATGCCGGTATCAACAACCCCATCAGCATCGCCGTACCTGGTGTGCCTCAGGGCAGCATCAGTGCCTCGATGACCAACGGTACGCTCACCAAGAGCGGAGACGGATGGGTGGCTCATCCTTCCAAGGTGGGAGCTGAGTGTGTCATCACCGTAACCGCCGAGATGGACGGACAGCGTACCAATGTGGGCAGCACCACCTTCCGTGTGCGCAAGCTGCCTGACCCGACACCCTTCATCAGCTATAAGGATGCCAACGGTCAGCCCATGCGTTACAAGGGTGGCAAGCCCTTCTCCAAGGCGCTCCTGCTTGCTGCGCCCGGCTTGGACGCCGCCATTGATGACGAAGTGCTGAACATCGACTACAAGGTGGTTTCCTTCCAGATTGACTTCCCCGATGCGATGGGCGGTTACATTCCTGAGAAATCCAACGGTTCTCAATTCTCTGACCGTCAGAAGTCACGCATGCGTTCCATTCAGCCTGGCAAGAAGTTCTACATCACCAGGGTGAGCGCTACCGGTCCCGACGGTATTACCCGTGAGATCTCTCCCATCGAGGTGATTGTTAAGTAAACATGTCAACAACAATAATCAACATCAAGGATATGAAAAGTCTTAGATTGATCATCGCGCTCCTGATAGGCGCACTCGCACTTGGAACCAATGCCCAAGTGACGAGGCACACTGAAGGTGGCCCCCGCAAGAAGGACAAGAAAGAGGGCTCGGCAGCGATTACCGACCGTCAGCAGTCGTTCTATGAGGTCCGAGAGCCCAGCGACGCCGACCTGCAGTGGATGAAGGTCATCTACCGCTCGCTCGATCTGTCAAAGGGCAAAAATACCGCGCTTCTTTACCCGGAGTTGCCTAATGAGGACGGCGAGAACCTGTATTTCATCATTATGCGTCTGCTGGCCAAGAATATGATTACGGTCTATGAGTACCAGCCCGATGGTACACCCACCTTCTCAGAGGAGCTCAAGGTCAAGGATGTGGGCCAGCTCTTTGACCGCTTCGAGATCTATTATACCGAAGCCAAGGGCAGCACCCCCAAGAATCCGCTCTATGATTTTGAGCCTGCCGACATCCGTGGCAATCAGGTCCTGAGCTATTACATCGTCGAGAAGTGGGAGTTTGATACCCGTAGCAACCGCATGCAGGCACGCGTTGAGGCCTTGTGTCCCATCTTGCATCAGTCCGACGAGTGGACGGGACTGTCCAAGCCTTATCCCATGTTCTGGGTGAAGTTGAATGACATCCGTCCCTATCTTGCCCAGCAATACATCTTCACCGACGATGATAACAACCTGGCTAGATACAGTATTGACGACTTCTTCAAGCTCAATATGTACACGGGCGAGATCTACAAGACCAAGAACATGCGCAACCTCTCGCTCAGGGACATGTTCCCCGAGGACGTGGCCTACAAGAATGCTCAGGACAGCATCGAGCAGCGACTGCGCAGCTTCAACCAGGACCTCTGGGTGCCCCCACTCGAAGTACTGCAAGCCCGTGCTGAGGCCGAAGAGAAAGCCCGTGCCGAGGCCGAAGGGGAAGTCACCGAGGGTGAAGAAGGTGCCGAACAGGTAGAAGGTGAGGCCGCAGCCGAGACCGAGGAGAAAACCGTGACACGCACCACCAAGCGCGGCAGCAAGTCTAAATCAAAGTCGTCCTCCAAAACGTCTTCCAAGTCTAAGGCTAAAGAGAAAAAATCCAAGGTCAAGGAGCGTAAGCCCAAGACCAGCACCCAAACCGTCAACACTGGCGTTCGCTCGGTGCGCAACCGCAAGAAATAAATTGTTTTTCGGATAAATGTTTAGGCGCCGCAAGGATTCTTGTCCTTGTGACGCTTTTTCGTTTCTTGCTCCAATCCGTCGATTTTTATAAAAGATTTTGAAGTTTTGGGAATTTTGTTTATTTTTGCAGTTTAGATAAGGGCTATAATATGATGTGATGAGAATTTTGAAAACGATAGTATTGATTTTGTTTGCAGCCCTGGCAGTGAGTGTGAGTGGAGCGATCATAGGCACGGATGCAGCCAGTCAAGTAGCGTCAAGCTTCCTCTCATCGAGACATCATGCCAGCCTTAATGCGTCATCAGTGACCGTGAAATTGGTTTACAAGATGCCATCCGCATTCCTTGCATCTGCTGTTGATTACTATGTTTTCAATACGGTTGATGAAGACGCTTTTGTCATTATTGCGGGTGATGACCGTGCACATGAGGTGTTGGCTTATGGCGAAGGTCCTTTTGATGAAGAAAAAGTCCCAAACAACTTGCAGTGGTTGCTAGACCATTACGCAAAACAGATAGAATACTTGTATGCCCATCCGAGGGAGAGTATCCCGCTTCAATTGACATCATCAGCGTCTAGCGAAGTAGTGATTCCCGAGATGTTGACGACAAGATGGGGACAAGGTGCACCTTACCGTAACTTGTGCCCCGAGATTAATGGTCAACCATGTGTGACAGGCTGTATGGCGACTGCTATGGCCCAGGTGATGAACTACTGGCAGTTTCCCGCAGTGTTGCCTGCTCAGGCTGCCTATGTGACGTCAACACAGCATATTTCAGTGCCAGCCCTTCCTTCCGAATCAATCGAGTGGGATCTAATGCAGAATACCTACTCGCAAAGCAATTATGATGAGGAGCAAGCTAACGCGGTCGCTACACTGATGCGGTACTGTGGCCAGTCATCCAGAACGGACTATGATATTGCAAGCAGCGGCGCATGGCCTGTCGATCTACTTAAAGCATTCAAAGAGTTTGGCTACAATCCTAGCGCTGATTTGGTAAGCCGCGCTGATTTTTCTGATGAAGACTGGACATCGATGCTGTTAGGTGACCTTTCCCAAATGCGTCCAGTGATTTATATTGGTTACAGTTCATCGATTAATCACTCCTTCATCATTGACGGTTATGACGGCAGCAAATACCATATTAATTGGGGATGGAATGGCTATCTGGACGGCTATTATGAACTTGATGCGTTGACTCCTATTGGCCTCATACCCAACGATCCTCAGCAGATGATTTACGGTATATCCCCATCTGATGGTTCTCACGTCTTTGATTTCATCAAAAATGGTATTGCTTATAATTTCCTAGATGAAAACTCGGTTGCTATAGCTCCTTTCAGTGACTATAGTGGTGATATCGTCATCCCTGACACCGTTAGGTTTGGTGGACATACCTTTAGAGTTACGGAGATTGCTGACAGTGCTTTTTATAGCAGCTCCATAGAGAGCATTGTGCTGCCCCAATCAATTACTGCCATTGGTACTTCGGCATTCACCCATTCGGGCATAAAACAAATCATCATCCCAAAGTCGGTCACTTCAATCGGTAGTGGGGCGTTTCAGAATTGTATGAGCCTGTCGAGTGTGGATATCCCCGAGTCGGTCACTACAATCGGAAACAAGTTATTCCTGAATTGTATAAGCCTTGAGTCTGTTACAATCAACGCACGAATTACTAGTATTAGTGAGAGTATGTTTGAGAATTGTATTGCCCTGAACCATGTAGATATACCAGAGACTGTAGTTACAATTAGTACCAATGCTTTTAAAAACAGTGCTTTGAATGATATCATGATTCCCCAGTCAGTCTCAAGCATCGGTAGAGAAGCATTCAAAAATTGCGGGCATTTGTCACGTTTGGAGTTACCAGGAAATGCACTCACAATCGGTCATGAGGCATTTGCGGAAGCTCCATTGGCAGACATTACCTGTTTGACAATTTGTCCTCCCGTAGCCAGTGTGGATTGTTTCAAGTCTGTAGTGTACGGGAATGCTACATTGCGTGTGTTGGAGCAGGTGGAGGACCGTTTTCGGGATATTGAGCCATGGAAAAGGTTCTCTCACATTGAAACCCTTGTTGACAGCACGTTGATTCTTATCGGAGACGCTTATTATAATCAAACCAGCGATACCACACTTACCTTGTGCTTGAGTCAGAGAGGCAATGAGACCGTTGAGATTCCAGAGGAAGTGTTGTTTGAGGGGCGCACTTTCACGATAGACGCCATCGGAGATTACGCCTTTTTGAATAATCATGACCTCATCACTCTTGTGATTCCCCAAACAATCAAAGTTCTGGGAATTGCTGCTTTTTCAGGGTGTGACAATCTAAAGAATGTAACTATCAAGTCAACAGAACTTTCGATGGGAAGTAATGCCTTCGACGGTACTGCCATTAGATTCTTGACATGTATGAGCGAGATTCCCCCTTCGGGAAATTCGACTTGTTTCACTACATCGGTTTATCAGGATTGCGTACTTTTTGTACCATCATCTTCTAAGCCATTATATAAAGTGACTGAGCCTTGGTCCAATTTTTCAAATGTCAACTCTTATGAGAATGATTTGGTCGAGGCGGGTGATTTCTGTTATTATCTGTTGGATGATGAATCGGCTTATATCTTCAGTTATGGCGGTGACGAGCAGAATGTGATTATTCCCGAGACCGTTATCATAGATGATGTGGATTATCCGGTCAGGGTCATTGGTGACTATGTTTTCAAGGATCATTATGAAATCTTTTCGGTCACGCTTCCTGCTACGATTCGCCATATCGGAGTGTGTGCATTTGAACATTGCATTAATTTGAAGGAGATTGTTCTTCCTGATTCTTTGGATTATATTGGCAACTTTGCCTTCAGTTATTGCAATCAATTGACAGAAATCTTCTTGCCGAGTTCGGTGAGACATTTAGGTAGTGGTGCATTTAGCGGCGATTTCCGATTAAAACATGCAACCGTGGGAGATGGAGTTACTGAAATCCCGAATCAAGCTTTTTATAATTGCACGGCTCTCTCACGAGTGTATTTTGGCGATAACATCCAGTCCATAGGGGACCAAGCCTTTTTTATGTGCTATAATATGGACAGTCTATATCTTTCCCAGTCGCTGACCTCGATAGGTGTAAACGCATTTACGTTTTGCAATAGATTGAAGCACGTCTTCATTTCGGATTTGGCAGCTTGGTGTGGTGTTCATATTAAAAATGGTTACGGATCTCCGTTATGTGCCTCGTCTGGGAAGTTATATCTTAATGGTGAAGAACTCATTGAGTGCAAGATTCCTGATGGTGTGACAATAGTCAACGACTATGTGTTTGCAGGATGTACTAACATTAAGTGTGTGATGTTGCCCGCCACGGTGACGTCCATCGGCAACGGAGCGTTTGAGTTATGTGAATCACTTGACACAATAAGTTTCTCCGAAGGCTTGATCAACTTGGGTAATGCTTGTTTCCTGAATTGTAAGAAATTGAAAAGAATCAAAATTCCAGACAGTGTCACGTGTATTGGCATACAAGCGTTTAGCAATTGCTCATCGTTATGTGAACTGAAGTTTGGAAAGTCGCTCTCCTCAATAGAGAAATATGCATTCTACAATTGTGGCGCTTTGACATCGCTAGAGTTTCCCGATGCTTTAATAGAGTTGGGAGCGGAATGCTTTAGAAACTGCTCCAATTTGTCATCAATCATTTTTGGCAAGGGGTTGAAGACTATAGGAGGCTTCGCATTTGCTTCCTGCGCTAAGCTGACTGAGTTGGAGTTGCCACGTGGAGTGACCGATATAGGCGACGGGGCTTTTAGGGATTGTTGCGGTTTGACTACTATCAGTTTGCCAGACTCTATTACAACAATCGGTTTGGCAACATTCACTAATTGCAGCAAACTACAGCACATAGAGATTCCTAAGGCCGTGACATCCCTTAGTGCAAATGCTTTTTTGGGTTGCTCATTATTGGAGAGCATCGTTGCCAAAGCTAAGGTGCCACCTGTCTGTAGTGCTTCGTTTGACAATGTAAATTACCAGAACGCGGTGCTGATTGTTCCTGAACAATCGCTACAGGCCTATAAATCTGACCCTGAATGGAAACGATTCAAATCCATCACTGGTGTTTGTATGTCCAATGTAGTGGGAGATTTGAACTGTGATGAAGAGGTGAGCATTGCAGATGTCAATGTGCTCATCAATGCCATTGTTGCGGGGGAAATGGATTCTAATATGGACTTGAACGGCGATGGGGAACTGAATGTCAGTGACATCAATGAGGTCATCGATGTCATCCTTTATACCGATTGAGATGTTGCCTTGCTTTGTCCCCTTTTTGTCATAGGGTCTTGTTTTCGGTTTTTTATGTGTTCGAAAAATAATTGCATTATTTCTTTGTCAGTTATGGAAAGAATGTGTAACTTTGCGGCGCTAAAAATGGAAAGGGGGTTGTTGAACCTACTTTAAGAAATTGATAATCAACACATATCGACCCGAATGACATCGCTTGGCCCGTGGCTCGCCAGCGATGTGCTATCCATGTAGAGCCGCAAACCGGAAAAGAAATTCCAAACAATTTACAAACAAACATAACAATTTTAAAACCAAAACAAACTCATTATGATTATTGTTCCCGTTAAGGAAGGCGACAACATCGAGCGCGCCCTCAAGAAATTCAAGCGTAAAACTGAAAAGACTGGTGTCATCAAGGAACTCCGCACCCGTCAGGCATTCCAGAAGCCCTCTATCACCAACCGCAGGAAGATGATGAAGGCTGTCTATGTGCAGCAGCTCCGCAACCGCGAGGAGTAATACCGCTCGACGCAATTATAGGACAGGAACCGACAAAATTGTTGGTTCCTGTCATTTTTTTGGCCTAAAATTTGCAGTTGATAAAAATAGTTGCTAACTTTAGCACCGCAAAACTGACCTTGCCGCCATTGGCGGACATGAGGGCTATGTCACACACATTGTTGTATGCCTATGAACGCTACAGTAGAGAGTTTCCTGCAATACCTGCGCCTCGAGCGCAATCTGTCCTGGAGAACGGTGGACCTTTACCGCCGTGACCTCGACCAGTGGGAACACTATGTGACTGCCGGTGGGCAACATGGGCTGGATCTACCTTCGGTAACAGCCGGTGACATCCGTCAGTGGCTCATCAGCCGTTCAAAGTGTGGCGATACACCAGGCACCTTGCGTCACAAGGTGCAGGCCCTGCGTGCCCTCTACCGTTACCTGCTGCGCCATGGCAAGGTGAAATCCAATCCCGCTGCACAGGTAGAGCTTGCCAAGCTACCCAAGCCGTTGCCCAAACTTGTTCGTGAAAAGACCGTTGATGCCGTCCTTGATGCCGACATTGACAGTGATGACTTTGCCCAGGTGCGTGACCGCCTCATCGTGATGCTCTTCTATGAGACAGGCATCCGCCTGAGTGAGCTCATCGGGCTGCAGGACGCAGCCGTCGATACCCGCAAGCGGGAACTCAAGGTGCGCGGCAAGCGTGACAAGGACCGCATAGTTCCCTTCGGCGATGAGCTGGCTCAGTGGGTGGAACACTACCGCCACCTGCGCGCCACGGTAAAGCCCGAGTGCGACAACCTGCTGGTGACGGCCAAGGGGCGTCCTCTGTATCCCTCGCTTGTCTATCATGTCGTTCACGACGGCCTGGCGATGGCGGGTGGTACCGGCAAGCTAAGTCCCCACGTGCTCAGGCACACCTTTGCCAGCGTGATGCTCAACAGCGGAGCGCAACTCAACAGTGTTAAAGAATTATTGGGTCACGAGAGCCTGGCAGCTACCCAGGTCTATACGCATGTGACCCTAAGCGAATTACAACATAATTATCAACTTGCCCACCCTCGGGCACTAAAAAAAGGAGGTTAATATGGATATTAAGATCAATGCAATCCACTTCGAAGCAACTGAGAAGCTCAATGATTTCATCAACAAGAAAGTGGACAAACTTGGAAAGTACAACGAGGAGATCTCTAATGCCGAGGTTATCCTGAAAGTCGTAAAGCCCGAAACTGCCATGAACAAGGAGGCGTCGGTACGCCTCAAAGTGCCCCGCAACGACGACATGTTTGCCAACAAGGTGGCCGACACCTTTGAGGAAGCCATCGACAACTGTGTGGACGCCCTCAAGCGTCAGCTCGAGAAAGGACGGAAAGACAGGTAACGCATAACATCTAGACATCATTGAAATAAAGGAAACACGCTCCCCCTGGCGCCAGATCATTGAGCAGCCAGGGGGAATTTGTGCCGTTTGAGGCTGGTTTCTGTCAATGGAACTTTGAAATTGGGGGCCTCCTCGGAGAAGCCTGTGTTTCCTTCTTTTTATATTAATAATGTGTAGTGGAGCAGATAGGCCTAAAGATGTTAATACTTTTTTATTCTTAATAATCTATTGATATTCAGGAGATTGTTGGTGATTTGGTCAGTTTGGTGAGATTTTTTTTGAAAAAAAAGTGCGAAAAAGTTTGCCAGTTTAAAAAATGGCAGTACCTTTGCATCCGCAAACGAGAACGCCCCGTATCTCAATGCGAGAAGATAGACGCCTCTTTAGCTCAGTTGGCCAGAGCACGTGATTTGTAATCTCGGGGTCGTTGGTTCGAATCCGACAAGAGGCTCAAAGAACATAACACAAT
>ONLH01000020.1 GCA_900318645.1 uncultured Prevotellaceae bacterium
TTAATCATAGTGTCTTCTAAATTTTAGCGTTGAATACCATCTTTCAAGTCCTTCAAGTCTCCCAGGGGATACTTGGCGAACATATTCTCTTCCATCCACTTGTTGGCCTTCTCGGGCGTGAGCTTCCAACCGGTGTTGCAGGCGCTGACGATCTCTACAACCGAAGTACCCTTGCAGTTGAGGCTGTTCTCAAATGCCTTCTTCAAGGCAGCTTTGGTCTTGCGTACGTTGGCGGGCGTGTGAACGCTCTGACGGGTCACGTAGCAGGTACCGTCGAGTTGAGCCAGCAGCGGGGTGATGGCCAGGGGATAACCATTGAGGTCCGGACGGCGGCCGTAGGGGCAGGTAGCGGTCTTCTGACCCAGCAGGGTCGTGGGAGCCATCTGACCACCGGTCATACCGTAGATAGCGTTGTTGATGAAGATGATAACGATGTTCTCGCCACGGTTGCAAGCGTGAATCGACTCGCAGGTACCGATAGCAGAGAAGTCACCGTCGCCCTGATAGGTGAATACCAGGTTCTCGGGCCACAGGCGCTTTACAGCGGTAGCCAGAGCGGTGGCACGACCGTGAGGAGCCTCCTCCCAGTCAACATCGATGTAGTTGTAAGCAAATACGGCGCAACCAACGGGTGAAACGCCTACGGTCTTCTCAGCAACACCCATTTCCTCGATGACTTGAGCAACGAGTTTGTGTACAACGCCATGGCTGCAACCAGGGCAGTAGTGCATATGAACCCTATTCAATAATTTAGGCTCAGCATAGACCTTGTTCTCAGGTTTAATGATATCGTTAAGTTCCATTGCGTTCTTTACTTGTTAATGAGTTTCTCTTTCAGTACGTTCAGCAGCTCGTCGGGGGTGGGCACATTGCCACCGAAACGGCCATAATGTTCAACCGGCATCTTGCACTCAACGGCAAGCTTCACATCCTCGACCATCTGGCCGGCGTTGAGCTCAACGCAAAGGATGCCCTTGACGTTCTTAGCAGCCTCGCGCAGTTGCTTCTCGGGGAAGGGCCACAGGGTGATGGGACGGAACATACCGACCTTGATACCCTCGGCGCGGGCGAGTTCCATCGTCTTCATAGCGACACGTGCGGTGGTGCCGAAGGCGGTGATCAGGTAGTCGCAGTCCTCGACGTCAATGAGCTCACAACGGGTCTCATTCTTCTCGATTTCGCGATAGCAAGCCTGGAAACGCCAGTTGTTCTCCTCCATCTTGTCGTCGTCGAGCTCAAGGCTGGTAACGACGTTGCTGGGGCGCATACCCTTACGACCGTTAACGGCCCACGGGCACTGCTCGCGGATCTCGTCATCGGTGCGGCGCGGACGCTGCTCGGGCAGTACGACCTTCTCCATGAGCTGACCGATGGTACCATCGGCGAGAATCATCGATACGCAGCGATACTTGAAAGCCAGGTCAAAGCCCAGGGCGACCATGTCGGCCATCTCCTGAACACTGCTGGGAGCGAGCACGATCATGTGATAGTCACCGTGACCGCCACCCTTACAAGCCTGGAAGTAGTCGGCCTGTGAAGCGTGGATGGTACCCAGACCGGGGCCACCGCGCTGCACGTTGATCAACAGAGCGGGAACCTCGCTGGCAGCGAGATAGGAAACGCCCTCCTGCATGAGGCTGAAACCAGGGCTGGAAGTAGAAGTGCAGACAGCCTTACCAGTCATAGCACCGCCATAAACCATGTTGATGGCAGCGACCTCACTCTCGGCCTGCAGCACAACCATACCAGTAGTTTCCCAAGGCATTTCTTCCTCGAGTTTCTCAAGCACCTCACTCTGCGGAGTGATCGGGTATCCGAAATATCCGTCGGCGCCATAGCGAATCATAGCCATAGCGAGGGCTTCGTTACCCTTCATCAATGTTACTTTATCGTTCATATTGTTCGACAGTAATTTAAATGGTTAATCACAATTAATTCTCGGCCGCACGATACACCTCGATGCAAGCATCGGGGCAAACAAGTGCACAACTCTGGCAACCGATACAGGCCTCGGGTTGCTCCATGTACGCGAAATGATATCCGCGGTCATTCACCTCTTTCTCTTTGAGGTTCAGCACATTGCAGGGGCATGCTACAACACACAAGCGGCATCCCTTGCATCGTTCCGTATTCACTACTACGGCTCCATGAAATTTTGCCATAAAAGAAATAGTTTAAAGTTTAAAAGGTTATTAATCTTAAGTTCGTCTAATTACCCACAAAAATACTGCTTTTTGGGGACATAGCAAGCAAAAATGAATGATTATTTACCAACAAATGGTGATTTTTTTGAAGAGAGAGGCACAAAATCAGACAGATGCCCCCACTCCCTACCTGTGAAAGCTATACAGCCCGCCAATGGAGTACAAAATTGATGTCCTTGCCTCCCGATTGTGCCGTTTTTTTGTTTTCTATTATAAAAACGAGGTAATACCATAGCAAACCATTTGAGAAGCCATATAATTGTTGTATATTTGCATCCCATAAATCACAGCTAATGAGTTTTATTTCACTGCTGATTTTAACTTGAGTTGCATTACTAATAGTTTGAACGATATAATGAAGATTAAGACATTATTGATTTTGGCACTGATGTTGATAACCATCGGCTGCCGGCAAACACCAACAATCAATCAGGCAATAGAGCAAGTGGGCCGTGAGAAGATGAAAAAGATTGAAAAGGAAGGCTTCCCGCGCTTTCAAAAGCAGATTATCAACAACCTCAAGTACCCCGAGAGTTACGAGGCAATCAGTACCGACATGTCGATAGTGACAAGCAACATGATCATGTATGATTCGGATCTATTTGTTACTCTGCGCGATCTGGAACGTACCATCCGAAACTTCAAAGAGGAGTTCGGCAACGACTCCACCTCGCAGGCAGCGCGCAACGAGTTGGAAGCCATACACTTCCTGACGGAAGAAGCGTTAAAAAAGGCCAATATTATCAGAAATAGCCCTATTGATTTTGAAGGTATTGAGGTTTACCATCAGTTCTATGCCAATGATCGTCCTAATCACAAGGCCAAAAAGGGATATCATATCATTTTCCACAAGGATGACCGCACCACCCTGCTCTGTGACCATGACGAGTTCTTGAGAATAAAGGCATTCGCCAGGGAATTGCTCAAAGATACACCCTACAGCAGTAACTGAAAATCCAAATATCAATAGTCAAGAGGGATTCTGATTGACATTTGTTGTAAAGTAGAAACAAAGTATAAAAAATCATAAAAATAGCAGATATTTACATAAATTCTTATATCTTTGCAGAAAAGTATTATAAAAAAGTATTGTATTATGAAAACGTTTGTCTTACTTCTCGTCTCATTTATGCCATTTGCTTTGTTTTCGCAAAGCAAATCCAGCAACGTGGATATTAAAAGGCCCATGCCTTCAAATATAGTTATTGCTCCTGAATCTTCTGAGAATGTACTTTCACAAAGCACTCTTAACATAGAAGTACATTTAATAGATGAGAACAAGAGTAATGATCAACTATATTCTATCAGATTGTCCGGGTTTCGCGCCAGATCTGACAGAAGTAGAAGGCTGTTTTTGGTGGAAGCACAGCCCATTTTCCTGACATTAAGTAATGGTAAAGTTTTGGAATTCAATACAGTTGGCGCGGGCGCTAAAGAAGTCAACCATTCACGTTCAGGATCCCACGGCATTGATGACGACCTCGTCTTTCAGGTTTCTCGTGAACAAATCAACGAAATCATACAAGGCAGAATTGTAAATGTACGTTTCGCGCTCAACGGTACAAGAATGATAGACTATAAGGTCGAGAATAATCGTTTCTCCGAAGCCTTGAGTCAACAACTTGAAGTTCTTGATGGCAATGAAAACCCACTTGCTGGTGACATTGACAGATACCTTGTGCCACTGCAAATTGTCGCTTCGGAAAGGTAACCAGCTAAACCTGCTATTGCAGGATATATAAAAACTAAGCAAGGCGGCTGGACATTGTGTGATGTCCAGCCGCCTTGACAGTTATTGACGGGGGCTCGCAAAGACGCAAGATTTTGCGTCTCTACAATTGATTACTGCTTATTTCTTCTTGTAGGCGTCGATGATGTTCTCGATGGTGTCATCAATGCGCATCTTGTAGAACGAACGCCAAACGAAGAAGATAGCCACCAGCACGAGCACGATACCTGCCCAAGGAGCTACAGTCTGGAAGTTGGGAGCAATAGCCATTTCCATGGCGAGCAGACCGAACAGGGTGGTGAACTTGATGATGGGGTTCAGCGATACCGAGGAGGTGTCCTTGAAGGGATCACCGACGGTGTCACCGACCACCGAAGCATCGTGCAGGTCAGTACCCTTGAGGTCGAGGTCTACCTCAACGACCTTCTTACTGTTATCCCAGCTACCACCGGCGTTGGCCATGAATACAGCCTGGAACAGACCGAAGAGGGCAATCGAGATCAGGTAAGAAACGAAGAGCGAAACGGCATTGGCGCCACCTACACTGCCCGGAGATGCCAAGCAGGCAAAGCCGAGGGCGAAGAAGAAGATGGCCAGGAAGATGTTGAACATACCCTTCTGAGCATACTGGGTACAGATCTTCACAACCTCTACCGACGACTTGGTGTCGGCCTTCTTGGGAGCATTGGGATCAAGCTTGATGTGGTCCTTGATAAAGGCAACAGCACGGTTGGCACCGACGGTAACGGCCTGGGTCGAAGCACCGGTGAACCAATAGATGACCATACCACCGAGCAGGAAGCCGATGATGGTGTAAGCGTTCAAGAGGTTCAGCAGGCTGGCAGGATCCACGCCGAGGGTCTTCTGGATCACGAGAATGATGGAGAAGATCATCGTGGTGGCACCAACGACAGCGGTACCGATGAGCACGGGCTTGGCAGTAGCCTTGAAGGTATTGCCGGCACCGTCGTTCTCCTCCAGGTAGTGCTTGGACTTCTCCCAATCGGGCTTGAAGCCGAAGTCACGCTCAATCTCCTCGTCCTTGTTGGGCACTTCCTCGATGAGGGAGAGCTCATAGACGCTCTGGGCGTTGTCGGTAACGGGACCGTAGCTGTCAACAGCGATGGTCACGGGACCCATACCCAGCATACCGAAGGCTACCAGACCAAAGGCGAAGATAGCGGGATAGATCATCATGTCGCTGGGGATGTCAATCGAGAGTGCATAGCCAGCAAACATCAGCAGGGCAAATGCCAGACCGGTCCAGAAACCAGAGAAGTTACCAGCAACAAAACCGCTGAGGATATTCAGCGAGGCACCACCGTGATGTGAGGCCTTTACTACCTCCTGCACGTGGCCGCTCTTGGGCGAAGTGAAGATCTTGGTAATCTCGGGAATCAAGGCAGCGCCCAGGGTTCCCAGTGAGATGACGCTTGCCAACTGCCACCACAGGTTGCCACCCAGCGAGTTGAGCTGGAAGTAGGATACGATATAGGTTACAGCGATACTCAGCGCCGAAGCAATCCAGATGAGGCTGGTCAACGGCTTCTCAAAGTCGAGGCTGTCCTTGCCAGAATACTGTGCCTTGCACAGGCCCTTGTTGATCCAGTAGGCCACAATCGAGGTGATGACCATGAGGATACGCATCGAGAAGATCCAGATGAGCAAACGGGTCTGAATCTCGGGGTTACCAACAGCGAGCAGGATGAACGATACCAGAGCGACACCCGTCACACCATAGGTCTCAAAACCGTCGGCCGTGGGACCAACGCTGTCACCAGCGTTATCACCGGTACAGTCGGCAATCACACCAGGGTTGCGGGGATCATCCTCACCGATCTTGAAGACCACCTTCATCAAGTCACTGCCGATGTCGGCAATCTTGGTGAAGATACCACCGGCGATACGCAATGCGCTGGCACCGAGGCTCTCACCGATAGCGAAGCCGATGAAGCAGACACCTGCCAAGTCACAAGGAACAAGCAGCAGGATGACCAACATGATGAACAGCTCGACACACACCAGCATCACGCCGATGCTCATGCCAGCATTCAAGGGAATGTTGAGCAAGCGCAGCGGGTCGCGACGCAGTGATGCAAAGGCCATGCGTGCGTTAGCATAGGTGTTCATGCGGATACCGTAGGCTGCCACGGCATAGGAACCGAGCATACCGATAACGGTTGACAGCAGGATGATCAGCACTTCCCACACCTTCATGCCACTGAGGCCACCGAAGTAGAAGGCAACCACAACGCCGATAAAGATGAACAACACAGCGAGAAAACGTCCCTGCTGCTTGAGGTAAGTCGAACAGGTCTTGTAGATAACCTCACCGATCTCACGCATGGCGGGATGAACGGGAAGGCTCTTGGTCTTCATGAAATGATAGACACCAAAGATGATTCCCAGGATGGTCACCAGGAATCCCCAATGCAAGAAACTTAACTCATGCACCGACTGGGGAATTACCAGATCGGCTTCACTGGCGCTCAGCCCAAGGCTTGATGCCAACGCCAGCAGGAGAATAAAGGATTTCTTCATAGATGTAACTTAAATACTTGTGTTTATGTTGATTATATATAAAATTCAGGGTTTCCATGCCTTTTCCAGAGAGGGTTACTCCCTAAAAACGCCCGCAAAGATACTACCATTTTTTCTAATAGGTGTAATTTTATTGAGAAATTAACACAGGTAAAGCAAAAAAAATAGTTTTCAAGTTGCCAAAAGCGCAAAAAAGATGGCAAAAAAATCGGATTTTCACATTTTTGAATGACAAAATGCCGATTCTTTTGCCAAAATGGTGGCAAAAACCCAGGTTACAATCTGTTACCTTAAAGGTGATTATTCAAACACATAATTAAGGAAATCATGCAAGGGTTTGAGAGGTTGTAAGTCGCTGGCGACACGCTCCACCCAGTCGTCGCAATCGAAGTATTCATCATCGACATGCTTTACCAGCAAGTACTCTTTCATCTTGAGGTATCGAGCGAGGGGATGATCCTTAGGATACCCCTTGGGGATTGTCTTGAGTGAACGCGACATCCATTGATAGCGTGATGTGATGGCCGGGTCATTGATAATAGCAAGGAACTCATCGGACTCGGCGTCAATGAGACCGCGCAACTGTTCCAGGATCGGTTTCTCGGGCCACCAAATGCCGCCGCACAGCATCATTTCCTGAACCCCAAAGTGGACATAATAGCACGACTGAACCGTGTGTCGTCCACCCTTGCCGATTACGCCCGAGAAATAATCCTTATAGGGGCGCTTGTCGCGGGAAAAACGGATATCACGATAAATGCGGTAAACTGAGTCCTTGACCGTGAGACCACGCGCTTGGGGGTCAAAGTCGGCGACCATACTGATGAGTCGTTCCATGTCCTGCTCCCAAGGGGCGCGCAGGGCATCATATCTGTCTTTATTGGCCTTAAACCAGTTGCGGTCGTTGTTGATGGCGAGCTGGCGTAAGAATGCCAAAACATCATTTATATTGCTTGCAGACGTCATAGTTTTTATACCATAATGAATAACACTACAAAGATAACCTTTTTATCAATAAACTCCAAAAAAACATCAGTGAACTGCATTAGGCCTGAATTATTATTCAATAGCAAAACTACCAAAAATACGACAATCCATTAATCTAAAAAATTGAAATAATGAAAATTTGTCGCAAAAATCTTTGCACGGTTTAAAAATCGTTATTACCTTTGGGGCGTAATTCAATCTTTAACCTTAATAAATTTCAATTTAAATCTTACTTAACTACTAAAAACTAAAGGCTTATGAAGAAAATTCTCTTTTTCCTGACTGCCGCAATGATTACGGCGTCAATGATGGCCGCTCCCGTAGACCAATTCACGGCCATGCAGAAAGCAAAAAGCTTTTTGACAAATGAGCTTTATGCAGGTAAGATGATGTCACCTGCAGCCCTCCAGCCCGTGTTGCTCAAGGCTGAAATGGGCAATGTAAAGCTGAATGAGCCCGTTTATTACATTTTCAACACCTCCACCACCTTCCTTGTAGTTGCCGGTGATGACCGCGCCGAAGAAATCCTGATGATTGGTGACCGTCCCTTGAGTAACGTGAACAACCTGCCGCTGGGCCTCCAGGACATGTTGGGCCAGTACAAGGATCAGATCATGTTCCTGCAAGAGCATCCGGGACTTCGCCCCACCTCGGTAGAAGCCCCCACACCATCATTTAATGCTACCACCTATGGCCCCCTGTTGACTTGCAACTGGGACCAGGAAGCCCCCTACTACAACCAGTGTAAGTTCGGTAGCTATCAGTGCTTGACGGGTTGCCCCGCCACATCGGCTTCGATGGTATTCTATTACTGGAAATACCCCACCGGACCGACTCCCGCCGTTCCTGGCTACAAGTCCACCATCAGCTACTCAAGCTATGGTTCTAAGAGCTATACCCACACGGCCCTGCCCTCCACAACGTTTGACTGGGCCAACATGCTGGACAGCTACACGGGCAGCTACACGACCGCCCAGGGTACCGCAGTTGCAACGCTGATGCATTATGTAGGCCAAGCCGAGCGCATGGGCTACGGAACGAGCGCTGCTGGCGGTAGCGGTGTGAGTGTGGACAGTGTCTGCAACATCCGCGACGCCTTCACATTCTTCGGCTACAACTCCAGCACTACCCGCTTCGTGAAGAAGACCAGTGCCTACAGTGGCGGAACCACATTATATTCTGACTCCCAGTGGGCAGCCCTGATCCAGGAGGAGATGGCAGCAGGCCGTCCCATCGTCTTCTGCGCCGTGAGCTCCAACGCCGGCGGACACGCCTTCAACGTTGACGGTTACAACAGCAGCACCAACAAGTACCACGTGAACTTCGGTTGGAGCGGCGACGGTAACGCATGGTGCTCGCTGAACTCCTTCGGCTACAGCAGCTACAACTTCAACGTATATCAGCAGATGGTAATCGGTATCCAGCCGCCCAGTGGCAGTTCTGCTACTCCCACGCTGACCGTCAGCCCCACTTCGCTGTCATTCAGCACCACCGCTGGCCAGACCGTAAGCAAGACCTTCACCGTGACCGGCGCCAACCTCACCGGCAACGTGACGCTGACCAAGACCGACGCCAACAGCGCTTACACCATCTCGCCGACGACCATTACCGCAGCCAATGCCGCCAATGGCGTGACCGTCACCGTGACTTACAATCCCACCGCCGCAGGCACCCACACGGGCAGCATTGCTATCGCCAGCAGCGGAGCCACCAGCAAGACCGTATCGCTGAGCGGTACAGCCACTGCAGCAGCCCTCACGACCTACACCCCCGTCATGAGCGCCGCCAACAGCAGTTACATCACCAACTCGAGCTTCCGCGCCGACTGGACCGACCAGACTTCGAGCGCCAATGTTTCGAGCTACACCCTGCAAGTGAATAGCGAGGGCAGCTCAACGCCGACCACCACTACCCTACTGGGCACCATCAACGGTAGCAACTACACTGGCAGCTACAAGACCATCACGCTGAGCTCACCGTGGGGTGGCACCAACGTCAAGGGTGGTAACAATGCCGTTTACACATCTGGCTCGTCCGGTAAGATTACCTTTACCATTCCCTCGGGTTACAGCAGCAACACCACCTTCAGCGTAAAGATTACTACTGTGAGCGGTACCTACGGTTCAGGTAACATCACCGTGAAGTCCACCCAGACCTCGGCTGTGGGCCACTCCTTCTCAAAGGGTGAGACCTACACTTGGACTATTACTGGCAAGACTGGCGATGTCATCACCATCTACTCGACCGATAGCAGCTATTCACCCGATATGTCGCTGATCCAAGTCTATGCCGGCAATATCAACCTCAACGCCAGCGAGACCGGCGATGCCAACGCCCGCACGATCACCGGCATCACCAACAAGTATTACACCGTGAGCAACCTGACGGCCGGTACCACCTATGTTTATAAGGTGAAGGCCATCTACACCGACGGTACCTCCAGCGCCTGGTCCAATGAGCAGAGCGTTACCCTGAATGAGGATCAGCCTGCAGCAACTCCCACCCTGACCGTAACGCCCACCAGCCTGAACATGAGCGCTAAGGTTAACGGCACTGCTACCGCTACCTTCAAGGTAACCGGTGCTGACCTCACCGGCAATGTAACCCTCAGCCTGAGCGGTGACAATGTATTCAGCATCTCGCCGACCACCATCACGGCTGCCAATGCCGCCAATGGCGTCAACGTGACTGTAACCTACAAGCCCACCGCTTATGGTACACAGACTGCAACCGTCACCGTGGCCAGCTCAGGTGCAACGAGCAAGACCGTTGCCATCACCGGTAACGCAACCCTCGATAAGGCCAATCCTGTATTGACCGCACCTACCATCGTCAGCAGCACCAGCTTCACCGCTAACTGGACTCACGATGTGGATGCCTCCTCAGTATCGAGCTACACGATGTATGGCGTCCTGACCGCACAGCCCAGCGGCGAAGAGCCCAGCGGTTCAACCCTGCTCGGCAGCCTGGACGGCAGCAACTACACTGGCAGCTATGCCAGCATCACGCTGACCTCACCGTGGGGTGGTTCCAATGTCAAGGCCGGTAACGGTGCTATCTACACCAAGAACTCATCTTCATGGTGGAGCACTTCCTACGGCACCATCACCTACACTGTACCCTCGGGTTACAGCAACGCCACCTTCACTGTCCAGATCACAACCGCCAACACCAGCTATGGCAGCGGTAGCATCACCGTGAAGTCGGCCACGACTTCGGCAGTGAAACGCAACGTTTCGAGCGGCACCACCTATACCTGGACCGTAACGGCAAGTGCCGGTGACAAGATCACCATCTACTCGACCGACAGCAGCTACTCGCCCGATATGGCCTGGATTGGCATCTATGCAGGTACAATGAACCTCAATGCTACCGCAACCGGTGACAACACCAACTTTGTAATCACCGACATCAGCGCCGGTTCGACGGGTATCACCCTGAGCAACCTGGTAGAGAACGGCACCTACTCCTACTACATCGTTGCCAACTATGTTGACGGCACCACCGCCACCAGTAACACCCAGGAGGTAACCCTCGTGAGCGTGAACATGGGCAACCAGACCGCTATCAACTCGATTGCCGCCGATGGCGACGAGGTTGAGTCGGTAACCTATGTGAACATGAGCGGTGTTCAGAGCAAGGAACCGTTCGACGGTATCAACATCGTGGTTACCCGCTACAAGAGCGGTGCTGTCAAGAGCAGCAAGGTGCGCTATTAAACCTACCCACGTTGATTAGTATTTAATCATCACTCATTGTGAGGGCGGCCCAAGTGCCGCCCTCATTTTTTAAGCAAGAATTAGAGCACAGCCTTGCAGACGCCTCAAGATTTTTGATTACATTTGCATATTATAAATGATTAACCCTATAAATCAGCCACAATTATGAAAAATATCTTGTTTACACTTGTTTTCTTCCTAGGGACGTCGTGCTTGGCAATGGCCCAGTCTTTTGTTGTCGATGGCATCAATTATTGGGTTACCGGCAACGGTGAAGTAGCGGTACAGAAAAACGACTATTCCGGTGTTGTGAACATTCCCGAAACGGTTGCCCATGAAGGCACGATTTATCGCGTCACCGCCATTGCAGACAGAGCCTTCGAGAACTGTTACTCCCTGACCAGTGTGACTATCCCCAACACGGTGAAGTCCATAGGCTATGCAGCGTTCTACTACTGCAACAACCTGACCAGTGTGGCCATTCCTAATTCGGTGGAAAATTTGGAAGGCTATGTATTCTTCTATTGTGAAAAACTGGTTACAGCTACAATCGGTGACCGAGTGACCGAAATCAAGGACCATGCATTCTACAGGTGCAATGCCCTCAAGCATCTGACAATAGGCAAAATGGTTACCACGATCGGCCCGATGGCGTTCTACTCCTGCAAGGCCTTACAGCAGGTGACCATCCCTAACTCAGTGGTCACAATCGACAGCGAAGCCTTTGAGTCCTGTTCAGCATTAGCCAGGGTGACACTTGGCAATTCGTTGACAAGGATTGAATTAGCTGCATTCAGTTCTTGCACGTCGCTGACCGATATCAGGTTCCCGAATTCACTTGTTTTTATCGGAGCCAATGCTTTCCAGAAATGTAACTTCTCCAATCTGGTCTTGCCTAATTCCAACCTACAGGTCAAGGACAATGCGTTCTCGGAATGCTATTCCCTGAAAAGTCTGACCATCCCAGCCAGAATCAACGAAATACGGTCTTATGCATTCTATGATTGTGTGAATCTAGAGACCATCCAATGCCATGTCATTGATCCTGATGATTGCTATTTTGAGACCTATTGTTTCATGGGCGTGCCAGCGTCCACCTGTGTAGTTTATGTGCCGCAGGGATCTCTCAATGACTACAAGAATCACCCGGTCTGGAGAGAGTTCACCCACATCATCGAGATGAGTATGGCGGGAACTGGCGACGTGAATGATGACGGCGAGGTGAACATTGCCGACGTCAATGCCCTCATCGACATCATCCTGAGTGGTATCACCGGCAACCCCAAGGCCGACGTAAACAACGACGATGAAGTGAATATTGCTGACGTCAATGCACTTATCGACCTCATTTTCAGCAACAATTAGCCTCACAATTTTTCGTTATAAGGTATCACAACATGTCGCGCGTCATCATTGTCTGGTGATGCGCGACATGCTTCAGTAACTTCAACGTTCGCTAAAAATGTATAACATAGCACACAAAAACCAAGAAAACTTTTGGAGTTTTAAAAGTTTTCTGTAATTTTGCAGCCTGAAAAAGAATAGACTTACTAAGCATCAAGAATGGATACAAGAGAACGCATTATTAATGAATGCAGCCAGATGCTCATGAGCGTGGGTCCCACATCGATGACGATGGACGACGTAGCACGCGCTTGCGGCATCTCTAAACGCACACTCTATGAGACATTTCCTGACAAGCGTACGCTCATCGGGGAATGCATTCACCACGAGCATGAGTTGAAGAACGCAGCGATGAAAGAGATTTTCTGCACTTCGTCCAACTGCTTTGAGGCGATGTATCGCGTGTATCAGCGTGCCCGCAAGATGTACAAGGCGACATCAGTAGCCTTTATCAACGATATCAAGCGCCTGTACCCAGATATCTTTGAGAAGCACATCGAGAA
Source organism: uncultured Prevotellaceae bacterium (assembly GCA_900318645.1). GTDB lineage: Bacteria > Bacteroidota > Bacteroidia > Bacteroidales > Muribaculaceae > Sodaliphilus. Next base: position 13,088 of record ONLH01000020.1, read on the forward strand.
CGAGAAAACCGTGATTACCGGCATCGCGTCGGTGTTGCGCCAGGCCCAGGAGGAAGGGCTGGTTATCAAGCGCATCAATCCCGAAATTGCAGCCTACCTGTTCTCGCAGTCCATGCGTGCATTGCACGAGAATCCCAATGGCGCGAAATACGGCTTTAAGGAAGAGGACATGTTCGACCACGTGTTCGTGAGCTTCCTGCGTGGCGTGGCTACCATCAAGGGCATCGAGATGATAGAGTATCTCGAGCAACAACAAGAGCAAATTCAATAAAAAACCAAATACAATGTTCAACAAGAAATTCTTTTACATTATTCTATTAATGTTGACAGGTGGGGCTGTGAGCGCTCAAGCTCAAATGGCATTGTCACTTGACGAGTGCATCACCATCGCCTTGAACGAGAATCCCACCATCAAGGTGCAGGAGATGGAAATCACCCGCGTGGACTACAGCCACAAGGAGGCTCTGGGACAGCTATTTCCCACCATCAACCTCGCCGGCCAGTATCAACGCAACCTGTCGTTGCAGACAATGTACATGGACACTGACGCTGGCACGATGGCTATCAAGATGGGTAGCGATAACACCCATGCCGCCGGTTTCCAAGCCCAGATACCGCTGGTCGTGCCCACGCTGTGGAAATCCATCAAGCTGAGTGAGAACCAGATTCTGCAGAACGTGGAGAAGGCCCGCGCCAACAAGCTGTCGCTGGTCAACCAGGTGGAAAAGGCTTACTTTGCCCTTCTGCTGGCCATTGACAGCAAACGCGTGATTGAGGAGAACCACGCTACTGCACAGTTGAATGCTGACATTTTCAAAAAGAAATATGACCTGGGCGCTGCGTCAGAGTATGACGTGCTGCGTGCCAACGTCGCCGTGAGCAACCTTGAGCCCTCGATTGTTGAGGCCGAGAACGCCATCGTTGCCCTCGAGCTCCAATTGAAGGTGCTCATGGGTATGGACGTCAGGAACGAGATCAGTCCCAGCCAAAAGCTGACTGACTTCAGAGGCGAGATGTATGAGCGTATGTTGAGCCACACCTTAGGTGCGGACACCACGCTTGCCAATAACACCTCCCTCAAGTCATTGGACCTGCAGACCGACTACCTGAAGAAGGCTCTCGATGTGCAGAAGATGTCATGGTACCCCACCCTAACGGGAAGCGCCAGCGTCATGTGGCACTCCATGAATAATGGTAGTCCGTTCACCGGGCTGCGCTGGAGCCGCGCGTCGAACGTAGGTTTGACACTCGCATTCCCCATTTTCCAGGGAGGCCAACGTTATTATAAGCAAAAACAGGCCGAGATTGCTGTCGAGGAGATGAAGTGGCAACGCGAGAATCTGGAGCGCAGCCTCCACATGCAGGTTGCTACCCAGAACGATGCCATCGCCAAGAACCTGAAACAGATCGAGAGCAACGAGAATGGTGTCGTCATGGCCGAAAAAGCCAATGACATCATGCAGCAGAGCTTCAAGATCGGTGCCGCATCGTTCATCCAGCTGCGTGACACCGAGGACGCCTTGATGGCTGCCCGCCTGGCTTATTTCCAGGCCATCTACAATTATCTGGTAGCTGAGAGCGACCTGGAGTTTGTGCTGGGTAATACACACTATGTGAGATAGAAGCTATAGATACTATAAAAAGGGAAATAACAAAAAAACAATAATTCAAATCAAATGAAGACAAAGAAACTTTTACCGATTGCAATGCTCGTTCTGGTACTGGCATCGTGTTCCAGCAAGGACGACAAGAAGACAACCGCAGTGAAGGAAGAACTGCCCATCGTCGAGGTGACCACTATCGGCTCCGAAGCCGTTAAGCAGATCAGCGAGTACACGGGTACCGTGGAAGCCTTCAAGACCAACAACATCTCGTCGAACAGCGGGTCACGCATCAAGCGCATCCTGGTTGACGTGGGTTCGCGCGTAGCCCGTGGCCAGCGACTGGTCATCCTGGATGATGTGAACATCGCCCAGCAGCAGATCGCCCAGGCCAACCTGAAGCGTGAACTGGACCGCGCCCGTGAATTGGTAAAGATCGGTGGCGGCACTCAACAGGCCGTTGACCAGTTGCAGGCACAATATGACGCCACAGCCCGTGCCATCCGCACCATGCAGGAGAACACTGTGCTGACCTCTCCCGTGAGCGGTGTCGTGACTGCCAAGAACTATGACGCCGGTGACCTGCCCGCAGGCCTGCCCATTCTCACCATTGAGCAGCAGAACCCCCTGAAGGTTATCGTCAACGTCAACGAAACCGAGTATCCCAAGGTGAAGCGCGGCATGCCCGTAACGGTGAAATTTGACACCTATGGCGAAGAGACCTTCCAAGGCCAGGTTTACCTCATCCATCCCACTGTTGACGCTACCAGTCGCACCTTCCAGGTCGAGGTGGCCATCACCAACCGTAGTGACAAGGTGCGTACCGGCATGTTTGCCCGCGTGAACTTCAACTACGGCACCAACAATAGCGTTGTCGTTCCTGACCGTGCCGTGCAGAAGCAGGTAGGTTCGGGCGTACGCTACGTCTGGGTTTACCAGGGAGGCGAGGTAGAGTTGCGCGAGGTTGAACTGGGTCAGCGACTGGAGGACCGCTACGAGATCAAGGGCGGACTGGTTCCCGGCACCCAGGTGGTTATCGCCGGTGCATCGCGCCTGCAAGACGGAGCTAAAGTACAACTCAAGAAGTAATCAAGTTTTGCAGTCGCAAAACTTGAGGTTTAGAGTTTAGAGTTTAAAGTTTAGAGAGACTAAACCATATAGAATTCAATTATGAGTTTATATTCCAGTTCAGTAAAACGACCGGTGACCACGATCCTCGTGTTCGTGGCGCTGATTGTGCTGGGTCTGTTCTCGCTCAGGAGCCTGCCCATTGACCTGTTCCCCGATGTGGAGACCAACACCATCATGGTGATGACCAGCTATGCGGGAACCAGTGCATCGGACATCGAGCAGAACGTGACCCGCCCCCTTGAGAATACCCTCAACTCGGTAGAGCACCTCAAGCATATCACCTCCAACAGCCGCGAGAACATCTCGATTGTCACGCTGGAGTTTGAATATGGCTATGACATCGAAGCCTTGACCAACGATGTGCGCGACAAACTTGACATGGTGTCGAGCATGCTGCCCGACGATGCCAACACGCCCATCATCTTCAAGTTCAGCAGTGACATGATTCCTATCGTGTTGCTGTCGGTACAGGCTGGTCAGAGTATGCCGGGTCTTTACAAGATTCTTGACGAGAACGTTGCCAACCCCTTGGCACGTGTCGATGGTGTGGGTTCGGTATCTATTGCCGGTGCTCCCAAGCGCGAAATCCATATCTATCTGGACCCCCTGCGCATGGAAGCCTACAAACTGAGCGTTGAGACCGTTGCTGCCCTCGTCGGTGCCGAGAACCGCAACATTCCCGGTGGTACCTTTGATATCGGTAACGAGACCTACCCCCTGCGTGTACAGGGTGAGTTCAGCGACCCGCAGCAGATGGGTGCCATGGTCGTGGGTATGTCCCCGACTGGTGGTGTTGTTCACCTGCGTGACGTGGCCCGCATCGACGACTCGCTCGAGGAGCGCGCCCAGGAGAGCTACAACAATGGCCAGAAGGGTGCGATGATCATCGTGCAGAAGCAGTCAGGTGCCAACTCGGTACAGATTTCTGAAAAGATTGCCAAGGAGTTGCCTAAGATCCAGAAGAACCTGCCTAGCGACATCAAGTTGGGTTACATCGTTGATACGAGTGACAACATCCGCAGCACTATCGCCTCACTGGTCGAGACCGTGCTGTTCGCGCTGTTGTTCGTAGGTATTGTGGTGTTTGTGTTCCTGGGACGCTGGCGTGCTACCGTCATCGTGCTTGTAACCATCCCCATTTCACTGATTGCTTCGTTCATCTACCTGTATGTGACAGGTAACTCACTGAACATCGTGTCGCTATCGGCCTTGTCCATCGCTATCGGTATGGTGGTCGATGATGCCATTGTGGTGCTCGAGAACGTCACGACACATATCGAACGTGGCTCGGCACCCATGCAAGCCGCCGTCAACGGTACCAACGAGGTCGCCATTTCGGTAATGGCTTCGACCTTGACGCTGATTGCGGTGTTCTTCCCGCTGACGCTGGTCAAGGGTATGACCGGTGTGCTGTTCAAGCAGTTGGGTTGGATGGTAACCATCATGATGGTGCTGTCACTGATCTGCGCCCTGATGTTGACCCCCATGCTTTGTTCGCGTCTGCTGCGCCTTAACGTGGGTGACACCAAGATTTTCCAGAAGGTGTATGGCCCCATCCTCAAGGTGCTCAACAAGATTGACGACTTCTATGCCAAGGTGCTTGATAAGTGCGTGGCCCACCGATGGATCACCACTGCTACGGCATTGGGTATCTTTATCGCCTCGATGTTCCTGATGAAGTTTGTCGGCACCGAGTTCTTCCCGACCAACGATAACGGTCGTCTGGGCGTTTCATTGGAGCTGCCCATCGGCTCACGTGTTGATCTGGCCAAGGACGTCAGCCAACGCCTCTACAAGGAGTGGACCGAGAAGTATCCCGAAATTCAGTCCTTCAACTACACTGTGGGTCAAGCCAGCAGCGATAACATGTATGCCTCGATGCAGAGCAACGGTAGCCATATCATCTCGATGAACATCATGCTCAACAAGTCTAATGAGCGCAAGCGTGGCATCACCGAGATTGCCGGCATGATGCGTGAAGACCTCAAAAACTACCCCGAGATCAAAAAAGCCCTCGTCAATGTGGGTGGTGGTCGAGGCGGCGGCATGAGTGGCCAGAACACGCTGAACTATGAGATCTACGGCTATGACTTTACCAAGACCGACAGCGTGGCACAACGCCTGAAACGCATCCTTGAGAAAATCCCCGGTGCTGCCGACATCAACATCAGCCGTAGCGACTATCAGCCTGAGTACCATGTGGACTTTGACCGTGAGAAACTCGCGTTGTATGGTCTGAACCTAAGCACCGCGGCCACGGCCCTGCGTAACCGTATCAACGGTACGACGGCGAGCTACTTCCGTGAGGACGGTATGGAGTATGACATCAAGGTGATGTATGACCCCGAACACCGCCGCAGCATCAGCGACATCGAGAACATCATGCTCTATAATGCCATGGGCACGGGCGTTCGCCTCAAGGAGGTGGGTACCGTGACCGAGCAGTTCTACCCGCCCACCATCGAGCGTAAGGACCGCGAACGTATCATTACCGTCTCGACCGTTATCCAGGATCGCCCGATGAGTGAAGTCATTGCCGATGCCCAGCCGCTTATCGACAAAATGGACAAGCCTGGCGACGTGATGGTTCAGCTGAGCGGTAGCTACGAGGACCAGCAAGACTCGTTCGGCGACCTGGCAGTATTGGGTCTGCTCATCATCCTGCTCGTTTACATCGTGATGGCTAGCCAGTTTGAGTCATTTACCTATCCAGGTATCATCATGACCTCTATCATGTTCGCCTTCTCGGGTATCGTGCTCATCCTGTTGGTTACACGCACCAACCTGAACGTGATGTCGATGATTGGCGGTATCATGCTGATCGGTATCGTAGTGAAAAACGGTATCGTGCTCATCGACTACATCAACCTGAACCGCGAACGCGGCATGAGCATCCGCCGTGCCGTGATCAACGGTGGCCACTCGCGTCTGCGTCCTGTGCTGATGACCTCTATGACGACCATCCTGGGTATGGTGCCCATGGCCGTCGGAACCGGTGTCGGCAGTGAAATGTGGCGCCCGATGGGTATTGCCGTTATCGGTGGTCTGGCCATGTCCACGCTGATGACCCTGCTGTTCGTGCCCACGATGTATACCATCTTTGCGCTGACGGGTATCCGCCGCACCCGCAAGAAACTACACGAGAACAACAAGAAATAATAATAGTTATCAGTTTTCAGTTGGCAGTTGTCAGCGGCATCCGCTCTCAACTGACAACTGAAAACTAAAAACTGAGAAAAAATGAAAGCGATATTTATAGCCTTTGACGAGGCCTACTATGAGCGCATTGTTGAGATGTTGCACTTGCTCAACTGCCGTGGCTTCACCGGCTGGCGCGAGGTGCAAGGACGTGGCAGCAAGACGGGTGAACCGCACTATGCCACGCATGCCTGGCCCTCGATTGCCTCGGCCATCCTGACCGTGGTGGATGACCGCCGTGTTGACGTCGTCCTCGACGAGTTGCACCGGATGGATTTAGCGACGTCCAAGTTGGGACTGCGCGCCTTTGTCCTCCCCGTGGAGCGCACCATCTGACGACAACACGATTGGACTAACAAGAGGTTGTGCCGACATTTGCCTCAGGATTATTAATCGGCCTAACGGCCGAGAAATTAAACAAAATTATGACTATTATTTTTGTTTAATTTCTCGCGCGAAGTGCGATCATTTATCTTAGGCTTTGAATGATGGCACAATCTCTTTGGTATTTGTGGGTATGATGAGATACAAGTAAATTAGTCATATGGAGAACAACAGTGGTATTGCAGTGAATGGTTCACAGCGCATCGGGTATATTGATGCGTTGCGTGGATTCACTATGTTCCTGGTTGTACTGATGCATGTGGCGACTGTGTGCTGGGGTATAGTCGGGAAAGGGATCTCGATTCATGACTACCTGCACCAGGTGAGGATGCCGCTGTTCTTCTTTATCAGCGGTTTTGTCCTTTACAAGGAAGGGGTGGAGTGGAATACACAGCACATCGTGCGGTTTTTCAAGAAAAAAATCCCGGTTCAGCTGCTCGGTCCCTTCATCTTTTTTGCCGTATTCCTGCATCTCAATGGCATATCACTAGCTGATGGTCTCATGGACAAATACAAGTCAGGCTACTGGTTCACCTTGGTGCTGCTGGAATTCTTTTTCATCTATGCTGCCGTGAGGTTCTGCGTGCGCAACCGTTGGTACAAGGCTATTCTCCTAGTAATAGGCTGTGTGCTGTATTACTGCTGTTGGCCCGATATGACAACCGGCCACCACACGCTTGACAACCTGTGCCTGCTGTTGAGTGTCAACCAATGGAGGTTTTTCATCTTCTTTGTGATCGGGACATTGGTTAGAGCGCACTATGCGACTATTGAACATTGGCTTGCCAGCAAATGGCTGTTGGCAGTTTGTATCACATTCTACCTGCTGGTCAACGCATTGAGCGATGTGCTGCCTGTCAAGGAAATACCCCTGCGTGGCCTATTGTCACTTACAGGGCTGGTCATCGTATTCGCGTTCTTCCACAACAAGCAGGACCTGTTCTCCCAAACGACTAGAATGGGCCGAACCATGCAATCCGTTGGCCGTCGCACACTTGACATCTACCTGATACATTTTTTCTTGATTCCCAAGAATCTGAGTTTTATCACCGTCTTTACCGACCATCCGATGCCCATCATTGAGGCAACTGTCTCATCACTTATTGCCCTGCTCATCATGGCTGCAAGTCTGCTCATCAGCAATATCATCCGACTGAGTCCATGGCTGGCCCGTTGGCTCTTCGGTGCCAAGAAGGCATAGTATATCACCCATAGTCGGTCCCGATTCTCACGAAAATATGTGAAAAGCCAGCGACTAACGACTAAAAAACACTAACTTTGCAGCCGTGAAGAAGATTCTACTTGTCATATTGATGCTGGTTACAGCAGTGAATGTCTCTCAAGCACAGTTCACGCAGGAGAGTTCCAGCTCTTCGAAGTCCACAAAGACGAAGAAGCAGCGCGTGGAACCGTCGGTGGCATGGAGCGTTGGCGAGCCACTAGGCCTGCACTACCCTTCTACCATCGACACCATCCACCTAGACTACCATCGCACGATGGTTCCCTCGCTGGTGAGTGACGCTTGGGTAACCACGGGTAACTATGGCGCACCGGGACAGAACCAAATCTTCTTTGAACGGCCGTTGACGAGCGACTTCTTCTTTGAGGACGCCATCGGGGCATGGATGCACAACACGGGCACGATGCGCTTCTACAATACCCGTATCCCCATGACGCTCCTGAGCCACTCAACGGGTGGTGACAAGTACAGCAACCTAGACCGCACCAAGCTGGAATTCTCGGGCAATGTGAACCGCAAGACCCAAGTAGGCGGCGGACTGGATTACATCTACAGCAAAGGCTCCTATGACGTTCAGGCCGACAAGGACTTCACGTGGCGCCTGTTCGGGTCGCACATGGGTGACCGCTACGAGTTGCAGACGTTCTTCAACCACTACAATTACACGACTAAGGAGAGCGGCGGCATCACCGACGACCGCTACATCACCGACCCTGCCGAGGTGCAGGGCGGCGAGACCCGCGTCGATAACAAGAGCATCCCCACCCTGCTGAGTGCCACCCACAACCACTTGGAGGGCAGCCAGCTGTACCTGAATCAGCGCTACAAGGTGGGCTTCTACCGTTACCGTCGTGACAGTATCACCGATACCATCATCGACCGCACCTATGTGCCGGTGACGAGTTTCATTTGGACACTGGACTTCAAGCACGCCAAGCACCAGTTCCTGAACAGCTCGGGCAGCGAGGACAAGAGCTTCTTTGACCACACCTATCTGGGGCTGGGCGGTACCGATGAGACGACCAGCTACTGGCGGTTGCGCAACACCGTGGGCATATCGATGCTTGAAGGCTTCAACAAGTATGCCAAATTCGGTTTCTCGGTCTATGGCACCCATGAGGTAAGGCGTTATACCCAGGTGACAGACAGTGTCACAGGAACGACTCTGCCCGAGGGATTAGAATCCTTGCCCGCCGTCGTGCCGCACCGCACGACTCAAAATCTGTTGTGGATTGGTGGGCAGTTGACCAAGCAACGCGGCTCACTGTTACGCTACAATGCAACGGCACAGTTTGGTGTGCTGGGTGAAGCCGCTGGTGAGATCGACTTGACGGGTGACGTGACCACGCGCTTCAAGATGCTGGGCGACTCGGTGAGCATCAAGGGCTACGGCTACTTCAAGAATCTGGCTGTTCCCTATCTGCTGAAGAACTTCGTCTCCAACCACTTCATATGGGAAAACGACTTCTCCAAGACCAAGCGTGTGCGCGTGGGCGGAGAGCTGGATATCCCGTTCTCGTGGACCAATGTCAACGTGGGCTATGAGACCTTGACCGACTATATCTATTGGGACGCTGATGGCTTACCCGCCCAACACAGCGGAGCCATCCATGTGCTGAGTGCACGGTTGCATCAAGGACTGCATTTCAAGGCTTTCAACTGGGACAACAGCGTGACGCTACAGACGAGCAGCAACGAAGAGGTGCTGCCGTTGCCCAAGTTCGCCATCTACAGCAACCTGTACGCCACATTTACCATCGCCCGTGTGCTGCACGTGCAGCTGGGTGTTGATGGCAACTACTACACCAAGTATTACGCCCCCGCCTACAATCCCGCAACGATGACCTTCCACAGCCAGCAGGAGATGGAATGCGGCAATTTTGCCATTATGAACCTATATGCCAATTTCAAGATGAAACAGGCGCGCTTCTTCGTCGCCTGGACCCACTTTAACCAGAAAATCAAGAGCGGTGATGCCTACTTTGCCACGCCGCACTACCCGCTCAACCCCGCCCGCCTGCAGATCGGCGTCAGCGTCAACTTCGTGAACTAAACTCTTTCTTGAAATTAATCCATTAGTATGAGTGACACCAAGAACAACGCAGAAGATTCACCTCGCGTGGTCAGTTCTCATGATATTCACATTGATGCAGAATATGCCGAATGGATTGCAGAACTGAAACACCGCTACCGTTCAGCTCAAGTGAAGGCCGCAGTCCGTGTTAACGCCGAGAAACTTCTGTTCAATTGGCAGCTAGGTCGTGATTTAGTCCAAAAGAAAGCAGAAGAACGATGGGGAGCTGGTGTTGTCGAACAAGTAAGCCTCGACTTGAAACGAGAATTTCCAAATGCCGGAGGATTTTCCACATCTAATCTGTGGTTTATGAAACGATGGTATTTGTTTTATACGCAAGGGGATTCCCAAATTCTCGAACAAGCTGGAAAAGAATTACAACTACTTAAAAATCAACACAAAACAAAACTTTACCAATTGGTAAAGAATTGGATGGAGAAAAACTTTACCAAGATGGTAAAGAATTTCCATTACCTTTTGCTCTTGTACCTTGGAGACACCATATCGAGATTCTATACAGGTGCAAATCCATTGAGGAAGCACTGTTCTATATCGCTAAAACTATAGAGCAAGGATTGAGCCGCGATGCTCTCATCAACTGCATCAAAGCAAATCTTTACGAGCATCAAGGTAACATACCCAACAACTTTGCCGACCATTTGCCTAATATACAAAGCAAACTTGTTCAAGAAGTACTGAAAGAGAACTACGATTTTGGATTTGCTACAGTTGAGCATGAGATCTATGATGAATCAGAATTGGAGGAGGCTCTCTCACAAAACATAACCGACCTGCTATTGGAATTGGGCTCTGGATTCGCATTCTTGGGCCGGCAACAACAATTAGTAGTTGGAGGACGCACTCGCAAGATTGATCTCTTGTTCTACCATATCCGTTTGCGCTGTTACATCGTCTGTGAACTCAAAGCCAGGCCCTTTGAGCCAGAGTTTGCAGGAAAATTGAATTACTACGTGAATGCTGTAGACGAATTAATGAAATCAGACGATGACAATCCAACTATTGGCTTACTTGTATGCTCCGACATGAATAAAACAGATGTTCAATGGTCTTTTCGTGGCATCAGCACACCAATGGGAGTGGCAACTTACAACAATATTCGAATTAAAGACGCCTTGCCAAGCCAAGAGCAACTTGCAGAACGGGTTCGATTGTTACAGAAAGAATTACACGAAACTAAGCGCTTAATGAATAAAAGCAAATAAAAACCTCAGGCTAAGTCGCTAAGTTTTAAAAAGAAGGCAATAATTAGACAATCAATGGTATCCACCAACATCGGATATCATGAATGGCTGTGAAACATCATGAAAAACAATTATTAATGGACATTCATGGCCATTCGTGCTCTATTCAATGGGCAGTCTTTGTTGTTTGAAAAAAAAAGTGTAATTTTGTCGGCAAATTAAGAGAACACTTCATATCATTAACAAATACAATTTAAAGACGAATTATGCCTAAACTATCAGAACGCAGCATGAAGATGCCGGCTTCGCCCATCCGCAAGTTGGCTCCGTTTGCCGCCGAAGCAAAAAAGCGTGGTATCAAAGTTTATCATCTGAACATCGGTCAGCCCGACATCCACACCCCCGAGGAGGGTCTGGAAGCAATCAAGCACGTGGACCGCAAGGTGCTGGAATACTCGCCCTCTCAGGGCATTCCCAGCTACGTGGAGAAACTGGTCGGCTACTACAAGCGCTATGACATCAACCTGAGTGTTGACGACATCATCGTGACCTGCGGTGGCAGTGAGGCCGTGCAGATGGCCTTCATGGTGTGCCTGAACCCTGGTGACGAAGTCATCATCCCCGAGCCCGCCTACGCTAACTATATGGGCTTTGCCTGTGAGACCGGTGCTGTGGTTCGCACCATCACCACCCACATCGAGGATGGCTTCGCATTGCCTCCCGTCGAGGAGTTTGAGAAGGTCATCAACGAGCGCACCCGCGCCATCATGATCTGCAACCCCAACAATCCGACCGGTACGCTCTACAGCCGCGAGGAGCTGATGCGCCTGCGCGACCTGGTAAAGAAATATGACCTGTTCCTGTTCGCTGACGAGGTTTACCGCGAGTTTATCTACAGTGACGCTCCCTACACCAGCGCCATGCACCTCGAGGGTATCGAGAACAACGTCATCATGATCGACAGTGTGTCCAAGCGCTATAGCGAGTGTGGTATCCGTATCGGTGCCTTCATCACCCGCAACAAGGAAGTGCGCGCTGCTGCCATGAAGCTGGCTCAGGCCCGTCTGAGTCCTCCTCTGATCGGCCAGCTCATTGCCGAGGCTTCGCTCGACGCTCCCCAAGCTTATCACAAGGGCGTGTATGACGAGTATATCGCTCGCCGCAACTGCCTGGTCGAGGGCCTGAACAAGATCCCCGGCGTCTTCACTCCGATGCCCATGGGCGCCTTCTACACCGTTGCCAAGTTGCCGGTAAAGGACATCGACGACTTCTGCCGCTGGTGTCTTGAAGAGTTCAACTATGAGGGTGAGACCGTGATGATGGCTCCTGCCAGCGGTTTCTATGCCACCCCCGGCCTGGGCAAGAACGAGGTTCGTATGGCCTATGTGCTCAAGATCGACGACCTGAAGCGTGCCCTGGTAGTGCTCGAGAAAGCACTCGAGGCCTATCCCGGTAGGATTTAAAGGATTTAGACTTTAGATTTTAGATTTTAGACGTTAGACCTTAGACCTTAGACGTTAGATTTTAGACTTCTGTGCTGGGGCTCTTGCCACTGGCATAAGCTAAAAAATAATCATATCGCCAGTCTCAATGTGGGACTGGCGGTATTGTATTTATCAGGAATAATATGTACCTTTGCACTCCAATAAAAGAAAAACGATGGCAATGATGAAACAACAGCAACCCGCCAAGCGGGGACAGATGATCCTCTATCTGGCACTACTTGCAGTGGTAGTGGCTTGCATGGTGGCCCTAAGCCTGTGTGACCGCCCAGTCGAAGCCTCTGGTGCACATCCGAGTGGCGGCGACACGCTTGACATTGCCATAGAGTATTCGCCTGTGACATACTATACCTATGATGACACGTTGGGCGGATATAACTATGACCTGTTGCGGCTGATGTCTGACAAAATTGGTTGCCCCATGAAGTTTCATCCCGTCGTAACCCTCGAGAAAGCCTTAAAAGGCCTAGAAGAAGGAAATTATGATGTGGTTGTCGCTCAATTTCCTATGACGGCAAAAGACACAGCACGCTATGCCTTCACCGACCCTATCTACATCGACCAGCAAGTGCTCGTGCAACGCCGTGGCAGCCATGCTATCCACTCACAGTTGGAACTGGCGGGAGACACGGTGTGGGTTGTCAAAGGGTCGCCCATGGTGGGCCGTATCGCCAGCTTGAGTCGTGAGATAGGCGACACCATCTATGTTCACGTCGATGAAGTCTATGGCCCCGAACAGCTGATGATGATGGTATCGGCAGGCGAAATCCGCTATGCTGTCGTCAACCGATCAATCGCCCGCGCCATGGCAACTCGACTCACTAACTTAGACCGTTCGGTCGCCATCAGCCTGTCACAATTCCAGTCCTGGATGGTGGACAAGGACCGCCAGAGCCTGCGGGATAGCCTCAACCTGTGGCACCAGCAGGTGAAACGTGACACGACCACCTACCTGGGTCTGCAGCGTCGCTACTTTGGGGGTACATTCCCCACTCTGACACGATAATTAAATCAAGTTTCTAAAGTAGCTGCGCCTCTTTAGAAACTTAAGGTTTAGAGTTTAGAGTTTAAAGTTTAGAGCATCATGGCCTTCGGTTGGCACGATAATTGCAATATTCCTATACATTTTACCCGATTTACACAACAAATTAACACATCAACATTATGCTCTTCAGGAAAAAATACAACTCGGTAAAAGCAGACTTTGAGCAGTTCCTCAAAGCCAACAACTGTACCTACACGATTGACAAGGAAGACAACGACACCACAATCTTCAACTTTGAGTTCCAAGCGGGACATTTTGTTGCCGCTATCCGCAAGCAGGACGACTGCGTTGAGGTAACCTATCCCTGCATCGCCACTGCCACCATGCTACATTTGCCCCTCGTCAGGTCTAAATGTAATGATCGCAACAATAGCAATATCCTGTTTAAGTATTCTTACTCCATCGATAAAGAGGAGGGCGAGATCAACGTACACATGTCCTTCTTTAACAACCAGGTCAATAACGAGAACATGGTTCATCAGCTGAAGGCCGCATTCCACTTCCAACGGGAGTGGCAACGTGATTTTGACGAGGCGGTATCCATCAGCAAGGACTATGAATCTGCCGACCTGGAAAGCGAAATTTACAAGCATCAGCGCGAGATGTTCATGCTACGCCGTCTGGAGCTGCGCCATCAGCTTGACAGCAATGCTGCTGCCATCGCCACTGGCACAGGCACTTTGCCCCTGTGGCAGATGCTTGACACTGTTGCACCGTTGCCTGCTGCCCGCTTGCTGTTCATGACCGTCAATACCGTGAACGGCCAGCAGCGTATCGAGGATGAGCAAGAAATCCGTAATTTCAATCTGCGTAACGTTCTCGTAGAAGGAGAAGGCAAGCAAGCACGGCTCACGCGCGACTATGCCGTGCTTGACCTGCACTATAAACAGGGTCTTGACGAGAAGCCCATGATGACGACCATTACAATCACCGCCGAGGGCGAGGACGACCACTCCATCTACTCCCGCATCACCGTCACCCATGTTCCCCGCAACGCCAGCCGCCTGAACTCGATGAGCAACGAGGGCCGCCAGCCCCACAGCATCAGCATGCTGATTGCCCTGGACCGCAGCGACGACAAACAGCGCCAGCAGGAATTTGACTACATGTGGACCGATGCCCAACTCAAGGCCCGCAACGGTGAGAAAGATAGCCTTACCGATGACCAGCTGCTGCTGGGCCAAGTCACGGTCGCCGACACAGCCTACAACATGTACTGGGGAGTGCAGATGTTCAACAGCGGACGCTACTATGAGGCGATACTGTATCTAGAGAACTTGTTCAACAGCTATCGCAGCGACTTCTTTGAGATGGGCTCCGAAGGCAAGCGTCTCTTCATGGAGGCTGCCTACAAACTGGGCTTCTGCTACAATGAATTGGGACTGCCCAAGCAGGCCTTCTACTACCTTGACCTGATGGCCAGTGACGGCAACATCCGCCACACGATGGAGCTGGTCAACTCCATGGCCAACAGCAAAGACCTGCGCCTGTTCTCCTATACCGAGGGCGTCATGGACGAGGTGAGACGCAACTTTGACGACAATGAAGAGATGCCCGAGAACATCAGGGATTTCATCAACTTCATCCGTCGACGTCGCGGCTACGCCTACATCGACTTCAACCAGCTTGACCAGGCTGAAAAAATCTTCACCCAGATGCTTGATGAAGAAGATAACGCCGACTACGCCATCAACGAGCTGGCCTACATCAAGCGCCTGCGCCAGTTGCGTGGCGAGGAGATCAGCACCAAGGGCGACAATAACACCCCCGAAGTCGGTCCCACCGACGCTCCCCCATTCTGACGAGCAGGCACGTCAACAAGGAAAACAACAAGTGCAATAAACACAGACAACTGTTGAACAGCGGATTGTGTTTATTGCACTTACTGTTTTTCCTTATAGCTCGTATTGAGGAATTAGGCTTTTAGGATGTGTGGTGAAGAGCAGTGCCGAAGTAGCGGGGAATGGGTGTCTCGTAATAGAGTGCCTCTCCTGTAACTGGATGATGGAAAGCTAGCCTGAAGGCATGCAGACACATGCGGCTACCGGGATCATCCTGACGGCCATACTTGCCATCGCCCACTACGGGATGACCGATGTCAGCCATGTGGACGCGAATCTGATTCTTGCGCCCTGTGAGCAGATGCAGGAACAATAAGGCACGCTCAGGAGCTTGCTCCACGAGTTCCCACTCGGTGGCAGCCCATTTCCCACCGTCATCAACGGGACTGCTCACGACAAACATGCTTTCGGTATCATGTAACCAGCTCTCAACCCTTCCTTGCGGCTGCTCCATGATACCATCTACCACAGCGACATAACGGCGGTCGATGATGGTTGAATGCCAGTCGGCAGTCATCTGCTGCTGGACATCTATGCTCTTGGCATAGACCATGAGGCCCGATGTGCGGGCATCCAGCCGATGAACCACATGGGCAGTACAGCGCTGGTGCGTTTCAGTGAAATGACGGTCGAGCAACGTCTTCATATTCAAGCTACCAGCACCTACAGGCATTGACAATACTCCCTGCTGTTTATCAACCACTACAATCCACCTGTCCTCATAGACAATGCGGTAATACTGGTTGTTGGCCGACGAGGGACGTGCATGGCGACGGATTTTCACAATGCTGCCTTCGTCAAGGGGATAATCCACATGAGTCTGCACGTGGTCATCAACAGTGACGCCACCGTGAGCAAGAATGGACTTGGCCTTATTGCGGCTGATACCGTCCAAGCAGTTCATGACAAAGTTAAGCAGCTTGTCTGGTTGCTTGACCTCGCGAATGACAGCTTTGTCATCGTTGCGGGGTACTCGATGGTCGTGGCGACGATTGGCCATTATCTGAATTTGAGTTTAAAGTTTTTAATCAAAGATGTGACGCAAGCGGGAGAAGATGCGGCTCTTGTCGCTATCACTGGGCTTGACATGTTCCCCAGCATGCTGCAACATGGTAATCGCCTCTTTCTCCTTATCATTCAACTTCTCGGGCATATAGACCATGACATTGATGAGCAGGTCGCCCGTTCCATAACGCTCTGGCGAGGGCAAACCCTTGCCGCGTAACCTCAAAATGCTACCGGGCTGCGTTCCAGGCTTGATGGTGACACGAGCCTTTCCGTCAACGGTGGGAACATCCACTTTACCACCGAGTACAGCAGTGGGTATATCAAGCATCAAGTTGTAGATCAAGTCATTGCCATCGCGTGTCAACTGAGCATCACGCACTTCCTCGATGACAACCAACAGATCTCCAGGAATGCCGCCACCAGGGGCGTCATTGCCTTGGCGTCCCATACGCAGGGTCATACCATCGGCAACACCGGCAGGAATACTGATGCTCACCACGTCCTCCTTGCGAACCAAACCTTTACCACCACAGTGGGGGCAGGCCTCCTTAATGCGCTTGCCTTTACCGCCACAAGTGTGGCAGACAGTCTGGGATTGCATCGTGCCAAACATCGTGCGCTGCATGCGAACTTCCACACCACTGCCGTGGCAGGTGGGGCAGGTCTCGAGGGCGGTGCCGTCCTTGGCGCCAGTGCCGTGACAATGGTCACAGGACTTCATGCGTGGAATACGCAATTTCTTGTCTGCACCCTTGGCAATCTCGGAAAGGTTCATCTTGACCCGCACTCGCAGGTCGGTACCTCGGTTGACGCGCTGAGCCTGACCGCCTCCGCCACCTCCGAAGAAGTCACCAAAGCCGCCAAAGCCACCAAATCCGCCAAACAAGTCACCAAACTGGCGCAGGATATCTTCCATCGACATGCCGCCACCATAACCGCCGCCGCCCATCTGCTCGCCAGCAAAACCAAACTGGTCATAGCGGGCACGCTTATCGGGATCACTGAGTACGTTATAGGCTTCGGCAGCCTCTTTAAACTTCTCCTCAGCGGCCTTTTTCTCAGCATCGCTCTTGCCTTGCTGTTTATCAGGGTGGTACTGGATGGCCAACTTGCGGTAAGCCTTCTTCAAGTCATCGGCCGTGGCATTCTTGTCCACACCAAGCACCTCATAGTAATCTCTCTTCTGAGCCATATTGTAAACTAATATCTATATCACTTATCTATTGTGAGCGCATTGCGCTTCATCAACTGCCAACGACCACCTTGGCGTGGCGCAGCACCTTGTCATTGATCATGTAACCCTTGATTGTCGTGTCAATGATTTTTCCCTTCATCGAGGGGTCTGGGGCAGGGAACATGGTCACTGCCTCATGAAGATCGGTATCAAAATCTTTGCCTGTTGAGTCAATTGCAGTGACATGCTGACTCTCAAGGTATTTCACGAATTTATTGTAAATCAAGTCAACGCCTTCTTTCAGGCTATCCACGTCACCACCCTTGCTGATGGCATCGAGCGCACGCTCCAGGTCATCAACGACAGGAAGGAGGTCGCGCATGGCATTCTCAGTACCATTCTTGACGAGGTCGATCTTCTCCTTAGCAGTGCGGCGACGGAAGTTTTCGAAATCAGAGTAAAGGAACATGTATTCCTTCTTCTGATGTTCTAGGGCTGCCTCCAATTCGGCAATCTTCTTGTCGGGGTCTTCGTTTTCCTCACTCACTTGCTCCTGAGTCTGCTCAACAGTCTCCTCATTGAGGATTTCTTCCTGAGCGACCTTGGGCTCTTCATTCTGATTTTTCTTGTTCTTTTTTGACATATTGTAGTTGTGTTAAATTCGTCTTACCTTACCAATTCCTGCAAAAACCAGTCCTAAGGCATCAGCATTACAGTTGCAGGACAAAGGTGGCGCAATCGGCAAAAGTGACAGCCGCGGCTTCTGCCAGTTTGTCACTATTGAAAATGCCAAAAATGGTTGAACCCGAACCAGACATAGCAGCATATTGAGCTCCAGCATCAAGAAGTTGTGCCTTGATAAGCCACAGTTGCGGCAGCGCAGCAAACACGCTGGGCTCAAAGTCATTGACCAGCACGCCATCCCACATCTCGACAGGCTGAGCTATAGTGTGTGACAAATCCACAGTGGAGGGAGTTGGTACTACCCGACTATAAGCCGTACGGGTATCTACACCCACTGGCGGTTTAACCAGCAGCAAGGTCTTCCCCTTGAGTTCTACTGCCACAGGAGACAGCACGTCTCCGATTCCTGTTGCCATCATGGGACGGTTATAGATAAAAAAGGCACAGTCGGCGCCCAGGGTAGCAGCCATGGCAGCCAAGTCATCATCACTGATGCCCAATTCAAACAGCTTATTGAGCATCAGCAGCGTATGGGCGGCATCACTTGAGCCCCCCCCCAGACCTGCGCCATCAGGGATATGTTTGTACAGGTGCATCGCCACCGGCGGCAAGTCGTAACGCTGCTGCAATAGGCGATAGGCCTTCATGACCAGGTTTTTCTCGGCTGGACAATCCACCGCATTGCCATAGCAAGTGAGTGTTGCCTCAGCATCGGCTGCAGCGGGAACAATCTCAAGCACATCGGTCAGAGGTATCGGGAAGAAAACAGTCTCGATGTTGTGGTAACCGTCCTGGCGACGTTCCACGATGTTGAGACCCAAATTGATTTTGGCGTTCGGGAAGGTAATCATGTTATCGTATTTATAAGATGGGGCTGATCAAGCGCACTATGGATTCTAACGCTTTTGTCACGAGCGGACGTTTTTTCCACTGAGCAAGAGTCAGACGGGTACATTGTCCCATATCGGCCTCAAAGGTGGCCTTCATCTTCTGGTTAAACTCTTTACCGTAAACTAGAGTATTGAATTCAAAATTATGTTCAAAACTACGGAAGTCAAAGTTAGTTGAACCTGTCGTGACAAACTCATCATCGACAATCAATACCTTGGCATGCAAGATCGTGGGCTCATACAGGAATATCTTGATACCCGACAACAAGCATTCCTTGATATAAGAGCCCGTTGCCAGGCGCAGCATGGCAGAGTCGGACTGTCGAGGAATCATCAGCCTGACGTCAACGCCTGCCAGCGCAACACTCTGCAAAGCTTTGAGCAGCGCATCACTTGGCAAGAAATAAGGGGTCTGTATATATACACACCGCTTGGCCAGCGTGATGGCCTTGAAAAAGACGAACGAGATATTGTTCCAGCGACCTGTGGGTCCGCTGCTCATCATCTGCACCACGTAGTCATGGCTATCATGTGGTCCTTCATTGAATATTACCGGTGAGGTGAGCAGATTGCGGGTTGTAAAGTCCCAGTCAATGGCAAACGAGTACTGCATCGCAGCAACTGCCGGTCCTGTCATGCGCAAGTGAGTGTCACGCCAAGGGGTCCACTTCTTGTCACCAATGACATAACGGTCGGCGATATTCATACCACCCAAATAGCCCACACGACCGTCGATGACGACAATCTTGCGGTGGTTACGCCAGTTAACACGAAATGCAAACTGCGTCAACGTCAACTTAAGGAATGGGTGTACATCAATGCCGGCGGCACGCATCTGCTTTAACACGCGTGAACTCATATAGAAAGAACCCACATAGTCATAGAGTACCCTCACCTGCACTCCTTCGCGCGCTTTATCCATGAGCAACTGTATCAGCTCTGAGCCCGTCTTGTCGTTCTCAAGAATGAAATATTGCACATGAATGTACTCACGCGCCTCACGGATGTCCCGCTTCAAAGCCTCAAACTTATCCGTCCCCGCAGTGAACACATCAATACCATTGCCCACAAACAGATGAGGACCTACCAGTTTATTGACCAGAGAGATGATCTGGCGCGAGTCGTCAGAAAAAACGTCCTCATGTTCAACGGCATCAGGGAAATCACTCATGCGGCGCAATTCGCGCAGATGGGAACGAGAAGTCAGGCTCATGCCCTTCAAGCTACGGCCGAAGATGAGGTAAATCACCAAACCTAACACTGGCAACAACACCAGCACCAGCACCCATGCCATTGACTTCACTGGGTTGCGGTTCTCACTGAGCACAACAATGATCACTGTAAGCACAGTGAGGGCATACAGCACCATCAAGATACTGAAAATGATGTCAGCATATGGGAACAGTTCAGCGAGAAACATCTGCAATCATCGCACTAACTATAAACAATAACGGCGTGACACCGTCACGCCCATCACTCTCATACACAAAACAATCGGCAAGATGCCACCACGATGCATTTAACGCACCACCACCTTGCGAGACCACTGATTGCCGCATTTCACGATATAAAACCCCTTGGGGAAATCCACCGAGACACGTTGATCCGCGTTCACACGAACCACCTTGACAAGCTGGCCAGTGATAGAGTAAACGTTAAATGTTGCGTCACTATTGCCTGTCGTAAAGACGATGCGCCCTTCAGCACCCTGGGCGGTGGGACCAGTCACTGTGGTCTCAACACGCTGGGGCAAAAAGTTGTCGGGCACCGGGACGGCCTGAGTCATTCCCACTGCCAACAGACATATTGCTATGTACAATAAGCGCTTCATCTCACGTATTCGTTCTGTTTCAATCTGCAAAGATACAACATTTCCTTAGAAAGTCAACCCTTTTTGCCAGATTTTTTACAACTCTTTTTCTCTTAGACCCACAAACACCCAAAAAGTTAAATATCCACCCCTACCTTTAACAAGAATAAACAATTTGGTTGTTTATTCTCCTTTCAAGCAATTACTTGCTTTTAGAGCCAATCAATATGGGAGCATGTTTTTCCAACAACCGAGCGATCATCAAGATGACAGGGATTGAAATGATGATATAGATTGCAGTCTGTAACGAAGGATTTTCAACGGACAACTTGCTAAAAATGATATTAAACAGCTCTTGAAACAGCCTGTGAAAACCCAAGATGCAGAGACTATATATACCACATTTGACCAGAAATGAACTCACCGGTTTCATAAAAGTCAGCCTACTGAGACCCTTCATCATATAATGCAACGTGATGATGATTGGTGCGGATAACAACGGTACCCATATAGGAAATGTGTTCGTCTTAAAATCAATATGCGGCCACAATAGGACAACTAGGCACATGAGTGCACCGAATGCCAACGACATGCTTAAAAACACCCGTTTATCATCGCGCTTGAAAAAACCAGCTTTTTCACTATTGTCAATAAAAGCTCTTGCCATAGTGCCAAGATGATAGAATAACAGAACCGAGATTGATGTATCGATAAAGAACGGCACATTGACAATCCATTGAAGAACAAAACCAGTAAAATAGAAAGCCAAGACAACTGCATGTACAGCCTTCTGTCCCAATAGATTATTCAACAGATTGTATAAGTTGCCCGTAACAAACAAGGCTATCAAGAACCATATAGAACGATACAATGGAATGCAATCCTCATCGAGCGGAGCCAACAGACCCAATGAATAATCAAGTGCGCCTAGGGGGTTGTGGCTCGCTATCAAACTCAAAGAAAAGAAGAACAGCAGATTGAGAGTGACAAAAAACAACCATGGAACAATCAGCCTAAAAAACATCTTCTTAAAATACTGCTGCACGGGCTGAACATGAAAGAAGTATCCAGATACCATAAAAAACAACGGCATATGGTAACTATAAATCATCTCATGAAGCGGCTCACTGATGGCTGAATGTCCAAGCACGACCGACAAGATGCCGACGCCTTTCAATAAATCAAATTCCACTAATCGTTTTGCCATAATCATGAAAAGAATCTATTGGCTAAAATGTTACCCTGCCTTTTTATATCATTGGTCACCCGTTTTTCTCAATCTCGATGATGGAGTTGTAGATGCGCTCGCAATTGTGGTTATCGTGGTTGGGGAAGAACTTGGCACAACGTTGCAGGTATAGCTCATTATTCACAAAGCTCTTGCCATCAAAGCAAGCTTTTACCCTATCCATCAGTTCCTGCTCCGTCTTGGCGACAGGGCCCATGCCGTCTCTCTCAAAGCTGAAATAACCTTCACTGAAATGCTTAGTCCTGAACTCATCATAGTCAAACTGATAGTAAACCATCGGTTTTTTCATATAGGCCACATCAAAGAAGACGCTGGAATAGTCCGTAATCAGCAAGCTGGTTGACATCAGCAGCTCGTGAATCGATGTGCCGATCTTGACTAATTCGACCCTGGGATCAATATCCTTGAACAGGGGCAAGAATCGCCTGAACTCGGCGTGGATACAAAACTTGACCTTATAGCCCATGCTTTCCACATCATCAATAAATGCCTTATTGCCCAACAAGGAATTGAAATGACGATAAAAAGCAGACGCTAAGAAGTTCTTGTTATTTTCCTCATCGTTCTTCTCAATATCAACCAAATAGCGGCGCCAAGTAGGAATTACAAGAATGAATCGGCCATCGGACTGTTTGTCAAGCAGTTCGTCAAACCTTGCAAAACCCGTATATTGAACATATCCCTCGGGATAACCAGCATTCTGGTTAATATAGTCATACTCAGGTTTGGCACCACAGACGAACATCCTCACTCTCATGACCTCATAACGGTGGTGCTCCACGCCGCTGACGCTGATGCCGTGGCGCAGGTAAATCGTGGTAATCCTTTTCTTCAAGAACCTCTCGTAGTAGCAACACACTCGCTGAGTGGGACGAGGCGACACAAACAAGGCCTTGACGTGCATCTTAGAAACCTGATAGTACATATAATGCCTGAAGCCACCCCATGCTAACATGTGGTCATCATTCTTGTCAAAACCTGGTGCACCTTTCGACAAGACGAAATAAGCATTTCTCTCGGGATGATTCTTCCTCAGCCATTGATAAAAGATCCAACCATTGTCCTCAGCACCATTGATGCGCTCACAGACCAGCCATATATTCTTCTTGCTCAACTTGAGAATCAAGGCCGGCAAAGCTGTTACCAGCAGCATCATTACCGACTTGATATCAAGTAACTCAAGTTTTTTGAGGTTTTCAATCAATTTTCTCATACTCAACTACTTAACAGGATCTTAAATAGATTTAAGTTGATGTAACCAGTGATTCGCGGCAGGATACATTTGTGCTCCAAACAAACGCGGGTTTTGGTTTCGGCCGAGAAACCCAACTTATAGCAGGAATCAACACAACGATTGGAAAAATCGGTGTAATTACCGTTGGGATAAGCAAAATAATCGCATGGAGACTGAAGGTGCTCTTCAATAATCTGACGGCTCTTCTCTAATTGCTCCTGTATATCCGCTTCACGCTGGCGCTCATGGCAACAGATGTGCCACATACCATGGGAGCCGATTGTCACATTTTCTTTTTTTGAGAGTTGCCTGACCTCATCCCAATTCATGGGGCGCAGCGACGGGAAACGCCGTTTCAAGTCGGCCCAATCTTCAGAAGAGACATTGCTAATCAAGTCTGCGACAATACTTTTGACCTGCTCAAGGGAACTTGACTTCATGATTCTGGAAATCTCACGAGCGACTGACTTGCGTTCCTCTTCATTCTGCAAGTCATATTCCTTACCAATCGTTGGAATCTGTAGTTTGTCCAAACCTGCAGCAATGGTAATGAGGCGGTTGACCGTCGTGGGGTAATATTCACCCGAAGAGATGTTGTCGGTAGAAATAAAAATGGTGAAAGGCATCCCATATTGGGAAAGGATAGGTTCCACGACCGACAAATTGTTGGCATAGCCGTCATCAAAAGTCAACAATACTTCACGCCCCGTGAAGGTAGCGTTATTCAGCCTGTGGCAAAACTCATCAATTGACACCACATCGTAATGCCTGCTCAAATAGCGCACCTGCTTCTTGAAAATGTTGACATCAAAAATCTCGGGACAAAGAGTCGGATCAACTTGGCTACCAACCCCATGCCAGAACACGATGCGCGGACGCCTGTTGCGACTGCGCCTGTAGGCAACCACACCACTACGGACAAGAATGGCTTCTTTTAGTTCATGCGAGATCATTAATCACAGTCGGCCATCAATGATATTCTTGTCCAAAATACCCTTGACATCAAAAATCACATGATTGTCAAGGCACAACTTCTGAATGTTGACACCCAAGAAAGCCTCATGGGCTACAGCAAGAACGATAGTGTCAAACTTGCGTTGCGGCAGTTCATTCACAATGTCGATTCCGTATTCACGCTTGGCAATGCTTGGGTTAGCCCACGGGTCATAAACCGTGATATCAACGCTATACTCTTTGAGCGAGTTGTAAATGTCAATCACCTTCGTATTGCGGACATCGGGGCAATTCTCTTTGAAGGTGAAACCCATGATCAGTACATGGCTCTTAAGCACCTGGATGCCCTTCTTGAGCATGAGTTTGACCGTTTCGCTTGCCACATATTCTCCCATGCCATCATTCATGCGGCGCCCCGCCAGGATGATTTCTGGATTATATCCATGACGCTGAGCACACTGAGCAAGATAATAAGGGTCCACACCGATGCAATGACCGCCCACTAATCCAGGTTTGAACGGCAAGAAATTCCACTTGGTAGCGGCAGCCTCGAGCACTTCCCGTGTGTCAATACCCATCTTATTGAAGATCTTTGACAACTCGTTGACAAACGCGATATTGATATCGCGCTGGGAGTTCTCAATCACCTTGGCCGCCTCAGCGACCTTGATACTACTTGCCTTATGGGTACCGGCTTGAATCACACTGGCATAGACGCTATCAATGATATCGGCAGCTTCGGGCGTTGAACCCGAAGTCACTTTCTTGATTTTCTCTACCGTGTGGAGTTTGTCACCGGGATTGATTCTCTCGGGGCTATATCCAGCAAAGAAATCCACATTCAACTTGAGTCCACTAGTTTTCTCGACTACAGGAACGCAATCATCTTCGGTAACTCCAGGATATACGGTGCTCTCATAGACCACGATATCACCCTTACTGATGACTTTGCCCACCGTTGTGCTGGCTCCGTAAAGAGGTGACAAATCAGGATTGTTGTTTTTGTCCACAGGAGTGGGAACGGCCACCACATAGAAATTGCAATCCCTGATTTCCTCGATATCTGTCGTGCACCTGAAGCCGTTCTTTATCGCTTCCTGCAATAATCCGTTATCCACTTCAAGTGTCGCGTCACAACCCTGCATCAAGGCATCCACACGCGCCTGGTTCATGTCAAAGCCGACCGTCGGATACTTGGTTGAAAACAGCCTGGCCAATGGCAAGCCTACATATCCCAAGCCGATGACGCATATTCTAATTTGATCCATATTCATTTCCATGCTTCGATTAAAGGTTCTCCCAATACCATTTCACAGCCTCGCGCAAGCCGTCACGCATACTGAATTGCGGGTCATAGCCCAATAATCGGCGGGCTTTGTCAACGCTTGCCAAGGAATGGGGAATGTCACCCACCCTATTCGGTCCATGGGTCGGTTCGATATCTTTGATGGCCTCATCAAGTTCTCCTAAAAATTCCTTGAGATAAGCCACCAGTTGATTCAATGTGGTCCTCTCTCCAAAAGCGGTATTATAGATTTGATTCAACGCTTCTTGGTTTTCGGTCGTCAGCGCCAACATGTTCATTTGAATCACGTTGTCGATATAGGTAAAGTCCCTACTGTACTCCCCGTCGCCATTGATATTAGGCGCCTCGTGGTTCATCAATTTCTTCACGAACAATGGAATCACAGCAGCGTAAGCGCCATTAGGATCCTGCCTACGGCCAAAGACATTAAAGTACCTTAACCCGATGTATTCAGTACCATAAGTACGGGCAAACACATCAGCATAAAGTTCATCAACATATTTGGTTATCGCATAAGGAGACAGCGGCCGACCGATGACATCTTCAACCTTAGGAAGGCTAGCACTGTCACCGTAAGTCGAACTGCTTGCCGCAAAGACAAAGCGTTTGATACCCGCATCGCGTGCAGCAACAAGCATATTAAGGAATCCACCGATGTTCACTTCATTGGTCGTTATCGGGTCCTTTACCGAACGGGGCACACTACCCAACGCCGCCTCATGCAATACATACTCCATTCCCACCAAACTCTTCTGGCAATCAGACATCTCCCGGATGTCACCCACCTGTAGTTCAAAAGTGTCGGGGAAACGCTGGAATAATGGCAACAGATTTTCGATATGACCTGTTGCAAAATTATCTAGCACACGGACTTGATGCCCCTGTTCCAGAAAATACTCAGTGAGATTACTGCCAATAAAACCGGCTCCTCCTGTTACTAATATTTTCATTCTAT
Organism: uncultured Prevotellaceae bacterium; assembly: GCA_900318645.1. Lineage (GTDB taxonomy): Bacteria > Bacteroidota > Bacteroidia > Bacteroidales > Muribaculaceae > Sodaliphilus. The sequence continues at coordinate 39,570 of ONLH01000020.1, forward strand.
TCTATATCTGATCAACCTATTTTTGACAAGAGATAACTCAACTCCTTCACTTTAGGGTTAAACAATTGACAACAGTGGGAAAATAACACATTTCCCCATCAGGATAGTTCTAAACCCATCAAACAACAGGTTCAGGACGAATCGCAACAAAGGTAACAACTGTCGGCGATATGACAAAAACTTTTCAATAATATTTTTCCCGAATTCGCCTCAACTCTCTTTCGGCAGCAATGCTATTGCATTTATTACCAACATATTACAAGCAAGACCGCATCAAGAGTACTTGACGCGGTCTCGATAGAGTCAATAATGGGGGCGCATTAGGCCCAATCTATTATTCCCATTCACCAAGCAATATGTAATTGATCAGTGCTGTCACATCATCGATATTGACGCGGCCATTATTATCGCAGTCAGCATTAGGTGTAGCATTGCCCGTGAGCAAGACATCAATGAGTGCAGTCACGTCATCAACCGTCACGTTTCCGTTGCCGTCAACATCACCGCGCAGATTCTCACCAGCCTTGAGAACAACCTCCTTGGTATTACTCCAGTTGCTTTCCGTACCATTGACATACAGAGCTTTCACACGATACAGATAAGGAGAAGCGGGCGTGAGGCCAGTCACAGTATAGAACATGTCAGGAGTGATGCCCTCGATCAAACGGAACTCGCTATCACCACTCTCTGAAGCCCTGAATTCAAAGGGCTCAGGATCAGTGATTTCTCCACCGTAAATCTTGATACTCTGAATCTCAGGATAATATCCCGTGATGATCTTGACGAAGCCATGATCGCCTACAGGGAGTACTACCAGATAAGTATCAAGTTCTTTGGCCAGAACGATATCTTCAGCAGCCTCATCAGTCGTTACTGTGATTGTCGTATTCGAGCCTTTGGGATAAGCTTTAGCCTTGATGATGACACTCACGGTACTGTAACCCATCAAATCGCAGTTGGGATTGAATGAGCAATTACGGTTAGCCGAAACGAAACCTCCATCCAGATAGAAATAATTACCGGTGAAAGTCCAGCCATCGGGCAGATAATTGGTAGCATCGGCTGCATGGTTGGTATCATCCTCAGGTACATCGCTCCAATCAGCCTCGGTGAGCAATACTACATCAGGTTTGAGTCTCACCTCAAGGGAATAGCTGAGAACGTTCTCGACGGGAGTCCTGTCGGTCCAGTCGGCACGGAACGAAGTTGACGTTACCATTGCCTGATCAGCATCCTGCATAACCGGACGATAGAGCTCATACTCCGAAGCACCTGACAAATTGATTACAATATCATCTACACCCTCGGCACTAACAACAACGGTAGCAGTATAATTGCCCTCGGCCTTGGGAGCATAGGTCACATTGACAGCCTCATTCACTTTACCCTCCTCATCAGGAGTGATGGAAGTCTTGTCAAGGATGAAGACGCCATTCTCGTCATTGAGTGTCAAGGTCACATCAGTATCCAGATTAGAGCCCTTCAAAGTAAATTTGGAGCTCTGGGTCTGGTTCTTGAAGCATTCCATCGACAATTCGCTCTTATCGGTTCTGAGGCGCGGCAGTTTCAACGGGGGCTGGATGCCGATCACCATCTGCTGATACTGGTTGAAGGTTGAACCCTGGCCATTGAAAGAGTTGAGGGCATAATAGTTGTTGGAAACACCGCTCCAGCCAAAGTTGATGTGGTACTTGTTGGTGTTGGCATCATAGCCATCGACGTTAAAGGCATGGCCACCGCCAAAGAAACCGCCAGCGATAGCACAGAACACGATGGGACGTCCCTCGACGAGCTCATCCTGCATGATGGCAGCCCATTCAGCATCGGTATAAAGGGTCGTTCCGCCGCTATAGGCGCTCGTCTTCTTGACTACGCGAACAGTCTCTTCATCATAGCCAAATAACTTGAATGCATTAGCAATCAGGATGACGCTGTCAGCATCCACACCGCTACCACCGGCAGCGCTGGTACCATAGGCCATGTGTTCGGCCTGACCCACATAACGCATCAGAGTAGCCACGGCGTTGGCCTCTTCGGTTGTATAAGAACCTGAATAGGTATCACGCATGTGCTCCCAGTCAAAAGTCACGGGAGGCAATGCTGCGACATTGACATAAGAGGCTGATCCCCACATCGAAGTGCTCAATTCACAACGATAGGCAGGAACCTCAGGTGTCTCAAAGTCGGGATATTTCCAATAGTGGAATACCATCGCAGCCGAAGTGGCAGGACAGCCAGTCAAGCACTGATTATTGTTGATCTTACACATGTTCCAGTAAGGCGCTTCCTGGTCCCATAAAGCGGTCAACAGGGGAGCGACACTGGGTATGCGTGCAGGAGCCATCAGCGACGGAGCCTGTGCCACCATATTTTCATGAGCCTGCAGGTATTCTATCTGCTCCTTCAACATGGCAAACAATGCCTTCATGTTGCAGGGAATGTTATTGTAATCCAAGGGATAATCACCGTAGCCCAAGATTCTCTCGGCACGGTCATCACCCGAAACTACGACATGTCCATTGCTGGTATTGAAGATATAGAACACAGGACGATCAAACATCTTGGAATTCATCTCCACATGTGCCAGCTTCATCTCTCCCGAAATGGGAGCCTTGAGCTTACCACCATACAGCTGTTGCTGAACGAACTTTTGCGCTTCGGTCTGTGCTGATCTCAAATCAACCGGAGCAGCAGTAGCCTGTGCCACCGCAAACATCAATGCGACAAAGAATAAAATTTTTCTCATAAAAAATAATATATATGTTTATAATTCTGTGAATCAGGACCTTGTGCTAAAAAAACGCCATTGCACCACGCAATGACACGAAAAACATTCACAAAAGTACATAAAAAAACGACAAATCAGCAACATTTTTAAAGAAAAAAATCAAAAATAATAAATATACATTATGCAGTTTTTTCCGTGAGGTGTATTTTCATGTGTGAAAAGGGGTGAAAACATAACAGAAAAACAACGGAGATGATGGCGCTTCATGACGCTCCGTCATCTCCGTTGCTATACAACGATTCTATCTGAAAATCAATTCCCTAAGAGCAAATCAATCAGAGTGGTCACATCAAGAATGCTGATTGCTTGGTCTCCATTCACGTCGGCACATATTTCGCAAGCCTCGCCAGCACTCAACAGATAATCAATCAACCGTGACACGTCAACAATGCTCAGTTTGCCGTCATGGTCCACGTCACCAGGGCTGAAGGCATGGCCGCCGTCGACCAACGTCACCATCTCCACATTGCTCCAGTCGCTCTCGGTTCCATCAATATAGAGCGCTTTCACATGATAGAGGAACGATCCTCCAGAGGCCAAATCCTTAACAGTATAGCTCTTGCCCGCTGCAATGCCCGTGACGAGACGATAATGATCGTCACCCGCCTCAGAGGCCTGCAACGTCGTGCCCTGGGTAGCATCGCCAGCGTAGATTTTAATATTCTGTATCATCGGGTAGTAGCCTGCCTTGAATTCAATCTGCTCGGTCTCGTTACAATCAACAACGATGGTCTTGGTCTCATAGGAATACATAAAGATGAGTTCCTGTGTTCCGTGACTGGTTGTGACATACAGTTCCGAACCATCACCATAAAAACCATAAGCTTTCGCCGTGACCTCAATGGTCATCTTGTCATATCCCCTGATGGAAATCTCATCGGTAGTAATCGTGCTGTTGCGGCGCAGGCTGACGCAGCCACCCTCAAGGTTAAACTCACTGCCATTGAAGGTCCAACCTTCAGGCAGATAATCGGCAGCATGCGACGCCTGATTGGCAGGCGCCATCTCAGGCAGAGAGCTGAAATCGGCCTCTTCCAACAAACTGTAAGCGGGTTTAGCTTGTACCTCAAGGGTGTAGCTCGACACATTGTTTGATGGGGTCTCATCAGTCCATTGGGCGACAAATGACGTGAGCGTCACTCTCTCCTCGTTGACAGGCTGCATCACGGGAGGATAAATCTCAAGGGGTGCCGTGCCATTCAACGTGACCGTGACAGGATCGGTATTCCGGCTGGTACAGATGATGGTAGCAGTATGATTACCGACAACACTTGGCGAATAGGTCACTGTCAAGTCATAACCAGCCTCGGCCAGATCTCGAGCCACAGTTACTGCATCGACAGTAAACACCCCGTCAGGATCGTTCAAGGCCAATGTCACGTCATCGGTGAGGTTGGTTCCCTTGAGGCTAATGGTTGCCGTAACGGTTTGATTGATATAACTCTGCATTTCAACCACTGTAGGATACACCTGAAGGCGAGGGTTCATATAATCTTCAGGCGGCTGAATGCCGATGACCATCTGCTGCGCTGTGCCGAAGGTATACCCCTGGTAGGTGAACGCATGCAAGGCAAAGTTTCCGTTTCCCCTGCCGTTCCAGCCCCAATTGATGTGATAAGTGTCGCTCATCGCATCATATCCATCAACATTGAAGGCGTGTCCAGCGCCAGTCGTGTTATCGTAGGCGCAATACACGATGGGGCGACCGGCTGTCAATTCGTTTTGAATCAACGCTGACCATTGGGCATCACTGTAATTCTCATAGCCCAACTCATCGGACTTGAAAAGCATCTGAGCATCAGGATCGTATTCAAAATGCTTGACGGCACGCAGGATGTCCTGCAGATAGGCACCACTGCCCGAAATCGTGTAATCCATCTCCTCGGCCTGACCTATATAACGCATCAAGTGGGCGACGGCCGTGGCTTGGGTCTCGGTATAGTTGCCCCCAGCATAGTTGTCAATCATATTGCTCCAGTCAAACACCGTGGGAGGCAGTTCGGGTTGCACCACACCGTAAGAAGGCATCTGGTAGGACGGCACTGCCGGGGTCTGCTGCTTGGGGTATTTCCAGTAATGGAACACCATTGCCAGCGACGTTGCAGGGCAACCTGTGTAGCAGGTGTCGGTGCCAAAGGCGGGGCACTCATTCCAGTAGGGTGCATTCTGGCTCCAATTGGCGGTAATGAGCGGATTGACCGACAGGCTGGCGCGCTGCGGAGCATTCAAGGAAGGTCTCGACACCTGAATGCTTGGGTTGGCTTGAAGAAATTCCATTTGACGTTTATAACATGACAGCCAGTACTTCATGTTTCCTGGCAGATTGTTCATGTCAATGGGGCCGTCACCGTAGGCCAGTACCTCCTGAGCCCGGTCATCGCCCGCGACAATCACAAAGCAATTACTGGCATTGAAGATATAATAGGCAGGAGTCGTTGCTGACTTGGAGTTCCATTCGACATGAGCCAGTTGAAGGCTACCTTGTGCTGGTGCCATCATTATGCCAGTGGCGGACCGGCCAGCAATGAAATGGAATGCAGCGGCTTGAGCTGCTTTCTCATCAACATGGGCAGTCCAAGCTTGAGTTGCCGCCAACAACATGACGGCAAGGAAAAGGATTCTTTTCATGTAGTCCGATTTTATTTTAAGTGTTTATGATAATAGTAGCTACAAAATCAATTCATTTCTCATGGATTTCATTCTCCAGAAGTATAAAAGGTGGGGCAAAAGCAAATACTATTACCCCACCACCATATAACAATACTGTATCAGACCAAATTAATTACTGCCCAACAGCAGGTTGATCAAGGCCGTCACATCCTCAATGCTGATGCGGGCATCACCATTCACGTCGGCACAGGTAGTACTGATTTCTCCCTCGGACAACAGATAGCTGATAAGGTCGGTCACGTCCTGAATGCTTAACTTGCCATCGTTGTTCACGTCACCAGGCTGGTAGCTCAGGCCGTTGTCCGACAAGATTACATAGCTGCTCTTACTCCATGGGCTAATGGTGCCGTCAATATAATGCGCCTGGACCCTGTAATAGAAAGATCCGGCAGCGGTAAGACCAGTGACGGTGTAATGCTTGTCGGTAATGCCCGTGATGAGGCGATACTCGGCGCTCCCCTCTTCGGCGATAGCACGCATCTGGGGGTGGTCCTCCTCGCCAGCATAGATCATAATGCTCTGGAACACGGGGAAATTGCTCTTACCGGCGATTGTCACTTGATCCGCCTCGCTGCAGTCCAGCACAGCCACATAGTCGGTGAATGGGGAGCCGCCAGGAGCAGAGAATTCCTGCTGATCAACACCAGTAGAAACAATGAATTTTGAACTGCTCTGGTTCATGGAAGATTTGGCCCTGACGATAACAGTTACCTTTTCATAGCCCGACAGATCATACATCGGCGAGATCAGCGAACTCCTGTTATTGATGGAAATGCCTGCCTGCTCACACCACAAGCCGTTACCGGCAAAAGTCCACTCCTCGGGCAACAATTCCTCGGGGTAGTCGGCATAGTTGCTGGAATTCTCCACAACATCACTCCAATCAAGTTCACCGATAAGGGTGAAGCCGGGTCTGGTATTCACCTCAAGGGTATAGCTATCTACATACTTATCGGTAGTCTCATCGGTCCATTCGGCAAGGAACTCGGTCAATCCGATGCGGGCACCGTCAGCGGGAAGCATCACCGGAGTGTATACGTCAAGGGTAGCCGTTCCATTGAGAGTAATGGTCACATCCTCGGCTTCAGGACTGCTCAAGGTAATCGTTGCGGTATTGCTGCCGCTTGCAAGCGGCGCATAGGTCACGGTAACGACCTTTCCTGAGTCCAAGTCATTGAGTGCAACGCTGGTGGCATCCATCGAGAACACGCCATCAGGATCATCAAGCGTCATTACCACGTCATCGGTCAGGAACTTGCCGTTGACAATGAAACTGGCCGTGGAACTCTGGTCCACAAAAGCCTCTATATCAATCTGGCGAGGTGCCACAATGATTGTTGGCGTTGTGATGGGCGGATGGATTCCGATGATCATCTCCTGCTCGATGTTGAACGAGTAGTCCCTGTAACTGAAGGCATTCAACGCAAAGTCACCGTTGCCGAGACCACTCCAGCCCCAATTCACATGATAGGTGTCGGTAGCGGCAGTATAACCATCCACATTGAAAGCATGGCCGCTCCACCCGCGCTGGTCATTGTAGTCAAAGGCGCAATACACCACGGGGCGTCCCTCGAACAACTCATTCTGGAGTATTGCTGCCCACTCCTCGTCGGTATAGAACTCCTGCATCTCGTTGCCGAAATTATCGGCCATGGACTTCATCAGCAGATCGGCCTCCTCGTCATAGCCGAAAAACTTGACCGTACGCAAGATATCGCTGCCCCTAGCACCGCTGCCGTCCACAGAATAGTCCATGTGTTCCTCCTGGCCGATGTAACGCATCAGCCAAGCCACGGCATCGGCCTGGGCTTCATTATAGTTGCCCTCTATATACTCGTCGAGCATATTGTCCCAATCAAATGTAATGGAAGGCAAGGCAGGCAAACTGACTACATAGTTGAATGCCGGAACCGGAGGCGTCGGTTCAACGGGGAATTTCCAGTAATAGAACACCATCGACAACGATGTGGCAGGACAACCTGTCAAGCAATATTCACCGTTGATGACGGGGCAGTGGTTCCAGTAAGGCTCAGCTTGGTCCCACAGGGCCGTGAGCATCGGGGGAACTGTCGTAGAAGCCGAACGGCCCGTTATGCGCGGCGCATCAACCTCTATGCCAGGGCGTTCCTGCAGGAAAACCATCTGACGCTTATAGGTGTTGAGCCAGTTCTTCATGTTCTCAGGCATACGTGCAAAGTCCAACGGACGGTCGCCCCATGCCAGAATCTGGCGCGCCCTGTCATCGCCTGCAACAATGACAAAGCCTTGCTCACTATTGAAAATATAATAAACAGCCTGGTCGGCGCGCGACGGGTTCACCTCGGTGTGAAGCAACTTCACATCAGCGGCCTTAACGGGGGTTCCACGATGCCCCGAGGGCGCGAAATCTTGCAGGAAACGCGTCGCAGCGGCTTGAGCTTGAGCGACATCAACATCGGCTGCCATCGCCGGCATCATCGCCAACAACAGCAAGGCACATAACAATAATTTCTTCATATAAATAATCGGTTAATCAGTAATACTCAATTGATGGCAACCGTCACCAGTTACAATGGTTGAAGCACGAGGCGCAAAGTTACAAAAATCCATTGAAACTTTCATTACTGACTGTAATTAAAATGTAATATGGCAGGATTACCCATCAAAAACTGAGGCCCAAGAGCCAAAGACACTTGAGCCCCAGTAGAGATAAAATGTTCAGTTCATCAATTACCGGCCAACAAGAGATTAATCAGGGCGGTAACATCGGTAATATTGACATTACCGTCTCCATCAACATCGGCGCAAATGGTGCAGATTGCACTGTCATCACCCTTCAATAGATAGTTGATCAACTCGGTAACATCCACGATGCTCACCTTGCCATCATGGTCCACGTCACCAGGGGCATAAACGTGTCCATTTTCAAACAAGGTCACCTTCTGAGAGTTACTCCAACGGCTCTGAGTGCCATCGGCATAAATTGTCCTTACTTTATAATAGAACGTACCAGATTCGGTAAGATCCTTGACAGTATAGAACTTATCGGTAATGCCTGTGATGAGACGGTAGCTGGCATCGCCATCCTCAACAACAGCCCTCAGCGAATTCAACTCATTGACGTCGCCGACATAGACCTTGATCATCGCCATGTCAGGTGAGAAGTAGTCATCGGTTGATGTAATGGTAATCTTCTCGCCTTCGCTGGCAGTCACAAGCCAGGAATGAGTCTCATTAGCATTGAACTCGTGGCCGACTGACGGCGTCTGGTTGGAACCGACAGTGATGTTGCCAGAGCCATAAGTTCCACTGACGGTTGTAATCTGCATTGTGAAGACAGCATCGGTGTAGCCTTCGGGCACGGTATAGGAGATGTAGCCATCATCGTTGTAGTTGTTGAAGTAAACCGCGTTGTGACCAGCCATTACACCGTTGCCACTCCAGGGAGCCGAAAGCGTCATGCTCTCATAGCTGCCGGTATAGATGCTGCCATCGATGGAGTCAAGCAATTCAACAGCAGGTCGGGTTGCCACTTCGAGTGTATAGCTCTCAACGTTATCGGCAGGAGTCTCGTCGGTCCAATTGGCACGGAACTGGGTCAGGTTGATAAATGCGCTGTCGGCGGGCAGCATATAGGGAACGTAAGTCTCCAGGATTGCGGTGCCATTGATCGTGATGACCTTGTCCTCGGCATCAGGATTGCTCAGGGTGATTGTAGCCGTGTGGGTGCCAACTGCGGTGGGCGCATAGGTCACAGTAATCACCTTGCCTGCCTCCTGCTCACTGACGTCAACACTGGTTGCATCAATCGAGAACACGCCGCTCTCGTCATTGAGCGTGAGGTCTATAGCACTGTTGAGGAGCTGACCCTTGACCTTAACCGTTGCGGTAGCTGTCTTGCCAGGATAGGCATTCATTTCCAGCTTGGAGGGATTTATCTTGATAGACGGTCCCTGGGCGGGCGGCTGGATACCCATAATCATCTGTTGCTCAATGTTAAACGTATAACCGCTGCTGGAGAAGGCATTCAGGACGAAGTCGCCATTGCCGTCTCCGCTCCAGCCCCAATTCACGTGATAGGTATTGTCGCTAGCGGTATAGCCGTCCACGTTAAAGGCATGTCCACTCCAGCCCCAATAGGAGTAATCATAACCACAATAAACGACGGGGCGGCCCTCGGCAAGCTCATTCTGGAGCAAAGCAGCCCATTCGTCATCGGTATAATATACTGCCGTGTCGTTGCCGTAGTCATCGGTACGGGTTTTGAACTCAAGGCGAGCCATCTCCTCATCATATCCGAAGAACTTAACGGCACGCAGGATGTCAGCGCCCATGGCACCGCTACCGCTGGGAGTATAGTCCATGTGCTCTTCCTGTCCGACATAACGCATCAGCCATGCCACAGCATCGGCTTGGGCGGGGGTGTAATTACCCGTGTACTTGTCCAGCATATTGTCCCAGTCAAATGTGATAGACGGCAGAGCAGGAATCTGGAATCCATAGCTCTCATTGGTATAACCCTCGACTTCAGGAGTGGGGTCAGTCGGATACTTCCAGTAGTAGAACACCATCGACAGCGAGGTAGCGGGGCAACCCGTCAGGCAATACGAGCCATTGTACATGGGGCAATGGTTATAGTAAGGAGCATCCTGGTCCCACTCGGCTGTGAGCAGCGGTGCTACATCAGGTGTTCTCAGGCTCTTGTTTAATTTGGGCTGATCAACGACCATGCCAGGATGAGCCTGCAGAAACTCTATCTGTTTCTTGTAAGTACCCAGCCAGAACTTCATATTGTCCGGCATGCGCTTCATGTCCAGGGGACGGTCACCGTGAGCAAGTATCTGATGGGCACGGTCATCGCCCGAAACGATTATAAACCCTCTACTGGAGTTGAAGATGTAATAAGCTGCCTGTGTGGCGCTTGATGAATTTTTCTCGGTGTGGATCAGCTTGAGATCACCGGCTGAAACACCCTGGAATCCTTTTACTTTGGCGTTCGCTGTGAGGAAACGTCTTGCTGTTGCCGAGGCTTGAGCCAAATTAACATCGGCTGCAGAGACCTGCATGACGGCCAACAGCATGGTGGCAAGCAATAATAATTTCTTCATAAATCAATGGTTAACTAGTTGAATAAAAGATGATTAATTAACAAACTCGGTTTACAACCGTACAAATATGCTTAAAAAAAGCATGCAAATTTAGACAATTTATTACAATCAACAACAAAAAATAGTAGTATTTCAACAAAATATTAACACAAACAACAACTATAGGATGCGTACAAATTAGGGGTTGTACCCATAAGGCACAACCCCTAAAATATTCAATGATTTAACCTAATTAATTGTGACTCAACAAGAGGTTAATCAGGGCAGTCACATCGGCAATGTTGACTTTCTCATCACCGTTGACATTGGCGCAAGTGGTGCAAATAGTAGAATCGTCACCACTCAGCAAGTAGTTGATCAAGGCAGTCACGTCAGCGATGCTCACCTTCTTGTCGTGGTTCACGTCACCTACAGAATATTCATGAGCAGGAGTATCATTCTCCTTCAAGGTAACTTGCTCGATATTGCTCCATGCGCTCTCGGTACCATCGGCATAGTGTGCCTTCACCTTGAAGAAGTAGGTGCTCTCAGCATTCAAGTTATTCACGGTGTAGGACTTCTCGGTGATGCCACTGATTACATAATGAGAAGCGTCACCCTCCACTGTAGCGCGCATCTGCGGAGTTACCTCACCAGCATAGATCTTAATAGCCTGGATGGTGGGGTTCCAAGCATCTGCATAGAATTCAATCTGATCAGTTTCAGCGCAGTTCAATACAATCGTATAATCAACATAACTATTGGTCAAATCCAGAGTCTTCTGATCAACACTGGTTTTAACGGTAATTGTTGATGCAGTCCAACCATAGTAGTTCTTAGCCCTCATCACTACAGTAACCTTTTCTTGTCCAGCGAAGTCAAGGACATCGGTCTTGATGTAGCTTTCGGAGGTGATAGCAATACCGCCCTCATCAAAGAAGATCGAGTAATCACCGTAGGTCCAACCCTCAGGCAGAGCACTGGGTGCACTACCGGTAGCATTACTCCAATCTACCTCGGCAAGCAGACCACCTGCACCGGGTTTCTCCTTCACATCCAGGGTGTAGCTGAGAACATTCTCGGGAATGGTCTGGTCGGTCCAGTCGGCACGGAACGAAGTCAGATTGATGTACTGCTCGGCTGCAGGCTGCATCACGGGAGCATAGACCACAAGAGGAGCGGCAGTTGCGACACCCTTCAGCTCAACAGTCACATCAGAAGCGCCCTCGCTGCTCAGGGTGATGGTGGCATTGTTGGTGCCTACCTCCTGAGGTGCATAGGTCACAGTGACGGCCGTGCCCAGATCATTAATACTGATTGTGGTAACGTCAATGCTGAATACGTCATCGGCTTCATTCAGGGCAAGGGTAATATCACCAGTCAAGTGAGCACCGGTAACGTTGAACGTAGCGGTAGTGGTCTCACCAACATAGCACTCCATGTTGAGAGCATCGGTCGAGGTATAGACGTGGGGATCGGTCGTGAGGGTGGGATCCTGCACGTCGGCAAACAGGATGGGGAAGAAGTCATAGACCGTCATGCCATTATCAAGGGTGAAGCCGTTGAGTGCATAGTAAGTGTTCTTATCAGCGCTCATACCGAAGTTCACGTGATACATGTCATTCTCAGCATCATAGCCATCGACATTAAAGGCATGGCCACCGATGCCGGTAGAGTCGCTCGACATGTCAAAGGCGCAATAAATTAGGGGACGGCCAGCAATCAGCTCAGACTGGATCAGTTCGCCCCACTCTTCCTCGGTGTAGTTGACGCTACCATCGTCAAAGTCCCACTTCTCAATCACGTGGGCATCACGATAACCAAAGGTGCGGAGGGCCAGCATGATTTCCTCGCGCTCTGCACCACTCTTATCCAGACCATAGTCCATCGTCTCGGCCTGACCCACATAGCGCATGAACCAGCTGATGGCGTCAATCTGTGCATCGGGAATCTGGTCGATACCACTTGAGCTGCTGGGGTAAGAGTCACGCATGTTGTCCCAGTCGAAGGTGTACTCGGGCAGGTCTTCAATTACGTAACCTGAGGTCGGGCAGGTGTAGCCGGGAAGAGCGGGAGAAACCTTGGGATACTCCCAATATCTCATCACCTGAGCCAGTGCTACAGCCGAGCAGCCCACCTTGCAATAGGGATCCTGACCAGAACCCTTCTTGGGGGTCTTCATGTTGTAAGGCTTGCCCTGGTTCCAAGCGGTGGTCAACAGCGGTCCTACCGAAACGCCGCCACGGTAGATGGCCTTCTGCACCTTCAGTCCGGGATGAGCCTGCAAGTACTCCATCTGCTTCTGGTACATGTTCAGGAAGAGCTGCATGGCCTCGGGCAGATCATTGAGGTTCTCCAACTGGCCTTCGCCGTAAGCGAGAATCTCGCGAGCACGGTCATCACCAGCGACGATGACATAGCCACGGTCGGTGTTGACGATGTAGTAAGCTGCCTGTGCGACATTGCTTGAGTTCTTCACCTCACGGGTCGACGTGATGGTCGGCTGCGAGGCCATAAGGCGACCGTTGGCGGTCTGGCCCATCAAGAAACGTTGTGCAGACTGCTGGGCGGTAGCCAGGTCCACATTGGCTGCCGTGAGTTGCAACGAAGCAACTACGAGCGCAGCAAGTAAAAGGATTTTTTTCATAAAAACAATGATTTATTAAATGAATAAAAAAGAGTGTTCGTTATCATCAGTTGTTGGACAGCAGCTTGTCGATAAGTGCTGTAACATCAGCAATGCTTACCTTGTCATCACCGTTGACATTGGCACAAACGGTACAGATGACGGTTTCATCACCACTCAGCAGATAGTTAATCAAGTCGGTCACGTCCTTGATGCTGATTTTGTCATCATGGTTAACATCGCCTACCTCATGACCATGAGGAAGAGGACCATTGTCCTTCAGGGTAACCTCCTCGATGTTACTCCAAGCGCTCTCGGTACCATCGTTGTAGAAGGCTTTCACCTTGTAGAGGAAAGTGCCTTCGGCGGTCAGGCCTGATACGGTGTAGAACTTGTCGGTGATGCCGGTAATGGTGCGCCAAGTGGCGTCGCCTTCCTCGGTGGCACGCATCTGGGGTGCAGGCACTTCACCGGCATAAATCTGCATGTTCTTGAAGCCGGGATTGCCGCTCTTGTTGGCAATGGTTATCATGTCGGATGCGGCACAGTCAAGCACGACCACATACTGGTCAAAGACTCCATAGGTCAAAGCCAAATCCTTAGAGTCAACACTTGTCGAAACCGTAACAGCCGCCTGCGAATAACTACCCTTGCCGGTAAACACTACAGTCACCTTCTCGGCACCAGCCATATCATAGGTCGGGGTTGAGAATCTGGCATTACCGGTAATCGAGACATAACCGTCTTCGGCCCACAAGTCACTACCAGCAAAAGTCCAACCGCTGGGGAAATACCTGGCAGCGTTAGCCGTCTGAGCCGAGAAACTCTCAATGGTATTGCTCCAGTCCACCTCATCGATAAGGACATAACTGGGCTTGGTGCTCACCTCAAGGGTGTAGCTGGTAACATTCTCGGCAGCGGTCTCGTCGGTCCAGTCGGCACGGAACGAGGTCAGAGCGATATAATTCTCATTGGCGGGCAGCATGACGGGATCATAGACTACCAGCGGAGCAGGAGCTGCCATTCCCTTGAGAGTGACAACCATGTCCTCGGCACCAGTACTGCTCAAGGTAACGGTGGATATGTTTTCGCCCACGGCGGTGGGGTCATAGGTCACGGTAATCACCTTACCGTCCTTGGCGTCAGCAATCGTTACTTCAGTGGCATCAAGGGCAAACACGCCATCAGCGTCATTCAGTGTCAGGGTAATATTGTCATTAAGCAGTCTGCCCTTGACAGTGAACGTGGCGGTCACGGGCTCGCCCAGGCGGGTTGCCATCTCCAGTTCGGCGGGATTCACTTTGATGGTCGGAGCTACTGCAATCGAGGGATAAATGTTCTTTACAATGCGTTGGCCCAAGTGGTAATTTGAGCCCTGGTTTGCAAAAGCATTCATGGCAAAATTGCCATTACCAACGCCGCTCCAGCCCCAGTTGATATGGAAAGTGCCGTCGCTGGCATCATAGCCATCGACGTTAAAGGCATGGCCCGAGTAACTGTGGTAAACATTGCTATAGTCAAAAGCACAGAAAACAAAGGGGCGACCCGCCAAGAGTTCCTCCACCATCAGTGCATGCCAGTCCTCATCGTTGATATAGGTGGTTTCCTCACCCGTCTCAAAGTTCATAGTTGCCTTATAGACAGCGACAGCATCCTCATAGCCAAAGGTCTCACAGGCCCTGACGATATCATCCTCCCAGGCATCGCTACCTGCTTTGTCATAGTTCATTCGCTCGGCCTGGCCGATGTAACGCATCAGTTGGGCTACGGCAGTTGCATTAACTGTTTCATATTGTCCCAGCCTATAAGTGGGGAGCATATTATCCCAATCAAAGGTCACCGAGGGCAGAGCATCGAGGGTGAATTTGCCATTGTTGGTCGTATAGCCAGGAACTACCGGCGTGGGCTCGGTGGGATATTGCCAGTGATAGAACACTTGGGCAAGCGACGTGCAGGCGCAACCGGTTAAGGCTCGGGTATCACCATCTCTGGGGCACTGACCATAATAGGGTGAACCTTGGTCCCACCTGGCCTCGAGCATCTCTTCAACGCTCTGGCCGTCACGGAAGACGGGCTTCTTTACTACCATGCCGGGATGGGCCTGCAGATACTCCATCTGCTGCTTGTAATAGCTGAGCCAGAACCTCATATTCTCAGGCAGGCTCTTCATGTCCTTAATTTCAGTATCACCATAGCCCAGAATCTCTTGAGCACGGTCATCACCCGACACGATGACGAAGCCCCTATCGGTATTCACGATATAGTATGCGACCATATCGGCTCGGCTGGAATTGCGCTCCTGATGAATCCATTTCACCGCAGGAGCTGAAGTCATCAGGCGGCCTTTGTGAGCCTTATTCATCAGTAAACGTTGGGCAGTGTGCTGAGCTGTCGCAAGGTCGACTTGACCTGCGGATACAGTAATAGCCGCCAATACTAGCATGGCTAGGCACAATAATTTCTTCATAATCAGATAGTTTATAGTTTATTACAAAATCAGGTTCAGTGAAAATGGTATCTTGGCCCTTAGCTATAACAAGCTAAGAACGCGACAAAGATAAGAGAAAAAAATTAAAAACCAACGATTTCTTCAAAAGAATGTATAAATAAGCAAGAAATAAATGTTCTAATCCACCCAAAGCCATTAAGAAGAATCAATAGAAATCTTTGGGACTGGATATCCAGTTGCTCTTAGCCTTTGGTATTGATTTCATTAACACGGTATTATAAGCAGTACATCACAAAAAGAGGGCACGCCTAAACGTGCCCTCAGCAATCATGGGGTAATCAGAATATAGTGCTTATTCCCCTAACAGCAAAAAATTGATAAGGCTTGTCACATCACTAATATTCACACGGCCATTCTGATCAGCATCGGCACAAATGGAGCAGCCCTCCTGACCATCATTCAGCAAGTAGTTAATCAAGTCCGTCACATCAACGATGGAGAGACGACCATCATGGTTCATATCACCCGGTTGATAGCCATGTCCTTCACCATGCAGGACAACGGTCTTGGCCTTGCTCCAAGGGCTCCAGGTGTCGTCGGTGTAATGGGCCTTCACGCGGAAGAAGAAGGT
>ONLH01000026.1 GCA_900318645.1 uncultured Prevotellaceae bacterium
CGTGACCGAAGCCTTTGAAAAGACCGAGGTGCTGACCCGTCCCTTCGCTCAGATCAACTTCCTGGCCGACGATGCAGCCGGCGTGGTTGGCGTTGACGCTTACAAGAGCAAGGTGACCGTGACCGGTGTTCCCACCACGTTGAATACCCTCGACGGTACTGTGGCAGGTTCAACCGACGTAACCTTTGACTACGCCACCATCCCCAACGAGACGCTGGCAGGCTATGAGACCTACAAGTACGTGGCCATGAACTACATCCTGGCTGCTACCGACAAGGAAGTGAAGAACGAGGTTGTCCTCACCGTTAACGACGGTACTCAGGACGTGAACACCGTGACCGTAGCCAACTGCCCCGTGCAGCGCAACTACCGCACCAACATCTTCGGTAGCCTCTTTACCGTGGATGGCAAGTTCAATATTGAAATCGACCCGATCTACGCTGGCGACCACGAAGTTGAATTAGTGGAGGCTACCCCGGTAAGTACAGAGGAAGAACTTCTTGCCGCTCTTACTCAAACAGGTAAGTCCACGATTTCGATAAAACTGATGAATGATGTTGACTTGCACTATACTGCACGTGTTGCCTATGGTGACGCATCGACAAAGGACATCATTATCGATGGTAATGAGCATACACTGAATCTTCACGGCACAAACTCGGATTGGAATAGCTTCGGTGCATGTGGTGAAGCTAATCTGACTCTTAAGAATGCGACTGTTACATACACGAGAGACGGTGGCGGAAACAATGCGTGGAACAATCATGCCATTAATTTCGTTAACCGCGCTGAAAATTTACAGAATCCTTTAGGCACTGGTAAGATTTACCTTAAGAATTGTGACTTCAGCAACTCAATTGCAATCTCTAATGATGCTGAAATTGAAAATTGCAATTTTACTGAGGTTGGTGGCTTTTACTTGATTATGATTAATGCAAATGTTAACAACACAATTGTTAAAAACTGCACCTTCTCTGCGCCAAATGGTGGCCGTGGTATCAAGGTAAATGACCAGTACATTGGTGAGGCAGATCGTGTACAGTGCAATATCAATATCAGCGATTGTAGCTTTGAAACCGGAAGTAAGGGTGCTATACTAATCACCAACACCGCTGGTGCCAAGATTACTGCTAGCAATCTCGACATCACGAAAGTCGCTGCTGACAACGAGAATGCTGTATGGAATGACAACAAACGTACAGCAGCATGGGACTTGATTGAAGTGATTGGCTGCACAAAATTCCAAGAACTGCCTGATTAATCAATCTCATTAATCCTTTAGCCAACTTGGACAACAGTTGTTTAACAAGAAGCAATGATGCTAACGAGTTGTCTCAGTTGTTCAACTGTTGTTCAAGTTGTTTGATAAAAAACAAGACTTTATATCTCAATTAAAAACTATAAACTTAATAATTTTTATCATGAAGAAAATTTTATTTTTTGGTGCATTGGTTGCCATGCTGCTGGGCAACGCAGCTTGCTCCAGTGACATGGAGCCGAGTATGGGCGACGACATGGTAAGATTTACCATCGAGATGCCGGGCAACATCGACAGCCGTGCCATCAGTGATGGCTTGACCGCCAACAAACTGACCGTGGCCGTTTATGACGAACAGGGCAACGAGCTGCCTGACATCCGCGTGAACAAGGACATTCCTCATCAGACGACCGTTGAGTTCAAGCTCGTTAAGGGCCAGAAGTACAGCTTCGCCTTCTGGGCACAGGCCGAGGGCGCTCCCTACACCTTTACCCCCGCAACCAAGACCGTTGCTGTAAACTACGAGAATGCCAAGAGCAACGACGAGACGCGCGATGCTTTCTATGCCTATCGTGCTGACCTGACCGTAAATGGTCCTATTGAGGAGGTTGTTGTGCTGACTCGTCCGTTCTGCCAGCTGAACTATGGTGCCAGCGACTATGCTGACGCTATCAAGGCTGGTATCACCGCCACCAAGAGCGCTGTAACGGTTAACCACGCTGCTACCAGCTTCAACCTTGCCACGGGCGTTACCGAAGGCGATGTTGAGGTAACCTTCACCAAGGAGATTCTGCCCAACGAAATCACCGATGATGAGAACAATCCTGACATCTTGGTAGTCAATGAAACCAACTATGACTGGATGGCGATGAACTACTTCCTGGTTCCCAACAACGAGGCCACTATCGAGACCTCGCTGCAGCTCTATGAGGATGATGCCACCGAGGCAGTTCGCGACATCACTGTTCCCAACGTTCCCGTTCAGAAGAACCACCGTACCAACATCGTTGGTAACCTCTTCACCGAGGACGTTAACTTCCTCGTTGTTATCGACGAGCGCTTCGACCAGCCCGACTACATCCGTGACCTGAACCGTCCCGAGGTAGCTGATGGCAAGCTGCTGGTGAACGGCATTGAGTTTGATGACCTGGCGGCAGCTATCGCAGCCGCCAATGGCAATATCGTTTACATGGGTAAGGGTACCTATGACACCCAGATTACCGTGGGCGACGGCCAGACCGTTAAACTCGCTGCTGGTAAAGGCCTCAATCGTGACGAAGTTGTTATCAACAAGCAAATCAAGGCTACCGCTGGCGCAACCCTCGAACTCGATGGCATCACCGTTCATGGTAATAATTCAAGCGAAGCAGGTATCGATGCATCAGGCGCCACCGTGAAACTGAACGCCGTTACTTCAACTGGTCATCGCGGTATTAACATCTTTAACGGATGTAATGCTACCATTGAAAATTGCGAGTTCAATGGTGCTAACCGTGGCTTGAACATTGCTCAGGGTAATAACATAGTGACTGTAAAGGGTTCAAAGATCAGTGCACCTTCTCACTATGCGCTTAATTTCGCATCTTCTGCAAATAATGAGAATGTCACACTGACCAATTGTGATTTCTTTGGTTGGGCAATTATTAACATGGGTGGCAAAAACAGTACCATCAACCTTGAGGGCTGCAAGTGCACCAGTATCAACCCGTATTCTGGCAACACTAACTCTTACTCGGCTATCATGATGACCGATAATAATGTAGTGAACAATAACATGACTTTCAAGAACACTTCTTTCAATGTAGAATCTAAGGGTGACCAACCTCAGTGGTTCCTCTGGTTGTATGGAACAGGCAATGTGTTCAACTTTGAGAATGTCTTTGTTAAGGGTGTTCACACACTTATGCCTAGGCCTGTTGATGGAACTGATGAGGCTAAAGCCAACAATACCGTAAACTTCAATGAGAATTGTGTTATCGATTGGAGTGAAGAGTAATTTCAATCAGGCATGCTACTGCTGTGGGTGACCTGGCAGTAACTACTGACTAAACTATTGTGGGGGCGCGGAGCCCCGTGTAACGCGAGTCGTCGCGTCCCCACATTTTTATCTATAATTCGTGCAATTCGTTGAATTGGCGAAATTAGCATTAAAAAAAACGGCCCTGCGGATGCCGTGAGACGAGACTCAGAGAAATCTGTGATTTTTTGATTTAGACAACAACACGCTGGCCCGTAGTGCCAGCGACGAGATATATCAAGATCGACTAGATACTTTAAACAATTATACTGATACAAAAAAATGAAGAAATTTTACACAACGTTGTTAATGATTGCCGCTATGGCAGGCGTGGCTGTTGCGCAGGAGAATGTGCAGACCATGACCTTGAATGATATCATCACTACTGGCCAGTTGAGTGAGTTCTACACCATCGAGAATGATCTGATTGGTGTATATGCGCCGCCTCAATATCCGCGCGTCATCTTCGCCAAGGATGCCAATGAGTATGCCAACCGTTCAGAGCCCACCAAGGAACAGTACAATGCCAATCCCAAGCGCCTCTATGACGAGAGGGATGGCTTTTTCGAGACCTATGAGGACGACTTCGGCTATACCGTGGAGCGCTGGGTAGGCACGTTTGACCAGAGCAACTGGGTGAAGATTGCCTTGCCCGAGGGCGCCGATGCCAAGTACCTGGAGGGTAAAGTCATCAAGGGCGGCACAGTGACAGGCCGTTCCAACCTGCAGGCCTTCCCCAGCGACCCGCTGGGCCTGACCATTTCGCTGAAGGATGATGCACCGCTGCCCGTGGCAGGCGAAGAGGTGTCTTATGAGCCCAATCTGTACTGCTGTGGCAACTTCGTCAAGCAGGATAGCTGGTATTTTGTGAAGCCTCAGAATCAGGAGTATGCCAATATCCACTGGGCGGTGTGGCACGCAGCCGACACCATGTTCTATGCGCCCAAGAACAACACTGGCCTTCCTGGCAGCTTCCCCATCAGCATGAGCTTGTGGGAGCCGCAGCCCAATATCAGCCCGTTTGACGTGTTTGAAGACGGCTTGCAGTATGAGTTCCCTGCCATGATTGAGTTCAGGCTTGGTGTGAACTTCGGTCTGATCATCGACCCGGGTTTTGATGGCGACATCATCATCTGGGGCGATGGCAATTATAATGCGCCGCGCCGCATGGACGTGACCGACAATCCCGGTGAAAGGCCTACCTATGTTGACAGCGAGGGCGGCGTCTATATTTACACCGTGATTGTTTATCCCTTGCGCTTATCGTCGCCCGGTGTCCTCACCAGTGTGGATGAGAACGTGCAAACTGTCAAGACGCTTGTTAACACCCAGTATGTTGATTTGCAGGGCCGCGTGAGTGACAAACCTTTTGAGGGTCTGAATATCGTGCGCAAGACCTTCAGTGACGGCTCGGTAACGACGATGAAGGCCATCAAGAACAGTTGATAACGTGAGTTTGATGAAAATTTGCTTTGATAATCAATGCGTTAGTAACTCCCCCTCTAAGATTAGAGGGGGTAGGGGGCGTTGATGCTACCGATGACAGTTGCTTGTCGCTGTAGCACGAACGCACCCGCCCTGGTGGGCACCCTCTCTTAACCAAGAGGGGGAACTGAAAATCAGCACTTTTTTTCGTCGAACTCTCAGTTAATAGTTGAACACTAAAGAATCAAGAAATATAAACGGACAACTAAAAATCAGAATGAATCGTATTTTTAAATCATTGGCACTGACATGCCTGTTGGCTATGAGCTCTCAACAAATGGCCGCCCAGGACCTCCTGGAGACCTACGAGAAGGGTTTCAACGGTGCCGAATTGGAGCAGGTGTGGATGAGCGATGTGGTGATGGATAAACCTTCTAGGGGCATCCAGGGCTATGGTGCGAATGACCAGTTCATCATCCATAACAATTTCGATGGTAAACTGTTGTACCATGACCGCAACGGCTGGACCGGTGAGGAAGTGGTGACAAAGCCGAGAAGCGGCAAGGGTATCTCCTATGACGACGCCGGGAACTGGATCTTCAGGCCGATGAACCAGCAGAACGAGTTGCAGCGCGAACTTCCTGAACTGGTGCTGCTCAGTGCCGACGGCACGCAACGCAGCGAGATTTACTTCCCCGAGAGCCTCTTGCCCGATAGCCACATCATGACGGCCAATGCCTACAGCTATATGGGAACTGCCGTGGGTGACGTCTTCTCGGAGGAGGGCGGACAGTTTGTGTTCACCGCTGCCAAGGAGAACACCACCGACGGTCTGTTTGTGCTGCGTTTCCGCAATGGTCAGTTGGTGGAAGATGAGAGTTTCAGGGCTGGATTTGTGAAGGTGCAGGGTGGCAGTGAAATTGACCAGATGGTCTTCACCACCGAGGTTTATATCCACACCTGGCATGCTTCGGACGGTCAGCTCCACTACCTGTATATCTCGCGCCACGAGAACCCCATCGACATGGTACTCGACGAGGAGAACCACCTGTTCAAGGGTACAATCATCGACGTGGAGAACAATATGCCCGAGGGTTACCGCCGCGGCCAGAGCAATGGCTACTCGATGTTCTCGATGGGTGGCAGAGACTATATGGTGCTGCCTTCACTGCCCAACTGGGAGGATGCCTTCCATGTGATACAAGTGAATCTTGAGGATGGCAGCTTCGTTCACAAGGGCTATCACAGCAATAAATATCCCAAGTTGCCCGGCCAGGAACAATATTACTATGAGTACATCAGCAGTAACTGGCTCAACGGTGAGGTGGTTGACGACACGACGGCCTATATCTACCAGTATTTCCCCTGGGGTTACATGGCTAAGTACAAGTTTGTGGATCCCAAACAGGATACCCCGCTGGAATATATCGTCAATGAAGGCAAGGTGGACAACACCTATACCATAGCCGACGATATCATCGCCGTATATATTGCGGAGAAGGAACCCAAACGCTTGTATGCTAAGGACCTGGGAAAACATCGCTTCCCGTCGGTAAAAGGTGAGGGCGAGATCGATTACGTCAAGGACGGTAACCGTCTCCAGACCAAGGATTGGGACCAGAGCAACTGGGTACTGCTCGACTTTAATACCGAGGCCGAGGCCAGCCAGTTCCTCAGTGCGTCCAAGGGTGTCATCAAGGGTGGCACATTGACTGGCATACTCACCAACAAGTTGAACCCGACAATGACCGTTACCGACTATAAACTGCCCGAACAGTGGACAGGCTATGAAGAGAACAAGCACGTGACCGCCAATTACATGGACCCGCTGGTGCAGCAGGGTAAGTCAGGCAGAAAATACTTTTTTGTTGAGCCCAAGCCGCAGGAGTATGTTATGATCTATTGGGCAAAGTATGATGGCCACGAGAGCTACCACTTCCGTGTTCCCGACGGTCTCGACGCCAACGGCCATCAATCGAACGTCGAGGAACTGGCTGGCGGTTTTAAGGTGGACTGGTCACTCTATCCCGGCAATTACCTTGAAGACTTTATCCAGGGCAATACCTATAATTTCCATGCCATTATCCGTTACACTGCCGATCATCATGGTGTGCTGGGCGAAGGCGATCTCCCCAGTGGCGCACCCCTGCGTGAAGGCGAAGGCGTCCGCGAGGGTGACTATATTGTCTATCCGCTTGAGGGTGGCGATGAAGCCATGACGGCCATCGACGAGTTGTCCAGCGACCTTGAGCCGGTCGAAGTGACCTATGTCAACATGATGGGCATGAGGTCAACCCAGCCCTTTGACGGTGTGAACATCGTTGTGACCCGTTATAACAACGGTATGACCCAAGTCCACAAGGTCATCAAGTGATTCGCGTCACAACATTTTCAATTCACGGATACGAATATTATCCACAAATCATTTAGCCTCAAAAAAAGCTATATCCCAAGCGGGGAGTGCAGTTTTCTGCCACTCCCCGCTTGTTTGTTGTTTGGGTTGGAATACCGCTGAAGATCAGCGACTCAAAAATTGGAAGCGTGATCCCGCCGGAACTTTCGGACGGTATCTCAAGAGTCGTCATGATACGTTAAAGTAATGTGATTTCGTGATTTATGAGAGGTTTCCATCCCGTAATAATCGTCGCCCCCTCTGTTATACCACAAAAGGGGTGCACATTGTATCCCTCAAACCCCCATTGTTTACCAAGCAGAAAAGCAAAAACTTGAAAGAAATCATCGCCCGTCTCAGCGACCGATTGGACGAGCCCTTCGTCACCGCGGGCACCGTGATAGGCGACAAGAGCATAAAAACTAGTGCAAGCCGAGTACCAGCGCCTCATGAACAATAAATCACTGAAATCTAAAAGAAAATAGAGAAAAATTACTATCTTTGTGGTTGTAATAAAAAGAACAGACAAATGACTATTGAAGATTATTCAAAATTTGTTATTAATATTGGAAAAAGGATGATGACCACCCCACTATTGAAGACTTCCAGTCCAATGGTATTCAAGGAAGAATTGCTCTATGGGGGGCTTGCTCCACAATCTGTAAGTCCTTTTCAGATGAGGATTTACTCCTTTTCTCAGGGGAATAGTGATTATTGAAGAATTTTGGCTTTCGATGGGAGAACCAATTGGGTCAACTACAGATACCAAGTTTGTTTACAACGAGATCATTAATCGTGGTTTAGACAATTATCATTCTTTGGGAGATTGGGCCTTTCAATACTCATCTAATCCGTATGTTCCTCTTGATAATTCTAATCATCATGGTGCTGTTACCATATACGACTATCTACGATGGGAAGAAGATAGTAGAAGACGAAATGCAATTCAAGACAAAATACAAGAAGAGGCCCATCAAAAAGCATTAGAGAGAAAGCGATTGAAAGCCTTAGAGCATGCACAAAGAAAAGAAAAAGAGATAGAGAACTTGGATTCAAAAAGTGATATTACGTTCTCGTCTTTTTCTGCCATAATCGGTTGATTTACCTATGTGCAAATCAATCGGTTTTCTTATGATACTGACGATAACCGGAAAACAGGTAGCGCTGAAGAAGGGGGCCTCGATAGAATATGTATCAGAGAACCGCATCTTCACTGACGCCGACGACTAAAGCATCGAAATAGAACTGCCCCTGGCAGAATGTCCGCATAACCTCGTACTGTTGCAACGATATCAATATCAACGAGAGGCGGAACATGGAACTCAGGTAATATGGCATTAGTTATAAAGAAATCACGCCCTAAACAGCGGTCCAATTCCGCTGACGTTAGGGCGTGTATGGCTTTACTAAAGCGGGGAACGCATCTTACCGCCTTCTGCCGATGCAAAGGTAATACATTATTGTGGAACGCACCGACGACATATCGGATTTTTTGCAGCCGTTGAGAGATAAACCATACTTGACTCTCGGTGAGGCGAATGATTGTATCAAATACAAAAAGGCGCGGAATTTCTTTGGTAAACCGCAGAAATCCAGCGCCTAAAATTGGAAGCGTGATCCTGTTGGGATTCGAACCCAAGACCCACAGCTTAGAAGGCTGTTGCTCTATCCAGCTGAGCTACAGGACCAAACCTGCAAGATTTGCCCTTGACAAACGGGCAAAAAAATGCGGAGAGAAAGGGATTCGAACCCCTGGAGGTAGTTAGCCTCAACGGTTTTCAAGACCGCCGCAATCGACCACTCTGCCATCTCTCCCACTCATTTGGGGTGCAAAGGTACTGCCAAGTTTTGTTTTGTGCAAGTTTTTGGACGAATTTTTGATTTCTTTTTTGTGAAATCTTTATTTGGTCATGGAATTGTCTTTGTTAGAATCAGGTAGTCTTGGCTCCCGTTCTCAACAGGATAGTGCGCGGTTGAACGTTGACCGACGACCCAGATGATTTCGCCGTCGGCTTCAAGCAACCATGCGTATTTCTTAGTGGCATAATCTAGCTTGAGCTCATTGAAAAGGTCACTCACGAGTTTAGTGCCTTTCATGCCGAAGGGACGGATGCGGTCACCTTTGCGCCAATGGCGCATGATAATGCGTTTGCTGTCAAGCAGTCGGGTGTTGAAGGCGACGCGGAGACTACCGGAGCACATCCGTGGTGAGAATGGCTCGTGACCGCGATGAACGAGGACGCTGACCGGACTGACGATGTCCTTGGTCAGGTCGATGGGAATTTCAACGCCGTCGGTCGGTAGATTGAGGTCAACAGACAGATTCTCCCTGTTCACGGCGAGCATATAGTCGCCAGCGGTGAAAAGCCGCCCAGTGTGACCTTTCCTAGCTGCCTCAATCGCTTGTGCACATTGCTCTCGGTTAAACCCGCGTTCGCGTATTCTGTGATAGAGTAGGGTCTCGCCATACGGGTGTTCGCAGATATAATCAGTTTTGATATCTATGTGCTCTATGCCATCAAGGTCAGTTTCCACGTAATATGCCATCAGGTCAAAATCGTCAGCCAGGTTTTTCATCGTATAAAGGATGCGCTCCTTGCTCCCGGGAAATTCCTTTTCGATGACGGGCAGCACGAGGTTGCGCAGGCGGTTGCGGCGAAAATCGTTCTGGGCATTGGTGCTGTCGGTGACATAGTCCTGCCCAATGCTTTCCAGGTAGTCAAGAATGTCTTGCCGTGAAACGGACAGCAGTGGACGCCAGATGCCGTTGTAGTAGCGCTTCATCCCGGAAAGGCCCTTGGTGCCCGTGCCGCGCAGCAGGTTCAGGAAGAACGTTTCGATCTGATCGTCGGAATGATGGGCAACGGCAATGCGGCTGCAATCCTGCCGCTCGAATTCCTGCTCGAACCACTGATAGCGCAGCTCACGGCATGCCATCTCGGTTGAACCGCCATGCTCTTGCTGCCATGCTGCAACGTCAAAGTCCTTGACGGTCAAGGGAACACCGAGTCGCTCGCACAAGTTCCTCACAAATTGCTCGTCACGCATCGATTCCTCTCCGCGCAGGTGGAAATTGCAATGTGCGGCCCGACAGTTGCAACCAGCAGCGAGCAGAACGCGTAGCAACGCAACCGAGTCGGCCCCACCGCTTACTGTTACCAGTATCTGCCCCTTCTTGATGCTGGCCATATCTTCAGCACCAAGCACTCTATTGATAAATTGTTCTTCATTCATAACTGCAAAATTAGTGTATTTCCTCGTGATTTGCAACATCATGCCTGCATGGCCGGGATGTGGAAGAAAGACCGCGACAACTGTCTCAATAGCGGCTCAGGTACAAGGATAAAAATTGAATGCCGTGTGCAATGGGAGCCTTTTCCCATCGAACACGGCATTCACAATGTCTTTTCCCTAACAAATATCGGCAGCCTATAAAAGGTTTCTTTTCCTGATGCGAAGTTACCTTGCAAGCCATTCATGGAGCAAAGATTTTTTATCGAAAATTCAAAAGTGTAAAATTTTTTTACAGTAAAGTGTCTAATTTTTTTACACTTCGGCTCTAGAACCCCTAAAAAATCGGTCATCGGGGTGAGATAACTGCTGACTTAGTTGTACCTTTGCACCATATTTCTTATGGAACAGGATAAGCGGGCACATAGTGACTTCTGGTATCATGTGGCGGCATTTGCCATGATTCTGGTGTGGGGTATATCGTTCCTCAATACCAGGGTGCTGCTTGATGCCGGACTGACACCCACCGAAATCTTTGTGGCTCGTTTCACCATCGCCTACCTTTCATTGTTGGTGATTAGTCGTTTCAAGGTTCGGTTCACAGGATGGCGTGATGAATTGTTGTTTGTGGTATGTGGCGTGGCCGGTGGCTCGGCCTATTTTATCGCCGAGAATACTGCGCTAGAGCTTACACTCATCAGCGACGTGGCCGTCCTTGTGAGTATTGCGCCCTTGACGACGGCATTGATGGGTGCCATTTTCTATCGGGACGAACGCATTACGTTGTTGACAGGAGTGGGCATGGTGATTGCCTTTATTGGATCGGTGATGCTGGCGTTGAAAGACGGCCTCGTGTGGGGTGACAGCGTGCTCGGTGACTTGTTGGCGATGCTGGCGGCACTGGTATGGGCTTTCTATTCGATGGCGCTGAAGCGGTTGAATCGCACTTACACCACATTGTTTATCACGCGCAAGCTGTTCTTCTATGGAATCTTGTCGGCCTTGCCATTGTTGGCACTGGAGGACACCCAAATCAACATGGACGTCTTGAGACAGCCTGCTGTGTGGGGCAATCTGCTCTATCTGGGCCTGGTTTGTTCGATGGCAGCCTATTTCATTTGGGGAATTACAGTGAAGCGTATCGGTGCAGTGCGTGCCAGCAATTATTTCTACTTGAGCCCTATCATTTCGATGATAGCAGCTGCCATCTGGTTCGGTGAACGCACCAATGCGATTGCTTACATAGGTTGCGTGCTGATTCTGGCAGGCGTCATCATGGCCGAGAAATTCAAGCGTACTCCCGTCGATCAATGACGTTTCTCTTCATCCATCGCTTAGTACTGAGCCACAGCAGATAGACCGTCCCTCTGAAGCATAATTCTATAGCCATCGCCATCCACACGCCGTAGAGACCCATTGTAGTCACTAGGATAATCGAGAGTCCAAGCCTTACAATCCACATGCTCACCAGGTTGATACCGCAGGGTGCCAGAGTGTATCCGGCACCGACAAACACGCCGTAACCGATAATGGAAGCAGCGAATAGTGGCTCGGCCCACGCCTCAAGCCTAAGGCAACGCGCACCCAGTTCAACCACCTCGGGCACTGGCGACATCAATCCCATCAGTTCGGCGGCAAACAAGTACATAAAGACTGCCATCACTCCCATGATGACCATGCCTGACAACACATTGATCCATGCGAAGCTTCGTGTGAGACGTTTACGCCCGGCACCCAAGCTTTGTCCGATGAGCGTTGTCGCGGCATCAGCGATGCCGTAGCCCGACATGTAGCAGAGGCTCTCGGCTGTGATGGCAAACGAGTTGGCAGCAAGGGCAATGCTGCCTAGCGGGGCGACAATGCCTGTGATGACGATAGACGCCCCCGTGAGCATGATGTGTTGTAGCCCCATGGGGACTGAAATCTTGATGGCCTTGACAAAGCTATTCCATCTAGGCTTGAATGAGCCCTTGTCAAGTGTGAGCCTCAGTTCGTTAGATCGGAAAACGAGATAGTACATCATGAGCAGGCTGACGACCATACCTGCACAGGCGGTACCCAAAGCAGCACCCATGATGCCCAGCCCAGCTCCAGGCATAGTGATTGTGCTGCCCATCAATGACAGCTGGCGTGTCGGGGAAATAAGGAAAAAGTTGAAGACTACGTCAAGCACACACATCACGACATTCAGCACACTGGGCACCCGCATGTTGCCACTGCTACGCAGCATGGAACTAGACACCATGTCAATCATGAAGAATGGCACAAACAGCATGAATGTACCGAAATAGGCGGTAGCACCAGCCCTGATGTGCGGCTCGGCTCCTAGCCAGACGGGTAGGGGACGACAAATCACCAATCCAAACCCTGCGAGCACCAGACTGAATAACAGGCATACGACGATGCCTTGTCTCACCATCTGTCGTGCGTCAGCTGCTCTTTTGGCACCCAGCAGATGTGCTACCTGCACCGCATACCCAGCGACAAATGATGTCAATATGCCCTCAAACATCCATGAGGTAGTACCCATCAGACCCACCGAAGCAGAGTCGTCTGCGCCCAGTTGTCCAACCATCGCAGCATCGATAAACTGCATCACCATCGCCGATACATTCGCCAGAATAGCAGGAATGCTCAGAGCAAAGGTGAGTTGCAGCTGCCCTTTGAATGACAGCGGCTTACCCTCGCGGATGGATTGTAGTAGGGCGTCCTTATTGGATGTTCGGTTGGTCACGTCTTGGTAATCTCGTGTTTGTCGTCAAGGGTTAAAAAAGATGTCCCACTGCAAGGGCGGGACATCTTAAATCATAATACTGTTCTATCTCTTTTTTGAGAGAGATTACTTGCGGTGGATGGTCACGGCGCGGTCAAGTGAAGCGCACTTGGGACCATAGTTGGTCAACTCACCATTGTTGATCTCGGTTTCGAGGCGGCTCTCAGCAACACCCTTCTTCACGAGTTCATTCTTAACGGTGGCAACACGACCCTTACGCAGGCGGACGTTGATGACGTCATTACCGGTGTAGTTGTCAGCCCAACCAGTAAGCAGGTAGTTGCGGTTCTCATTCTTCATGACCTCAGCAACTGCTTCAACAACGTTGCGCTGTACACCCAGCACATCGGTACGGTTGATGGGGAAGTAGATGGTAGCGAGGGGTGCTTCGGCAGGACCACCCTCGTCCAGGTCAGCTTTCTTCTCCAAGCACTTGCGCAGCTGGTTCTCCAGGTCGGCAATCTTGCGGTTGGCATCGTTGAGGTCTGCAACCAGAGCATCACCTTCAGCATCGGTGTACTTCCACTCGGGGCAAACAACCTGAATGGGAGCGTTCCACTCGGTCTTACCCAGTTTGTAGGTCAAACCAACGAGCAGGCCAGGATACTCGTTCCAAGTCTTTTTCCAAAGACCGGCACCGTCAACATGCTCCTGCATCAGATCAAAGCGGAGGTCAAGGTTGACATCAATCCTCTTGGTGATGGCAAAGCTGTTGAGCAAACCGGCTTGCATACTGTAGTTGCGGCAGTGGTCGGGGTCATCGCCTGCACCATATTTCCAAGGTCCGTGGGCACCATCGCGGGCATAAACCCAGTTGACAGCCATACCCACGTAGAAAATACAGTTATAAAAGCGATTGGGCTTGTAACCATCGAGCCAGTTCGATACATTGAACAACACGTCACCAACGAGACCAATGTTGTTGAAATGCTGTGGAGCATACTTGTTATCCTCTCCACAGAAGTATGACCAGTTACGATAACCCAGAGCGTGAACGTTGCCTACGAAGGTTGCACCTTTCATCTGCTCAAAGTCGCCACCAAAGCGTAAACCAAGGAGCGGGGAGAACCATTTACCGATGAAAAGGTCAGCCTTGGCACCTAAACGACGACTGAATTTTTCGTGACGGTCAAAGGGCGACATCATTATACCAACACCACCATCGGCCTGAATGAACCAGTTATCTCTCATTCTGTTGAAGAGATAACCCTGTGATGGATCCTCTACGTAAGTCACCTCTTGAGCAGCGGTGATAAAAGGAATCGTGCTAAACAAGCACAGGATTGCTATTAATGCGAATCTTTTCATTGTAAATCAGTTATATTGTTTATTTATTGATAATCAACACTTTTCAAGATAATTAACGATTATCTATCACTTTTGCGTGACAAAATTACTCATTTTTCTTGTTTTACAAAAATATTACTGACGAAAAAATTATTTTACATATAATTTCAACGATGAAGAGCAGTAAGGATTGCATCCGATACATGCTCTGCCGTGAAACCGAATTTCTCGTCAAGCACTTTGTAAGGCGCAGATGCACCAAAGTGATCAAGACCGAAGATGGTTCCAGTGGGAACTACACGACGCAGAGTGCTGGGCAGTCCCGAGGTCAGACCGAAAGCAGGTACATCTTCAGGTATCACCGCATGGCGATACTCGGCATCCTGATTGAGGAACAGACCGATGGAAGGCACTGAAACGATTTGTGCCTTAATGCCCTGCTCCTTGATGATGTTGTTGGCAGCAACCAGTGTGGCCACTTCTGACCCATTGCCCACAAGCACGATGTCGGGGTTTTCCTGCTTGATGACAACATAGCCGCCACGCTCAGCGCCCAAGGCGTCGGCATAGCGGTTGCCCGTTGCGCTGGGCAGGTCGTCAATATTCTGGCGGGATAGAATCAGTGCAGTGGGAGTCAGGTTGTTTTCCATAGCCATTTTCCAAGCTACCGAGGTCTCGGCGGCATCGGCAGGACGCAGCACGAGCATGCTGTTACGGCCGTGGTGGTTTTGCAATTCCTCCATCAAGCGGATTTGCGCTTCTTGCTCAACGGGTTCATGGGTGGGGCCATCTTCTCCAACACGGAAGGCATCATGGGTCCAGATGAACTTGACTGGCAGTTCCATCAGGGCCGAAAGGCGTGCGGCAGGCTTGATGTAGTCGCTGAATACGAAGAACGTACCACAGGCGGCAATCACGCCACCGTGTAGAGCCATACCGTTAATGATGGCTGCCATAGCGAGTTCTGAAACGCCAGCGTGAAGGAATGCGCCCTGGAAATCGTGGGTCTTGAAGGCTCCGCGCACCTTGAGGAAGCCGTCGGTCTTGTCGCTGTTAGCCAGGTCGGCCGATGAGACAATCATGTTTTCAACCTCCTTGGCGAGGGTGGCAAGCACATTGGCGCTAGCTGTGCGGGTGGCAATGCCCGGTTTGTGCTCGATAGCGGCATAATCTACTTCGGGAGCCTTACCGTCGATATAGTTTTGCAGACGTTGCATAGCCTCGGGGTTCTGCTGTGCCCAAGCGTCGATTTCTTGCTTGCGTTGCGCAACCAGTTTACGCTGTTCTTCAGCACGCTGAGCGTACAGTTCGGCTACCTCGGGGAATACGATCCAAGGATTCTCAGGGTCACCGCCCAGATGCTCGATGGTCTTGGCGTAGTCGGCGCCCGATTTGCTCAACGGATTACCGTGGGTGCTGCATTTGCCCTCAAAGTTCTCACCTTCAGCAGTTACACAACCGCGCCCCATGATGGTGCGGCCGATGATGATGGTGGGACGCTGCTTCTCGTCAAGCGCCTTGTCCAGTGCCTCGGCTAGGGCGGCAGGATCGGTTCCGTCACACTCGATGACGTTCCAGTTCCAAGCGCGGTACTTCATGGCTGTATCTTCGTTGCTCACGGCGTCACAGTCGGTCGAGAGCTGCACCGTGTTGCTGTCATAGAACATGATCAGGTTGTTCAGGCCCAGGTAGCCTGCAATGCGGGCTGCCTCCTGGGAAATACCCTCCTGAACCCCACCGTCACTGATGAAGGCGTAGGTCTTGTGGGCAAACACCTCGCTATAGTGCGTGGCGATGAAACGCTCGGCGATTGCGGCACCGATGGCCATCACATGGCCTTGACCCAGGGGACCCGATGTGTTCTCCACGCCGTGTTCCACATCAAGCTCGGGATGGCCGGGTGTGATGCTGCCCCATGAACGGAAAGCCTTGATGTCGTCGGTCGTGTAGCGGCCAGCCAAGTGCAGGACGCTATACAGCATGGGTGACATGTGGCCGGGATCCAGGAAGAAACGGTCACGGGCAAACCATGCAGGATTGTCGGGGTCGGTGACTAGATATTTCGAGAACAGGACGTTCACAAAGTCGGCTCCACCCATGGCTCCACCGGGATGTCCAGACTTGGCTTGTTCAACCATCGAAGCGGCAAGAATGCGGATGTTGTCTGCCGCGCGTGTCATCAATTTGGAATCGGTCATAGTTGTATTTATTGAATGATTAGGTTATTTACTAAACTACAAAAATACGACTTTTTCTTCAATCAACAAGGTGTGAATCCAATAAAAAACGCAAAATAAAAGATTCAAGGTTGCATCCCTAGAGTGCAACCTTGAATTATGTGTTTGAATATCAGTAGATAATGGCTATTTCTCAACTTTGGTGGGCTTGCTGCCGACAAGTGCATAGAACAGCATGTAGGCCAGCATGGCGACAACCAGCCAGTAGCTCTGGATGTGGCCCACTTTGTCGGACATGAAGTTCTGGATGAGAGGCATCACGCCACCACCAACAACCATCGTCATGAACAGACCAGATGCGGCAGCGGTGAATTTACCCAAGCCCTCGGTGGCAAGGTTGAAGACAACGCCCCACATGACTGATGTGCAGATACCGCACAGGATGATGAACAGCACCTTAACGGGCACTTCAGCGCCCTTGAGGGTCATCTTGATATCCTCGGGCAAGAAGATGGCAATCAAGAGGAGGATGATGGCCAGGCTTGATGTGAAAACAAGCTGCGTGCGGGGAGAAATCTTACCAGAAATAAGTGAACTGCTGAAACGGCCCACGAGCATGAGCAGCCAGTAGATGCCAGCGATGGCACCAGCGATGGGTGCACTGCCCAGCACGCCGCCTTCGGCAACAGGCTCGGTCAGGTAGAACAAGAGCTGACCGGGAATGCCCACCTCAATGCCCACATAGAAGAAGATGGCAATGATACCGAGCACCAGATGACGGAAACCCAACGCGCCTTTCACGCCTTCCATCACGTTCTGAGCTTCGGTCTTGGGCTCTTGAAGCTTGGTGAAATAAATAATGCAGAATGAGATGGCAAAGATGCCCATGGCGATGAACAGCAGCGGCTGAACTGACTCCATGGTCGTCTTTTCGGTAGTCTCACCAATCAGCATACCCACCATCATCGGCGTCAGCGTTGCAGCCAGGGAGTTGAGTGTGCCACCAGTCTGGATAAGCTGGTTGCCGCGATTGCCGCCACCGCCCAGCTGGTTGAGCATGGGATTAACTACCGTGTTGAGGATACAAACACAGAAACCGCAGATGAAAGCACCGATGAGATAGATGACATAGGTGCTGATCTCGCTAGCGTTCATGGTGCTTGACAAGTATTGTATTGCCATGCCTATGAAACCGAGTGCCAATGCGACAAGAGCGGTTTTCTTGTATCCGATCTTTGTGATGAGGATACCGGCGGGAATACCCATGAACAGGTAGGCCGCAAAATTCATCATGTTGCCCATCATGCCGGCCCAGTCGTAGTGGTCGTCCCAGATTGTACCGAACGGCGCGGCCATGTTGGTTACAAATGAAATCATTGCAAAGAGGAACATCATGGCGATAATTGACACCAAGGCTCCGTTTTTCTTTTCTGTTGTCATTTTGGTTCTGAATATTTGATTATTAATGTCTGTTTTGTGATAATTTTCGGCAAAAATACGACATTTTTTGCAAAATGCCGTATTCTTGTTGATTATTTTGTGAAAATCAGTATTTCCGTGGTCCGAAAATGGCTGTGCCGATGCGCACCAGTGTCGCTCCGTATTTGACGGCGACCTGCCAGTCATCACTCATGCCCATGCTCAGTTCGTTGAAGTATTCGCTCTCGTCAAAGGCACCGTCCTTCAGCATGATATAGGTGCGGCGAACAAGGTCAAACTCACGAGCCACCTGGTCCATATCGTCGGTGAGTGACGCCATAGCCATCACACCACACACGTGGACGTGGGGTAGGCCTTCGGTCAGTTCACCGGCCTCGCCAGCTTCCAGCACTTCTTCCACGCTGAAACCGCTTTTGGTCTCCTCCTGTGCTACATGCAGTTGGAGCAGTACATCAACAGTGCGGTCAATGCGAGCTGCTTCTTTTTCAATGAGACGGAGCAGTTCCACGCTGTCAACGCTCTCGATGACTGTCACATGGGGCATGATGGCGCGCACCTTGTTCTTCTGCAAGTGACCGATGAAGTGCCAACGGATATCCTTGGGCAACAGAGGGGCCTTGGCTACCAGTTCCTGGGCGCGGTTCTCGCCGAACAGGCGTTGTCCGGCCTCGTAAGCTTCGGCAAGTTCCTCAACGGGATGAAACTTTGACACAGCAACAAGCCGCACACCGTTAGGCAGTTGTGCGGTTACTTTTTCAAGGTTTTCTTGGATGCTTGTCATGTGTTCAAGGGGTTATTGGTTCTGAGCCTTCTGGCGTGCCTCGCGGTCGGCGCGCGTCTCGTCAAGGTCCACGGGGAATACGTCCATGAGCGGTGTCTCGGCGATAGAGGCAATCTCAAAGTCGGCCATTGTGTCGTGCATGCCTTCCATGAAGACAGCTAGGGCACCCTTCAGGTCACTGGCCTGTACCAGTTGGTAGCTGGCGGTGCGCTTTTCAACAGCCGTCTTTTCGTCGATGGTGATGAAATTGGTTTTTACTTTGTACCAGCGGTCACCACCTTCATTATAAAAGATGTCGCTCAGGTTTACACGCTTAACAGCATCCACCTTGAATTCTCCACTGATGTAGGGCTGCATCTTGTCGGTAATGCGTGCCTCGGCCTCGGTAAATGACAGGGCATCGACGAGATAAGGCTCTGAAACGGTTTTCATTGCACCGTTTTCCATGGTGCGGTCATATTTTACTTTGCACTCAAACCACTGTGACATAATTAATTGATTTTATACTTTTAAAGTGAAAATTTAAATAATTATATTAGAAATAATTAAACTCTAAACACTATACTTCAATTATGAATACTTTCCAAATTGATTACTAATAAGACCTTCTTGAAACTCGCTCTTCCATTGCTTGGTTAATCAGCTGCTGGCGTGAGGAGTAATACTCTCGAACAAATCGCTGCATCACTATATCTACGGGCTCGATTTCACGGCCTTTTAACAGGCTGGAAGCTTGGCCGATTTCCAGTTCTCCGTTCTCGATATCGCCTTCAAAGATGCCTATCCGCGTCTTGCCGATGCCGATGAGATCAAGCAGTTCTTCCTCGGTGGCGCCACGGTTTTCGGCCTCTTGAACTGCTGTCTGGAAACCGTTTTTCACCAGACGGGTAGGTGAGAGTTTCCTGAAATGCAGCAAGGTACTACCTTCGTCAAGATTGAGGCAAAGGCGCTTGAAGTTCTCGTGGGCGGAACTTTCTTGAGTCAGAGCGAATAAGGTGCCCACTTGTACACCGTCGGCACCCATAGCTTCCGCTGCCAGCATTGCATCACCTGTAGCGATACCTCCCGCAGCAATAAGGGGTAGGTTGGTCGCACGGCGCACAGCAGGAATCAGACACATGGTTGTCGTTTCCTCCTTGCCGTTGTGTCCTCCAGCCTCAAAGCCTTCGGCAACAACGGCGTCAACGCCGGCTTCTTCACATTTGACAGCAAATGCCGACGAGGATACCACATGAGCCACCAATATACCGCGCTCATGGAGCCAGC
This sequence comes from uncultured Prevotellaceae bacterium, assembly GCA_900318645.1. Taxonomy (GTDB): domain Bacteria; phylum Bacteroidota; class Bacteroidia; order Bacteroidales; family Muribaculaceae; genus Sodaliphilus. The sequence goes on from ONLH01000026.1 coordinate 20,048, forward strand.
TTGTCCATTTCTTGGGACTGCCTGCCGAGGTGAATACTATCGGCACTTTCTGCTCGGCGATGACTTCCATCATTTCAGCGGCTTGTGGACGCATCAGTGGCACGTTCACACCGAAGTTATAGCTCGTCGCCTGACGGCATTTGATAATGTGGTCACGCAATACTTCTGGTGTCATGGAGCCAGCACCTATCAGGCCCAGACCACCAGCATTGCTCACGGCCGAAGCGAGTTCCCACCCGCTGCACCACACCATACCGCCTGAGATTACGGGATAGTCAATCTCAAACAGTTCGGTGATTCTTGATAGCATTGCCATAGCTTATCTCAGTTTTCAGTTGTCAGCCTAAAGCCTAATTAGATGATGCCAAAAGCAACGTCCATCATCTGGGTGAAGTTGTTCTGACGCTCCTCGGCGGTGGTGACTTCACCGGTTACCAGCGAGTCGCTGATGGTGCAGATGCACAGGGCGCGTGCACCACTGCGGGCTGCGTTCATGTAGAGGGCGGGAGCCTCCATTTCTACAGCAAGTACACCCATCTTCTGCCACTGGTCAGTATCGGGGCTGTCATCGTAGAAGGTGTCCGATGAATAAACGTTACCCACCTTGTAGCGGTAACCCAGTTCCTCGGCCTTTTCTACGGCGGCGCGCAACAGGTCAAAGTCGGCAATCGGGGCATAGATACCAGGCAAGTGGAACTGCATGGCGTATGCGCTATTGGTGCAGGCTCCCATGGCCATCACCAGGTCACCGATGTGCAGGTCGGGATTCATCGAGCCAGCCGAACCCACACGAATAATGGTCTTTACATCATAGAAGTTGAACAACTCATAGGAGTAGATGCCGATTGAGGGAATACCCATGCCGTGGCCTTGAACCGACACGCGTTTACCTTTGTACGTGCCTGTATAGCCGAGCATACCACGCACTTGGTTGTAGAGCGTCGGGTTCTCGAGGTAACGTTCTGCCATCAACTTGGCGCGCAAGGGGTCGCCAGCCATAATCACTGTGGGTGCAATCTCGCCATACTTGGCGCCGATGTGCGGAGTAGGTGTTTTGTCTGCCATAATAGTATTTATTAGAGTTGTTTTTAATGTGATTAACTGCAAAGGTACTCAGTTTTTTCCAAATTACCTCAGTCAATACGATTTTTTTCTGTTATTGCAATGCAAAAAAACTGTCACCTCTCGATTTAAAGCTCCAGCATCCATGCTGACGGCATTTCTGTTTCCCCTTGAATTATCGTCGTTGCACAAAGTCGATAGAGTCAAAGATATCTCCAGCCGTTACCCCAACACTAAGGCTACGGCTGGCAGTGGACCCATCAAGTGGCTGGATGTTGACGGTCACAGTGGCATGGTCGCACAGCACACTGAACCAATCGCTTGTGAAGGAGTGGAAGTCTGGACTGGGATAGACATACTCGCCATTGTCCAAAATGCTTGATAGCCAAGGGCTACTGTAGTTAGTGCACTCAAAGGCATAGGCGCCACCGTCGGCAGGGACTATATAGACGCCATTCTCTTTGGACAGGCCACTGAGGTCTTTCCACTTCATCTTGTCCCACTTGCCATCGGGCTCGTTACTACTACAGGAGGCAAGACTTGCCAATGTTGCCAAAAAGATAATGAGTAATATGGTTGCCTTCTTCATTGCTCAAAAGAATTGCCATTTTGCTGTTTGATCATCTGGTAGATGGCGAAGGCCTTGCTGCAATAGCGTTGGTCAAGCATCTTGCCTTGTGTGATCTGGTTGATAAGACTGCTCACATTCAAGTCCTCGGTCTCGTACACAAAGTTACCATAGGTGATTGTCCAGGGTGAATACAGGTAACTTACCCTCCATTTATCGTTGTGGCACGACATGGTGCTGCGGTCCTCAAACGTGAACAAGATCTTGCGGGTCACGGTTGTCGTGCTAAAGGAGCTTGAAGCATCTTCACGTGCCTGTTTCAACCAGTTCTCGTTCAGCGCGGTGATTTGCTCGCCAGCTGCAATCCATTTGTCGCTGATGTCCATGTACTTGAAGATATTGACATTATCGTCTTCAAGGAACTCATCGATGAGCTTGACGTACTCGGCCCTGTCCTCGTCGGTGATGAGTGTGTCAGTGTAGGCTTGCTCATGTGACCTCGACTCATCGATGAGTCTAACCAGTCGTTGGATGTCGCTCGCTTTGAACTGCTTGGGCAATTCGGAATAGGCATTTCTGCGCTCATTGCCGATGGTGTAGTCCTTCTCCCACACCAGTTCATCGCCCTGCAAGCGGTAATGCTTATTGATGCCAGAGTTAACAAAGCAGCCGATCACCGAGTAGATAACCTGCATGCCCACTACTTTCTTGCGGCCAAACATGTCGCTGGGCCACTCATACGGCTTTATGGTTTTCTCCTTGATATTCAATTGATAGAGGGTCATCTCATCATCGAAAGAGTAGTTATAAAAAAAGGCTTTACCCTTGTCCACGAAGGGCTTGAACGGCTCGAAGTCAAATGTCATGTATCTGTACCACTTGCCCGTCGCTTTGCTCTTGGCTATCAGGTCGTAGCTGTCGAAGTAGAACTCCTGCCCGTCGATGGTGAAGATGCCGGACGGCTCGTCGGCATTCATTGGGTCAATCTCTCGGTCCGTTCTAAAAAGTTCATACCGCTGGTTGCCATTGATGCCGCATTTGTGCAGAGCTGTCTTGTCGATGATGTACATGTCGTCACCGTAGGCTATGTCTCTTTTCTCCTCTGGCACTTTAAACTCGTTGACTAAATTCAGATTTTTGTCCAGAAGACGTACTGTCTCTGCATCGGGCCTGATAACAATAAATCGGTTGCTCATCACGTCGATGTCATTCGCTGTGTCAGAACCATTTGTAGGTCTCCACCTGATGTCTTTGGTGCTGGTGATGAATGCCTTGTGGTCTTGTTCCACGATGTAGTAGTCGCCAAGGATGCGCACCTTGTTGATTGTTGTTCTCTTTGCCGCATCCTCGCCCTGTTGGTATGCTTTCTGGTCGAGTGGGGTGGGGATGCGCTGCAGCGTCTTGCAGTTGTCAAGGGTCAGGTATAATTCATTGTAGTTGGAGCCGATCAACCCGCGCTTGCCGTTGTTGTCAAAATATAAGTCGTTGATATAATGGGTCTCCAAAATTGACTGAGCATTTAAGTCATCAAGTTCCTGGATGTGTGCTACCTCGCTCCATGAACAGCCGCTGTCGCTCGAGTAAAACACCTTATTGCTCAATCCCCATGCCCAGACACGGCCGTTGCCATCACTTCGCAGATCATCAGCCTTGGGAGCGTTGCTCATCGCAAGCGGCTTGAACGTTCCGTCATCGACTATTTCCCATGCATAGAGTTTTCCTTCCACGCTGGCAATCAATACGTTCTCGCTCGACCAGCACAAGTCTTTTATGCTACTCCAATTATTATTCACGGGCATCGGGATTCCTCGCCAACCCTTTTCGGGCGCATCGGTCACATAGATAGTTGTTTTGGCACCCAGCGCAATTATGCCCTTGGGAGAGATGGCCAGTTCTGGGCTGCTCCAATGAAGATTGATCCGCTCGCGGTAATCTTCCTGTGCACAGGCCATGATGGCCAGCATCGACATGACTATGATCATCAGTTGTTTCATTGTGTCTGTTTTTGTTGGTTTTTATGCTGGCAAAGGTACAAACTTTTCTCATCTTTGGTAGGAAAATGCTGGTCCTTTGTGATTTTGTGTTGTAGTGATAATCATGTTATTGTAAGAATAAATGGTCATTTGGGAAAACGATGCGTTTTTCCTGTCCCAAAATGCACTCTTGATGAGTCCTGAGGGAGTATGAGAAGCAAGATTTACTTGGAAATTTCTTGGGTTATGCCGCTGATTGGGAAATAATGACTACCTTTGCGCCCGATTTTACAGAATAGTAACTGAATAAGATATGATTAAGATTGATCCAAAGAGAAAATTGTGGCAGGAAGTAATGGCTTACGTCCTGCTCACGGTAGGTAGCCTGTTGTTTGCTATCGGTGACGTGATGTTTGTGAACCCTTACCTGATGGCTCCCGGTGGCACCTACGGCCTCTCCAACGTGTTCAACACGCTGTGGCCCTGGAAGATTTCGCTTTATGCCATCTGCATGGATATCCCCTTGCTGCTCATCGGTACATGGATTCTTGGACCTAAGTTCGGTATCAAGACCATCGTTTCGACTGCCTTGATTTTCTTGTTTACCTTTATCCTTGAGAGTAAGTGGGGCTACAATCCTGTGATTCATGATGGAGCTATCATGGCATCGGTTGACCCATCTATGGTCAAGTCGATGGTTGAGATTCCTCACCACGGCGGCTGGTTCCATCCCGACTACTTCCTCAATACCGTCGTTGCTGGTATCATCTATGGTGTGGCCATTGGCTTGATATTCCGCTCGGGCGCTACCAGTGGCGGCTCGGATATCATCTCGATGATCCTGCACAAGTACACCAAGATTTCCCTTGGTACTCTTGTTATGATAGTTGACGGCATCATCACCCTGAGCACCTTGATTGCCTTCGGTGACATCCGCCTGCCCATCTATTCCATCATCATCATCTTCATTGAGGGTAAGGTCATCGACCTTGTGGTCGATGGTATGAAGACCTACAAGACCATGTTCATCGTCACCGATGAAGCTGAGGCTGTGCGCGACTATATCATCAACGATATCAAGCGTGGTGGTACGCTCATCGCTGGCACAGGTCTTTACAAGGGAACCGAACGCAAGATGCTCTATGTGACCCTCGACCGTTCCGACATGATCAAGCTGCGTTCGGTGCTCTATCACATTGACCCGCACGCGTTTGTCAACATCATGGAGAGTTCCGAGATTCTGGGTGAGGGCTTCCGCCGCTTGCCTCAGGAATAATATTTGGCAACTGGATATGAAAAAAGGGCAGAACCGGTCAGGTTCCGCCCTTTTTCATGTCTTTTTCCTAGTGTTTAATTAGGCCATTGGCCTGACAGCAGGTAATTGACTAGAGCTGTCACATCGCTGATGCTGACTTTGGAATCAAAGTCGCAATCTGCTTCGGCAGGAGCTTCGGCGCCGCTCAGCAGGATGTTGATGAGTTCTGTGACATCGCTGATATTCACGTTTCCGTCTTGATTGGCATCACCTCTGATGAAGTCGCTTGCCTGATCTTTCTCATATTCAAAAGTGATACAGGGCAGGAAGGGTACAATCTCGGTATCAAAGGTGGAACCGTACCACAATGAGTGATAAACGCCTGAGTTGTAGTTTGTGGGGGTGCCATAGAAGAAGGTCTGTCTGTAGGTGGTTGTTCCAGCCTCAGTGACTGCACAGTCCACCAGCAGATGACCACCCTTGTACTCATAAGGCTCGTCAAAGAGGAAAGCCATTTCAGTGCTTCCGAGAACAGGAGAATAAGTGGCGACAGCTGTCAAATCGGTGATCATGTTTGCCCAGGCATAGGCAGTATCGTTGACCTCTTTGAGCGACAATTGGATGACGCCGCCATCCATTTCCACATATTCCCTGATGTGGAACTTAAGGCCATAAATTTTGCGTCCTGCCATCTGGGTGAGCTTGCTGGCCGGATATATCATTTGGCCCTCGGTGCCGACAATGTCAATATCGACACCATAGATAGGCAAGAAGCCTGCATAATCGGTGCTGTCACATACCATCAAATCTTGAGCGGCCTCGATGGCGGTACCAAACAACGTCACTTGATGGATGCCGGCATCACCGCAATCTACGGTGAGGACTCCTGTGTAGTTGCCAGCCTCAGTGGGGGCAAAGGTGACAGGTGCCTCGAGTGACTCGCCTGCTGGAATTACAGCATTGGGCGTGAGAACCTTGAATGGAGCCTCGGCGCTTAAAGAGGGGCTAAAGCCGTTCAATCCGGTATTGGTGATGACAACGTTCTGTATATCTTCTCGCTCTGCACGGATGGTCTTGAACGTCAGTTCAAAGGGTAAGACTTTAGCAGAGTAGGGCTCATTGGTTCCATAATCAAAGGTCGTTTTTGGCAAGAACTTGCTGATCTCGTTACGGGAGATGGCATTATAGTTGTCGGGCCTAGTGCCCCAGAAGGTGACGAAACTTTCATTAGTGGTTTCAGTGACAAGACTCTCAAAGACGAGGTTTCCTCCCATGTAGGTGTAGGGCTCATCAAAGACGATTTCAACCTCTGTCACGCCGCTCGTCATGGAGTAGGATGCGACTTGGGTCAAGCCTTCAACGTAAGTAGAGCCAGCAAAGTTCATTTGGTCTGTCTCACCGATGGAAATCTGTAACATGCCTCCTCCTTCTGTAATGGGATCACTGGTATAAAACTTCATGGAGTTAATCACTTCGCCTGTCATCACAGCCAAACTGCTGGCGGGGTAGATGACCTGGGTTCGGGCTCCCATTTCGTCAAAGTAAACAAGGTTGATGGGTGCTGTGTTACTGGAATCGTCACCGTCAAACAACGTTAGCTGAGTGTTGGCTTTCGCTGATAGGAAAACAGCTAATGCAAAAAGGACTACAGAAAGAAGTCGAGTTCTGGTCTTCATGTTCAATAAAAATAATATTACTTGGTTAATGATAATGTGATTGTGAATAGGGTAATAATCATACATAGGCCCATTTAAATTTTTGAAAATGAGGCCTAAAGGCGGTGGAGATAGTTAATGATTGATAGATTATCTACGCTATTTGATGCAAAATTACAACAATTATTTGGATTGTCAAACTTTTATGCTGTGTTTCCTTGTAATATGTAACTACAGCGACACGCCACTTGCATTAATTTGCAGATGGCGTGTTGCTGTATTGCAAGTTGTCAGTTTGCAGGAATGAGTCAGAACTGGCGGGCGGCTGTGAGCATCACCTCGCTCAGGGTGGGGTGACCGTGGATGCTGCGGGACAGCAGGTCAACGGTAGCTTCGGCGTTCATGGCGGTGACCACTTCCTGGATGAGGTCGGCAGCGTGTGCACCACAGATGTGGCAACCCACAATCTGGCGTGTAGCGTTATCGACAATCATCTTGATGAGGCCGTCGGTCTCGTTCATGGCGACGGCCTTGCCGTTACTGCGGAAGAACGATTTCTTCACCGTCACATCAAGTCCCTTTTCGGCACACTGTTCCTCGGTGAGGCCCACCATAGCCAACTCGGGCACGGTGAAAACAGCACTGGGGACAATATCAAGCTTAATGTCGTCGGTTTTGCCCATAATGGCATGCAGGGCGCGCAGGCCCTGTGCGCTGGCAGCGTGGGCGAGCATCATGCGACCGTTCACGTCACCGATGGCATATACTCCAGCCACATTGGTCATCATGTTGTCGTCCACCTCAATGCCGCGGCGGCCAACGTTGACGCCCACAGCGTCAAGACCCTGGGGCAGAACGGGCTGGCGACCTACGGACATGAGTACCTTTTCGCAGGTTACGCTCTGAGGCTTGCCTTTGAGCTCATAGGTGACGGTCATTCCATCTTCGCCTTGGCTAATGCCATTGACAGCTGCACCGGTGATGATTTTGATGCCGCGTTTGCTCAGGACGGTCTTCAGACGCTTGGCCACGTCCTTGTCAAACGGAGGCAGGATTTCCTTGCAGTACTCGATGACGGTCACTTCAACGCCAAATGTGCTGAACACAGCGGCAAACTCCATGCCGATGACGCCACCGCCAACGATACACAGGCTCTTGGGCAGCGTTTCCATCGCCAGGATGTCATCACTGGTCATGGCCAGGTCAGCGCCCTCAATGGGCAGACCGCGGGGTGCGGAGCCGGTGGCGATGATGATGTTCTTGGCTTGATATTCCTCACCGTTAACGACGACTGTGTTAGCATCCTTGAGAATGGCTTCACCCTTAATGGCGGTGATGCCGGGAGCGCCCATGAGCATCTCCACGCCTTCACGCAATTGCTTAACGACAGCCTCCTTGCGCTCAAACACGGGTGCATAGTCAAAGGCCATTTCGCCGGTCTTTACGCCCCAGACTTCAGCCTCTCGCATGAGGTTGATGACCTCGGCATTGCGGCACAGGGCCTTGGTGGGGATGCAGCCACGGTTCAGGCAGGTACCACCCATCTGGTCGCGCTCCACAATAGCGACGGTCAAGCCGTGCGCGGCAGCGTCAGCAGCGGTCTCGTATCCGCCAGGACCGGCACCTATTATAATAATGTCAAACATCATAATGTGATATTAATGGTTTAAACGTTATTCTTGACAAATCCTCACGCTAAGCCGCAAAGTCGCTAAGAATGATAAAAATAGAAACTTAGCGTCTTAGCGACTTAGCGTGAGTGATTTCTGCAGTCAGTTTTTACTGGTTGTCGTTGACAAGCTCGCGCCAGGTCACAATGGGATGCAAGGCAGCCTGGGTATCGTCAAGACGACGCACGGGCGTGTTGTGGGGAGCTGACTTAACCATCTCGGGATCATCCTTAGCCTCCTGAGCAATCACACGCATGATGCGGATGAACTCGTCGAGGGTCTGCTTGCTCTCATTCTCGGTGGGCTCAATCATCAGGGCCTCGTGGAACAGCAAGGGGAAGTAGATGGTGGGAGCATGGAAGCCATAGTCCAACAGACGTTTAGCCACATCGAGGGTGGTAACGCCAGTGGACTTGTCCTTCAAGCCGTCATAGACGAACTCGTGCTTGCACACACCGCCGATGGGCAGCTCATAGACATCCTTCAACGACTCCTTGATGTAGTTGGCGTTAAGGGTTGCCAGCGGACCGACCCACTTGAGTTGGTCGCGACCCAGGGTCAGGATATAGGCCAGGGCGCGCATCATCACGCCGAAGTTGCCCAGGTGACCGCTGATGCTGCCGATGGACTTGTCGCTGCATTCCAACTTGAAGTAGTCGTAGTCCTCTTCTTCAACCTTAATGACACGGGGATTGGGAAGCAGGTGCTCCAAACCCTCGCGCACGCCGACGGGACCACTGCCAGGACCGCCACCGCCGTGAGGCGTTGAGAAGGTCTTGTGCAGGTTGATGTGCATGATGTCAAAGCCGATGTCACCGGGACGCACCTTACCCAGCATGGGGTTGAGGTTAGCGCCGTCATAGTACATCAAGCCGCCAGCATCGTGAACTGCCTTGGCGATTTCACCGATGTTGTGCTCAAAGATACCCAGTGTGTTGGGGTTGGTCATCATCATACCGGCGATAGTGTCGTCGAGCAAGGGACGCAAGTCATCCACATCGACGGTACCGTCGGGACGGCTCTTCACAACCACAACGTCAAGACCGCACACTGCCGAACTGGCAGGGTTGGTACCGTGGGCACTGTCGGGGATGATGACTTTGGTGCGCTTCACATCGCCACGCTCCAGGTGGTAACCGCGCATGATCATCAGGCCCGTCAACTCACCATGAGCACCAGCGTAGGGGTTCAAGGTGAACTCCTTCAAGCCTGAAATCTCGGCGAGGCTGGTCTGCAGGAAGTAGTAAACAGCGAGGGCACCCTGGGTGGTTTCGGGATTCTGCAAGGGATGCAGGCCTGTGAACTCACGGTGGGCGGCAATTTCCTCGTTGATCTTGGGATTGTACTTCATGGTGCAGGACCCCAGGGGATAGAAGCCCGTGTCCACACCGAAGTTGTTGTTGCTCATGTTGGTGTAGTGGCGCACAACGCTCAGCTCATCCACCTCAGGCAGCAAGGGTGCGTTTTCACGCATCAGGCCTTTGGGAAGGTCGCTCATCTTGTACTCAGCACACCTGTTCTCGGGCAGGGAATAACCCTGACGGCCATTCTGTGACAACTCATAGATGAGTTTACCGTAAAAAGTGTTATTCATAACTTACTTGCCCTCCTGTTCTTCATTAAAGGTTACACATGCGTCAACAAGGTCATCACAATCCTCGCGGCTGTAGGTCTCGGTCACGGCGAGCAGCAATGTGTCGTCAGCAATCTTGAGACCACACTGGAGGTATTCTTCACCGCAATATTCCTGCAGTTTGTCAATATCGAGCTTGGTCTTCACAGCAAACTCGTTGAGGAAGGGCTTGTCGGGATAAGCCATCTCAAACAGCCCCGTCTTCACCAGGCTGTCAGCTAGATAATGGGCGTTGCTGTAACTGATCTCGTTCACCTCTTTCAGGCCCTTGGCGCCCATGAGACCCATGTAAACGGTCACATACAGGGCCATCAGGCTCTGGTTGGAGCAGATGTTGCTCGTTGCCTTCTCGCGGCGGATGTGTTGCTCGCGGGCTTGCAGGGTGAGGACGAAGGCGCGTTTGTCATCAGCATCCTTGGTAGCACCAACGATGCGGCCCGGCATCTTGCGGATCAGCTTCTTGGTCGTGCACAGGAAGCCAACATAGGGACCGCCATAGTTCAAGGGGATACCCAGGCTCTGGCCGTCACCTACAGCAATATCGGCACCCCACTCGGCGGGCGACTTGACAACGCTCAGTGCGGTGGCTACACAGTTCATGATCAACAGGGCCTTGTGCTCGTGGCACAGGTCGGCAACGCCGGTGTAGTCCTCAAGGATGCCGTAGAAGTTGGGCGTGGCAACGATAACGCCAGCCACGTCATCCTTCTCGAGTTCGGTCTTGAGAGCGTCATGGTCCATTACACCACCAACGGCAGGAACCATGTCAATCTGGATACCTTGGTACTTGGCGTAGGTCTTTACTACGCGCAGCACGTAGGGGCTGATCGTCTCGCTCACCAATACGCGGTTGCGCTTCTTGGCGTTGGAGACAGCCATCATCATGGCCTCGGCAGTGGCGGTTGTGCCGTCATACATCGAAGCATTAGACACTTCCATGCCGGTCAACTCGGCCATCATGCTCTGGTACTCAAAGATGTATTGCAGGGTACCCTGCGAAATCTCAGCTTGATAGGGAGTGTAGGCGGTGAGGAACTCGCTGCGCCTAACGATATCTTGAACGACAGCAGGGCTGTAGTGGTCGTAGAAACCGCCGCCCAGGAAGGTGCGCATGGTGATGTTGCCCATGCCCAGGTCGTCAAAGAAACGGCGCACCTCAATCTCACTCATGGCCTCGGGAAGCTCATACTCTTTCTTGAGCTGGAGCTCCTGGGGCACGTCCTGATAGAGGTCGTCCAGCGACTTGACGCCTGCCGTGTTCAACATGGCCTGCAGCTCATCACTGGTGTGCGGATAAAATTTATAACTCATTGTTTATCAGTTTTCAGTCGTCGGTTAACTCTTAACTTCTAACTACTAACTTCTAAATCTAAATTACTCGCCGATCATGGCCTTGTAGGCAGCAGCATCCATCAAGCCGTCGAGCTCGCTCTTGTCGCTCATCTCAACCTTGATGATCCAGTTCTCAAAGGCATCCTTGTTGATCAGGCCGGGCTCGTCCTCGAGAGCCTCGTTCACCTCAACAACGGTACCGCTCACGGGCGACATCAGGTCGCTGGCAGCCTTAACGCTCTCAACGGCGCCAAAGTCCTCACCTGCGGATACCTCATCGTCAACCTCGGGCATGTCCACGTAAACCACGTTGCCCAGCTCATGCTGTGCAAAGTCAGTGATACCGATGAAACCGAAATCGCCTTCTACCTTTACATACTCATGTGACTCGCTGTAATAGAGTCCGTCGATAATCTTACTCATTGTATTATTAAAATTAATCAGTTAATTAATATAATTGTTTCTTAAATGTAAACTTCTTTTGTCTTATCCTCCTAAAGCCTTATGCCTAATATCTAAAGCCTAATATCTAAAGTCTAAAGCCTCATTTCTTATAATTAGGCGTATAGAAGCGTTTCTTCACAACGACAGCGGGGAAGACTTTCTTGCGGATGCGCACGTTCAGCGTGTTGCCCAGGGCACCTACTGCACGGTCAACCAGAGCAAAGGCTACGCTTTTGTCAAGCGTGATGCTGTGATAACCGGTGGTGATGTAGCCCACTACGTTCTCGCCGTCGAGCACCTCATAACCATGACGGGGAATAGCTTTGCCTTCAAGCTCCAGACCCACGAGTTTCTTGGGGGTGCCTTCAGCCTTCTGCTGGGCGCAGGCGTCACGACCGATGAAGCCGCCTTCCTTGTCGAGCTTCACAAACATGCCGAAGGTAGCGGCGATGGGTGAAATCTCAGGGGTCAGTTCGTCGCCGTACAGGGGCAGACCAGCCTCGAAGCGCAGGGTGTCGCGGCAACCCAGACCGCAGGGCTGTACGCCGGCTTCCATGAGCATATCCCACATCTTGCAGATGATGGCGGGATCGGCATATACCTCGAAACCGTCCTCGCCGGTGTAACCGGTGCGGCTCACGATGATGGTCTTGCCGTCATACTCCAGCTTCTTGAAGGTGTAGAACGTCAGGTCGGTAGTGTCGATGTTGAGCACGTCGGCCATAGTTTTCTCGGCATCGGGACCCTGAACGGCAATCTGGCCGTACTGCTCGCTCTGGTGATCAACCTTCACGTCAAAGTTCTTGGCCTGTTCCATGATCCAAGCCACATCCTTGTCGATGTTGGCTGCATTGATCACGAGGAAATAGTCGTTATCGTCAACACGGTAAACCAGCAGGTCATCAACGGTGCCACCGTCGGGGTAGAGCATCATACCGTACAGAATCTGGCCAGCCTTGATGGCGTTAATGTCGTTGGTGAAGATGTAGTTGGTGAATTTGGCGGCATCGGGACCGGTAATTTCCACCTCACCCATGTGCGAAACGTCAAAAACACCCACCTTCTGGCGCACTGCGTTGTGCTCGGTGGTAATATCTACATACTGGATGGGCATGTCGTAACCAGCAAAGGGGGACATGAGAGCGCCTTGCGCTACGTGCCTGTCATGCAGACAGGTTACTTTAATTTCTTCAGTCACGGTTTAAAATGGTTTTTAACTTGGTTAATATATAAGTTCAAATGATTTTAGTTCTTAAGCACAATCTTTAAAACCTAATAGCCAACAGCTAACAGCTTTATTAATTGTTCGTTAGTTAAGTTCATTATCCATTGTCCTGCGTCACTGCCGTCAAGGGCTTTCCGCAGTTCATCGGCTTCAAGTTTAACACCACGCAGTTTGTCGAGCAGTACAGCTTGTGTATCATCACACAGTGGCAGGAAATCGCCTGTCAAGTGCAGGTCGGTGACTACATCGTGCTTGAGCGTTACATTGATGTGGATGCTGCCCACGCCCTCAATGCGACCGCCACGTTCAACCTCGTAGCGAGGATTGTTGCCGTTCAGGAATGAAGGCTCCAGGTAGGGTAGAGTGAGCCTTTCAATCTCGGCAACATCGTCGGCTGTGAGTCGTATCTCTCCATCACACAGATTCTCGCGCACATAGCGCTTGAAGTCCTCAATGTCCATCGTCAGGTGCTCTCTCAGTGTTGTAATATGGCTCCTGACGGACTCCACGCCCTTGCTTTTCAACTTCTCGCGTGACGGTGTGATAGCATTGAGCATGTGCTCCATGTTGGTGTCATAGAGCATGGTGCCGTGCACGATGCTGCGTCCAGGGATGTGGTAGAAGGCGTTGCCGCTCACTTTACGGCCGTCAATAAGCACATCGTTGCGGTCACTGGCGGTGGCGTTGAGGCCCAATCCCTGCAACATCGCAGCAACGGCGCTTGTGTAGCGCGTGAATGTCGTCTGTACCTCATCGCTGCGCGTGATGTAACTGAACATGATGTTGTCCTTGTCGGCATACACGCAACCGCCACCACTGCGGCGACGGTAGAAAGCGATGCCGTGTTTATGACAATAATCCACGTTCACCTCGCTCGCAATCAGCTGGTTGCGGCCGAAGATGACCGTCGGTTCCACCTGCCACATGAAGAAGATGTCGTCTTCTCCAATGATGCGTGCAGCAAACTCCTCCATTGCTAAATAGAATGGAAGAATACGTGTCGCGTTGTCAGGCAGACTAAGGTATTTCATCATGTCTTTCTAAACTTCCCACAAAAGTAGAACATATTCCTCACATTATAAAATAATAAATCAAAATATTTATTAAAACCCGTCATTACCATTGTTCGTGAGGTATAAAACGGGGCTGTCACGCAATCGCAACAGCCCCGTTGGTCTTGTTTCGTGGGCGGCGGCATAGCCGCCGTATTGCCTCAATAGCACTTAATGCGGTACATGAAGCCCAGCTCCACGCGGTTGGTATTGTAATCTTCAAGGCCGCACGCCTTGTTGAAGTCGTATTTGTGACCCAGATAGGCGAGGAACACGCGGAAGTCCAGTTTCTTGGGCATCGGCCAGAACTCAATACTGCCCAGATAGCCGATTGACTTGCGGTAATTGTGCAGGTCGGCAATCTTGGCGATGCTGGTTGTCTCGTAGGTGCCCTTGAGCATCAGGTTCCACTTGGGGGCGAACTGCCAGTTCATCTTGGCGATGAAGGTGTGGCTGTGTACTTTACCCAGGTGGGTTGAACCCGGAGCAATCATATCCTGCAGGTCGGTCGTTGCATAGTGCAGACGATCCACGTCGTCCCATTCGCCGAAGTAGTCGAAGTACAGCTGGAAATCTTGCAGGTTCAACCGCTGGCCCAGCGTGATCATGCGCGAGTATTTGTGCTTGGCCTGGGTTTGGATACCCCATGCCCAGCGGGTCTGTAGCTGGTTCTGAAGGAAATTGCCGTTCCAGTTCAGGATATAGGTGAACGGGGCACGGCTACGGGCAAGTTTCTCGGGCTTCTGCAGATCATTGGTGACAATCTGCGGATCCTTGCCCAGGTCCTCGGTGAACGAGCCGTTATAGCTGTTAGTTATCTGGAATGCAACCTCTTGAGTCGGAGTGGGGTGGTAGCTTACCATCGCACCGGCCATGAAGATGTCCATCATGTCAATCAGGTCACTGTAGCGGTAGATTTCCATAGGGTTTTGGTCATATTCAAATCCGCCCCAAATCTGACACAGTTTACCGGCGGCAATATCCACCTTGCTGCTGGGACGATAGCCCACCATCATGATGTCGGTTGCTTTGGCAAAACGGTCCAGCCCCTTGGCCGTCTGGTTGCTGTTGAAGCGGTGACGGATGCGGTAAAAAACCTTGGGCGTGATGTCTCCTTTGATGTCTAGGCGCAGGTCGCGGCACATAAATTTTGAGTCCCATTCGCCGTGGTTGGCGTCCTCGGCCACTAGGCTTGAGGCAAAATTGATATGGAAATTAAACGCATCGGTCTTCTTTTCCAGATTGAAGATGCGCTCGGCGAGCGACTCGGTGTCTTCATTCTCGTCACCACCCATGCGGGTGTTGTTGCCCTGTGCCATGGCATTGATTCCCAGTAGAATAGTACACAGGACAAGAAGCATAGATTTTCTTGTCATTGTAGTTTTCGTGATATGGTTTTTAAAAACGGCTGCAAAATTACAATAAAAGTATGCCTCTACCAAAGAAAACCTTATTGTTTTAAGTGGATGGTGGCTTTTCAAGGCTTTACATGGGCATAGACAATGCGTTGGCGTTTCCAGGTATAGGTGATGTGCAGGGTGCCGTCGCGGGGGTCGACGACGACGGCAGGGTAAGAGAATTCGCTGCCGGGCTCGTGGTCGAGGGTAACGAGCTTGTTCCAGTAGATGCCGTCCATGCTGGTGGCAACATCGATGGGAGTGCGTGGGTCGCGGTAGTCGCCCAAAATGGATTCCACGGGGTTATAGACCAACGCATGCAAGGTGGGATGGACGGTCACTGCATCGGTGCCCGAGCAGTTATTGGGCACGTTGGTCAGCTCCACGATGCTCCAGCTTTCTCCTTCATCGTGAGAATAGGATGTGGCAAGTTTTCCGTTCTGAGTGCGGCACAGCACCTGTAAGGTGCCGTTAGCAAGACGTATGATTGATGGCTGGATGGCTCCGATGGGAGCGATTGTGCCAGGATTTTGTAACGATTGGGCTAGTGCTGCTTCTATGGCTGGAGTCTTGTGCCACTGGCGGGTGGTTAGGTCATAAATCTCAAAATGGATTTTCCATCCGTCATTCTCGGTGCTGGAAGGGCACACAAGGCGGTTGCCGATGAGCTCAGGTTTGTTCTTGATGGGTCCTAGGAAGCCATCGGGCAGCGGTTCGCGAGGACTCCAGGTCTTGCCATTGTCATTAGAGCGGGTCAGCCATCCGCTCCAGTCTGCAACGCAGGAGCCGATTTTGAAGAAAAGCCACAGCTCGCCGTCAGGCATTTGATACAGCACGGGGTTGTAGCACGCCTTGCGCAGGGTGTCGTTGATAACACCGTCCGCTGCCATTGCCGGCTCCGTCCAGTGGTCACTGCCCACTGTCTTACGGCATACCCAGATACACACGTCGGGACTGCCCTCATAGGATCCGCCAAAGAAGGCTGTCACTAGGTCACCGTTCTGCAGGCACGCGATGGTCGAGGCATGACATGACGGGAACGCTTTGGGCTCATAGATGAATTCCTTGCACAGGATCTGCGCCTCGAGGCTTCCACTCACGGCCAGTGCCAAACATAATAGTAGCAGTTTGATTTTACTCATGCAGCAAAATTACAACATTTTCAAAAAAAATGAGTAATTTTGTGGCTCAAACACGATTAAAAAGCGCTATAAACATGCCTAACAACAGCAGAGAGAAGAAACTGGAGGCCTTTGGTCGTCTGCTCGACATTCTGGACGAGCTGCGCTTAAAGTGCCCGTGGGACCGTAAGCAGACCAACGAGAGCCTGCGTCCCAACACCATTGAGGAAACCATGGAACTCGCCGACGCCATTATGGGCGAGGATGACGATAAAATCCGTAAGGAACTGGGCGATGTACTGTTGCACATTGTATTTTATGCCAAAATCGGTGACGAAAAGGGCAAATTTGACATCGCCGACGTTTGTGACGCTTTGTGCGAGAAACTCATCTTCCGTCATCCCCACGTTTTCGGTGATGAAAAGGCCGATACTGCCGCCCAAGTGCTCAAGAACTGGGAACTGATCAAGATGAGTGAGAAAGATGGTAACAAGATGGTACTCAGTGGAGTACCACGCAGCCTGCCATCGCTCATCAAGGCCGAGCGCGTCCAGGAAAAGGCCGCCAATGTAGGCTTCGACTGGCAAAAGAAAGAGGACGTGTGGGATAAGGTTCGCGAGGAGTTCGGTGAAGTGGAAGCAGAGTTGAAGAATGACAGCGCTGTGGACCGTGAAAAGGAGTTTGGTGATTTATTCTTCTCGCTCGTCAATGCGGCACGACTATATGGCGTGCGCCCCGATAATGCCTTGGAGAGAACCAACCGCAAATTCATCGCCCGCTTCAACTACATTGAGCAGAAAGCCAATGAGCAAGGCCGCCATGTCAATGAGCTGACGCTTGCCGAGATGGACGAACTCTGGAACGAAGCCAAGAACCTCCATTTAGGCGAATAAATATCTAAATAATTACTTTATATTTAGATATATAAATAGATGATAAATAAATACTAAAATAAAATGAAAGTTTGCGTTACCGAGAAACCAAGTGTGGCACGCGACATTGCCCGATTGCTTGGTGCCAACGACCGGCACGATGGTTACTTTGAGGGCAGTGGCTATCAGGTGACGTGGACTTTTGGCCACTTGTGTGAACTCAAGGAGCCCAACGACTACACCGACCAGTGGAAATGGTGGAGCCTGGGCCAGTTGCCCATGATTCCGCCACGGTTTGGCATCAAACTGAAAGATGATGAGGGCATCAAGAAGCAGTTTAATGTCATCAAGAATCTGATTTCTAGTGCCGAAGAGGTCATCAACTGCGGTGATGCCGGCCAAGAAGGTGAACTCATCCAGCGTTGGGTCTATCAGAAAGCCGGTTGTGACAAGCCTGTTAAACGCCTGTGGATCTCGTCGTTGACCGATGAGAGTATCCGTAAAGGGTTTGATCAGCTTAAGGATGCCAAAGACTTTGATAACCTGTATTATGCGGGCCTTTCTCGTGCTATCGGTGACTGGGTGCTTGGAATGAACGCCACGCGCCTTTATACCTTAAAATATTCGCGCTCGCGTGATGTGCTCTCGGTGGGGCGTGTGCAGACGCCCACACTCGCCATGATCGTAGCCCGATATCGCGAAATTGAGAATTTCGTGCCCGAGGACTATTGGGAACTGAAGACTAAGTATCGAGGTGTGACCTTCAATAGCACGCGTGGCCGTTTCAAGACCGAAGGCGAAGCGAGTGCTATTGTTGAGAATATCAGGCAGTTGCCGCTTGAGGTGACGTCAGTAGAAACTAAGAAAGGCCGTGAGGCGCCGCCGCGTCTGTTTGACCTCACCAGTCTGCAAGTGGAGTGCAACAAGAAGTTCAGCATGTCGGCCGATGAGGCACTCAAGACTATCCAGTCCCTCTATGAAAAAAAGGTAACCACTTATCCTCGTGTGGACACGACTTTCCTGAGCGATGATATCTACCCGCAGGTGCCTGGCATCCTGCAGGCAATGGTGCCGTATGCCAATCTGACAGCTCCTCTGCTGGCGCTCAGCAAGTTGCCCAAGACCAAAAAGGTCTTTGACAACAGCAAGGTGACTGACCACCATGCTATCATTCCCACCAATGTCAATCCCGCAACTGTGGCGATGACGCCTGATGAAAAGCGTGTCTATCACTTGATTGCCATGCGCTTTATTGCTGCTTTTTATCCTGATTGCGAGTTCAATACAACGACCGTGTTGGCTCAGGTGGGGGAATACGGCTTTAAGGCTACGGGTAAGGAGATTCTCAAGCCTGGATGGCGTGACTTGTTCAACAAGCCAGGTGATAAGAATGTTGATGACGACAGTAAGGAAAAGGCTGACGATGAGGACAATGGCGTTATGCCACACTTCGAGAAAGGGGAGAGCGGCCCTCATGAACCCGCGGTGCTCAAGCGCACGACACAACCGCCTAAACCTTATACCGAAGGTACCTTGCTGCGCGCCATGGAGACGGCAGGTAAGACTGTCGATGATGAGGAATTGCGCGATGCGATGAAGGAGAACGGCATCGGACGTCCATCCACACGTGCCGCAATTATTGAGACGCTGTTTAAGCGCCGTTATATCCGCAAGGATCGCAAGAGCATCATGCCCACGCTAGCTGGCATCCAACTGATTGACACGATACATGAACCATTGCTTAAAAGTGCTTCACTTACTGGACTGTGGGAGAAAAAGTTGCGCGAGATTGAACGTGGTGAGTATAGCGCAACCCAGTTCATTGACGATCTCAAGAAGATGATTGCTGAGATTGTCTTGAATGTCCTGCGTGACAACAATAACGGAAGCATCGCTGTTGAGCAAGGTAAACCTGGCAAGCCCAAGGCTCCGTCGGGCGGGGAGGAGAAAACCAAGAAGCCTCGTGCGCCTAGACTGAAGAGTATAGAGGAGATACCGTGCCCTGTCTGTGGCAAGGGTCATCTGGTCAAGGGGAATAACGCTTTTGGTTGCAGTGAATACAGGAATGGTTGCCACACTGTGCTGCCATTCACCGAGTATCCGGCCGACTCAACACCGGCAAAGCTGTCCAGGCTGGTGAAAAAGAATTTCAAGGTCAAATAATGTCTGTTGTGATGAGTGATCTGGTTCAATATATCCTTGCTGGCTTGATTGTTGCACTTGCGGTTGCTGCTACGGTGCGTTCTGTCGTGCGTGCGGCGAGTAGCAGAAAATCTGCCCTAACTGCTTGTGCAGCATGTAAATTAAAGGACGTGTGCCAGAAGCCTGAGAAAAATTCAGCAAAAAAATGTGCCGATAAAGTTGCACAGGTCAAAAATACGCAGTAATTTTGCACCGCTAATCACGAAGGGTCGCTTGGATGAGTGGTTTAGTCACCGGTCTGCAAAACCGGGCACAGCGGTTCGAGTCCGCTAGCGACCTCCAGAAAAATCACCGGCTGAACTTTTCAGTCGGTGATTTTTTAATGTTACTACCATGATTGATGCAAAATCATGTTGTAAACTACTTAATATAAAGAAATACATATAATTATACTTTAATATATAAAGTAATACTTGAAATAATGCGTGTCCTGATGAGGGCAAATTGCGTGGCATAAAGGAAAATTAAGTTGTTAAATATCTATAAAAACCTATGATAAGTCTTCAAATATTTGCTGCTTTATTTTGAAAAATCTGCCATTTGCAGTAATTTTGTGCCACTAAATAGGGGCATTAAGAAGCTATTGGTGGCATCCTATCAATGGGGCTTTTTGAAAACCGATGCTTCAAGTGACTGAACCCCAATTATATATACCCATTCTCCACGCGCTCACTGCTCTGCGGCAATGAGCCCCTGTTATTGCATATTAAAAAATATACATAAATGATAAGTAAATGGAATTACTTACCTCTAACATCCGACGAACGCATTGCCCAGGAGCAGTTGGCGGCCCAGTTCCCCAATTGCCCCACCATCGCTCGGCTGTTGGTGCTCAGGGGCTTGAAGACCGCGGACGACGTCCACGACTTCCTTTACCCGTCACTCCAGCAGCTGCACGATCCGTTCTTGATGAAGAACATGGACAAGGCTGTGGCAAGGCTCAACCAGGCGTTAGGGGCAAAAGAGAAGATCATGATTTACGGGGACTACGACGTGGATGGTACCACTGCTGTAGCGCTCGTGTATAAGTATCTTCAGAACATTTACTCCAATCTGGTTTACTATATTCCGACACGCGATGATGACGGATATGGTATTTCCCTGCAGAGCATCGACTATGCAGCTTCTATTGGAGTAAAGCTGGTTATTGTGCTCGATTGCGGTATCAAAGCAATCGACGAAATTGCGTATGCCAAGGAGAAGGGCATCGATTTCATCGTCTGTGACCACCATGTCCCGGACGATGAGTTGCCCGCTGCTTCGGCAATTCTTAATCCCAAACTCGTTGATGACACCTATCCCTACAAAGGTTTGTCGGGGTGTGGCGTTGGCTTTAAGTTCATGCAGGCGTTCTCCAAGAGCAATGGCCTGGGAACGATGTACAACCTCGAGGCCATGTTGGACCTTGTTGCTGTGAGCATCGCTGCCGACATTGTGCCGCTGACAGGCGAGAACAGGGTGATGATGTTCTACGGCCTGCGCCGGTTGAACAACAATCCCAATGTGGGCTTGCGAAGCATCATCCGCACCTGTGGATTGAACCGTCATGACTTGACCATCAACGACATTATCTTCAAGATAGGTCCCCGCATCAATGCTTCGGGCCGTATGGAGTCAGGACAAGAATCTGTTGAGCTGTTGGTGAGCCGCAATATGCAGAGCGCAATGGAGATTTCCAAGCGAATCGACCAGTATAACAGTAACCGCAAGGAGCTTGACAGCCAGGTGACTGTCGAGGCCAACGAGATTATTGACCGTCATGCTCAGGTGCTTGACGGCAAGAAACCCATCGTCATCTATGACCGCAACTGGCACAAGGGTGTCATCGGTATTGTGGCAGCAAGACTTGCAGAGTTGTATTTCCGCCCCTCTGTAGTGCTGACCTATTATGCCGATGGTATAGCTACTGGCTCTTCTCGCTCGGTGCGCGGCTTTGATGTCTATACAGCTATCAAGTCTTGTCGAGACCTCTTGGAGACTTTCGGCGGCCATACCAATGCCGTCGGCCTGTCCATCAAGGAGGAAAACATTCCCGAGTTCCGCCGCAGGTTGACCGAATATGTCGAGAGCCACATTGAGGACGAGCAAGTCACCCCCGCTATGGATATCGACTGTGAAATCAAGTTCAGCGACATCAATGGCGCATTGTTGCGTTACTTGCGAATGCTCAATCCCTATGGCCCAGGAAACGGCAAACCTGTGTTTATCACCCGCAAGGTCTATGACCAAGGAACGAGCAAGGTGGTAGGTAGGAAGATGGAGCACATCAAGCTTGACCTCCGTGATGAGGAGGGCAACAAGGTGAATAATGCGATAGCCTTTGGACTGGCTGAGTTCAATGATGCACTCAAGGCGGGCAAGGCTATTGACATCTGCTACACGATCGAGGAAACCAGGCATCGCATGAACACCTCGGTGCAACTTATGGTGAAGGCTATAAAAATGCACGACGATGCCGAGTCATTCCAGACCAATTCTTGATATCCTCAAGAAATACTGGGGGTATGATGCCTTCAGGCCGCTTCAGCAGGACATTATTGAGTCGGTTCTTGACGGCCGTGATACGTTGGGCTTGATGCCCACAGGTGGCGGCAAATCCATAACATTTCAAGTTCCCACGATGGCCATTGATGGCATGGCGCTTGTCGTCACGCCCATCATCTCGTTGATGAAGGATCAGGTGGATCGCTTGCGTGCCCTACACATCAAGGCGACTTATCTCTATGCCGGGCTTACGCGTGCCGAGGTGAATCGCACTTATGAGAAATGCCTCTACGGCAACTGCAAGTTCCTCTATGTGTCACCCGAACGCCTGCAATCCCAGTCATTTCTTGAGCGCTTGCGCCAGATGCCCGTCAAGCTCATTGTTGTTGACGAGGCACACTGTATTTCACAGTGGGGCTATGACTTCAGGCCATCGTTCCTGAAGATTGTCACTGTTCGCAAGCTTTTCCCATCTGTCCCGGTATTGGCACTTACTGCAACGGCTACTCCTGTAGTGGTCGAGGACATTCAGCGATGCCTTAACTTCAAGGCTCCCAATGTGTTCTCGATGAGTTTTTCCCGTAGTAATTTGTCCTATGTCGTTCGGCCTACCGAAGAAAAAAATGCCGAACTTATTCATATCCTGCGTTCGGTACCAGGCACAGCGATTGTGTATGTTCGCTCACGCATGCGAACCAAACAAATCAGCGATGAACTTAACCGTGCGGGCATCCATGCCGACTTCTATCATGCTGGGCTATATGTCGAGGACAAGGAAGACAAGCAGAATAAATGGACTACCGACGAGTGCCGTGTCATGGTGGCGACCAATGCCTTCGGCATGGGCATCGATAAGCCCGACGTGCGACTCGTCGTGCATGTCGATATTCCTAACTCGCTTGAAGAGTATTACCAGGAAGCGGGTAGGGCAGGACGCGACGGCAAGCGCTCCTATGCCGTGCTGCTGGTTAAGCACACCGACCAGCGTGTGCTGAGACGCCACGTCACCGAAGCCTTCCCTGAGAAAGACTTTATCCGCAGCGTCTATGAACGTGTAGGGAACTTCTTGGGCGTGAGTATCGGTGAGGGCTACCAGCAGATGTTTGATTTCAATTTCAACCTCTTCTGTCGCACGTTCGACCTGCCAGTATTGCCCACCCACAATGCTTTGAAGATTCTTACCCAGGCGGGATACATCGAGTTTGTTGAAGAGATTGAGACTCAGTCCCGCGTGATGATTCTAGCGCGCAAGGAGCAGCTTTATGACCTGGAAACCGTGACTCCTGGCGCCGATCAAGTGCTGCAAGCGATTCTCAGGCTCTATACGGGCCTGTTTGCCGACTATGTCTTCATCAACGAAGACGTCATCGCTTACCGTACTGGGCTAAATCAGGAGACCATCTACAACTCGTTGCTTGAGTTGACCCGCATGCACATTCTCCACTATGTGCCTCGCAAGCGGACACCTTATATAATATATACGACATCTCGTGAGGAGCCACAGCATGTGTTAATCCCCAAGGTCGTCTATGAAGACCTGCGTCAGCGCATGACCGACCGCATTGAGGCCACCATCAACTATGCCTACAGCGACATCGGCTGTCGTGAACGCATGTTGTTGGGCTACTTTGGCGAGAAGTCCGAGGATGAGTGTGGCCATTGTGACTTGTGCATTGACCGTCGTAAACGTGCTGATCATCTTCCTGATGACGTGCAGCAGGGCATCCTCTATATGGCTGGATTGCGTCCCCGTCGCTTGGATGAGTTCATCAACACCTTGTCGTTCCCTAAGGATGAAGTCGTATCGATGCTTTCTTTCCTTGTTGACGAAGGCTTTGTCGAGCATCTTGATGATGACACCTATCGGGTCGTGAAGTAATCCTTCACTGCTTTTCCCCAATACATGATGCAAAAAATAGAGACGCACAATCATGCGTCTCTATTTTTTGTTTGTGATAAGCTAATGGCTTACTTCAGCACCTTAACAGCACTGCTGGTGCCATCGGTGTAAGTGGTCACGATGATGGTGAGACCGTTGGCCTCGCTCATCTCCTGGCCCATGATGTTGTAGTAGCGTACGCCAGCAACAACCTTGTCGTTGTCGTTGATGAGCTCCTCAATACCACCGCCGACCTTGGTCAAGCGATAAACGGCGATGTTGCCACCGGGATAGTATTGATAGATGAGCACCTCGGTCTCGCTAATAACCTCAGCATTCAGCCAGTCAGCCTGATATCCATTGGCGTTGGCAGCAACGGTAGCGGGAACCTCCACGATGGGAGCCTCGGCACCAGCCTCAGCAACAGCAAAGCCATTCAGGTAGTTGGGCAGGGTGGGATATACAAAGAACTCCTTGTTGTCCCAAACAAATGCGAAGGTACCGTTGCAAGCACCCTTGCCAGGCAGAGTCGTAGCCTCGGCAACGAAGTTGTCACCATCAGCGGCGAGCTTCTGGAGGGCAGCGTTGCGGGTTACATAAAGCAGAGACTCCTCGCCATCGAGGTCAACGTAATAGTTGATTACAGTCGAGCTGGTGGGTGACAGACCGTCACAAGGAGCAGCATAGCACTCGTCGGTATTAACCTCACCACCTGAGATGGTCAGGATGGATACACCACTGGTGGTAGCACCGGTCAGGTAGAGAACACCGTCTTCCATCAGGTTGCCCTGAGCAAAGCCGATGAAGTCGCAGCGACCCTCAATACCACACTCGGCGGGAACGATGTATTCCTTAACCTCATTGGTCTCGGGGTTGATGACCTTAATGGTGGCCTCGCTCCAAGGATCGGGGAAGGTAGCGTTGCTGACAATGATATTGCCGGCCTCGTCGCGGGTGATACCGCAGTTGGCACCGCCTTCAAACTCATTGTTGGAAAGACCATTCTCGTCAACAACGATAACCTTCTGGTCAGCCTTGTTGTTGATGTAGAACTTGCCGTCCATACCGAAGCCCTGACGTACGTCAGCGGTGGGCAGGAATGACAGGTCGTCGATAACCCAAACGGGCTCAATCTTGTAACCATCACCAGGCTCATCACCAGCCTTGGCGGGAACAACAACCTCAGCAGTAGCAGTCTCGCTGATGAGCTTGCCATCCTCCTGAGCGGTAGCAGTAACAACAACAGTTACATCCTCATCGCCACGAGCGATGGTGTAGGGGTTCTCAACCTCAACGCCATCAACATAAACGTGAACCTCGCCGTCACCGGTTACGGTGATGATAACGTTATCTTCGGTTACCTCATAGGAGATCACGGGAGTAGCGGTTACTTCCATAACCTTAGCAGGAACAACGACCTCAGCAGTAGCAGTCTGGCTGATTTCCTTGCCATCCTCCTGAGCGGTAGCGGTAACAACAACGGTTACGTCTTCCTCACCACGCGGGATGATGTAGGGATTCTCAACCTCAACGCCATCAACATAGACGTGAACTTCGCCGTCACCGGTTACGGTGATGATAACGTTGTCTTCGGTTACCTCATAGGAGATCACGGGAGTAGCGGTAGTCTCTTTAACGGCCTTGGTGATAACCACGGTCATGGCATCCAAGTTAACGGTTGCCTCATACTCGCCAGCGGGGATCTTGTAGCTGTTGGTGTTGGCACCCAAGGGCAACTCAACGCCCATCATGTCGTCGCTCAGCAGGAAGTTCTCCTCCGAAGCACCCAGGCGATAGGCCTGAATGGTGCTCCAGTCCTCATCTTCAGCAAGCATGGTGGTAAATGAGAAGTAGCTGTAGCCGATACCGTCGGTCTCGTCGATGGTTTCACCCTTGGTGGTAAAGGTGGCAGTGAAGATGTTCTCATCTTCGGTATCCATCTGGAGACCAACATTGGCTGCCCAACCGTTGTCGTTTACCTCACCCAGGATGAACAGGTCACCAGTGCGGGTGTCGAGATCGCCAACGAGCGAAGCCTGAACACCGCAGAAGGTGGTGGTGGGATCGAAGGTGAAACGCAGGTTGTAGATACCGCTCTGGTCGAGGGTCAAAGTGCGGTTCTCAGCGGGCCAAGCATTGCCCCAGTCGTGGTTACCCACAACCTTGAACTGCAGCTCAGAGCCAGCGCCCAGTTCACAACCAAGCTTGTCGAGCTGGTACATACCGTTGTCCAGCTTCACCATGTCATTGTCGGTGTTGGTAGCATCCCACTCGGTGCCGAATACTGAAACGGGAGTACCTGCAACAGTATAGGTGTCGATAACGACGGGCTCTACATAACCGTCAATTTTGAACTTGTTGCTGAAGGGGTTCAGCGTGATGGTGTACTCGCTACCGCTACCGGTAAACTTGTATGCACCGTTGTCGCCTCCAGCTTTCTGGAACGGGGTCCATGCGCCTGCGGTAACTTCCACATCACCACCGGTCGGACCAATACGCATCGTGCTGTTGAACGTTGCCCAGTCGCTGCTTGACTCAGCGAGCGCGTCGGCAAACACAAACCAGATTGAACCACTGACGGTACCCGTGAAGCTGTAGGTGCCATCAGCGTTCTGGGTCATCTCCACTCCGTTAGACGGATCCCATCCGTTTCCGAAAGGAGCATTACCCACCAGATAGTAGGCTGCCTGTGATGTAAAGGCAAACGCTGCCATCATTGTCAGTAAAGTAAAAACTTTCTTCATAGATTAAACGTTTAAAAAATTAATAATACTATTGATAATAAAAACTCGCTATCTATCACTTAAGGGTGTAAAATTATCTGCAGAGACAATAATACACAACATTCAACCTGCAAAATTAAAAAGAAAATTTTTTTCAGAATAGAAAATGAAGGTAAAAATTCACCTTATTAATAAAAAAGTATTGAAAAAAATATGTCATTTCACAGTGTTTAATCGATGACCATGAGTCTATTCTCAAAATTATTCAATTTATTCTCTTTTAGTAGGGAAATTAGTAGTACTTTTGCAGCGGTTTACTAATCATTGTATCATTTGACATGGCAGAAAAAGCAGAAAAAGCAAAAGTCCAGTTCCGTCAGAGTATCGTCGTGCGCTTTTCAGGTGACAGCGGTGATGGTATGCAGTTGGCTGGCAACATTTTCTCTAACGTGAGTGCGGGCCTTGGTGACCGCATTTCCACATTCCCCGATTACCCTGCCGAGGTGCGTGCACCGCAGGGCTCTCTGGGTGGCGTTTCGGGTTTTCAGGTTCACATCGGTCACGGTGTGCACACCCCGGGTGACGAGTGTGATGTACTGGTAGCAATGAACCCTGCTGCGCTCAAGCAGAACGCACAGTTCCTGCGCAAGGGTGGTGCTGCCATCGTTGACATTGACACTTTCACTCAGGCTGGACTCGACAAAGCCCTTTACACAACCAATGACCCATACGAGGAGTTGAATCTCAAGGCTCAGGTCATTGAAGCTCCCATTACAACGATGGTTAAGGAGGCACTCAAGGACACTGGCATGGACTTGAAGTCCCAACTGAAGTGCCGCAACATGTTTGCCCTGGGCCTCGTCTGCTGGCTGTTTAACCGACCCATGGAGGCTCCATTGAAGTTCCTCAAGGCGAAGTTTGCCGAGAAGCCCGAGGTCTATGCCGCCAACGAACTTGTCATCAAGGGCGGTTACAACTATGGCCACAATATCCATGCCACAGTATCGACCTATCGTATCCAGAGTGATGATGTGCGCCCTGGCACTTATACCGACGTTAGCGGTAATAAGGCTACGGCATGGGGTCTGATCAAGGCTTCAGAGATGAGTGGTCGCCCCTTGTTCCTGGGTTCATATCCTATTACCCCTGCAACTGATATCCTGCATGAACTGGCCAAGCGCCGTGATTTGGGTGTGAAGGCCATCCAGATGGAGGACGAGATCGGTGGTATCTGTTCAGCCATTGGTGCCGCATTTGCCGGACATCTGGCTGTAACGACGACTTCCGGTCCTGGCTTGGCCCTTAAGAGCGAGGCGCTGGGTCTTGCTGTCATGGCCGAGTTGCCCCTCGTGCTGGTTGACGTGCAGCGTGGTGGTCCCTCGACGGGCCTGCCCACCAAGACTGAGCAGACCGACTTGCAGCAGGCCCTTTATGGCCGCAGTGGTGAGAGTCCCCTTGTCGTATTGGCTGCTGCTTCACCCACCGATTGCTTCAAGATGGCGTTCCAGGCTGCCCGCCTTGCCATCGAGCACATGACTCCCGTCATCCTGCTCACCGATGCCTTCATTGCCAACGGTTCGTCGGCATGGCGCATCCCCGAGGAGGGTGAGTATCCCGTCATCAAGCCCAATTACGTCCCCGAGGCCTTGAAGCCGACATGGACACCGTTCATGCGCAATGCCCTGGGCATCCGCTATTGGGCCATCCCCGGCACTCCTGGTTTGGAGCATGTTGTGGGCGGTCTGGAAAAGGACTACAACCTGGGCGTGCTAAGCAATGACCCCATCAACCATGCTCACATGGTTGAGACTCGTCGCATGAAGATTGCCAATGTGGCTAACGATATCCCTGAGCTCAAACTCAAGGGTGACAGCGGTGCCGACACTATCATCCTGGGTTGGGGTAGTACCTATGGTCACATCCTTGATGCCGTGAATCGCTTGAACGCCGAGGGCTTCAGGGTTGCAATGACCCACATTCGCTACATCAACCCGCTGCCCAAGAATACCGCCGAGTTGCTGAGCCGCTTCAAGACGGTGATTGTCGCCGAGTTGAACACGGGTCAACTGGCAAGTTACCTGCAGAGTAAGATTCCTAACCTGAACATCTGCCACATCAATAAGGTGCAGGGACAGCCGTTCCTGGTTCAGGAGATTGTTGACGGAGTTAAAAACATCATGATGGAGGAGGAAATCTAATGGAACAGAACAATAACAATCAACCTATGGCTCACAAGCCTCTCGATTTCAAGAATAATCAGCCCGTGCGCTGGTGCCCCGGCTGTGGTGACCACGCTGTGCTCAATGTCCTGCTCAAGGCGATGGCACAACTGAATATCCCTCCCGAGAAGACCGCTGTGATTTCAGGTATCGGATGCAGTTCGCGTTTGCCTTATTACACACGCACTTATGCATTCCACACCATTCATGGTCGTGGTGGTGCTGTGGCAACCGGTTTCAAGACTGCCAACCCCGACATGACTGTTTGGCAGGTCTCGGGCGACGGTGACTGTCTCGCTATCGGTGGCAACCATTTCATCCATGAGGTACGTCGCAACATTGATGTCAACCTGTTGCTGCTGAACAATCGCATCTATGGTTTGACCAAGGGTCAGTTCTCACCCACGAGTGCCCGTGGTTTCAAGTCCAAATCATCGCCCTATGGCACGGTGGAGGATCCGTTCATTCCCGCTGAGTTGACTTTCGGCGCTCGCGGCACCTTCTTTGCCCGCAGCCTTGACGTGGCATTAGACATCAGTCAGGAAGTGATGATAGCTGCTGCCCAGCACAAGGGTTGCTCAGTTGTTGAGATTTTGCAGAACTGCATGATTTTCAACAACGGCATCCACAACTACATTACCGACCGCGAGAATCGTCCTGACCGTACCATCCACCTCGTTCATGGCGAGAAGATGATCTTCGGCAAGGACAATAACCGCGGCCTTGTGCAGGATGGTTTCGGCCTCAAGGCAGTAACCATCGGCGAAGATGGCTACACCATTGATGATGTGCTTGTTCATGATGCACACTGCGAGAGCTTCTTCCTGCATCAGATGCTGGCAATGATGGACGGTACCGATTTGCCCGTTGCACTCGGTGTCATCCGCGCCGTTGAGGCTCCCACCTATGAGACGGCGGTAGCCGAGCAAGTTGAGGAGGCCAAGGCCAAGCACGGCTTCACTTGTCTTGAAGACGTTATCATGGCTGGCGATACCTGGCAAGTGGAATAAGGCTTTAGCAAAATTAGCTGAATACTGTAAACAACTCAGGCGACCTCATCATCGAGGCCGCCTGAATTGTTTAACGTGAGTCCGACGAAAATAAAGCGTTGATACTCAATTCATCCGCTATGTAGAGACGCAAAATTTTGCGTCTCCAGGGCAGCATTTGGTAATGTTTAACGATGGGAGAAGCATGATTTTGTGTCTCTACAGGTCATCTAGTGGCTGACTCGCTGAGCCCTAAAAGAGTATTTCGTCGAACTCACATTATTTTCAGTTTAAGCAATCAGGCATATTGACAAAAAGTAGAGATGCAAAACAGGTTTGCATCTCCACTTTTTCGTTAACTTTCAGCTAAAGTCTAATAGCTTACTTCACAACCTTAACAGCGTTGGTAGTGCCGTCGGTGTAGGTGGTAACGACGATGGTCAGGCCGTTAGCCTCGGTCATCTCCTGACCAGCCATGTTGAAGTAGCGTACGCCAGCAACGGTCTTGCCGCTCATCATCTCGTCGATGCCGGTAACAGGAGCTACAACAAACTCATAAGCGATCTCCTCGCTCGGCAGCTTGCCATCAGCTACTGCATAAGCCTCAACGCGGTACTTGCCGTCGCCCTCGAAGCTCAGGATCTCCTCATACTCAGCCCACTCGGTCTCGGTGCCGTCAGGATAGATGATGCGGTAGTAGATCACGCTCTCCTCGGTGGGGATGATCTCTACGAAGTATGCGTGGATACCGTCCTCGGTGTAGCCGTGGAAGGTGGGAGCACCAGTCTTCTCGGTGGGATCAACGGGAGGAGTTACGGGAGTGCCGTCGATGACCTCCAGATCTACACCATCGTAGCCATAATAAGTCATGTAAACGCTGAAGTGGTACTCTTTACCTTCTTCAAACTGGTAGTCGTCATAGCGGCCAGGGGTCATACCATAGTCAGATGCAATCCACATAGCAAAACCAGGCTCGGGATTAGTGATGCACCAGTCATAGGTACCAGCAGGAACCAGGATGCTGATAATACCATCATAAACGACGTTCTCGGTGTAGAGTGAACCATCAGCGTTCTCGGGAATCTTGTACTCAAATTCTGCATACACTTCATCAGCAACACTGGTATACAAAGCCAGAGCACCAGTTTCGGGAATGAGATTGCCATAAGCGTTGGCGTCAGCATCGAGCAGCAACTGATAACCAGTGCCATCTCCCCAAACGTCGTGGGCTTCCAGTGATACAAGTGCCATACCAGCGGGAATCTCACTGGCGTTGATGGTGGCACGGGTAATGGTAGGAGTTGAAGCCATTACATTGTCAGTGTGACGGAATGCCTGATCAGCGTTTGCCTGCATTGACAAAGCAGCAGCTAATGCTAAGAAAAAGAATTTAGTCTTCATAAGCACTAAAAAAATTAAGATTAAACATATAAAATAAACTCAAAAAAACTCTTTATTACACTGCAAAATTACAACAAATTTAAGTAACCACAAGTATAAATTTATATATAAATTTATAATTATTTATAATTTATTTCTTTAATGAGAAATATATCCGCAGGAAGATAGAAATAGAAATATAGGTCCAAAATCATAGCAGTAAGAATGATGGCTGCAGAAGCTAGATATCGGACAAAACCATGAAAAAAGTGGAGACGCAAAACAGGTTTGCATCTCCACTTTTTTCGTTAACTTTCAGCTAAAGTCTAATAGCTTACTTCACAACCTTAACAGCGCTGGTGGTACCGTCGGTGTAGGTGGTAACAACGATGGTCAGGCCGTTAGCCTCGGTCATCTCCTGGCCAGCCAGGTTGAAGTAGCGTACGCCAGCAACGGTCTTACCGTTCATCATCTCGTCGATGCCGGTAACGGGAGCTACAACGAACTCATAAGCGATCTGCTCGCTCGGCAGCTTGCCATCGGCTACGGCATAAGCCTCAACGCGGTACTTGCCGTCGCCCTCAAAGCTCAGGATCTCCTCATACTCAGCCCAATCGGTCTCGGTGCCGTCAGGATAGATGATGCGGTAGTAAATCACGCTCTCCTCGGTGGGGATGATCTCTACGAAGTAGCCGTGGATACCGTCCTCAGTGTAGCCGTGGAAGGTGGGAGCACCAGTCTTCTCGGTGGGATCAACTACGGGAGGAACATCGCCACCACCCTCATAGGTGAAGGTAGCCTTGGGCAAGAAAGCCTCATGATACTTTGAGGGAGTGCTGCTCCAAGCTGACTGGTACTGATAGAAGCTGTAGTAGTAGGGCATGTTCACACCATAGAATGAGGTGCCTTTCCAAGTACCAATCTGGGTAACGAGAACCTGGACCATGAGGTTACCACCCTCATACAGGTAGGGCTCGTCAAATACGAAAGTCATCTCGGTATCACCCTCATTGGGAGTAATCGAGCAAAGAGGAGTTGCACCCTCAATGGCCTCATAGTCATCAAAGTTGTCCTTTTCAGCCTTAGCCATACCAAGCTGCAGCGTAGCACCTGAGAAATTGATTCTGGATGAGTAGAACTTCACACCGGTGATCTCTTTACCTACCATGTCGGTCAACATGTCGGCGGGGTAGATCATCTGGCCGAAGGTACCATCGGTGTCAACATACAAGCCATAGATGGGCACGTAGTTGTTGGTGTCGGTACCATCACAAACGGTCATCTCGGTGGCCTGAGCGGCAAATGCCATAACAGCAACAGCAATCAAAGTAAAAAACTTTTTCATAAAAAATAAGTGATTTAAAATTATTAATAAATAAAACCAAAGTATAATTCTTTAGGAATCAAGTAAATAACTAATGATTTACTTGATTATGGACTATTCGTATTGCAAAATTAACAATTTTTCTGAGAATAAACAAAATTAACCAAAAAAATGTAAAGGAAATTATATAATTGAAGTAATTGTACCCATGATGCTTCCCAGCAGGGCTCCGAGCCACACAATGGCACGCAGCTCTTTTTTCATTACGTCGAGGATGATGGCCTCGGCCTCGGCCATTTCCATTTCGTTGATGCGATTCTCAATGATGCCGCTGATGTCGATGTCCTGCAGAATGCGTGGCAGGTGCTCGGTAATGATGACACGATAGGCATTGAGGATGCCGCCCTTGATTTGTGCGACTTGATCGTCATGTCCTGTCATCAGATCGCGCATGGTCATGGACAAGAGTTGTTCAGACTCATCGTGCACGAGACCTTCCACCATTTGTTGAGAATTGTTGTGTAGTATTTCATTAATGTGTTTGGCCAGGATTCCTTCTACCAGTTGCGCTATGGGTTGGAGTAGCATGTCGGCACCAAATTTCCCGGCAATGCTTTTTCTTGTCTTTTCCATGACATGCTGGGTTGCCATGCGTGCGATGCTTTCGCCCAACTGGCTATCTTGCAGTTTGCCGGTTATCATCTTGACAACGCCATCGGTAACATTTGTACGCATAGAAGCGATGTCGTCTTCAGTCAGGTAATGTCGGGCAAACTCCTCGATGGTCTCCTCGTTTTTGCTTTGAGTGGCAACAAACTCATCGATGGCGTTACTCAGCTTTGACATCATGTCATCACTTAGCAGGCTGTTTTCCAATACTTCACGGTTCATCAGATTCTCGCTGACTGCCTTGCCGATGGCACCTGCTATGCGTGCCTTCTCTTTGGGGATAATACCTGGGGTAAAGGGCACATGAACTCCTAGGATGTATTTGGCCTGATGAGGCCTGAACAGCATGCGGATGGCAATATCATTAGTAATATAGCCGATGACGGCACCCACAGCTGGTCCGATCAAGTAATGTAGCATGATTTTCTTCAGTTTTTTAGTTTTCACTCTTCTTTTTACCGCAGATCTACGACCTGTGTTCCCGCGGGCACTTGGGTTTTATCAAACGTGAATGTGCCAGCAGGTAGTGACTTGTGCTTATAATCGGTAATTTTTACGGTATAGACCGAATTGTCGCTCATCTCAAAGCGGGCGGTACGTAGCAGTGACGTTTTCTCGTCGAAGTAGAGCCACAAGGTCTTGACGGCATCTTTTTTCTTTTTGGGAGTGAGTTTAATGACGTAGGTGTTGGCGGTTTTGGCTTTGGCTTTCTTCATATTGAAGTTGGCCTTGAAGTGTTGTGCTGCGGCAATGGGATTAGTCAGCTGCAGGTCATCGGGGGTGGGAGAGGTGATGTTCACCTCACTGGTGACAGGAGACCAAGACCATTGTGTCTTGCCGTCATACCAGCACTTGGCTTCAGGTGAAATGACACGGAACTTGGTGCCCTGCATAGCGATGCTGCCCTTGCTGGTACCCTGGGCCGTGGTAACACTATAGTTGGCTGTAACGCCACCATGGGAATTAATGGCGGCAACACACTTGTCAAGCATCGCACTCGGTGTCTGAGCCATTGCAGTGAGGGTGCCCAGTATGGTGATGATGGCAATAAATACTCTCTTCATAATTAAACTGATTATCAATTAATACTGTTTTGCTAGAACATCTAGATTCTCTAGAATAGCTAAATGCACTAGGTTGCAAAAATGATGCCAACCCCTTTGGGGCTGGCAACAGATTGTGGTTCTCAAGAGAACAGTTGATCGATGTCCATGGGACTGACGAGCACCTGGCGGGGTTTGCTCCCCTGAGCCGGACCCACGATACCGGCATGTTCCATCTGGTCCATGAGGCGTCCGGCACGATTGTAGCCAATCTCATAACGGCGTTGCAGTGATGACGTGCTGGCCGTGTTGCCCATGACGACAAACCTCACTGCCTCCTCAAACAGCGGATCACGGTCCTTGACGTTGCCCACGTTGGCATCGCTGCCGCCTCCCTCGTCCTTGCCGACGTACTCGGGCAGCATGTAAGGTTCCTCGTGATTGATGTCTCGGTCGTTGTCCTCCTGTTCCTTGATGAAGTCACTGATGCGCACGATATCGGGGGTATCGACAAACGGGCACTGCAGGCGGGTCAATTCTCCGTCAATCTGGAACAGCATGTCACCGCGGCCGATGAGTTGCTGTGCTCCAGAACGGTCGATGATGATTTGGCTGTCAATGCGTTGGGCGACGGCAAAGGCTATGCGGCCAGGGAAGTTACCCTTGATCAGGCCAGTGATAACCTTGGATGACGGGCGCTGTGTGGCAATGATCATGTGGATACCGACGGCACGAGCCTTCTGGGCGATGCGCACCAGCGGCGATTCTACCTCCTTGCCGGCGGTCATGATCATGTCGCTGAACTCATCGATGATACCCACGATGTAGGGCATGTACTGATATTTCTTTTCGCCGTGCTCATCGCGGACTTCTCGCAACTCTCGACGCCACATCTCATTGTAGTCGCTCACATTACGCACCTTCACTTCCTCAAACACCTTGTAGCGGTTTTCCATTTCCTGTACAAGGCAGTTGAGGGTCTTGATAACGCGGTCGGTATCTGTGATGATGGCCTTTTCCTCACCAGGAGCTTTGGCAAAGAAGTATTTTTCCAGATCAGCATAGACACTGAACTCCACACGCTTGGGGTCAACGAGAACTAACTTCAGTTCCGAGGGACCCTTCTTGTAAAGAAGTGACGTGATGATGGCATTCAGTCCCACTGATTTTCCTTTACCGGTAGCACCAGCCACCAACAGGTGTGGCATCTTGGTCAGGTCGGCGATAAAGACCTCGTTGCTCACCGTGCAGCCTAGGCACATAGGCAGCTTGGCACGTGTCTCCTGGAAGGCTTTGGATCCGAGCACCTCACGCATAGGCACCACTTGGGGGTCACGGTTGGGCACTTCAATACCGATGGTTCCCTTGCCAGGCATGGGAGCGATGATGCGGATGCCCAAGGCTGCGAGGCTCAAGGCGATATCGTCTTCCAGATTGCGTATCTTGTTGACGCGCACTCCATCCTGAGGCACAATCTCAAACAGTGTCACCGTGGGTCCCACATGAACCATGATTTCCTTGATCTCGATACCATACTTGCTCAGAGTGTCGCGAATACGCTCCTTATTCTCGTCCTGTTCACGCTTGTCCACACTGTTGGGATTCATACGGATGTCTTGCAGCAAGTCCAAGGTAGGGAAGCGGTAATGACGGTATTCGCCTGTGGGGTCATGAGGGTTTGTGACGCTGGTACTGGCAGCAATGGGCTTTAGGTGGGCGGTCTCGCCATTGCTGACTTCGGCAGAATCTGCCTTGGGTTTACGGGTGCGCATCCTGCTGATGGGAGAAGGCTTCACGGTGGAATCGTTCTCATCGGGGTGCTTATCTCCATTTACCTGCTGTTCACTGCCAAGAAAGGTTGATTCTCCGGGCTGGCTTACGACCTTCTCGGCTTCTTCCTTGTTGCGGCTACGCTTTTTCTCAAATTCCTGCTGTATCTGCTGATACAGTGCAGAGAACGTTTGGTAGGTAAGGAATACCCACAGCATGAAGATAATGAGGTTCACTCCCACCATGCCATAAAGTCCCATTAACCCAATCAGCCACTTGTTGGCATAGAAACCAAAGTAGCCACCCAAGGGGAAGAAGGTGATGGGTTTCATGAAATAGGTGGCTGCACCGACAACCATCGAGAAGGTGAAGATGCTGAACAGGCACACAAAGGTATAAGAGAAGAAATGGGTCTTCTTCTTGCGAATCAATCTCATGCCTATTGTGATGAACCACAAGACAATAATGAATGCAGCGACACCAACGCCACTTGAGATGAAGAAATCACTCAGTGAGGCACCAAGTGCCGCGCCGGTATTGCGTATCTGGTCAGGAACTTGGGCGTTCTCGATCATTGAGTAGTTGGCGATGCGGTCTTGGTCGCTCATTCCCGCCGACAGGAAGAACGACAGGAAGGAAATCAGGAGGTAGATTCCGAGAAATACCATGATAATTCCGGAAACAAACTTGAAATTCCCATTTTGGAAGAAGGCCATGAAGCGTTGCCATTTGGTCACTTTCTCCTTGTTTATGGCTTCCTCGGCTTCAAGTCTCCTGCGGTAGTCCTCTGACTGCTGTACACCACTGATGTCAGGATTGAAATAACCCTGATTATCACTTACTTGTCTGTTCTGCTTGCTTTTATTCTTACTCATTTTTGCTATCGTATTACTTTTGGGGGTGTAAAATTACAAAATAAAATTGGTTTACAAACGCAAACACAACACTTTTTTTTCAAAAAAAATTAGTCCTTGTTTTACTCTCGTCAGTTTTCAGTAGTTCGATGCCAATTCATCACTTCTTACTCCCCTTTGATGGCATTCTTAACTTGTGCCATATTGCTGCGTGACACGGGGAGCATCTCGTTGCAATGCTTGATGCGTAGTTGCATAGTTCCAGCTTGGGAAATAATCTGTTCTACTTGTTGCAGATTAACCAGGAATGCACGATGGCATCTGACAATCATTGGATAGGGGCGCAAGTCTTCCTCCATCTGCTTGGAAGTGGCTCGCAGCATATCGTTAAATACCTTCCCGTCCCGTAATTGGTAGATTTTAACGTAGTTCCCCACTGCTTCTATATATAGAATGTTAGGGATATGTACTGTGGTGGTTTCACTGGTGCTGCCCTTGAGAACGACTGTCGAAGGGATTCCTTCGGAATTTACTGTGTCTTGCGCTATACCTTCGGCGGGAATTGAGACTTGGCTGGATTTGTCAGTTGCAACGACCTTATCCTCGGCTGCTTGTGTGGTGTTGCGACGAGTCTCCTCTTGTTGCAGTTGCCTCAGTTGTTCGTTCAGTAGTCGTGTCTCTTCCAGTTCGGCTGCGAGGTATCTGCTGCGGAACTTAAAGCGCCAGTAGAGGCCGATAGCAAAGGAACAGAAGGCGATAATCAACAGCGTCTCAAGGAAATTGGTCCAGGAGAGCACATTGCCGGGAACCACATCACTCATGGCAAAATGGCGGTATAGACAAATCAGCAGCGATACCAGAGGGGTGTTGATGAGTTGGAACAAGAGGTTGCGGCGGATAATGTAATCAACCCCGTGCTCGTAGGACCTGGGTTTCTTAAGGACATACTTCAGGATACCCTCGGTCACGGCACATGATATGATACCCATGAACCCCATTGCCAGCAGATGGACCCACGCCGTCCACTGCCATGCTTCCAGACCGAATGGTTTGAAAATAGCAAGCGCCAGTACCGTAAAAACGGTGCTGACGATACGGGTCGTAATTGTGTCTTTTTGTCCTTGGCTCATTCGGGTGTCAAAAGTACTTTTATTCGGCGGAATGACCAAACCATTCATCACAAATATGCGATTTATCCCTCATTTCACTGCCATTCATCACATAAACCTGCAGAATATCCCAGAAACTTGTGGGGCGGGGGAATTGGCAGTTATTTTGCTGCAGCCAAAAACAGAGTCGGCGCCTTGCTGACGGGTGTCAAGGCCAAAATATGGTATAAAACTAATCATTAAAAAAACAAGTTATGACACGCAGAACTATTATCGGAATTATTTTCATCGTGGCTGCCTTGCTCAAGCTCGCAGACATGTGGGGCGTTTTCCATCTGAATTGGGATCATTCCTGGACTCAGTACTTCGGCCCTCTTCTCCTTCTATATATAGGAGCAGAACTCGTCATTTATGGTTTCAACCACAATCCGTCTCAGTGGTTGCATCGGCCAGTGCCACAGGGCGAGGATGGCAAGCGCATCTGTTGCGCCGTGCGTTTAGGAGCCGATGAATATGTCTATCAGGGAGAGACATTCCATGGCGCTCGGTTGGATGCCTTCTGTGGTGGCTTGCGGCTGGATTTGTGCAATGCGGTCATCAGCGAGGATGAGGAAATCGATATCCATACGTTTCTCGGTGGAGTGGAACTGTTGGTGCCCAACAATGTTAACGTGATTGTCAAGAGCCATAGTTTCATTGGCGGCGTCAGCGATGAGACTGGGAAGTGTATTGACCAGGGTGCCCGTACCCTTCACATCACGGCAAGCAACTTTTTGGGCGGTGTGACCGTCAAAGGGTAAATGAGTAATGAGTAAAAAAATATTAAGTAATACTATAAATTAAGGATATGAAAAAGATGAGCTTCAGATTATTAGCCATGATGGCTGTGCTGACGCTGGCAGTAAGCGCTACAGCCAAGACGCCTGATGTGGGCGGTGTGGTAGTTGATGAAAAGGGTGAACCGATGCCCTTTGTAAATGTGGTGTTGCTGTCGTTGCCCGATTCTGCATTCGTGCAAGGTGCGATGACCGATGA
Source organism: uncultured Prevotellaceae bacterium (assembly GCA_900318645.1). GTDB lineage: Bacteria > Bacteroidota > Bacteroidia > Bacteroidales > Muribaculaceae > Sodaliphilus. The sequence continues at coordinate 58,987 of ONLH01000026.1, forward strand.
CCAGGGCAAATTCCAGATAGTAACTCGTGATAACGGTGCCCTGATCAAGGTGTCGTGCATCGGTTATCAGACGCAATACCTGAATGTCGCTCAAGGGCTGACCATTCAGATGAAAGAGGACGCCTTGCTGCTCAGTGAGGTGGTAGTGAAGAGCCAGCTGCCCAAGACACGTGTCAAGGGCGAGGCCATGCGCACGACGGTCGAGGGCACCATCCTTGAGAAGGCCGGCACCGTGGTCGACGCGCTTGCCCGCGTGCCGTCGCTGGAAGCCAAGCGCGATGGCGCCGTGACGGTGCTTGGTCGTGGTGATGCCGAGGTCTATATCAACGGCCGCAAGGTGCAGGATGTGAGCGAATTGTCCCGCCTGCGCAGCGACCAGATCCAGCACGTCGATGTCATCCAGAACCCAGGCGCCCGCTATGCTGCCTCGACCAAGGCCGTGGTGCGCATCACGCTGAAGAAGGCACAGGGTGACGGCTTTAGTTTCCAAGACAACCTGATGGGCATGTACCAGTATGGTCACACGATTACCAACAACCTGGATGTGAACTACCGCATGGGCGGACTGGACATCACCGCCTCGTTCTGGGCAGGCCGCTACGGACACGCCAAGATGCTGCAGGAAAACCAGTTGTCTTATTTTATGGGCCCTGACCGGGTCGAGGGGCTTGTCACGCAGAATGGTAAGAACATTTGGAAAGGCCTGTCGCCCCAACTTCAGGTGAATTATGTGGTCAACGATAACCACAGCTTTGGCGCCTTTTACAAATATGACCGACACCCCAGCGCCGATTTTCGTGACCAATTCATCACCGATAGCTATGTGAATGGTCTCTTTACCGAGCGCTCGGTGAGCGACGTCGAGCAGCACGACCGTTTCCGCAAGCACATTTTCAATGCCTATTACAACGGCAAGGTGGGTTCCCTGGGCATTGACCTTAACGTGGACGGCCTGTTTGACCGCACCGAGACGCCGGGCAGCACCAACGAGACAACCGTCCTGGACGGCGTCACCATCAGCCGCAGCATCGAGAGCAACACCAGCAGCCGAAACAATTTCTGGGCATCGAAGCTCATCCTGAGTTATCCCGTTTGGCAGGGCAACCTTTCGGTGGGCGGTGAATACTCTTACAATCACCGTACCGATGCCTATTCGTTCTCGGCTACGGCAAGTGTTCCCGTCAAGGCCACCGACACCGAGATCAACGAGTCGTCGACGGCAGCATTTGTGGAGTTTGGACGTCGCTTCGGCCTGGTATTCGCCCAGGTGGGTCTGCGCTATGAGCACCTGAAGAACGACTACTACAACTTCAATGAGCGTGAAGATGAGGTGTGCCGTGACTATGGCGACTGGTTCCCCACCTTTGTGGTGTCGGCTCCCGTCGGCAAGGTGCAGCTGTCGCTGTCCTACCGCCGCGACATCCAGCGCCCCGCCTACAGCAGCCTCACCAGCTCGACCGTCTATATCAACCGTTACAGCTAT
>ONLH01000028.1 GCA_900318645.1 uncultured Prevotellaceae bacterium
CGGCATCGACGAGATGATGAGCGGCAAGACCGTTGCTGGCGTACGCTACTTCAACCTGGCTGGCCAGGAGATGACCGAGGCTAACGGCCTGACCATCGTCGTTACCACCTACACCGACGGCACCACCAGCGCTGTTAAGGTTGTGAAGTAAGACTTTAGCTGTTAGAGATAACAAACTGAATTGTGGAGGCGCAAGATTTTGCACCTCCACTTTTCTTATTGAGGGTACGGTAAAGTTTTTCTCTAAAAAAGTCAATAATCAAAGATTATTGCTTACTTTTGCAGATTGTAACAAAATGAAGTTTAACCAAAAGCTATAATAAACGATGAGATGTCAACATTGCGGACACGAAGTGCCCGACGATTCAGCCTTCTGTAATCACTGCGGTTACCGCATGAATCAACAGGTAAGGTGCAGTTACTGTCATGAACCCATGCCCCCCACATCAGTATTTTGCCCACATTGCGGCAAGGCCGTTGACAATGCCGTGAGCGTTGCCAGCCAGGAACATGCTCCTGCCCGACAGGCCCAGCAGCCCACCTATAATGAGCAACGACGCGCTGCCGAGCGTCAAGCCGCCCGTCAGCCGATGAATGCGTGGAAACAGCCCGAACCCGTTGAGGAAGAGGACGACGACGATAATGATGGCGGAGGCGGTTCCAACTTCAACCGCAACCTCATCATCGGTATTGTTGCAGCAGTACTGCTCATTGCCTTGCTGAGCCTGTTGCGCCACTGCAACAGCCAGGAGAATGACCGTCTGGAAGCCCGTGCCGACAGTGCCGCCATGATTGCCGACAGCAGTCAGGAGCCGATGCAGATCCTCAATGCCGAATTGAGCCGCAACGGTATGACCGACGACAAGGCCTACACGGGCTGCGCCGTGAGGTTCAACAGTACTGACCCCGATACGCCCGAACGTATCGTCGGTGTTACCTATAAGGATGATACCGACCGCCCCTTCGTGAAAGTCTATACACTGACCCGTGACGGTGCCCAATGGAAGACCGAACTGGCCCAGACCAAGTATTTCGACGGACGTTCCATCATCATGGACAACAGTTCGCTCATCGCCGATGCCATGAACGTGCCGCGTGCCGTAACCGTTGACGGCAAGCAATGCCTCTACTTTGCCTTCCTCAACCACCTGAAGGGTGCCGGCGAGGGCAACAACGGCCGCGTAACGCTTGCACTGTATGATGTTGAGGGCAAGAAGATGACAACGCTGACCTACGACGGCCAGATACGTTCCCGCACCGACGGTCGCCAGTATGTCTATAGCCGCGGTCCGCTGGAGAACACCAGCAGCAGTGAGCGCAGTTTCCTGCGCCAGGAGGCTGCCAGCATCGGTGCCATCAGGGTAGCCACCCAGGATGAGATTGACGCCGAGGAAGAGGCCAAAGCCAGGGAAGAGGAAGAAAAAGCCCTCGCTGGCGAGGAGAATGCCGACGCCAAGTGGAATCACGACAATGCTGAGAACATGGACAAGCTCAAGGAAGGCGAGGAAGTGAAGATGAAGCCCACCCAGTATGACAAGCCCATCATCAACATGAAGGAAATCAAGGACAAGCTCGAGAACGACCGCTATCTGGTATTCCTTGATACCAAAGGTTCGGTTGTCGGCTTCAACAAGAGCTCACGCAAGTACTTCACTGTTTACGCCGGCAAGAACGGTGCCGCCAGCAGCATCAGCTTCAGTGGTGACAACAACGTGCTCATCAAGACGCCCGGTGGTTCCATCACCTATGACCTCGTGCATGACCGTGCCAAATCTTCCAACTAAGAGAGAAACATGACTCCCGAAAAACGATATTATTTCTGGTTCTTCTTGAAGCTGAACCTCATCCTGGTGGGACTGCTTGCCCTGCTGTGGTGGCTCAATAATGTCGTGTATACGGGATAATAACTAGAGAATCTAGAAGATCTAGAGAATCTAGATAGTCTAGACCGTCTAGCCTGGCGAATGCCAACCAGAGATTAAAAACTGGAAACTTACTACAAATAATTAGAATAATGGTTGAAATCAGAGAAATCCAACCCACCAAGCGCAACCTGCTCAAGTTTGTGCACTTCCCCATCGATGTCATCTACCGCGACAGCGAGTACTATGTTCCGCCGCTGGTCACCGATGAAGTGAACACCCTGCGACCCGACAAGAACCCGGCATTTGATTTCTGCGAGGCCACCTATTTCCTGGCTTACCGCAACGGGAAAATCGTGGGACGCATCGCCGGCATCATCAACAAGGTGGTCAACGAGCGCAACAACAAGAAAGAGGCCCGCTTCAGCTACATCGACTTCATTGACGATGCCGAGGTTGCCGACGCCCTCATCGATGCCGTGACCAAGTGGGCCAAGGGCAAAGGCATGGAACTCCTAACAGGTCCCCTAGGCTTCACCGACATGGATCCCGAGGGTTTGCTCGTCGAGGGCTTTGACCGCATTGGCACCACAGGCGCCGTGTACAGCCACGCCTATTATCACAAGCACCTGGAGCGCTTGGGTTTCGTCAAGTATGTGGACTGGCTGGAGTTCCTGATCACCATCCCCAAAGAGGTTCCCGAGAAGATGCACCGCATCGCCACCCTGATAAGTCAACGCATGAATGTGACGACCATCAAGTACACCGACCGCAAGCAACTGGTCAAGGACTACGGCGACGCCATCTTCAAACTGATCAACGTGGCCTATGACGAGTTGTTCGGCTACTCGCCGCTCACCGACAAGCAGATCAAGCACTATATCAAGATGTACCTGCCCTTCCTGCCGCTCGACGACCTGTCGATGGTCATCGACAAAGACACGCGCGAACTCGTCGGTGTGGGCATCACCATCCCCTCGATGTCCAAGGCACTCATCAAGAGCCGTGGCCGTCTGTTCCCCATGGGCTGGAAATACCTGCTTGACGCCTTCAAGCATAACAATGTGGTGGACCTGATGCTCATTGCCGTCAAGCCCGAGCTCCAGAACAAGGGTGTGAACTCACTCATCTTCGATGACCTCATCCCCGTGTTCAACAAGCATGGCTACACCCATGCCGAGAGCAATCACGAGCTGGAACTCAACTCCAAGGTGCTCAAGCAATGGGAATACTTTGAGTATGACCAGCACAAGCGCCGCCGCGCCTATACCAAAGAAATTTAACTAACTAGAAGTCTAGATAATCTAGAGCATCTAGAAAATCTAGAAAAGAAACAGAAAACTCTTTAAAAACCAACAATATGAACGACAAGATTCAAGTTATCAGCAAATATGCCCTCGACGGAAAGACTGCCGAGTGTGCAAAGGCCCTGCGTGAAACCGCCCTGGCTGCCAAACAGACTCTCGAGAGCGGCAGCGGTGCCGGCAACGACTTCCTGGGCTGGCTTCACCTGCCCAGCAGCATCGACGAGCAGCAGTTCCAGGCCATTGAGAAGAGCGCTGCCCAGTTGCGCAACGAGTGCGAGTACGTCATCAGCATCGGTATCGGTGGCAGCTACCTGGGTGGCAAGGCCGTTATCGAGGCCCTGAGCAACCACTTTGCCGCTTACAGGCAGGATGGAGGCCCTAAGGTACTGTTCGCTGGCAGCAACATCGGCGAGGATTACCTGTATGACATGATGGATTTGGTGCGTGGACACAAGTTCGGCATTATCGTCATCTCCAAGTCAGGTACTACGACCGAGCCCGCTATCGCCTTCCGTCTGTTCAAGGAGATGCTCGAGAAGCAGGAGGGCAAGGAATTTGCCCAGCGTAACATCGTTGCCATCACCGATGCACACCGTGGTGCCCTGCGTGGCCTCGCCACTCAGGAAGGCTATGCCACCTTTGTCATCCCCGACAACGTGGGCGGCCGCTTCTCGGTTCTCACGCCTGTGGGTCTGCTGCCTATCGCTGTGGCTGGATTTGACATCCGTGCCCTGGTGGCTGGTGCTGTCGAGATGGAGCAAGGTGATGACGAGCAGGTGCTAGAATATGCCATCACCCGCAACGCCCTCTACCAGGACGGCAAGAAGATCGAGATTCTCGCCAACTTCACCCCGCGCCTGCACTTCCTCGCCGAATGGTGGAAGCAGCTCTACGGTGAGAGCGAAGGCAAGGACCACAAGGGCATTTTCCCTGCCAGCGTCGATTTCACTACCGACCTGCACAGCATGGGACAGATGATCCAGGACGGCGAGCGCACGCTCTTTGAGACCGTCCTCAGCGTGGGCGACCAGGAGCACGAGGTCATCATCCCCCGCGACGAGGAAGACCTTGACGGCCTGAACTACATCGCTGGCAAGAACGTGGACTACGTCAACAAGATGGCCGAGCTGGGCACCCGCCTGGCACACGTCGATGGCGGTGTACCCAACCTGATCATCACCATCCCCGCCCTGACCGAGCGCTTTGTGGGCCAGTTGATCTACTTCTTTGAGAAGGCCTGCGGCGTGAGCGGCTATATGCTGGGCGTGAACCCGTTTGACCAGCCCGGTGTCGAGGCTTACAAGAAGAACATGTTCGCCCTGCTCGAGAAGCCCGGCCACGAAGAGGCCACTAAGGCCATCCGTGCTAAACTCAGCTAACTATTGGTCATTTGATAACTAAAAACTGACAACTAAAAAACTTATAACTTAAAACTAATAAAATGATTTATCCGATTCTTTCGGCCGAGGAAGCCGCCGAATTTGTACAAAATGGCTTCACAGTAGGTGTTTCGGGCTTTACATCACCCGGTTGTCCTCAAGCAGTGCCTGTTGCCATCGCCGAGCGCGCCAAGCGTGAGCATGAGGCAGGCCGCGAGTTCAAGATCAACCTCTTCTCCGGCGCATCGACCAGCGACCACATCGACGGTGAGCTGACACGTGCCGACGCCCTGAACTTCCGCACCCCTTACCAGTCACATCCCGATATGCGCAAGGCCATCAACGCCAACGCTATCCACTATAACGACCGCCACCTGAGCGAGCTGGCACAAGAGTTCCGCTATGGTTTCTACGGCAAGATGGACATCGCCATCGTTGAGGCTCAGAGCATCACCGATGACGGCGAACTCGTGCTGGGTACCTCGATGGGTAACACCGCCACTTGGCTCAAGATGGCCGACAAGGTGATTGTAGAGGTCAACGACCAAATTCCCGAGAGCATCCTGGGTATGCACGACGTTTACACGCCGCTCGACCCGCCTTGCCGCCGCGAGATTCCAATCTACACGCCTCACGACCGCGTGGGTACTCCCACCGCCCATGTTGACCCCAAGAAGGTGCTGGGCGTTGTCAAGACTTCGCTGCCCATCAGCAAGGAGGGTGCCTTTACCCCCGTTGATGACGTGACCGCCGCCATCGGCCACAACGTGTGCGCTTTCCTCGTCAATGAGTTGAAGGCTGGTCGCATTCCCAAGGAGTTCCTGCCCCTGCAGAGTGGTGTGGGCAACATCGCCAACGCCGTGCTCGACGCCCTCGACAAGAGCGACGACATTCCTCCCTTTGAGATGTACACCGAGGTTATCCAGGACAGCGTGCTCGAGTTGCTCGAGAGCGGCAAGTGCAAGTTTGCCAGCACCTGCTCGATGACCTTCTCCAGCCAGGCCATGGATGAGTTCTTCAAGAAGGGCGAGGCCCTGCATGGCAAGGTGCTCATGCGTCCCAGCGAGATCAGCAACAACCCCGAGGTGGTACGCCGTCTAGGTGTCATCACGATGAACACCGCCATCGAGGCCGACATCTACGGTCACATCAATTCGACTCACGTGAGCGGTACACGCCTGATGAACGGTGTCGGCGGCTCGGGCGACTTCACCCGCAATGCCTACATCAGCATCTTCCTGTGCCCGTCGATCAAGAAGGACGACTGCATCAGCACCATCGTGCCCATGGTTTCCTATCCCGACCACAACCCCCACTCGGTAGATATCATCATCACCGACCAGGGTATCGCCGACCTGCGCGGCAAGGATCCCGTTCAGAGTGCCCACGAAATCATCGAGAAGGCTGCTCATCCCGTTTATCGCCCCCTGTTGCGTGAGTACCTTAGCCTCGCCAAGAAGGGCCACGTGATGATGAACCCGGACATCGCCTTCGCTATGCACAGCACGCTGATTCACGACGGCGACATGCGCAAGACCGACTTCGCCAAGTTCATGAAGTAACTTAGGCTTTAGACGGCATCCGCATTCCCGCGGATTTAAAAACAAGAAATACAAGAAAAACAATTCAATCGATTGTAAATCTTGTATTTCTTGTTTTTTGTTTATAAATAACGTGAGTTCGACGAAAACAAGTTGCTGATACTCAACTCCTCCCCTAAGATTAGGGGAGGTGCCCGTCAGGGCGGAGGAGTATGATTTACCCTCAAATAACTTCCTCTTGGGGCATCAACGCCCCCTAACCCCCTCTTATCTAAGAGGGGGATTTGCTAATGTACTGATTGACAATCAATAATTTCATCAAACTCACGTTAATTTAGGCGTTAGGAAGCATCCGCATCCTAACGCCTAATTCTTATATCACCAAATACCTAAAGCCTACTTATCGTGGACGGCGCGGATTGAGAAGTGCATGGCGCGCAACTGGTCAATAAACATGTTCTTTCCCGACAAGTCGCCAAGATTGGAATTGCAGTAGAACATCCAAGCAGTCTTTACCGTACTGTTGATGCCATAGCCGCGAGCCTCGGGGGGAGCGGGCGTCGGGCAGATGGTTGATGTCCAGTAGTAGCCCATCACATTGGTATGATATGGTCCGGCATGGAATCGGTCACTCAGGTCGTCACCGTAATATCCTGGCAGCGGCATGATGATGCTGTTGCCATTGGGCCCGATGACTTCATACCACTTGATCTCGTTGCGGTTGCGCAATACCCACTGGCATTGCTCACACAACTCCTTGGCTTCGCTGTAGGTGGGCATGCGCCAGCCGTCACCCCAGTTGGCAGCCACGATATCTAATGCCGAGCCACTGATATTCATTGGCGGTTCATTGCCTCCATAGTTCTCGGTGTTCCATGAGTAGGTTTGAGTCTGTGCATTATAACCAATGCCATTTCCTGCCCACAGCTTGCCCGTGGGATCACCCCAGGCATAGTGTCCGCCGAAACCCTCGACGGCCTTGGCACCCAGGTTGCAGTTGGCCCAATTCACCGACAGGCCCAGGTCCACTTGTTCCAAGCACTCGGGCTTTTCGATTTTTTCTGTCTCAGTGGGTTCCGTTTCAACGTCAATAAGCCAGAACTCATAGGACTTGAGTGAGCGAGTGCTTCGCTGCTGGCCATCCACCGAATTCATGCGGTTCAACTTCACATGGCAGACAATAATCCTCTCCATTTTACCATAGGCCTTGACATAAGCACTGTAAATGCTGTCACACACCCTGATGACCGCGGCATCTTTGGCCTGACGAGTGTTATCCCCAGACGTGACGTCCTTTACCGCATTCTTCATCTTCAGGACGGTTTTGGACAAGACATCCTCTTTGCCATTATCAGGCATCGTACCTTGATTATTATCTTGACTCTCGTGCAGGTTGAGGGGCACTTGAGACTGTATATCCAAGTAGTAGCTGTAATCGCCTTCAGGCTCCTCGCTCACACACGAGGAGAACAACACTATCATAACGGACAGTAACGCCCAAATAGTCGTATTGATTTTTCTCATAATTTTCTCCATTAGGGTTAATAATTCTTGATATCAATCATTTAAACAGTTGAAAACCAACTATACATTCATTACAATCTTTAGACCACCGAGTCTTAAAGAAGTTTAATGGCCACATAATTATTTACAGATAAAGATAGACACCTCAAAAAATCTTGAAAATTTTCTAAGCTAACTAATACTTGTCGTGGACTGCGCGGATGGACATGTGGTATGCCCGTACATAGTCAACGAACGCTGGAGTCATGTCATCGCCATTATTGCTATTGAATCTGAAACTCCATGCTGTTACCACGTCATCATTAACACCATAACCTCGTTCCTCAGCTGTGCTTGGCGTCGGGCAACTGGTCGATGTCCAGTAGCTTCCCATTTCATTAACACCTAATGGCCCCCTTTGGAAGCGGTATGTAGCATATAGATCATCACCATAGATTCCGGCCAGAGGCATGATGATGCTGTTGCCATTAGGACCGATGACCTCATACCATTTGATGTCACCATACGTTTGCAGTTCCCACTGGCATTGCTCGCATAATTCCAGTGCTTCGCTATAACTGGGGATATGCCATCCCTCACCCCAATTTTGAGTTACAATGTCTAAATCGGTTTGGGCAATATCAGCTGGCGGATTGTTGCCACCATAATTATTGGTGTCCCATGTATAGCCATTGTCATCCCATCCAATGCCTCGACCGGACCACAGAACGCCTGTAGGTTCTCCCCAAGCTAGGTGGGCACCATAATCACGAGGCTGTTTAGCACCAAGGTTGCAATTGGCCCAAAGGACAGACAGGCCCAAATCAACAGCCTCAAGCGATTCTGGCGGAGCCAAATAATCGTTGGAAGAAGAATCACCGTTGCCTCCACCATAACCTTCACGCCAGAACGAGTAGTATTTCAGCGTTACTGCATCCCCAATGGTTCCGTCACTATTCATGCGAGTGCGGATCAATTTGACAAAACAGATGACATTTCCTCTATTTTCGGGATTAATAACTGCATAGTTCTGATATAAACTGTCTAAAGTCGTGAACAAAGCAGCCTCTTTAATTTTGGTTTCAACTTGCAGAGAATCATTGTCAACCACTGCCTGTTTCATGTAGTAAATAGTTCTGGATAAGCGGTCAAACAACGGATTAACCATCCCATTCTCATCTTCAGCATTTTCAGATAAATGCAGTCTCACTTGGGACTGAATCTCTAAGTAGTATTTATACTCACTGGTGTCATTAACATCCTCGCCATCCTTGCATGAGGATGCAATCGCTATCATAACGGACAGTAACGCCCAAATAGTCGTATTGATTTTTCTCATAATTTCACTCAATTTGGGTTAATAATTCTTGGTATCAACACTTTAAACAGTTGAAAACCAACTATACATTCATTACAATCTTTAGACCACTAAATCTTAAAGTAGTTTAACGGACACATAATAATAATAATAATAATAATAAACTATTAAAAACAGTAGGATGATATATCAACACAGTTTTTTCGCATGCATGTGGTTTTTCCGTGATTTACCCAATTTTTCCACTTCTTCCACATGCATGTGGATTTTTCACCACGGCAGTGAAAAGTGGAAAGGGCACGCACGTGTCTACCGTCATTGTCGGTAGAATAGTATTAAAAAAAAAACATCATGTTAAAGCTTGCGATAACTGAACTGCACCCCAAAAGTTAGACACAAAACTTTTGGAGTGCAGTTCAGGGGCATGAGGGATAATTTATTTTGACTAGGTTGGGGATTTAATCCCAACTGCCACTGAGCAAGTAGTCGATGAGGGCTGTCACGTCAACGATGCTCACGCTGCCGCTCAGGTCACAGTCGGCAGCGGCATTGCCTTCAGTATTGCCCGTCAGCAGCATGTCAATCAACGCCGTCACGTCGGCAATTGTAACATCCCCGTCACCATTCACATCGCCGCGATTCACTGAATGGCTATCGGTTAAATAACCGGGGTTGTCAGGGCCACCGTCAATGTGCGCATAGGCCTTGTCGATGTGGTTGGCATCAAAGGTCGTGCCCTGGCCGCCCACGATGCCGTCGCAGTTCTTGAACATTTCAACCGACTGGGTAACTGACTCAGTAGTCCAGCCGTTGCCCACATAGATGGTCGTCAAGTCAGGGCTGTAACAGAACATATAGGACATGTCTATCACATTGGCCGTATTGAAGCTGCTCAGGTCAAGGGTCGGCAAACGGTAGTACCCGAACATGCCACTCATGTCGGTGACATTGTCGGTGTTGAAGCCGCTCAGATCAAGGCTTTTCAGCACATAGCATCCCTGAAACATCCAATGCATGGTTGTTATCCGTGACGTATTAAGGTACTCAATGCCAGTGATAGACTCCAAGTTTACCATCCAGGCAAACCAACAGTAGGCTGTTGTAGGCCGGACATCGGCAAATGACGGGTCGAACACCACTTGTTTGACTGACACGTTGTTTCCGTCGAAGTGCCAGCCAGGACTGACAGTACCCGAATTCAGGTTATACGTCTTGCCCGTGCGGGTACTTCTCAAATTGTCATAGTAGAACGAGAGTGTCTTGGTAGACGGCACGTAATTCGCATAGGACTCCTGAGCTGCAGCGCCCAAAGAACATATCATGCAAGCCATCAAGGCAAACACTTTCAACTGTGAGAACTTTTCCATATATACTCTCCATTAAGGTTAATAATTGGGGTTAAAATCATCAATAGAAGCTTCAAATGACAAAGATAATACAACTCTTTCAATTTTAGTCACAAAAAATTCATTTCTCGTGAAATATGATAACTATTGAGCCAGAAATTGTGATTGTGAAAAGGTGGAAAAGGCTACACACGTGTGGAAAGGGGGAAAAGGTGTACACGCATGCGCGAAAAAAAAGAAAAATTGAAAAACACAGAAATCAAGTAGCCTTGAGTTGTCAATGTTGTATGAAATCAGTACATGGATGCTCGTCAAATGAAATTTTGCACTACCTTTGCGGGCTGAAAACGACATGACTACCGATAACACTGATCATAAGGACTTGAAGGCGCATGGGGCGATGTTGCTGGCCATGGTGCTGTTCGGGCTGATGGCAACGTTCTCCAAGGACGTGCTCACCCACGGCGGCATCACGGGGCCGCAACTGGTGGCGTTCCGTGTCATTGGGGCGGCACTGCTCTTCTGGCTCGGCTCTATCATCGTGCCACAGCAGCGCATTGAGCGTCGCGACTTCATCAAGATAGCGGGGGCGGGCTTCTTTGGCTTTGCGCTGGCCCAGGGCGGCTACATCGTGGGCCTGAGTTTCACCTCACCCATCAACGCCACCATCGAGTTGACAACGATGCCCATCTTCACGCTCATCCTGTCGTCCATCCTGCTGCACGAGCGCATCACGCCACGGCGGGCACTGGGCATCATCATGGGCTTCACGGGCGCTGTGTTGCTGATTACGCGTACCACTGCGGGTGACGGAAGGCCGACCGACTTCAGGGGTGACCTGCTCATCCTTGTCTCCCAGGTGGGCTATGCCTTCTACCTGACGCATTATTCACGGGTGATCCGCAAGTATGACGCCTTCACCTTCAACAAATGGACGTTTACCTTTGCCAGCCTGTTTATCCTCCCCTTCACCCTACCCCATATCCTGCAGATAGACTGGCCGGGAATGAGCGCCAAAACCGCCTGCGAAATCATCTATATCGTCGCCGGGGCGACTTTCTTCACCTTCCTGCTCGTGGTGTTTGCCCAACGGCGCCTGCTGCCCACCACGGTGAGCGTATATAATTATGTGCAGCCTTTTGTCGCCGTGGTCGCCAGTATGGCGATGGGACTTGCCATGCCACAATGGATGCACGCCGTGGCAGCCGCCCTCATCTTCACCGGCGTGTGGCTTGTCGTCAGTTCCCGCAACGCCCACCAACAAGGGCCATCATGACACAAAACATTACCGCCCTGCGGGCGGGAAATTAAACAAAAATTTTTATTTAAAATTTGAATAATTTCCCGTGCGCAGCACGGTAATATTATCGTACAGTTATAGTAAGAATCAGAAGCTGTAGAGGGAGCCGAAAGCGCCTTCCTGAATCTGTTGCAGCAATTCGGGATGTTGTATCAATTGGAAAGCACTATACAGGGCTGCCGCTATACCAACGCCGACCGTGATAAGGCACCACAGCCTGGCAGATGCCGCCTTCTTGTTGGCTCCGGCATAATCCCCGCTGTTGAACTTGTTCTTCACACCATTGGCATTGACAATGGCAATAATACCTGTAATCAAGGTGATGAACCAAGCACCACAGCACAGGGTGGTAACTACCGTGGCGACAATCGACTCGGTAAGCCAGTTCTTGGGCATCATCTGATTGGGCTGGTTGGTGCTGGGGCCGTATTGAGGCGGTGCGTAGGGCTGGTTGGGCGTATTCTGACCATAGGTCGTGGGCTGAGTGGGCTGTTGAGGTTGTCCACCGAAGGGAGGCACCTGCGGCAACTGTACCTCGCCCATAGGCGGGGTCTGGGGCATCTGCGGCAACTGAGTATCGATACCCGTGGGGTTGAACGTCTGTCCCGACAATAGTGCCATCAGTTCAGGCACCTGGTTGGCAGATACCCAGCTGGGCATCCCCTCACACCACACGAGCGAGTTGACAGTCAAGCCGTGCAGCAGCAATTCATTGGGTTCAAAGGGACCGGCCTGCTGGCCGTTTTCTGCAATGTAGTATTTCATAATTCAAAGATTTTAAGTTGTTAGTTTCCAATCTGCAAATATAGTGCTTTTCTCAGAAAAATCTATGTTATTTGTCCAATTTTTAATCTTTGAAGCAAAAAAACACATGCCGCAAAGTCGTGAGAGACCTTGCGGCATGCTATAAAGATAGTCAGTAAAAACCTCAACGATGAGGCTAACTGCTAAAGCCTAATTAGTCCTTGCACTTGGCGCAGATGAACTCGCGGTTCAGGCGGGCGATGTTGCTCAGCTTGATGTTCTTGGGGCACTCGGCGGCACAGGCACCGGTGTTGGTGCAGTTACCGAATCCCAGCTCGTCCATCTTAGCCAGCATGGCCTTCACGCGGCGCTTAGCCTCGGCACGACCTTGGGGCAGCAATGCGAACTGGCTGACCTTGGCGCTGAGGAACAGCATAGCGGAGCCGTTCTTGCAGGCAGCGACACAGGCACCGCAACCGATGCAGGTAGCGCTGTCCATAGCCTCGTCGGCAGCCTCCTTGCTGATGGGGATAGCGTTGGCATCCTGGGCACCGCCCGTCTGGAAGCTCACGTAACCACCAGCCTGCTGGATCTGGTCAAAGGCGTTGCGGTTAACCATCAAGTCCTTGATGACAGGGAAAGCAGCACTGCGCCAGGGCTCAACGGTGATGGTGTCACCATCCTTGAAGCGGCGCATGTAGAGCTGGCAGGTCGTAGCACCCGTGGCAGGACCATGGGGATGACCGTTCACATAGAGGGAGCACATACCGCAGATACCCTCGCGGCAGTCGTGGTCAAAGACGACAGGCTCCTCGCCCTTCTCGATGAGTTGCTCGTTGAGGATGTCCATCATCTCGAGGAAGGAGGTGTCGGTGGGGATGTCGCGCATCTCGTAGGTCTCAAAGCGGCCCTCGGCATGAGCGTTGGCCTGACGCCAAACCTTAAGTTTGAAACTTATATTCGTATCCATTGTATTCGATGAATTTTAAAAGGGTGGTTGATTATGACTTATAGTTACGCGTCTGGACCTTGATGGCCTCGTAGTGGAGCGGCTCCTTGATGAGCGTGGGAGCGGTCTCATCGTTACCGTTATACTTCCAGCAAGCGACATAGAAGAAGTTCTCGTCGTCGCGCTTGGCCTCACCTTCCTCGGTCTGATGCTCCTCGCGGAAGTGGCCACCGCAGCTCTCGTGGCGGTTCAAGGCATCATAGGCGATCAGCTCACCCATGGTGATGAAGTCACGCAGGCGGAATGCCTTGTCAAGCTCAATGTTCATACCCTCTTGGGTGCCGGGGATGAAGAGGTTGGTCTCAAATTCCTTGCGCAGGTCTTTGAGTTTCTTCAATGCGGTCTCGAGGCTCTCCTTGGTACGGGCCATGCCTACGTAGTCCCACATCACGTTACCCAGCTCCTTGTGGATGCTGTCAACCGAACGTTTACCCTTGATGCTCATCAGGTTGTCCAGGTTGGCCTGTACCTTCTTCTCGGCAGCGTCAAACTCGGGGCTGTCGGTCGAGAAGTGAGGCACGGTAATCTGGTCGCTCAGGTAGTTCTGGATGGTGTAAGGCAGCACGAAGTAACCGTCGGCCAGACCCTGCATCAGCGCCGAAGCACCGAGGCGGTTAGCACCGTGGTCACTGAAGTTGCACTCACCGATGGCGAACAGACCCTTGATGCTGGTCTGCAACTCATAGTCAACCCAGATACCGCCCATCGTGTAGTGGATAGCGGGATAAATCATCATGGGATTGTAGTACTTCACGCCGTTGATCTCGTTGGCGAGCTCGCCGGGATTGACGTCGGTGATTTCCTCATACATGTCGAACAGGTTGCCGTAGCGCTGACGGATTACGTCGATACCCAGACGGTTGATGGCCTCGCTGAAGTCGAGGAACACAGCCTTGCCGGTGTTGTTCACACCGTAGCCCTTGTCGCAACGCTCCTTGGCAGCGCGGCTGGCCACGTCACGGGGAACGAGGTTACCGAAGGCGGGATACCTGCGCTCCAGGTAGTAGTCACGCTCCTCCTCGGGAATGTCACTACCCTTGATCTGGCCTGCCTGCAGTTTCTTGGCGTCCTCGATGTTCTTGGGCACCCAGATGCGGCCGTCGTTACGCAGCGACTCACTCATCAGCGTCAGCTTGGACTGCTTGTCACCGTGAACGGGGATACAGGTGGGGTGAATCTGTACGTAAGCGGGGTTAGCAAAGTAAGCACCGTGGCGATAGCAAGCCATAGCAGCCGAGCAGTTGCAACCCATAGCGTTGGTGCTCAGGAAGTAGGTGTTGCCATAACCACCGGTGGCGATAACAACAGCGTGAGCAGCAAAGCGCTCCAGCTTACCGGTTACCAGGTTCTTGGCGATGATACCGCGGGCACGGCCGTCGATGATGACCACGTCGTGCATCTCGTAGCGGTTGTAGCTCTTCACCTTACCGGCATGGATCATGCGGTTGAGGCTCGAGTAAGCACCGAGCAACAGCTGCTGACCAGTCTGACCCTTGGCGTAGAACGTACGGCTTACCTGGGCACCACCGAATGAACGGTTGGCCAGCAGACCGCCATACTCGCGAGCGAAGGGAACACCCTGTGCCACGCACTGGTCGATGATATTGTTGGACACCTCTGCCAGACGGTAAACGTTGGCCTCGCGGGCACGGTAGTCACCACCCTTGACGGTGTCGTAGAACAAGCGGTAAACCGAGTCACCGTCGTTCTGATAGTTCTTGGCTGGGAGAATCCTGGATGCAGAAGTTCAGCACATTGAAGCCCATCTCGCCCAGCGTAGCAGCTGCCGACGCACCTGCCAAACCAGTACCCACGACGATGATGTCGAGTTTACGCTTGTTGGCGGGGTTGACGAGTTTCTGATGAGCCTTATAGTTGGTCCACTTCTCAGCGATGGGTCCCTCGGGAATCTTGGAATCGATGGGCTGAGCGTTCATTTTGTTTTCTTCCATTTGTGTTACAAATTTTAAAAGGTTAATACTCAGCGATTAGAGGGCAAAGAACCAGGTAAAGTAGCAAGCCTCTACAGCAAACAGGATAAACACGATGGTGGCCCACCACTTAGAGATGCACTGCCAGCGGGGAATCCAATGGTCGTTGGCGGTACCCAGGGTCTGGAAAGCGCTCCAGAAACCGTGGCTGATGTGGAACCACAGGGCAGCAAAGCCAATCAGGTAAACGGGGAGAACCCACAGCTGGCTGAAGGTAGCCTTCAGGTAGAACGTTCCGTTCATCACATGATCGCCCAACATCTCGGGCAACTGCATCTTGGCCCAGAACTGCACGAGGTGCAGAATCAGGAAGCAGCAAACGATGAGACCGAGGACGAGCATGTTCTGAGAAGCCCACTCCACGTCTTTGGGTTTAGTGGTCACAGCATAGCGGTTATTGCCACGTGCCTTGCGGTTCTGCAACGTGAGAATGAACGCAAAAATGATGTGAATTGCAAAGCCACCTGCAAGGATCAACGTACCCAGCAGGGCATACCAATTAGCACCGAGGAACTCACAGATGGCATCATAAGCCTCAAAGGAAATGAGTGCCACTGCATTCATCAGCGCGTGGAAAGTAACGAATAGGACAAGGAAGAGGCCAGTTACTGACATCAGCACCTTGCGTCCTACAGATGAATTAGTTAACCACATAAAAATTGATGATTTTTTAGTTATTAATTGAATTGATTGTTTTATTTATTAATGTTAATATCCTGCAAAGATAGTAAAAAATTCGGTAAAATGGACGTTTATGATAGTTTTTCATGATATCTGGCCATAAAAAAACCGCATTACACCGATAATCAACGGCAATGCGGTAAAGATTATGCAATAAGTTGGCGACCTACAGAGTAACTTTCAGGCGCAGGTCATTGATATGGGATTCTCCTGGCTTGCCCACGGCATTGCGGTCCTCAAGGATGCTGCGCACCAGGGGATCCAGTTTGGGATATACCTCATTGAGGAAAAATTCCCACAGGTTATCGGCCTGGTCGGGAACGACTTCGGCAATCATGGCACGGATGCCTTGTTTGCCCTCCTCAATGATTCCTTCCACGTCCTGTTCCTGCTCATTGCCCTCGACAACAGCAAGCAGTGCGCGGGAAAGCACCTCGCTCAGGTGGCGCAGGACGAGCTGCGTCGCCTGTTGGGCATTCTCGGGAAGATTGGCCTTGCCTCCTATCTGGAGCATCGCCTTGAGCTGATTCATGCGACCGCCCAATTTGTCCCACGCCTTGTTTGACAGCATCGCTGCCATACCCGGTGTGGAATTGATGATGCGCTGGCGCCCTTGCTCGCGCAGGTCGGGACAATCGTCGGTAGCGGTCAACCATCGGGTATCGATGTCCAGCGTGCGATGCTTGCGGTCCAGCGTTGCCGTGCGCAGGGCAAAGGGATAACAGATGGCCGAACCCGTTGCCACCTCGACAAGGCTGTCGGTGCGCTCGTCATTATACTGGGCGACAGCATCGGTCACATGCAGGTGGCCTGTGAAGACGGTGTGAATGCCTGCCTGCATGAACTGGCGGGTGATATTGTCGTGGTCCTTGACGATATAGTTGGCCAGCAGACGGTCTTCCTGGTCAAAGTGCTGCACCAGATGATGGTGCATCATCGCAATGACCTGCTTGCCCTGCTGATGGGCCTGCTCGGCACACTCAATCACCCATTGCAGGGTCTCGGGCTTGATGCGTCCGCCATTATAATAGACATCGGCACTATCGCCACGGCTGATGAGCTGGTTCTTCTCATCCATATTGCTGTCAATGCCGATGACAACCAAGCCCTTGACGGGCTCACAGCAATAACTCAGCGAAGCAGGGTCACGCCGTGACTTCTCGCCATAGCCATAGTTGCGGTAAATCTGGGCGAACTCATCCCTGGTGACGGTAGCGGCAGGCAAAGTCCTGTCACCGTCAAACCGCTTGGCGTAGGGATTATTGCAATCGTGATTGCCGGGAATGACCAGGGGCCTGATACCATTGGCAGCCAAATGGTCTAGGTACTGGACCACGCGTTCGTGGCTCAACCGTTCACCGTTGTTGGTGAGGTCACCCGTCAGCAATACCAGTGCAGGCTTCAACGCAATGATGCTGTCGGTGATGGAATTCATGATTGCATCGCTCTTTGCCATCATTTTACTCTCAACGGCATCGGCGCGATCGATGGCTGTGCCCGGCGTTACCAACTCAGGGCTCAGCAGATGAATGTCGCTGATCACAACAATGCGTTCCAGGTCCATACGGGCCGTCGCATCCAGAGCAAACAGTGTGGACAATAACATGATGATGAATTTTGTTTTCATAATTTTCCCCATTGATTGCATAAATTGTGCCAATTATTGTTTAGTCTTTAGCTGTTAGGCGTTCCACTTCTAACTCCTAACTCCTAACTCCTAACTTCTAACTAATTCAAACCCTACTTGTTCTAAATGTTGCCAATAGGACGGATAGGACTTGGAAACCGCCTCGGCTCCATCAATGATAAGTCCCGGGAAACGGACGGCAGCTGGTGCAAAGGCCATCGCCATGCGATGGTCGTCATGTGAATTGATGACTGGAGGATTCTGGCCGACAGCCACTCGCTCGCCATACCACGAAATGGCATCCTCGCCCTCAATTTTCAATACATAGCCCAATTTCAACAGTTCCTCGCGCAAAGCCTCAATGCGGTCGCTCTCCTTGAGGCGCAACGTACGCACTCCAGTCATGCGGAACGACCTTTCCAGCAGGCACAGCAGTACCGTCCACGATGGCACCAGGTCAGGCGTACTGGCCATGTCGGCAAAACAGGAGCAGCAACACCCGATGAAATGGCTAGAATCCAATGTCGCACCCAGCGCGTCAAATCGCGTGTCAATGCCCAGCTTCCTGCCTAGGTCTACTAGTCGGGCATCACCTTGGATACTGTCAGCGGCCAGGCCTTCAAGGCTGAGCGACGAACCGGACAACAGTGCAGTAAGGGCATACCACGGTGCGGCTGCACTCCAATCGGCCTCGACCATATAATCTTGACCTGTATAACCATTACCGACGGTAATCAGGTTATCCACAATGTCCACCTCTGTCCCCATGTCACGCATCACTGCTGCAGTCATGAGAATGTAGGGCAACGAGACAATATCTCCCATGAGACGGATGGTGCCGCCACCGATGGCCGGCATTACCATCATCACCGCCGAAATAAACTGTGAACTCACTCCTCCAGCCATTTCCACATCACCACCGTGCATTACTGTACCGTGGATACGCAAAGGCGGAAAACCTTCTAGGCCTAAGTAATCTATGCAAGCACCTAACGAGCGCAGGGCATCAACCAGTACTCCGATGGGACGCTGACGCATCCGCTCAGTACCGTCAAGCGTGACGGTAACGCCCTCACGGGTCGCAAAATAGGCTGTCAGGAAACGCATGGCTGTGCCCGCTGCACCCACGTTAATCAGTTCTCCATCATGACGGGAGAGAGCATTAACCATGACCGCCGTATCGTCACACAGGGCGGGACGCGACACATGGGGCTCATCACCACACAGGGCAGCAATGAGCAACGCACGATTGCTGATACTCTTGGATGTGGGCAATGCGATAGACCCGCTTGCCCGCAACGGTGCTGTGAGCTGGATTTTCATCAATCAAAGGCGGAATTGTCCACGGGAACGGGCTCAATGAGGTCACGGTAGAGTTTGAGGGAGTCGCTGGGCATCTGTTCGCTGCCCAGGATGCAGGGCATCAAGTCAAGGGTGAACTCGTAGGGCTTGTTCTTGAGCATGTGCTCAGTACCGAAGGTTTCCATATCGGGATTGATGGCATAGAGCAGATTGAGTGCTATACTCAAGAGGAAGGCATACTTGAACATGAACAGCAGCGAACCGCCAGCCTTATCAACAAATCCCAGATGGACAGAATCAAGCGTACCCTTGAAGAGCTTCATCGCCAACCTGATGATTACCATCACAATAAGGAAGGCAAAGGCCAACGAAACAGTCTTGACAGTGATGCTCGACAGGGGCCAGTCGGCTGCACTGGGCACAAAGGCAAGAAAAATGTCCTTGGCCAAGTCACCACACTTGTAACACAGCACGATGGCCACGACCCAAGAGACGAGCGACGAGAGTTGCCCAATAAAACCCTTGCGGTAACCCAGAACTAGGCCACCCAATACAATCAGGATGATAATGGCGTCAATAATAGTCATTTTGAGTTTTCTGTTTAAAGGAGGATTTCATCTAGCCAGACGTCTTCATGAAACCGGCACAAGTCCACATAGCTGTCTATGCCGGGAATGATGCCCGTCTCGCTGTATTGCCAGATGGTATATTCGCCTTCCCAGTTGATTTCGGGCTTTTCATTGGAATAGCGCCCGATATAGAGGTGATGTTTGTTGAACCGGGGTGCCAGGTTCTTGTTATAGAAGCCCATGGTGCTGTAAATCATGGGTTGCACACCATAATGTTTCTCAACCAGCTGGCAGAACTTTTCCACACTGTCGATTAGCTGGCTACGGGACCACTCACCTCGCACCTCCACGTCAACCATAGGGATGAGGTCCTGAACCGACTTGAGAGCAAACTTGGAGAAGTTCTCAAACTGCTCATCGATGGTGGAGGTAGATGTGATGTAGTGGTAACTGCCTACAAACAGGCCGTAACGTCGAGCCTGGGTGATGTTGTGGGCATAATGAGGTGACCGGTAGGTAGCGCCCTCGGTAGCCTTGATATAAACGAAGCTGATGTCCTTGTCGCTGCTTACCTTTGCCCAATCAATGAAACCCTGATAGCTGGAAATGTCAATACCGTTATACTTGGCTTCTGGATTGCGTAGAGGCACATCAGCCCGTTTGTCGGACTTCTTGCCTCCGTTCTGGCACGCACCCATCAAGAGCATCGCCAGCAATGCGAAGCACAGCCATGGTCTTGATGAGTGGATATGCCCTTTATCAGTCATTGTCTGCTGAACTCTTGTTGATCTTGCGCCCTTTCTGCTGGGCTGCACGGATACTGTCATTACGCTGTGTCTGGTTCAGCTTTGAAGTAATGCTCGCCGACTTATTCGTCTTGTTGGACTTCTTGGCGGCTTCCTGCTTAGCTTTTTCGGCCCGTGCTTTTTGGGCTTCGGCTTTTCGCTTGGCCTTAGCCTCGGCTTCAGCTTTTGCTTTTTCGGCCTTGGCTTTCTCGGCTTTCGCCTTATCGGCCTTTACTTTGTCGGCTTTCTCTTTTTCTGCCTTAGCCTTGTCAGCTTTGGCTTTTTCAGCTTTCTCACGATTGGCTTTGGCCCTGTCGGCCTTAGCCTTTTCAGCCTTTTCTTTTTCGGCCTTGGCCCTATTCTCTTCCTCGGCTAATTTTTTCTTTCGTTCCTCGGCCCTTTTCTGCTTTACGGCTTTCTTCTCGGCTTCTTCTCTCTGTTTCTCGGCCTGAGCTTGTTCCTCTTTAGATTTGGGCTGCTCCATCAGGGTGACCGTGGTGGGCTTGGGCTTGTTACGGTCCACGGCTTCCTTGACACTGAATTTAAGTTTGCTCTTCGTGGGCCTGTACAGGATGTCATTAATGGAGTGTCCCTTATTGAAGCGGCTCAAGTCCACTCTGCCAGTAATGCCGTTAACACGACCATTATCGGAGTATTGCCACAAAATCCATTTCACACCATTGATGTTGGGCAACTCACTTGAAGTCCTGCTGTACTTGGCAATAAAGATGGGATAGTCGGCGAAAGCCTTACCCAAGTTATTCCTGAAGAAATTCTCGTAGGTATAAATGATCGGCTTGCAGCCATAGTAGTCTTCCACCATGTTGGCGAACACCTTGAGGCTATCGCGCAATTGCTGTGCTGTCCACTGCTTGCACACCTCAACATCAATAACCGGAATAAGATCTTGGTCCTCGCGTGTAGCGGTGCTGGCAAAATTCTTGAACTGATTGACAACACTGGATTTGTTGGTCAGGTAATGATAACTACCCACCTTGAAGCCTAACTTGCGAGCCTTCTGCAAGTTTTGCTTGTAGCGCTCGTCCACCAGGTCACTGCCCTCGGTGGCTTTGATATAGACATACTGGATTTTATTGTCTTTCCTGACTACATCCCAGTTGATGGTTCCTTGATGTTTGGAAACATCAATGCCGTTATAGTTTTTATCAAATACCGGCTCTTTGGACTTGGTCTCAGCCGGTTGTGCATTGGCCGAGGCATTGTCTTCCTTCTTGTCATCTTGCTTGACAGCAGGTTGCACATCCTTCTTATCGGCAGATTTTGATGCCTGATTATTCTGATTCTGCTTATTGTCCTTCTTGGTTGCAGCAGCGGCGGCAGGTGCTGCCGATTTAGCATTCTTGTTGGCGGCATCTGTCTTATTATTGTTGTCCTTGTTGTTCTTGGCTTCGGTCTGTTTCTTGTCTGAGCTCTTCACACGTTCTCGTGTGGGTTTAGTGATATCGTTCTGTTGCGGTGCAGCGATACCTTCCACTGGCATGAGAGCCAACAGGAAAGATATTAACAGTGAAAATATTGTAGTTTTGTGTATTCTTGAAAAATCCATTGCTATTGTTGTTTTCAAAGTAAAGGTGGCTGCAAAGGTAGTAAAAAGTTTTCAGTTTGGGAGTCCACTTTTCAGTTTTTTAAGGAAAGATTATCGAAAGAGAGATTTACAAAAAGGGAATTCACCAACTGTAAAACCAGAAGTACCCCCTCAATAAGCTGATAAAAAATGAAAATAACTATCACAAAACAATAAAAATGCCCATTTCTCGCTCTAGATATTAATAAAAATCATTATCTTTGTAGGTTTAACAACAACCAATAGAGACAAACATCAACAAAATGGCAAAAAAAAGCGGACTACAATCGTTGAGACAAGAACGTCGGGAGTACCACGACAGGGTCATTAACTTCTACAATGAGCAGGGCGAGGCGCCTTTCAACTACAAGCAGGTATCGGCTGCTGTGGGTGCCAATACACCCAAACGCCGCACGCTCATTGTCGACATCCTGGAGCAGCTCGCCTCCGATGGTTTTCTCGTCCAGGTGGCAGCAGGCAGCTACAAAGCGGCCAACCGCTCATCGGTTGCTGAGGGTATCTTCATTCGCCGCAGCAACGGTAAGAACAGTGTGGACACGGCCAACGATGACGGTGAGCCCATTATGGTAGCAGAGCGCAACTCGATGCACGCCCTGAACGGTGACCGCGTGCTGGTACACATCAGCGCTGTGCGTCATGGCATGGAACCTGAAGCCGAAGTAGTCAAAATTCTGGAGCGCAAGGAACAAGTGTTTGTTGGTACCTTACAGGTCTTGAAATACTTTGCCCAACTGGCTACCGACAGTAAGTTCCTGGCTACCGACATTTTCATTCCGCTGGACAAACTCAAGGGAGGCAAGACGGGCGACAAGGTGGTTGTCAAGATTGTCGATTGGCCCGAAGACGCCAACTCTCCTATTGGTGAGGTCGTTGATGTGCTCGGTGTTGCCGGCGAGAACAATGCTGAGATTCATGCCATCCTTGCTGAGTTCGGCCTGCCCTATAAATATCCCGAGAACGTCACCGAGGCAGCCGAAGCTCTGGAGCCTGGCATCACCCCCGAGGAAATCGCCCGTCGACGCGACATGCGCGATGTGACCACGTTCACTATCGACCCAGCCGACGCCAAGGACTTTGACGATGCCCTGTCAATAGAGAAGCTCAAGAACGGCAACTGGGAAATCGGTGTCCACATCGCCGACGTGAGCCACTATGTCACGCCTGGTTCCATCATCGACAAGGAAGCCTACGAGCGTGCGACCTCGGTCTATCTGGTAGACCGTACCGTTCCCATGCTCCCAGAGAAGCTGTGTAACTTCATCTGCTCGCTCCGCCCCGACGAAGACAAACTCACCCACTCAGTGATCATGGAAATGGACGCTGAGGCCACGGTGAAGAAATACAAAATCTGCCACACGGTGACCCGCAGTAACAGGCGTTTCTCCTACGAGGAAGCCCAACAGATTCTGGAAACCGGAAAAGGTGACCTCGCCGAGGAACTCGCCGTACTCAATGAGATGGCCAAGCAGTTGAGAAAGCGCCGCTTTGAAGATGGTGGCTCGGTATCTTTCAACCGTGAGGAAATCAAGTTTGACATCGACGAGCAGGGCAAGCCCACTGCTGTCCATGTCCACGTGGCACAGGATGCCAACAAGCTCATCGAGGAATTCATGCTGCTGGCCAACTGCAAGGTGGCAGAGCACATCGGCAAGGTACCCAAGAACAAAACAGCCAACGCTTTTGTCTATCGTGTGCACGACCAGCCCGACCTTGACAAACTGCAGAACTTTGCCGACATCGCTGCCCACTTTGGCTACAAGGTACGCACCAAAGGTTCCGGCCGCGACATCAACAAGTCCATCAACAAGATGCTTGAGCAGGCCAAAGGCAAACCAGAGGAGGAAATGCTTGCCATCCTTGCTATCCGTTCCATGGCTAAGGCGATTTACAGTGCCACCAACATCGGACATTATGGCCTGGCGTTTGACTATTATACCCACTTCACTTCACCCATCCGCCGTTATCCCGACTTGACAGTGCACCGCTTGCTTGATAAGTATGCAGCGGGCGAGAAGAGTGTAGATCCCGTCAAGCTTGAGGACCAGTGCAAGCACATGAGTTCCCAAGAACAGCTCGCAGCCAATGCCGAGCGCGCCTCTATCAAGTACAAGGAGGTTGAGTTCATGGGGCAACGCTTGGGTGGCGTATTCACGGGTCATATCTCGGGTGTGACCGAGTGGGGCCTGTATGTGGAAATCGATGAGACTCATTGCGAGGGTCTGGTAGGCATTCGTGGACTGGATGACGACTTCTATGAGTTTGACGAGAAAAACTACTGCATCCGTGGACGCCGCCGTGGTCGTGTTTATCGCCTGGGTGACCCCATTACCATCCAGGTGGCACGAGCCGACCTCATCAAGAAACAACTCGACTTTGTGCTTGTTGACAAGGAGAATCCCGCCAACAGCCACCGCATTGACCGCGAGCCCATCACTGAGCAAAACAGCCGCAGCATGAGCGGCCGACTCTCACGTGACGAGCGCCAGCGCATGCAATATGAGGGCGGCAGCGCATCCCGTCGCCAGCAACGCGGTGCACGTGGCAACAGCACCCGCCGTCAAGCTCGCGAAGCACGAGGTCCCAAATCAAGCAGGCTCGGCAAACCAAGCAAAACAGGTCGTTCAGGCAAACCACGTGGACGCAAAAGATAAATGAGCGACTCAATACAACACAAGGTAAAACTCGAGACACTGGGCTGCAAACTCAATTTCTCGGAGACTGCCACCATGCAATCGCTGCTCGCCGAACAGGGATTTGTACCTGTTGCAAAAGGCGAAGTTCCCGACGTGTGTGTGGTGAATACTTGCAGTGTGACCGCCCTGGCCGACAGCAAATGCCGTCAGCATATTCGACACCTCATTCGGCAATATCCTGACGCCTTGATGGTGGTCACGGGCTGTTACGCCCAACTCAAAGGCAAAGAGATCGCCGAAATCCCAGGCGTAGACATCGTGCTGGGTAGCGAACACAAGGCCGACATCGTACAGTATGTGCTGCAGTGGTTTGAGAACCGCCAGCATCGCTTGGAAGTGACCCCGACAATGGACATCCGCTCGTTCTCACCATCCTGCGACCGCGGCGACCGTACCCGCTACTGGCTCAAAGTGCAGGACGGCTGTGACTACTGGTGCAGCTATTGTACTATCCCCGCTGCTCGAGGCCGTAGCCGTAGCGGCACCATCGCCCAACTCACTACGCAAGCCCGCGAGGTGGCTGCCGAGGGTGGCAAGGAAATCGTCATCACGGGCGTCAACATCGGTGACTTCGGCAAGAACACGGGCGAGCATTTTCTTGACTTGCTCAAGGCCCTAGATGACATTGAAGGTATCGAGCGCTATCGCATCTCGTCTATCGAGCCAGACTTGCTGACCGACGATATCATTGACTTCTGCGCCCGCTCCCGCGCCTTCATGCCCCATTTCCACATCCCGTTGCAGAGTGGAAGTGATCCCATCTTGAAGTTGATGCGGCGCCACTATGACCGCCAGCTGTTTGCCGATAAGGTGGAGCGGTGTCGCCAGTTGATGCCTGACTGCTTCATCGGAGTGGATGTGATGGTGGGTACCCGTGGCGAGACGCCCGAACTGTTTGAGGACAGCTATAACTTCATCGCTGGCCTCAACGTGCAACACCTGCACGTATTCCCCTATAGCGAACGTCCCGGCACGATGGCCCTGCGCATCCCCTATATTGTCACCCAGCAGGACAAGCAGGAACGCGCAGCCCGCATGATAGCCTTGAGTGACGAGAAACAAGCCGACTTTACCCGCCGATACCTGGGCACAGCGCGTCCTGTCCTACTAGAGCATGGTCGCGGCAAGGGTATGATGCACGGCTTTACCGACAACTACATCCGCGTGAACGTGGAGCCCGACATGAGTCTGGCCAACCAGATCGTAAACGTGAAACTATTGACCCTGAATGATGACCTGAGCGTCGATGCCCAGGTAATAAGAGAATGAAAAAAGTTGCTGTCATCATATTGAACTGGAACGGAGCAAAACTGTTGCGCCGTTATCTGCCTACAGTGATTGCAGGCACCGATGATGCCATTGCCGACATTATTGTTGCCGACAATGGAAGCACCGACGACAGCCTGCAGGTACTTGAGCAGGAATTCCCGCAGGTCAAAGTCCTGAAATTTGACGCTAACCACGGCTTTGCATTGGGTTATAATCTCGCCATCGGGGAAACGATGTACCCCTACACGGTGTTGCTCAACAGTGACGTGCGCACGCCACAGGGGTGGCTTAACCCGCTGCTGGACTATATGGAACAGCACCCCGAGGTGGGTGCCGTGATGCCCAAGCTACTGCATGACCGTGAGGACGGTAAGCAGATGTTTGAGTATGCTGGAGCTGCCGGAGGCTACATCGACTGCCACGGCTATCCCTATTGCCGTGGACGCATCTTTGAGTATCTGGAAGAAGACAAGGGGCAATATGACGATAGCCCTAAGAGCGTCTTTTGGGCTACGGGAGCCTGCCTGATGGTTCGCAGCCAGTTGTATCAGGATGTAGGGGGGCTGGACAAGGACTTTTTTGCCCACATGGAAGAGATTGACCTGTGCTGGCGCATCCGTCTTGCAGGCAGCGATTTGAAGATGGTGCCCACAAGCCACGTTTATCACCTGGGCGGCGGCAGCCTGCCCCAAGGCAACCCACGCAAGACCTACCTGAACTTCCGCAACAACCTGTTGCTCTTGCACAAGAACCTGCCTCATGACGAGGGCAAGCGCTTGCTGTTAACCCGCCGCCTGATGGATACGCTGGCCTTCGGCATGGCGCTGGCAAAATTCCACTTTGGCGACGCGTGGGCCATCATCCGTGCTCACCGTGACTTCCGCCAGATGAGGAAAAAGTATACCTCACAGCCTGCTGTCAACCTCTTGAAACAGTTACCCGAGGAGCGCGTCAATATCATCACGGCCCACTACCTGCGCGGCATCAAACTGTTCACCGACTTGAATATCAAATATTAAGAGCCTTAGGGACCCTAAACAATAGAATAACAATGAAAAAGCTAGGATTCGGACTCATGCGTCTGCCGTTGGTCAACCCCGATGATCAAACGAGCATTGACATGGAAAAATTTAAGGAGATGGCCGACTGGTTCATCGAACACGGCTTCACCTACTTCGACACCGCTTATCCCTACCACGGCGGCAAGAGCGAGGAGGCCTTCAGAGAGGCTGTTGTGAAACGTTACCCACGAGAGGCGTTTACTGTCACCAGCAAGATGCCGGTGTGGGCCATCAACGAAGAGGCCGACCTGGAGCGCATCTTCAACGAGCAGTTGGAGCGTTGTGGTGTGGACTACTTTGACTACTACTGGCTGCATGCCCTCAACCACGAGCGCGTCGAGGTGATGGAACGCATGGACGGCTGGGGATTCATTGCACGCAAGCGTGACGAGGGCAAGATACGCCACATCGGCTTCTCGTTCCACGACGACTCAGCACTGCTGGCCCAAATCCTGGACAAGCACCCCGAGGTAGAGTATGTTCAGTTACAGATCAACTACCTTGACTGGGATAGCCCCGCCATCGAGAGCAAGACGTGCTACGACTTGTGTGTCGAGCACGGCAAGCCCGTCATCGTGATGGAACCCGTCAAGGGCGGTTCACTCGCCCGTGTTCCCGAGGCCATTGACCGTCTGTTCAAGGAATACGACCCTGATGCCAGCGCTGCCTCATGGGCCATCCGTTACTGTGCCTCGCTGCCTAATGTGATGATGGTGCTGAGCGGCATGAGCAACATGGAACAGATGAAGGACAACACGTCTTACATGCAGGACTTCCAACCCCTCAACGACGAGGAGCAGAACATCATTGCTCAAGCAACCCAAGTCATCCGCGATGCAATCTCTATCCCCTGCACAGCCTGTCACTACTGCTCAGAAGGATGTCCACAGCAGATTGCCATTCCCGAATACTTCAACCTCTACAACACCCAGCAACAGTTTCCTGAACAAAAGAGCAACTGCAAGCTCTACTACAACCTCGTGGCCAAGAGCCACAGCAAGGCCAGCGAGTGTCTCGAGTGCGGCCAATGTGAAGCCCAGTGCCCCCAACACATTGACATCATCGACAACCTCAAGCTCGTCGTCCAAGCTTTTGAGCAGTAACGTGGTGCCCTTAAAATCATAAAATGGGTTAAAACTATTGACAAAGGCCTGTTGATGTTGTAATTTTGCACCAAATTGCAGGGGTATGCACTCTTGTGTTACCTTGCCTGCAATCTACAACTGTCACTTGGTGACAACTACTAAAAATACTATAATTATGGCTAAAGAAGAAAAGAAAACACAAGTTGAGAACAAAGAAAGAGCCAAGGTGAGCTATCCGCTGACAAAGATTAATTTCATCCTCATGGGCATTTGCCTGTTGTTGATTATTATCGGCTTCTGGCTGATGACCGGTGATGCCAACGTGGGCAACACGTTCAACAAGAACATATTCGAGAGCAGCCGCATCACTACGGGCCCCCTCATCGCTTTCCTGGGCTTTGTGCTCATGGCATTTGCCATCATTTACCGCAAGAAGGACAACAAGCACACCGACGACAACACGAACGTAACAGAATAAGCACTCATCGGAATGGATCTGTTACAAGCAATTATCATTGCCATTGTGGAAGGCCTCACCGAGTTTCTTCCCGTGTCGTCAACCGGCCACATGATCATCGCCCAGAACCTGCTGGGTGTTCGTCAAGGTGACAGTTTTGTACATGCCTTCACCTTCATCATCCAGTTTGGAGCCATCCTGTCGGTAGTGGTACTCTATTGGAAACAATTTTTCCGTCTTGACCACACACCAGCTCCTCAAGGTGCCTCGTCGTGGCAGCGTTTCAAACACAAGTGGTACTTCTACTGGCTGTTGCTGGTGGGTGTGCTGCCCGCAGTCATCATCGGTCTTGCCGCCAAGAAGTCGGGACTCCTCGACTGGCTGCTCGACAGTGTCCTGGTGGTCGCTATCATGCTGGTGGCTGGAGGTGTGTTCATGCTCTTCTGCGACCGAATCTTCAATAAGGGTAGTGAAGACGTCAAGCTGGATGAGCCCAAAGCATTCAAGATTGGTTTATTCCAGTGCATATCCGTCATTCCCGGAGTAAGCCGAAGCATGGCTACCATTGTGGGCGGTATGTCACAGAAACTCACCCGTCGCAAAGCCGCAGAATTCTCCTTCTTCCTGGCTGTGCCCACCATGGCTGGCGCCACATTGCTGGATCTGGTGGATTTGTTCAAGGAGAATGCCGATTGGGCGACGACCCACAATATCATTGTCTTGATTGTGGGCTGTGTAGTCGCATTTATCGTGGCTCTGCTCG
Organism: uncultured Prevotellaceae bacterium; assembly: GCA_900318645.1. Classification (GTDB taxonomy): domain Bacteria; phylum Bacteroidota; class Bacteroidia; order Bacteroidales; family Muribaculaceae; genus Sodaliphilus. The sequence goes on from ONLH01000028.1 coordinate 29,199, forward strand.
CCATGAAGTGGTTTGTGAATTTCTTGACCAAGTACGGCTTTAAGGCTTTCGGCTGGTACCGCATCATTGTCGGTGTCATCATTCTGGCCTTGCTGTTAAGTGGTCAATCATTACAGATGGTCGACTAAGGCCCAAAAGACTAAAAAATGCTAAACCCGATAGAAGGCGAAATATTCTGCATTGACAAACCGCTAAGGATGACCTCATTTGCAGCGGTAAAGAAGGTACGTGCCGTGTTGCGAACCCATCTGGGGACCCGTCAGGTCAAGGTGGGCCATGCCGGCACACTCGACCCGTTGGCAACTGGGGTGCTGCTACTGTGTACAGGCCATGCCACCAAGCGCATCGATGAGCTGCAGACTGGTGTCAAGGAGTATATCGCCGACCTCAGGTTGGGAGCCACCACTCCCAGCTATGACTTGGAGACCGAAGTCGATGCCACCTACGAGTGGCAGCACATCGACCGCGCCCTCATTGACCGTGTGCTGCAAGAGCAGTTCACTGGCAGCATTGAGCAGGTTCCCCCATCGTTCTCGGCCTGCAAAATCGATGGCAAACCCGCCTATAAACTGGCCCGCAAAGGGCAGGATGTGGAAATCCGCCCCAAGACCTTGGTGATCGATGAAATCGAGGTCCTGAAATGTGGCCTGCCCGAGGAACCCACGCTGCAAATCCGCGTGGTGTGCAGCAAGGGAACCTATATCCGCGCCCTGGCACGTGACATCGGTGTGGCCTTGGATAGCGGCGCCCACCTGACAGGGCTGCGGCGCACCCGTGTGGGTGACATAACCATTGACCAATGCCTCACTCTGGAAGCCCTAGTCGAGAGACTTGACAACGAGACATACGTCTCGCCTGAGCAAGCAGCGGCCGAAAGGCTGGAACGCGAGCGCATCGAGAACCGTGAACGTGCCGCCCGTCAAAAGGCTGAACGCCTTGCCCGCAAACAGGAGAAAAAGTGCTGTGATGTTCCCTCCAAACGCACATCACAGATTAAATAACTGATTACTTTCAGCAGTAATCAAGATAACTGACAATAAACAACCAAAAATAAACAACTGATTAACGTATGAAACTTTCAGAATTCAATACCCGGATGCCCGAGGAACTGATTGCCTCACATCCCAGTCCAGTGCGTGACGAATCTCGTCTGATGGTGTTGCACAAGAAAAGCAACCAAATCGAGCACCGAGTGTTCAAGGAAATTCTTGAATATTTCAATCCCCATGACCTATTCGTATTCAACGACACACAGGTATTCCCCGCTAAGCTGTTCGGTAACAAGGAGAAAACCGGTGCCCGCATTGAGGTATTCCTGTTGCGTGAGCTCAACCCTAACAACAAACTGTGGGACGTGCTGGTGGAACCGGCCCGTAAAATCCGTATCGGCAACAAACTGTACTTCGGTCTTGACGATTCGATGGTAGCCGAGGTCATCGACAATACCACCTCGCGTGGCCGTACGCTGCGATTCCTCTATGACGGAGACCACGACCAGTTCAAGAAAGACCTGTATAACCTGGGCAACACGCCTCTGCCCTACTACATCACCCGTGACCCAGAGCCCGAAGACGCCGAACGCTACCAGACCATCTTTGCCAGCAAGGAAGGTGCTGTAGTGGCTCCCGCAGCCGGTCTGCACTTCTCACGCGAGTTGATGCGCCGCATGGAAATCCGCGACATTGACCGCGAGTTCCTCACGATGCACATCAGTCTGGGCAGCTTCCGCGACATCGAGGTAGAAGACCTGAGCAAGCACCGCATGGACAGCGAGGAGATGGACGTCAGCGTCGAGCTTGCCGAGAAGGTCAACACCCTGCGCGACGGCGGCAATAAGGTGTGCGCCATCGGCACATCGGTACTGCGTGCCTTTGAGACCTGCGTGGGCATGAACGGACACATCAAGCCCTACGGCGGCTGGTCCAATAAGTTCTTATTCCCGCCCTATGAGTGCACGACCTGTGACGCCCTGGTCACCAACTTCCACATGCCCTACTCCATCATGCTGATGGCAGCAGCATCCTTCGGAGGCTATGACCAGACGATGGAAGCCTATCGCGTAGCCATCGAGGAGAAATACCGCTTTGGTGCCTACGGTGACGCCATGCTCATCATCAACGACTGATTTTAGACACAACAGCCTATCACAACTATCTCCACTAAAATGAAAAAACTGTCTATCCTCGCCCTGCTGATGGTAGCGGTACTCCCTGTACTGGCACAGCGCACCCCAACCATGGGCTGGAGCTCATGGAACACGTTTGCACTTGACATCAATGAGGACCTCATCCGCCAGCAGGCCGATGCCATGCACCAGAGCGGACTGCAGGATGCCGGCTACCGGTATATCAACATTGATGACGGCTACTGGTCGGGGCGTGGCGAGGATGGCCACTTGCGCCTGAACCCGGTACGATTTCCCAACGGGATGCGTGCCCTGGTGGACTATATCCACTCGTTAGGCCTCAAAGCGGGCATTTACAGCGATGCCGGCGACAACACTTGCGGCTCAGGCAACCGCCAGCCGTGGGGCGTCGGTGTGGGATTTGTCGGACACGAAGAGCAGGATTGCCAGCTCTACTTCATGGATTGGGACTTTGACTTCATCAAGGTGGACTGGTGTGGCGGTCGCCACCTGGGTCTCAATGAACGCGAGCAATATTCCAAGATATCCAATGCCATTAAGAATTGCGGCAAACAGGATATCGTCTTCAACATTTGCCGATGGGCCTATCCTGGCAATTGGGCCGCCGATGTCGCCGACTCGTGGCGCACGACGGGAGACATCTATGACAACTGGACATCAGTCAAGGAAATCCTTGCCGAAAACCTCTACATGAGTGCCTATTGCCACGACGGACACTATAACGACATGGATATGCTGGAAGTGGGACGCTCGATGTCGGCCATCGAGGACGAGACCCACTTCGGCATGTGGTGCATCATGTCATCGCCGCTGCTCATCGGCTGCGACATGGCGAAAATAAAACCTCAAACACTGCGCCTGCTCACTAACCGCGATCTCATCGCCCTCAACCAGGATCCGCTGCACCTGCAGGCCTATCTGGCTGCCAAGCAGGGCGAGTGCTTCATCATGGTCAAGGACATCAAGCAACTCTACGGCACGGAACGCGCCTTTGCGGTCTATAACCCTAGCGACTCGAGCCAGACAGTCAATATTGATTTCCAGACGATTGACCTAGGCGGAAAAGTGGAGCTCTATGACTGTTTTGCTCAGAAGGGTGTTGGTTCTGCCACTGGGTCAATGGTCATCAATGTCCCTGCTCATGGCACTGAAATCTATCGGGCAAAGGCCGAGAAACGTCTTGAACGCAAGGTCTATGAAGCCGAAACCGCTTATTTGAGCAAGTATCAGGAGCTGCAATGGTACTATGACCTGTGCACCGCAATTTACCTCCCCAACCCAGCTGCATCAGGCGGTTATGCGGCATGTTATGTGGGTTATCGTCCCGGCAACGACATCCAGTGGCAGAACGTCCACGTGAATAAGGCTGGCCGCCGTACCATGACCCTGCATTTCTTCACGGGCGAATGGCGCGAAATCCGCGTCGAAGTCAACGGCAAACAAATCGGAGTCTTTGCCGCCAACGGCAAGGACGGGTCCAAGCCTCAGACCCTTAAGGTCAATATTGACCTGCAGGAGGGCAACAACGTCATCCGCCTGTGGAACGACGGCGTATGGCTTCCTGACATCGACAAAATGGAACTCGACTAATTACAAACAATAACCAAATACAACCCCATGCAACCTATCAAAATAGCCATCATCAGTGACCTGCACGTCATGGTTCCCGAGCTGCTGGTCAGCGAGGGTAATGCTTTTGAAGAATACTTGGCACGAGACCGCAAGATGTTGCGGGAGAGTGTCGAAATCCTTGATACCCTGATGGGTTGCATCCTTGAGCTCAAGCCAGACCTTGTACTGGTAACTGGCGACCTTACCAAAGACGGAGAACGTGTGAGCCATGAACAAGTGGCTGCCCAACTCAAACGCCTCACCGACGCTGGCATTCAGGTTCTTGTTGTCCCAGGCAACCATGATATCAATAACCCCGATGCCAAGGTATTTGACGGAAACAATGCCACATCCACCGACACCATCACCCGCCGTGAATTTGCAGCCATCTACCGTCATGCAGGCTATGGCAGCAACTCACGACGCGACCCTGACTCGCTCAGCTACTGCTGCGATGTGACCGACAGTCTGTCCATCCTTGCCATTGACGCCTGCATGGACCGCTTCAATACATTCGTCTCACGTGGTGATGCCAGGGACCACTGCAAGACCAGCGGCCACCTTGAGCCTTCTACCCAACAGTGGCTTGTTGAGCAAGCCAAACAGGCTACAAACGCCGGACGGCGCGTCATTGCCATGATGCACCACCACCTGGTGCCCCATTTCCACATGGAGGAGACACTGGCGGCACCCTATATGGTCGATGATGCCGGGCAGTTCTGTCAGCGGCTCATTGAGGCTGGAGTTCATGTCATCTTCACGGGACATCTCCACATCAGTGACGTCAGCCAAGTGAACCTCCAGCCCGGTACCATGGTAGAGATCGCCACTGCAGCCGCTGTGGGTTATCCATGCCAATGGCGCGTAGCCACCTGCTTCCCGGCTACTGGCAAGATGCAGCTCCACACCCGTACACTCTTCAGCCTACCTTCACAGCCCGATTTTGGAGAAACAGCGCGTGGCGTATTCACCAGCAGCATCCCCACCATTACTCATGGCGTATTGACAAGGTATTGGCCCGAAATCCAGCAGGCCATCAGCAATTACAAGGATAAGCATCCCTTCATGATGCGTTTTGTCAAACTTCCAGGCTCGCCACAAGGGATTGCCGACATACTGCTCAAACATCTGCAGAAGCCCGTCACTCAAGCCTATATCGCTTTTGCCGAAGGCAACGAGGGTACCATGGGCGACAATAAGGAACTCGTGGACGAACTCATTGATGGTGTGGACCACATCGTGGACGAGACAGTTTCAGGCATCTTGAAACCCTTTGCTAAAGCCGCACTGCATCTGCGCATCTACAGCATTGCTCGGCTCGTCCTGCGCAGCATACTTGAAGACCGCAACGACATTGGTACTCAGCACGAAACAGTTATTAATGACCACACTGCAATCATCAATCTCTAAGCCTTTTTTTTCAATTACCATATTCAATAAGCTATTACGCTAGCTAATAATATGTTTTATGGCTTACAAATGATTGCAAATAATCACTTTTTTCTACTGAAATGCATAGTTTTGGTATCATTTTGTCTAAATTTATGCTGTTTTGTTTGGTGTGAAAAGTTTTACTATCTATTTTTGCAACTACATTAAGATTAGCATCTTATCAAAAAAAGTGATATATTATGAGTGCCCCCAAAATTGAACTAACTTCCAGAGAAAAGGAAGTACTTGAATTGCTGTCAACAGGGTATAACAGCAAAGAAATCGGAGAGAAAATATTTATCTCCTCAAACACTGTGGAGTATCATCGCAAGCAGTTGCTTCGCAAGACCAACTCGCGTAATGTGGCTGAGCTCATTGGTAAAGCGTACCGCACAGGCCTGTTGAAAATCAACTGTTAGTTTCAAAGTAAACATCATCAGCTGCGTCCCACGACGCAGCTTTTTTTACCCCAGACAAAACGATAATTACCCGAAAATCTGATAGCTGAGACCTACCCACCCAATAAAAGACCTTTGTAATCCCTATTAACATTCAATCTTGTGTAATAAGATATTCATGCCATTGTAACCATATCGTAATCATATAATATAAAGTCAGGTTGTACATTTGCAGTTCCAAAAAAAACACAATAACCTAGACATAATATTATTGATATGGATTTAACGCCAAACTACTTGACGATTGTAATCAAGATTCTCGGCACTTTGGGACTTCTCATCTTCGGGATGCGCATGATGAGTACCGCACTGCAGAAGATGGCCGGCCCGCAATTGCGCCACATCTTAGGACGTATGACCACCAATCGTTTTACTGGTATGCTAACTGGTGCGGGAGTGACTTGTGCCGTACAGTCGTCCTCGGCAACAACAGTGATGACCGTCTCATTTGTATCAGCAGGACTATTGACATTAGGACAAGCCATCAGTGTCATCATGGGTGCCAATATCGGAACCACACTCACGGCCTGGATCATGTCACTAGGCTACAACGTTGATTTGACCAACATCGTTTTTCCTGCATTTCTGGTGGGCATTCTTCTTATCTATCACAAGCGCCACCGTTACATGGGTGATTTCTTGTTCGGCATTGCGTTTATGTTCTTTTCGCTGGTGCTGCTTAGTTCAGCAGGTAAGGAACTTGACCTTGAACACAACCAGGCAGTGATGCAGTTCTTCGCCTCATTCGACACAAGCCGATACCTCACCATTCTCGCTTTTCTCGCCATCGGTACGGTGATTACCTGCATCGTTCAGTCGTCGGCTGCCGTGATGGCGATAACCATCTTGCTCTGCTCCACTGGTGTGTTACCCATCTACTTGGGCATTGCACTCGTGATGGGCGAGAACATCGGCACCACAGCTACGGCTAACCTTGCTGCCCTGGGTGCCAATAACGAGGCAAGACGTGCAGCACTCGCCCACTTGTTATTCAACGTGGTCGGTGTCATATGGGTCATGTGCATTTTCTTCCCCTTCGTCGATGGTGTTTGCAAACTCGTAGGCTATGATCCCACCACAAGCGGGCAGGTTCAGCGCTTGCCGATTGTTCTGGCCATGTTCCACACTTGCTTCAATGTCACAAACACTGCCCTCCTCATCGGTTTCATACCACAGATGGAAAGACTCGTGCGCTGGATACTGCCTGACAAGGGCAATGCCAATCAGGAGCACTTCAAGCTCCAGTACATCAAGGCCAACCTTATCCAGACTCCTGAGATTGCCATTCTTCAGGCACAGAAGGAAGTCGCGCACTATGGACAAGAGATGCAGCAGATGTTCCAGCTCATTAAGGAGATGCTACTCGCTGAAGATGACAATCGCAGGAAAGAAATCTTTGACATCATTGAGAAAGAAGAAGACTCGTCTGATGAGGCCGAAATCACCATTGCACGCTTCATTGAACAGGTTGCTGATGGGCACTTGAGCGATGATTCTAAGACCAAGACCCGACAACTCCTGCGTGAAATAGGCGAGTTAGAGAGCATCGGTGACTCATGCTACAGATTAGCACGCACCATTTACAGGCGCGACCAACTTGGCAAGACCTTTGACTCAGACCAGCAGGGTAAACTCATCGACATGGTATCACTCTGCCACCTTGCACTCCAGCAGATGAACACAGTGCTCAGTAAACCTATCAATGAACAAGACATTCGTGAGACCTATTTTCATGAGAATAGAATCAACGACATGCGCGATAGTCTTAGGGCTTGGAATATCAATGCCGTCAACGATAGGGAATATGACTATGCCACAGGCACCGCTTTTGGCGATCTCGTTGGGGAGTTGGAGAAACTTGGCGACTATATCGTCAATGTTGTTGAGGCTCGATTTGGAGAAATGTAACAGCTTTGTAATCATATCATCGTACCTTTATGTCATTTTTTTTCTAAATTTGCGACTGATATGGATACGACAAAGAAAAAACGGATTCTTATAGTCGATGATGAAAGTGACCTGTGCGAGATTCTCAAGTTTAATCTCAGCAGTGCCGGATATCAGGCGGACGCGGCAGGCTCGGCATCCGAGGCGTTGGACAAGGACTTGACACAATACGACCTGCTGTTGCTTGACGTGATGATGCCAGGCATGTCAGGGTTTGACCTTGCCCAACACATCAAAGGAGATGAGGCTACTGCCAACATTCCCATAATCTTCCTGACAGCCTTAGGGACCGAGGATAACAAGCTGCATGGTTTTGAACTGGGGGCCGATGATTATATTTCCAAGCCCTTCTCAATCAAGGAAGTGCTTGCAAGAATCAAGGCCGTGCTGGGAAGAACATATACGGCTCCTCAATCTGTTCACGAGCTCACTTATGAGGGGCTGAAAATGAATCTGGATAAGATGATTGTGACAGTTGACGGCGAATCGGTGTCGTTGACTAAGACCGAATATGAACTCTTAAAACTGTTGCTCGAGAACCGTGGACAGGTTTTCACGCGCCAAGAAGTGCTTGAAAGAGTGTGGCCGCGGGATGTTGTAGTAACCGACCGTACTGTGGACGTGAACATCACACGAATGCGCAAGAAGATAGGCCGCTACTCGTCGTGTATCGTGACTCGCCACGGATTCGGCTATTTGTTTGTCGTGTAATGAAAAAGATGTCCGAGGGGCATAAGATGTTCGTGAGCGTAATGGTGCTCTTTGCCATCTATGCCATTATCTTCATCCTGTTTGATGATTATGATCGTAATTTCTTGAGGCCGTTTGAGGAGTCTACCGACTGGCACATGCTCATCTTCTCCATCATTGTCATGTTGGGATTGGGTGTCTTGCTGCATCGCTATTCCAGACACATGGATGAGCGCATCAGCCGCGAACAGGCCGATAAGGAGAACCAGATGAGACGCGAGCTCACACAGAATATCGCCCATGAGCTCAAGACCCCGGTGGCAAGCATTCTGGGTTATACCGAAACCATTCTCGAACACCCTGACATGAGCACTGACACCCGCCGCCAGTTCCTGGAACGGACGCAATCCCAGGCCAACCGCCTAACGTCTTTGCTGCAAGACTTGTCCACGCTCAACCGCATGGATTATGCCTCCGACCTCATCACTATCGAGCGAGTTGACGTGTCCCATATGGTGGCAGATATCATCAAGGAGACACAACTCATCACCCAGAGCAAGAACATGACGGTGCGTAACGACCTGCCACAAGACATCATTATCAATGGCAACCATTCGCTTATCTACAGCATCTTCCGTAACCTGATGGATAATGCCATCAACTATGCGGGCGATGGGACCACCGTCAGCATCAGTGCCAAGGAAAGGAATAACCGATGGCATTTCACTTTTTCGGACAACGGAACGGGTATTGACAGTGAGCACTTGCCACGCATCTTTGAACGCTTTTACCGCATCGACAAGGGACGCAGCCGCGCATTAGGAGGAACAGGACTTGGACTCGCCATCGTCAAGAACGCAGTGGTCCTGCATGGTGGTATAATTAAAGCACACTCCGCCAAAGATGGAGGACTGTGCTTTAACTTTTCGCTGAAAGGAGATCTCAATAAACTAGCTTGACCTGGTTATATTCTTCCCTTCAAAATCTGTTGTATTTACCTGATGGGTGCCAATTCAAAGCCCAGACGGACTCCCTCGTACTGCTTGCTCAGGTCACCGACAGTCTGTAACGTACTGTTGCCACTTAGGGCGGCAGCTACCTGAAGGACCTTCAGCAGGTTCTTGCTCTCAAAGGTCAGGCCCAGGCCGCTTTGCGTGCGGGTGATATAAGCGTTGGTCGAGAAGAGCATCGTCTGTAGCCTGATGGTACCGGTTGACGGGTCATAGGTGTAGCTTCCGCTCAAGGGAATGCCCTTGATTTTGCCAGCGAACTGATGATCCTGCGTGAACTGGAACTGCGTGTTCTGTGCATTGATTCCCACAGTGTTATAGACGGGTAACAGTTTCTCCTTACAGTGCTCGGCGGCAACTGCACCACCAGCCTTTGCCAACAAATTCTCGCTGGTGAAGGCACAAGCCGGTGCACCATAATACCAAGCGCCATAGAGTTCACTCTCTTGGACCTTGACACTGCCGATGACCAGTCCTAGCAGACCGTCGATGGTGGTTTGGGAGCCCAAGCCGCCCAATATACCTCCGAGCACACCACCCAAGACGTCACCAAGTGTGCCGTTGCCACTCTCGCTGCCTGTTCCGGAGCCCATGCCCATATTGCCTAATGCCGTGCATCCACTGCCCATAATCAACAGGGCTGCAGCCACAAAAGTCGTGTAAATCTTTTTCATCTTTTCGTCGTTTTGAAATGATTATTTTTGTCTTATGGCGCAAAAATATAAAAATCATGAGATTAATCAACCATTTTTTGCTGAAAAATCAACCAATCATGTAACCAATAGGTGGATTTTCACTAAATTTGCAACAGACATAACACCCAAAAACCTCTATTACGATGATTACCAATACTGGCTTAAATGAAATGAAGGACATCATGGCCTATCTGGACAAGGTGCCCTATTGCGTGACCCGAAGGACCCTCTACAATGCCGCTGAACTCTATGAGGGCTTCATGACGGACCAGCACCAGGGGAATTACGGCAGCTGCTTTGACGGACGGGTTTATCAGTACTACCTGTACACAGGAAAGCAAGATTCCAGCGTGGAAGAGTCGTTGGCACGTAGCCTGCACGACCATGGCATCCATGCGGCATTGCGCCAGTTTATGGGGGCCCACGATCCGCGTCGGTGTGTGGGCATCATGGGCGGACACGCATTGCCTCGCACCGATGCTGTCTATCGCGACATCGCCTGCTTGAGCAAACGCCTCACCGAGGAAGGGTTTGTCATGTTGACAGGTGGTGGTCCAGGTGCAATGGAGGGCACACACTTGGGTGCGTGGATGGCAGGGCGCACGACCAGGGAAATGGAGGATGCTCTGTCGATGCTGTTGGCTGTGCCCACGTTCAGGGACGAGGGATGGCTGGCTACAGCATTTGAAGTCATCAGAAAGTATCCCCAGGAGCGATACGAGAGCCTGGGCATCCCCACGTGGCTCTATGGACACGAGCCATCAACACCGTTTGCTACCCACATTGCCAAATTCTTTGACAACAGCATCCGCGAGGACAATATCCTAACCCTGGCTTACGGTGGACTCATCTACACTCCCGGCAGTGCCGGCACTATGCAGGAAATCTTCCAGGAAGCGGTTCAGAACCACTACCTGTCCTACGGCTTCGCAAGCCCGATGATTTTCCTGGGCAAACACTTCTGGACCCACGAGATGCCCGTCTTTCCCTTACTGCAGCGGCTCATGGATACAGGCAAGTATAAGAACCTACTGCTCACGCTCACCGATGACATCGACGAAATCATTGACACGCTTGTTCAATTCCATAACAGCCACCAATAAGGAACAAGCCTTCGGCGAGCCGCAAAAAGAAGGACATAACGAGAGCTTCTCCTATAATGAATGTTACAAAACTAGTTTTTTTGTAAAAAAAATATCTTATACGGAGATGTGGAAAGAAATCTGCGAAAAAATGACTACCTTTGCCTTTGGCGAAGATGGGTGACGCACTTCACAGTGCTCAAATAAATTTGGCACTGTCTTGGGCATGCACTATCTTTATAGGTTAAAGCTAAAAAACTCTGAAGATTATGGCAAAACAGGGACTCACACTGGAACAGAAGCAGAAGCAACGCTTGGCACTCGAGCAACAGCGCTTGCTGGGCACCATATTGGAAAAAAGCGATGCCGAAATGGAGGAATTCATTGACAACAAAGTCAATGAGATTCAGGCGCTTGAAAAGACTTCTGATGACAAGGATGATGATAACGGCTATGAGAATGAGGGCGCTCAGGACAAGTCGGCTAACCGTGACGAACGACGTGAAAACCGCAATGATGACCCCATCAGCGAAAACAGCGGTGATGATGATACGGTGGCGTGGTATCGTTTCTTTGCCAACAACCGCAGCACTGATGATGAATATTATGCCCCAACGGCTGTGAGCGAGAAGACGTTGCAGGAGTTCCTCAATGACCAGCTCGGAGAACTGGAACTTGACGAAACGCAGCAGATTATCGCACAGGCCATAGTGGGCAATATCGAGGATGACGGATACCTGAGGAGGAGTACCTCTGAAATTGCCGACGACGTGACATTCAACGATGGCTACATGGTGGATGCACAACAGGTTGAGGAGGTGCTCAACATCGTGCAGTCGTTGGATCCGCCAGGCATCGCGGCTCGGGACCTGCGAGAGTGCATCCTGCTGCAGCTGCGCCGCAAACCCCAAAGCGAAGATGTGGACATCGCCATCACCATGGTTGAGAAATACTTTGACGACATGGCAGGAATGCGTTTTGATGCGTTGTCACGCAGAATGAACACTGACAAGGAACGGTTGGAACAGGTATTCAAGCACCAGATCAGGCGTGGACTGAATCCTTACCCCGGCAACGCCTTCGGGTCACGGTCCTATATCACCCAACAGGTGACACCCGACTTTGACGTCGAGCTGGACGAGGAAACTGGACGCATCACGGTTACCCTGCGCAACAATATCCCCACACTGCAGATCAGCGAGAGCTACGCCATCATGAACGAGCGTTACAAGAAGAATGCCGACAGTCTGAGCGTCAAGGAGGCTAAGGAGAAGAAGACCATTCAGGATGCCTACCAGCGCGCCAGCCTGTTCATCGAGGTGCTCAAGCAACGGCAGGAGACGCTGTTCAACACGATGAATGCCATCGTGAAATGCCAGCGCGAATTTTTCCTCAGTGGTGACGAGCGCGACCTCAAGCCACTAGGACAACAACAGATAGCCGACATGATCGGCAAGGACGTCTCGGTGGTGTCGCGTGCCATCAGCAACAAGTATGTTCAGACCCGTTGGGGTGTGAAAAGCCTCAAGTCCTTCTTCAGCGAGGATATCAACGGCGGTTCCAGGCACGAAGTGGTCGATGACCTGCGCAGGCTCATTAACGCCGAGGATAAGGCTCACCCGTTGAGTGATGATGCCCTGTGCGAGAAACTCAAAGAGATGGGACACAAGTTGGAACGCCGCACGGTGGCCAAGTATCGCGTCATGCTCAAGATACCCAGCAGCTCCGAGCGCCGCAAAATGGCAAGATAAGCTCTTAAACCCTAAACTGTAAACTATTCTTAATGAACAGATATACTGTCAATAAATTCATTGCAGGCTTGGCCAATTTCCTGTCCACGGCATTGAGCCCGTTGCTGATGCCTACCTACGGTGTATTCTTGGCCCTCTGGGTGTCGATATTGTGCCTGCTACCCTATGGAAGGAGGGTGGTGATTTTGCTCGTGTGCATGGGCATCACCTGCATCCTACCCCTTATATTCCTGAGCGTGCTACGGCATTTCAAGCTGGTTAAGGACCTGCATGTCAATGTCAGGGAGCAACGTTTCGTCCCCTACGTGTTCACGAGTGTATGCTACGCTGTAGCTGCCTATTATCTGTACTATTGTCACGCTCCGCAGTGGTTCACCATGTTCATGGTGGGTGCAGCGATTACGATCCTGGTGATAGCACTCATCAACCTCAAATGGAAAATCAGTGCCCACATGGCAGGCATCGGAGGTATCATTGCCTTGATTTATCAGATTCATGTGCAGGGCCTCAGTGCATTTGAGCTACTCTGGATGCTTTGCTTTGCCATTATTGTGGCAGGCTTTCTTGGGTCGGCACGGCTGGCGCTCAGACGCCATGACACATGGCAGGTGCTGGCTGGCGCCGTTGTGGGCTTCCTGTGCGTGTCCATGACCATGAGACTGTTCGGATAATCCCTACATCTAACGTCTAACGTCTAGCATCTAATGTCTAACGTCTAGCATCTAATGTCAAGCATCTAATGTCTAAAATCTAACGTCTAATCATGAATCCTTTCAACTATAAGCGTCGCCCGACAGTAAGCGTCAACGTGGGCGGCATCGCGATGGGCAGTGAGTGGCCCGTGCGCGTCCAATCTATGACCAATACCTCCACCGATGATGTTGAAGCCAGCGCCGCACAATGCCAGCGCATCGCCTTTGCCGGGGCCGACTATGTTCGCCTTACCGCTCAAGGCGTAAAACAGGCCAACAGTATCGGTGACATATCACAAGTGCTACGTGCCCAAGGCTGCAACATCCCACTCATTGCCGACATCCACTTCAACCCGCAGGCGGCATTGGCCGCGGCCGCGGTGTGTGAAGGTGTACGCATCAATCCGGGCAACTTTGTCGATCCGGCACGCACTTTCAAGCAGCTGGAATATACCGATGAGGAATATGCCGCCGAACTGGAGCGCATCCATGAGGCACTGTTACCGTTCATTGCCGTGTGCCGTGAACATCACACTGCGGTGCGCCTGGGAGTGAACCACGGTTCGCTGAGCGATCGCATCATGAGCCGCTACGGCAATACGGCAGCTGGCATGGTCGAGAGCGTGATGGAGTTTCTACGAGTGTTTGTGAAGGAGAATTTCCTTGACGTGGTCATCTCGATGAAGGCTTCTAATGTCGTGGTCATGGTCGAAGCGGTGCGGCGTCTGGTTGATGCTATGGACCATGAGGATATGCACTTCCCGTTGCACCTCGGAGTTACCGAAGCTGGCTTCGGTGAGGACGGGCGTGTCAAGAGTGCCGTGGGCATCGGTGCCCTGATGGCCGAAGGACTGGGCGACACCATCCGCGTCTCGCTAAGCGAGGAACCCGAACTGGAGATCCCCGTTGCCCGCAAGCTGGTGGATTATATTTCACAACGCGAGGGGCATCCGACGATTGAAGGAGATTACTGCGAGGGTTATGACCCCCTGTGCCCCGATAGGCGATCCACAATCACTGTCGATGGACTCATCGGTGGCAACCAGCAGCCTGTAGTCATTGCCAGTTACTGCCCCAATCAACTTGACGGCGCAAAGCTGCAGCCCGACTTCTACTATAGTGCTGACGGCCTTATCGACGGTACACACCGTTTCCTGGTGCCCCTTGCTGCCTGGAAAGGCGAACGCAACGTCTATCCCTTGCTCACCTTGGGCGAGTGGAACCGTTGCTCAACGACCAGGCTGCGCTTCCTGCAAGTGCCAGCAACGACACCGATTCACCGCCTGGAATTTCTGCGTGGTCGCAGCGACACAGTACTGGTCATCACCCCCGTAGGGAAGAATATTCCAGCCGAGCAGCAGGCTTTGATTCATGCCCTTGACAGGGCAGGCATCAACTGCCCAGTTATCGTGCGTAACACCTATGCCGACAACTCCAACGAGTGGCTGCAGGTCAAAGCAGGTGCTGACTTGGGGGCTGTCCTGCTGAATCGCCGTGCCGACGGCATCTGGCTTGAAGCGCCCAACAGCTATAGCAGCGCCGAGGTCGTGCGTTATGCCTTTGCCATCCTGCAGGCAGCACGCCAGCGCATCAGCAAGACCGAATTCATCTCGTGTCCCGGATGCGGCAGGACAATGTTTGACCTGCAGACGACCGTGCAACGCGTCCAGCAAGCGACATCACATCTCACACACCTGAAAATCGGTGTCATGGGCTGTATCGTCAACGGCCCCGGAGAAATGGCCGACGCCGACTACGGCTACGTCGGCGCAGCGGCGGGCCGCATCAGTCTATACAAGGGCAAGCAGTGCGTCGAAATGAATATCCCCGAGGCCGACGCCATCGACCGCCTCGTCGCCCTCATCAAGCAGCACGGCGACTGGCGCGACCCCTAATTTTCGTACAAAGGGACGGTTCTTTTGTACGAAAAAATATGAAATGATACTTTACAATCAAGATAATGAATAAGATACATTTCTTCCTGCTATTGTTGGTCATCGCATTGGCCTCGTGCAGCAGCGACAGCTTCAAGATTGACGGTGACATCGCTAACCTTGACGGCCATACCGTCAAGGTGGTTTTCCGTGGCGATTCAGGGGTTGTCGAAGCACCTGCCGAAATAGATAAGAAAAGGCATTTCACCTTCAAGGGGGCATCAGAACAGCCTGTCATCGTGAGCCTGCTCAACTACCGCAATGAGCCGTTGGCAATGATGGTTGCCTGCAATGGAGACCACCTCAAGGTCAAGGGCGACGCCGGTAAGGCGA
This sequence comes from uncultured Prevotellaceae bacterium, assembly GCA_900318645.1. Classification (GTDB taxonomy): domain Bacteria; phylum Bacteroidota; class Bacteroidia; order Bacteroidales; family Muribaculaceae; genus Sodaliphilus. The sequence goes on from ONLH01000028.1 coordinate 44,979, forward strand.
TGGCTGTCAAGGTCAAAGGAAACCGCTTGAATGAGGACTGGCAACTCTTCCGCGACGAACATGCCGCCTTCTACGGTGACCCTAACCCCAGCCGACTGGATGCAGCCATCGAGAAGTATGTGCGTGAGCATCCCGCCGAAATGCTGTCCACGGTATTGCTGATAGCGGATTACAGCGACTACAGCGATCGCGCCAAGGTCCAAAAGATGCTGAACGGCATTGAAGCTAAGGCACGGCCCGAATCGTTGATACAGACGCTGCAAGCATTCCGCAAGGGCAACAGCCACGACAGGCTGCCGCGCTTGATGACGCTCAACCTCTTCAAGCATGGCGGGGACTTTGAGGAAATCAAACTGACTGACCGTACGACACTCCTTTCACTCTGGGCGAGCCCTCAAAATGACCGCGCTGCCCTGAAGGCTAAACTTCAGGCCATCCGCGATGGGGCCACAGGGAAACTCCATGTGATAGACATCCTTACCGAGAGTGACACCATCCGTTGGTCCCAGACTATTGCGGATGAGGACTGGCCACACTATTGGGCTCCTGGAGGGCCGCTGGAACAAGGCATACAGTTGTTGGGTATCACGTCGATGCCATGGTATGCCGTCACCGATAGTACAGGTCTCGTCGTTTATTCGGGTCCTAGCCTGGATCAAGCACGTAAAAAAGCCAGCGACATCACCCACTAACCTTTAAACATTAAACTCTAAACTCTTATGTTAGCGAGAACGATAGCTGCCGCAGTGCATGGCATTGATGCCATCAAGGTCGAAATTGAGGTGACCGTCGATTGGGGGTCGGGGTTCATGATTATCGGCCTGCCCGATACGGCCGTCAAGGAGAGTGCCGAGCGCGTGCGCTGCGCCATGCAGCAAGCAGGTTTTGAGTTCCCGGGCAAGCAGGTCGTCATCAATATGTCGCCCGCTGACATCAAGAAGGAAGGGTCGGCCTATGACCTGCCGCTGGCAGTGGGCATCCTTGCCGCTGACGAGAAAATCAATCCTGACAAACTAGGCCGCTTTATGCTCATGGGCGAGCTCTCGCTCGACGGTAGCTTGCGTCCCATCAAGGGCGCCCTGCCCATGGCAATCCTTGCCCGACAGCTACAGCTGGACGGTTTCATCGTTCCGCGAGCCAATGCCCTGGAGGCCGCCGTCGTCAACAACCTCGACATCTATGGCGTGGACAATGTCATCGAGGTAGTACAGTTCCTCAACAGCGAAATCACCCTTGAACCTACCGTCGTGGATACCCGTGCCGAATTTGCCAAGGCACAGGGCGTTTTCCCCTACGACTTCGCCGATGTCAAGGGGCAGGAGAACGTCAAGCGCGCCTTTGAGGTCGCCTGTGCCGGTGGACACAATATCCTGCTAGTGGGTAGTCCAGGTTCGGGCAAGTCCATGATGGCCAAGCGACTGCCATCTATCATGCCACCACTCACGTTGAGCGAAGCCCTCGAAACGACCAAGATCCACAGCGTGGCGGGTAAACTGCAGCAAGGCACCACGCTGATGACCGTGCGCCCCTTCCGCAGCCCGCACCACACGATTTCGCCCGTCGCCCTCGTCGGTGGCGGCTCCTACCCCATGCCCGGCGAAATCTCCCTCGCCCACAACGGAATTTTGTTTCTAGACGAGCTACCAGAATTCAATCGCTCAGTTTTAGAGGTGATGCGTCAGCCGTTGGAAGACAGGATTATCAGTATCAGCAGAGCAAAATACAGCACCGAATATCCCGCATCATTTATGCTCGTGGCCTCGATGAATCCTTGCCCGTGCGGGTACTATGGCCACCCCAAGAAGAAATGCGTCTGCAACGAGTACCAGCGCACCCACTACATGAGCAAGATTTCGGGCCCGCTGCTCGACCGCATCGACCTGCAGATTGAGGTCCAACCCGTCGATTTCGACCAGATGTCGTCCAAGGCCCCGGGCGAACCCAGCGCCGCCATCCGCCAGCGCGTCATCGCCGCCAGGATGCTCCAAGAGCGCCGCTTCAAGGACGAACCCGGCATCCACTGCAACGCCCAGATGACCCCGTCCCTGCTCCACAAATACGCCGAGCCCAACGCCGCCGGCCTGGAAAAACTTCGCGACGCCATGGAGCGCATGAACATGAGCGCGAGGGCCTACGACCGCATCCTCAAAGTCGCCCGCACCATCGCCGACCTCGAGGCCTGCGCCGACGTCCTCGACCACCACATTATGGAAGCCATCGCCTACCGCAACCTCGACCGCCCCACCTATATGGGGTCCACATTATAAATGCAAAAATATGCCTGACCAAGAGAGAAATATCATCATCTACCGCACTGCCGACGGCCGTGCATCGGTAGCCCTATATGCCCACGACGGCAAGATTTGGGTCAACCAACAGCAGATGGCAGAACTTTTTGCCACCTCCAAGCAAACGGTTAGTTATCATATAGCTAATATTCTGAAAGAAAATGAATTAACTCATGATTCAGTTGTCAAAGAATTTTTGACAACTGCCGCTGATGGAAAGAGCTACAATGTCATTTTCTACTCATTGGAGATGATTATAGCGATGGGGTATCGTGTACGCGGTATGCGAGGCACTCAATTCCGCCAATGGGCGACGGAACACTTAACAGAGTATTTGGTCAAGGGATTCACTATGGATGATGAGCGCTTGAAGAACCCCGATGGTCGTCCCGACTACTTTGATGAATTGTTAGCGAGGATTCGGGACATTCGGGCTTCAGAGAAGCGTTTCTATCAAAAGATTCGCGACCTGTTCTCACTCAGCAGCGACTATGATAAATCAGACAAGGCTACACAGATGTTCTTTGCCGAGACACAGAACAAATTACTCTATGCAGTCACCCATCAAACTGCCGCCGAATTGATTTGCGCCCGAGCCGATGCAGAGAAACCCAACATGGGTCTGACAACATGGAAAGGCTCCATCGTCCGCAAGGGCGATATCACCATTGCAAAAAACTATCTGCAAGATGCTGAAATCGACAGGCTGAACCGCCTCGTTGACATCTTCCTGACATCAGCCGAAATGCGCGTCCAAGACCGCCGAGACCTCACCCTTGACTACTGGCGTGACAACGTTGACAACCTTCTCGCCTTTCAGGGAATGGACGTTCTTCAAGACAAAGGCTCCGTCTCCAACGCCCAGATGGAACACCATGTCCGTGAAATCTACGCAGACTTCGACTCCAAACGCAAACACCTCGAAGCCCAACAAGCCGATGCCGACGACCTCAAACTCCTCGAAGACATAGAAAAATGGATCCTCAACCAATCAAGTGACGAGCAAGAGTAGATGGTAATGCCATGGAACGCATGAACATGAGCGCGAGAGCCTACGACCGCATCCTAAAAGTCGCTCGCACCATCGCCGACCTCGAGGCCTGCGCCGACGTCCTCGACCACCACATCATGGAAGCCATCGCCTACCGCAACCTCGACCGCCCAAGCTACCTCGGATCAAACTTGTATTTTTTTTACTACCTTGGCCGAAGATGTTACATAAAGGAATATAATCAATTGATATATAGATTTCTATACATTATTTTACTTGTTAAGAATCACTTAATAACTGTCACAGATAGTTACATCAAAAGAACCGTCCCTATTTTCCTTTCATCGAACACACGTTAATATAAATGCCTGTAAAGCTGGATCTCTAAGCTCTACAGGCACTTCTTTATCCTACAAATGAGTTATAGTTCTAATGACTGAGAATTGCGTCAATGACTCGATTTACGTCAGCAATGTTTACCTCGCCGTCACCATTTGTATCACATTTCATGTAGTCTTCATCGGAGGGATTATCTTCATTCACATCGCCAATAATAGTCAGAAATTGGCCCCAATAGGGGTCTGATTTATAAGATCTTTCAGAATCTACAGGCACATGTAGTTGTGCATGATTATAGACATTTGCTGTAAACATTGACAAGTCATTACAGGACGGAGGTGTTGTTGCAAAACAAGTTACGCTCTCAATAGAAGGGTCATTCATGAATGCTTTTGCGCCAATAGATGAGAGTGAGGCACCAAAAGTAATGCTTATGAGTCCACTACAGTCATAATATGCGTTACTACCAACTGAAATAACGGAGTTCGGGATTACCACATTAGAAAGACTAGTGCATCCATTGAATGCAGAGTTGCCAATACTTGTCACAGAACTGGGGATGGTCACATTGGTCAGTAAAGAGCATTGTTTGAACACACCATCATCTATGGAAGTGATAGAATTGGGTATATCAAACTGTGTTAATCCCGAGCAACCAGCAAACGAATAACTAGATATTTTTATTACGGAGTTAGTTAGGTTTACATTTGTTAGGCCAAAGCAATCCCGGAATGCGGACTCGCCGATTGTAGTAACAGAGCTGGGTATAGTTAGGTTAGTCAGTCCAGTGTATCCATAAAACGCATAATTGCCGATGGTTATTACTGAGTTAGGAATTGTTAAATCCGTAATTTCCATTCCATTCAGATATAGATGATGAGCACTACTAAGCGGATTAGAATCACTACTGTAAAAACTTATATTGCACCATGTACCAAGATCATTAATTTGAACTTTTTCCATACTTGAACATCCTATGAACGCATATAGGCCAATTTCAACGACAGAGTTAGGAATAATAACGTCTGTCAGCCCAGTACAATAGGCGAATGCATGACTACCTATGGTGGTTACAGAGTTAGGAATAGTGATGCTTGTCAAATTATCTAATCCATATGCAAAGTAAGCAGGAATTCTCTCCACGGAGTTTCCAATATTGATGGTAGAGATACTTAAATTATCGAATGGGATTCCATATCCGTTTGTACTATAGTCGGCACAAGAGACTGCATTATAGTTGAGAGTTTTCAATTGATAGCAACTTTTGAAAGCATCATAACCTATCTCTATGATGGACTCAGGTATAGTAAAACTTGTCAGTTTTGAGCAGCCTTTGAAAGCTTCAGCGTTAATTTTAGTGACACTGTTTGGAATGGTTACACTAGTCACTTCATTGCAGTTACGGAATGCATAGCCGCCTATCATTGTCACTGAGTACGTTTTTCCATTGTATGTGACTGAGGGTGGAATATTTACATTCCCTGAGTAAGATTTACTTTCTCCATAATTAGCATATGTAACAGCAACCTCGTTCTCTTTGATAATTAAATAGTAGATATCATTGACTTTAAAATCGTGGGCATATGCTAGTTTTTTGGAAAAAACTACAAAAAGCAAAAGTAAATAAATTATTAAACGCTTCATCGTCATTTCTAATATTATTAGTTATATATGATAAGTTATCGTATATTCTCATAAACAGTAAAACACAGATAATTAACAAATTATTTCAAATGTTTATAGCTCAATTACTATTACGCTTTTTGATATGATTTTGCAATAATGTCAAGGCTCTTTTGAATAGGATAAAACTGGTCATTATTTACAACAGTTCCTTTTCTAATGTCCTCTATATTATTAGTTAGCTCATCGTTAACGACAAGATTCATTAATAAATAATCGTCTAGTCTTAATGTTTCCGAAACATAATAGTGATCACAGTATGTGCCATTTATCTTTATGGGAATATTTCTAAACTCATCAAGCCATTTGTTTATCTCTTCAGCAGAGAATTTTTCATTGGTTCTATGAAAAGTAACAGAAGAATTACCATAAATAGGAGAGATATAAAAGTACTTATTTGTGTTTGGCTCAATGGAAAAACTCTTTCCTTGGAGTTTTCTATAAATATCTTTTGTAGAATCAGCTAATAGAGATTCAATAAACTGGTCAGAGAAAGTCAATCTTATATTATATGCGGTTTCCTTGCCAACATTAGCTATCATCAACATGAAGATTCCATGCTTTGATACGATAGAGAAAGATAAACGGGCACGATGATCCTCGCTCCACTGTCTTTTTAATTCTTCCAACTGTTGGCTATTTTGTTTTAATGTCAACCATGTAAAGATGACCATGATAAAAGTTGCCGCAGCACTCAAATAAGATGCCCAAAATCCCAACCAACTGATATCATCTCCAACTATACGGAATGGAATCCATTCTTTAGGAAGTCCAATCAAAATATTGATCCCAAGTGGAATAATTAAAAAGAGAATGATCAGTAAGAAGAATAACCTGTAATACTTCATATTATGATTTCCTATTCAAAATGATGATTCTTATTAAAGACTATTTTTAATTTGCAAATATACAACGATAACTTGAATAGACCTAGAAAAACATGTATCTTTGTAGGTATGAATGGCTTTCTGGTACATATTTTGGTCGGTTTTGGGGCTTTATGGGTGATTATAAGGCTGTTGCAATGGGGCAAGTTCTTCCACTTGGATGAGCTACCTGAGTTCAATCGATCGGTTTTGGAGGTCATGCGTCAGCCATTGGAGGACAGGATTATAAGTATCAGTAGGGCGAAATACTCGACCGAATATCCCGCGTCATTCATGCTCGAGGCTTCGATGAACCCGTGCCCGTGCGGGTACTATGGGCACCCCAAGAAGAAATGCGTCTGCAACGAATACCAGCGCACGTTGTATTTTCGAGTGCCAAATCGATGCGATTTTCTATACTTTTGGCATATGAATAGATAAAGAACTATGGTTTGAATGATAAGATTATTTGATTTAAACGAATGTGTATCAATCTCTTAAAAGTACTTAAAAAGTTGTAATATAAAGTGCCCCGTGATGGAGATTGGCAAGCACGGGGCAATAGTTTATTAATATTTGAATTCTCAGCAGAAGACTGATAGGGATGACAATTCTTGGCCGAAACGGTGTAAACCAGCTTCGATTCTGTCAGCTTGAGGGCGGCGGGGCTTGCTGCGACCATGCATATAGGCCCACAACTGTTTTTGATGTACGCCTGTGATGCGTTCAAGTCCAGCCAGTGACATCAATGTGCCGTAGTGTAACAACAGGCTCTGAGTGTCATAGTGCCACTCAAGTTCATATTCGCCCTTAATCTCATCGGGCCAGCGATCTTCGGGCAGATTCTTTTTGATTAATGCGATGGCGTTTTCCACATCGGCTTTCACCTCGTCGATGGTGTTACCAGCACCATAGATGCCCTCGCAATTGACGCTATAGGCGCCAAAGTGATCTTGGCTCGCACAAATGTTGATGATGATTTGCTTTTTCATAACTTCTATAATTGGTTTAGGTTATTGATGGTTATTCTTTGTTTTGACAAGCTAACGATGGGATTTATATTCCCATCAGTTTCGCTATCTTCTTCCTTAACGGCTCAGGAATCTCCTTCGAGCCATGGAAAGGAACGGGTACTGATAGCTGATCGTTCTTGATATAAAAGTAGTGGCTGCCCTCGGCATGATCAAACTTCCATCCAGCAGCGACAATCTTGCGGTGAAATTCTTTATATTTCATAAATGTAGTCTTGTTTATATCATTTTACCCCGCAAAGATAGAAATATTTCTATTAATCACCAAATAAATCATAGAAAAATTTCAATTATTTTCAAATGGGAAGCAAGATTTCCGTAATCAAAAATATGCACTTTTTTTGCGGTTGCGATTGGCTTTATGGTACATATTTTGGTCGTTTTTGGGCTTTATGGCTGGCTATGAGGCTGTTGTAATGGTAACATCTCTTCCTCTTGGGTAAGAGTTTCATTGCCCTCTTCTCTTGATCATTTTTAGTCCCTAACTTATTAAAAAAATGAGTTAAGGACTAAAAAATAGGTTATATCCTCACCTTAATTGAGTAGAGAATTGAAAATCTTGGGAATTATGTACCTTGGAGGTGACAGATCTTGTTTCTTTTTGCTACATAAATCTGTTGGAATATCATGATAAAACTACAATAAGGTGTATTGTATATTAACGTGAGTTACATAATTTTTTGTTGATAATCAATACGTTAGCAACTTCCCATTCCTCCACCGCCTGGGGGGAGGTGCCCGAAGGGCGGAGGAGCAGGATTTACACTCAAAGCACGTCCTCTTGGGATATCAACGCCCCCTGGCCCCCTCTAATCTTAGAGGGGGAAACCATGTATCAGCATCTTATCTCCGTCGAGGGAGGGGGTTACTTGTAGAGGAAGCGTTTGATGGTGCGCTTCGGGGTTTTCTCGAAGGGCTCGGGCATCATTTCTACTACGGCGATCTTGCTGTAATTGGGCAGGGATTTGTTGGCTTCAACGCGGATTTGTCCCGGGACAGCGGCCTTGGTTTCCTCGTCCATATCTTCGGGCAACTCGGAATATACGAGCGCTGTAATCTTGCCGTCACGATCCACCACAAGGCATTCATCCACATACTGGCAGTTGGCCAGGACTGCCTCGACCTCCTCGGGGTAGATGTTCTGGCCTGACGAGTTCAGAATCATCGATTTGATACGGCCACGGATGAAGATGTTACCCTTCTCGTCAATCACGCCCAGGTCGCCGGTGCGGAACCAGCCGTCCTCGGTGAAGGCAGCTTCGGTAGCCTCGGGATTCTTGTAGTAGCCGATGGTCAAGTTGGGGCCCTTGGCTTGGATTTCGCCGGGTATGTGTTTCGGATCCTCGGAATCGATACGTAGCTCGTGAACCGGTTTTCCGCAGGATCCCGGCACAAACTTGGTCCACCACTCATATCCCAGCAGGGGGCAGGCCTCGGTCATGCCATAGCCCACGGTATAGGGCAGGTGGATCTTCTTGAAGCACTGCTCTGCCTCGGGGTTAAGTGCCGCACCACCCATGATGAAGCATCGCACGCCGCCACCGAAAGACTCTATCAGTTTTTTGCGTACCGTTCTGTAAATCAATTTGTTCAAAACAGGGATTGACAACAATGTTTTGGCTTTCACCAACGAGGGTTTGATGGCATTGGCATAGATTTTCTCCATGACCAGGGGCACCGTGACCACCATATAAGGCTTGATGTCGCGCATCGCTTTAAGCAGCGTGGTGGGCGACGGAGTCTTGCCAAGGAAATAGACGGTGACACCATCGACATTGGGATGGATGAACTCGATAGCCAATCCATACATGTGTGCCAAGGGCAGCATCGAGACGACGGTCTCGCCGGGAGTGTTGGGGAAATGAGAGTTGGCAAAATCGTCGGTATCTGCCATCGCCTTATAGGTGAGCATTACGCCCTTGGGATTGCCCGTGGTTCCTGACGTGTAGTTGATGATTGCCAGGTCATCCAAGTTGTCATCGGGGTAAGACACCTGCTCGGGATACATCCCGTAGGGATACTGCTGAGCAAACGCTTTCTTACGGTTTTCCCAGGCCGTAGCCACATCCTGATCGCGATGCCAAAGCAGATTGCCGTCCCTCACATTGATGGCAGCCTTGAGATTGGGCATATCCTCGGGGTTCTGCTTTGCCCAGATATCGTCGTCAACAAAGAGCAGAACACTGTCAGAATGGTTGGTCAAGGTTGAAACCGTGTCGGGATGAAAATCGGCCAAGAGCGGCACTGCCACACAGCCATTGACATTGATGCCCCAGAAGGTCATCGCCCAGCGGGCACAGTTGCGTGCGCAGAGAGCGATCTTGTCTCCCTTGTTTATTCCAGTCGCCTCGAAAAAGATACGGAACTGCTCTATGTTAGTCGCCAGATTGGCATAGGTAAAACTGTCGCCATTGTAGTCACACAAGGCGTTCAGGGTCCAGTGTTTGCGGACCGTATCTTCCAAATTCTTAAGATAGTGTCTCATATATAGATCCTTTTGAATTATCGAAATGCTTGCAGATACAAACTAATCATCACAAAAGTACAACATTTTTCTAATATTACTCAATAATGATGAATAATTTTGATGATTAAAACCATTTAAGGCCGTTGCCTCACGACAGATTGAGGTATAGATGGAAAGTGATTGAGATTGTTGCGACAATGTCTTTCCAAATCATCAAGAGATCTAATCACTTGTCAGGCTGCTGCAACCGATGAAGACACCATCACCGATTCTCGCCACCGTCTTGGGGATGATGACGCTTTCCAGGCCAGAGCAGCCCATAAAGGCAAAGTTGCCGATTTCGGTCACTGAGCTGGGGATAGTTACCCTGGTCAGGCTCTTGCATCCATCAAAAGCTGATTCGCCAATCCTAGTTACTGAATTGGGAATGAAGATATTGGCTAGCGCCGTGCATCCCTCAAAGGTCATATCGTTAATCCATCTTACCGCGTCGGGGATGACAATGCTTTCCAGGCTAGTACACCCCTTGAAGGCACTCTCAAAAATTCTCGTCACCGAATTAGGAATGTTGATGCTGACCAGGCCTTTACAGTCTTCAAAGGCCGACTCCTCAATGACAGTCACCGATTCGGGGATGGTGATGGTTTTCAAACCCGTACAGCCACAAAAGGCAAAATCTTCAATACTTACCACAGTATCAGGAATATTGACACTCGTCAGCCCCGTGCACTCAAAGAATAGCCCACTGCTGATGCAGGTTACCGAGCGGGGGATGGTAATGCTCGTCAGTCCAGTGCAACGCTCAAAGGCATTGCGGTGAATCTCAATCACCGAATCGGAGATATCAATCTCTTTCAAAGCGGTACATCCAGCGAAAGCTTTTTCACTAATCACCTTAACAGAGTCGGGAATAACGACGTTTTCCAGACTGGTACAGCCATCAAACGTATTCATCCCGATTTCAATCACTGAATCAGGGATAGTGATGCTTGTCAAGCTGCTACATTCCTTAAAGAGGAGGCAAGGGCCTAAATCAGTCAACGAAGCAGATAGGCGTACGCATTGTAAACCTGAGCATCCCAAGAAAACGTAAATGCCGAGTTTTGTCACCGAATCGGGGATAATAACATTTTTCAGACCCGTGCATCCGCAGAACGCCCCGCTATCGATACCAGTTACCGAATCGGGGATGACGACATCCTCCAGGGCGGAACAGCCATTGAAGGCATCACGACCAATCTCGGTCACTGTATCGGGAATGATAACGCTCTTCAGATCCTTTCGGTCCTTGAAGGCTTTACTCTCGATTACGGTAACTCCATCAGGGATCATCCCCACTCCATCTATAATCTCATATCCAGCCATAACAGTCCTTTTTCATCCAGCTTTGCTATCAGCATTGCACGCTCACAAAGATAATACCAATATCCCTCACCAGCAAATATCTGCCGATAATGAATTATCCAGCTATCTGGTTTTTCAAGCAATCAGCTGGCTAAAAGTCTTTCTTGGTGTTGAGGTGGGCGTTGCGGCGGAGGGTTTTGGGGCGGAGGCGGGAGATGGCGCTGTGGGCGAAGGTGCGGCGGAAGTCACCGGAGGTCATCTGGCTGATGCGGTCGCGGGTGAGGGTTTCTACGGCATCGGTGAGGGCGAAGTCCTCGATCGTGGTGGCTACGGCGTTGGCATTGTGGGGGCAACACAGTTGGCACTCGTCACAACCGACGACCCTGTCGCCTGCCACTGCAGGGACCCACTCGGGCAGTTGCTCGTCGTGGTTCTCGATGAGCAGACAGGAAAGGCAGCGTGAAGCATCGGCGGCTCCTTCCCCGCTCAATGCGCCTGACGGACACGTCTCGACGCACTTGCCGCAGTCGCCACAGGTCATCGTGCACGGTTCGTCGGGCGGCAACTGGGCAGTAGTGACGATTTCGCCAAGGAAGTAGTAGGAGCCTTTTCCCGGGATGATGAGGCAGTTGTTCCTGCCGATGAAACCGAGGCCTGCTTGCTGTGCCCAGTAACGCTCGCGGATGGGTGCCGAATCCACACACGGACGGGTGGTGCAATGGGTGATTTCTTCGATGAAATGGGCCAATTCGGTCAATTTCTCGCGCAGCACTTCGTGGTAATCGCGCCCATAGGCATAGTAGGCAACGCGCAGCGTTCCCTCGGGCTGGAAACGGCTAGGATAGTAGTTCAGCGCCAATGAAATGACCGTTTGTGCCCCTTCGAGCAACATTGACGGGTCACGGCGCAAGTCGCGATGTCCTGCCGCCCATGCCATGCAGCCGTTGTGCCCCAACTCAATCCATCGGTCATAACGTGCCACTGCCTCGTCATCGACAGGCGTGGCAGCAGCGAAGCCACAAGCGTCAAATCCCAGGCTCATGGCCTGGGACTTGATCAGTGATGCTATGTCAGAGCTCGGGAATGGCATCGAACTTGTAACCCTGCTCCTGGAGCCACTCAATGGCACGCGGCAGGGCATATTTCATATTCTTCTCGGCCTTCAACGAGTCGTGGAAGACGATGATAGAACCGTTGCGGGCATAACGTTTGACATTATTCAGCACCTGTTCACCCGTGAGCTTGCAGCTATAATCACGCGTCACCAGGTCATACATGATGATGGCAAAACGCGAACGCAGCACCTTGGATTGTCCCCAGCGCAACAGACCGTGGGGCGGGCGGAAGAGTGTGCTGCCAATCAACTCGTTGGCGCGGAACACGTTGTGCAGGTAGTGCTTGGTGCCCACATGCGCCCCTTGCAGGTGACTCATCGTGTGGTTACCCACCGAGTGCCCGCGTCGGCGAACCTCTTCCAGCAGTTCGGGGTGTCGTTCCACATTCTCCCCGACCATAAAGAAAGTCGCCTTGATGCCGTAACGATCCAGCGTGTCGAGCACCCACGGGGTCACCTCGGGTATGGGACCGTCATCAAACGTCAAATAGACCGTGTGGTCGCGCTTGTGTATGCGCCACACGGTCTCGGGGAATATCATTCGATAGAGCAGAGGAGGACGTTCAACTAACATTTCTAGGCGTTAGGCTTTAGGCCTCAGGCTTTAGTCAGATGAAACATCACTCGCTCAATGATTCTTCCAGGTCAATGGAAGGTCCTTCTTCTTGGGCGGCAGCCTCTTGCTGAGCGGCATAACGACGGCGCATGGACTCCTCGTAGGCTTGCTGATAGGCTTGCAGACGGCCCATGTTCACACCGGCATTAGACAGTTTCTGAGCCAATGCCTGGTACTTTTCTTCACCACACTGCTGGCCATAGTCACCGAGCAAGTCGAGCATGTACTGCTGATCAATGTACTTGTCGGAACGGGTCAGGCGCTCATACTGTGACGGATTCAGCGACTGGTAGAACTTCAGGTAGCTGGCATAGCGCATAATCTCGCTCTCCAGCAGCTGGTTGCTCTTCTCAATAGCAGAGTCGTCACCACTGGCCTTACCCAGCGCGTAGTAGATGTTAGCAACCTGTTCGCCCATCTGCACGGTAAACGGGCAGGCACCGACGGGCAGTTTCTCCATCATCAGGTCGAGGATATGACGGGATTTCTTGAAGCGGTCGGCAGCATAGGCCTCGCTAGTCATGCCGGCGGGCACAGACGAGCTACCTTGCTGGGCTGCAATACCCTCACCCATCAGGTTGGTGGCCAGGTCAAGCAGCGCGCTGCGCATAGTGGTCACCATGCGGCTTATCGTCTCATCGAGGTAGAGCGTACCGGGCTTAGCCTTGTCCAGACCACCCCACAGGAACTTATTCACCACGTTGTCGTACATGATGTCGGTCGATACGGCAGAATTGCTGTTGCTGACGAGGGGAGTCACCTGATAGACCAGACCAGTCAGACGCAGGTAGGGATCAAGACCCAGATAGTAGCTGCTGGGCACAGTCATGGCGAAGTAGCAAGGACGGTTCCAACCCTGGGCGATGCTGCTTGCGATAATGTCAAACGACATCAACTGGCTTGCGGTAAGGCCAGAGCCCATCTGCTGCAGGTTCACGTTGATCGACTGCGCAATCTGGTCGCGCTGTTCCTCACGGACAACACCTGCCTTGACAGCCTGGTCGGCATCCACGGGGATATAAACAACGGGATACCTGATCTCACTGATACCGTAGGGGTTGTTCCTGCTCTCATCGCTATAGACGAATTGGATTGATTTGAGTGCATCGGTCGGAGTCTGGTCAGGCTGCACAAAGTAGCAGAACTGGCGCTCATCGTAGGCATAGGTGTCCATACCTGCCTGCATGGGCAGCGGAGCCGACTCGTAGGCGGCACGCTGCATCTGATTGATGTACCAGTCGGTGGCCAGATAACTCAGGTTGACGGCGCGCACGTCGGTGCGGTAGCCCTCTACCTCCTGCAGGTACCACAGGGGGAAGGTATCATTGTCACCGTTACAGAAGATGATGCCGTTAGGCGCAACGCTCGCCAGGTAGTTGCGGCCGAAGTCGCGTGCAGCGGTGCGGCCACTACGGTCGTGGTCGTCCCACGTCTGGCTTACCATCTGCAAGGGCACTATCAGACCGATGAGGGCTGCAACTGCAGCAATGGCTGTAGCCACACCGCCACGATTGCCCGTCTCGGCAACAGCGGCCTCACCCTTGACTTCCTTCTTGCCTTTCTTCCTGAGGGCCCACATCACGAGGCTCCACAGTCCGGCAACACCCATACCCACCCAGATACAGTAGGCATAGAACGAACCGGCATAAGCATAGTCACGCTCACGAGGCTGACTCGGCGTCTGGTTCAGATAGAGCACGATGGCAATACCCGTCATGAAGAACAGGAAGAAGATAACCCAGAACTGCTCAATGCCACGGCGACCGCGGTAGGCCTGCCACAGCAGACCGATGATACCCATCAGCAGCGGCAGCATGTAGAACACATTGTGTCCCTTGTTGCCCTTGCCCAAGTCATCGGGCAACAGGCTCTGGTCACCCAGGCGCGGGTTGTCGATAAACGAGTAACCCGAGATCCAGTTGCCGTGGGTAATCTCACCCATGCCCTGGATGTCGTTCTGACGACCAGCGAAGTTCCACATGAAGTAGCGCCAGTACATATAATTCAACTGGTAGTCCACAAAGAATCGCAGGTTCTCCATCATTGTGGGCCTGAGTTTCAGTTCCTTGCTGGCGGCATTGCCATCAGCATCCAGCTGGGTAGTAGCCTCTACCTGGGTGCCCTGCATGCCCAACCAGTCTATGTATTCCTGGGCATGCTTATCGTCATGGATACGCGGGAAGAGCATGTTCTGCTCGGGGCTGTAGCGGTAGATCTTCTTCTTGCCGAGTTCCTTATAGCGGTCGGGCTGACCGTCGGCAGTCTTTACCTCGGGGGCATACTGCATCGGTCCCTCCTTGGTGGCGGGCTGCAAGGTGCCACTACTGCTGGGCTCGTACATGATGTCGCTGTAGAGCGTGCGTCCATAGAGTAGCGGAGTCTCACCATACTGCTCACGGCTCAAGTACTTGGCCAGGGAGAACGTGTTGTTGGGCGAGTTCTCGTCAAGCGGAGTGTTCTGTGAGCTACGGATCAAGATCAGCGCATAGCTGCTGAAGCCGATAAAGATCACGAGGATGCATGACACTATGTTGGTGAACACGCGAACAGGAACACGCTTGCAGAACTTGAACAGGTACACGCACAGGGCAACGAGCAGAACCAGCGGGATGATAAGGCTATCGCCCAAAAGCAGCATACCCGAGAGCAGGATGCTCAGAGCGAAAGAAATCTTCATCAGCAGGTCACTCTTGTTGCGATAGAGTTCAAACAGCGCCCAAGCCAGCACGGCAATCAGCACGATGGCATATACCAGAACGCCAGAGTTGAACGACATGCCCAGCGTGTTGACAAAGAACAGGTCAAACTTCTGGCCCCACTCCACGAAACCGGGTTCCAGACCATAGAGAATCAGGCCCACGATGACGAACGAGATGAGCAGCGTCAGCAGCGAGCCCTTCAACGTAGAGTCTTCGCCCTTGGTGCGGCACTGACGGTAGTAATAAATCAGCGCGATAGCAGGGATGCACAGAAGGTTCAGCAGGTGCACACCCAACGATACGCCGAACACATAGGCAATCAGCACAATCCATCGGTCACTGCCAGGCTCATCGGCACGGTTTTCCCACTTGAGGATGAGCCAGAACACCAGCGCGGTACAGAACGAGGAGAACGCATAAACCTCGGCCTCGACGGCACTATACCAGAACGTGTCACTCCACGTGTATGCCAATGCGCCGCAGATGCCGCTGCCCATCACGATCAGATACTGAGCCAGGGTCATCTTGTCCTCCTCGCCGTCCTTGACGACGAGTTTCTTCACCAGATGGGTGATGGACCAGAACAGCAGCAGGATAGTCAGGGCACTGAAGATGGCCGACATAGCGTTGACGCACTTGGCAATAGCCATGACGTCACCGCCGGCAAACTTGCTCGCGAAGTTGGCGGCGAGAATAAAGATCGGGTTGCCAGGCGGGTGGCCAATTTCAGTCTTATAACCTTGTGCGATAAACTCTGGGCAGTCCCAGAAGCTGGCGGTAGGCTCGATGGTCAGCAGATAAGTCACTGCTGCCACAATAAAGATGAGCCATCCCAGCGCATTGTTGATGAGCTTGTACTTCTTCATCGTTTCAATTTACAGATTTTGTTTGTATTTCGTTTTTTAGGTTGTTTCTTGTGTACCAAACGGCAAAGTTAGGCATAATATTTCAAAATGCCCTACTCAATACCCCGAATTTGACCAAAATTAACCCCTATTTAGCTTCATTGTCACTTTTCACACAGTAAGACCTCACCTCGTCAATACTTTTCATTACAACAGCTGAGCTACGAGGGCAGCCGCAGCGACTTATAGAAAGAAGACAATGAATACACAATACTATCCCGATATTGAATTAACGACAACTCAAACATCTTTTTAAACATGAATGGCCACGAATTAACCATAAATTTATTCATGAAACATTCATGGTTATTTGTGTCCTTTTTATGGTTTGATCAGGTGAGAGGTTTGAGTCTATGGACTAAAATTTGGGTTTTTATTAAAATGTTTTTAACTTTGTGGCTTGATTCTAGTCTAATTGGAAAACTTTTTAAGGAGATTACGATTATGAAACGGATGAGATTATACATGACAGCTGTAGTGCTGGCGATTGCTGGCATCATGGCTACACAGGCAAGCGCACAGGTGCTGCGCGATGCCGACTTCAACAGCATCGGCCGTATCAACGGCAATGGCGTGGTGCGTGACAGTAATATGCACTCCATCGGCTCGTTTGATGCCGACGGTAAAGTGCTCAATGCAGCTGGCAAAACTGTTGGCACCATCAAGCAGTTGGAGATTTTTGACACCGAGGGCAACCGCATCGGATACATCAACACCGATGGAACGGTACGCGACGGTGAAAGCAATGTGCTGGGTTACATCAGCATCAACGACGGTAAAGTGAGCAATGCCGAAAAACAGACCATCGGATTCGCACGCGGTGTCCGAGTGGACTGGATTGCCTGCTATTTTTTCTTCCACTTCTTTGATAAATAAGGCGTTAGGATTTAGGTGTTAGGCTTTAGGCTTGCTACTGACTATCAATGAAAAGAATCATTTTGACACTGGCTATTGCGCTGCTGGCAGCGGGTAGCCTTTTTGCTCAACTGCCACCTGATTCGGTGTTGCGCCGGTATGCAGCCGGCATGCTCATGGTGGGATTCAAGGGCGATAGCGTGACCGAGGATTGTGACGCAGCACGCTATGTGCGCGACCTCCATGTGGGGGCTATCGTGCTGTTTGACATCGACGTGACGGGCGATGCCACTCTAGGTTCCCGCAATATCACTAGCAAGGAGCGGTTGACGTGCATGACCGCACAACTGCAGGCGTGGGCCGACTATCCCCTACTCATCGCCACCGATCAAGAAGGAGGCAAGGTCGCCCGCCTCAAGCCGCAATACGGTTTCTTACCAACGGTGACCGCCGAGTACCTGGGCACTGTCGATAACGAGGATACGACACGCTACTATGCGTCACGGCTAGCCCGCGAGATGAACGAGAGCGGCGTGAATGTCAACCTGGCGCCTGTAGTCGATGTACTGAACCATGATTGTGCTGCCGTGGGGCATTACCTGCGCTGTTTCTCGGTTGATCCACAAGTCATTGCCCGCCATGCAAGCTGGTTTATTGACGAGTGCCACAGTCAGGGTGTGTTGTGCACCTTAAAGCACTTCCCGGGCCATGGCAATGCCATTGACGACTCACACTATGGCTTTGTCGATGTGACCAATGGCTGGACACCGGTGGAACTGGAGCCCTTCAAGGCACTCATTGATGCTGGCAAGGCCGACCTCATCATGACGGCCCATCTGTTCAACCGCAACATTGACGATGAGTATCCCGCGACTCTGTCCAAAAAGACGCTCACCGACCTGCTGCGCAACGAGATGGGCTATGATGGCGTGATTGTGACCGATGACCTGTACATGCAGGCCATCCGCAACAACTACAGCATTCCCACGGCACTGGAACTGGCGATCAACGCCGGGGCCGACCTCATCTGCGTGGGCAACAACATCAGCACTGGCTTTGAAGCCGATCGCCCCTTTAAACTAGTGGATATGATTGTGACCTCGGTCAAGGAGGGCCGCATCCCTTGGTCAAAGCTCCAGGAATCCCATGAGAGAATCATGAAACTAAACGTAAAAAAATAAAACAATATGAAACATCTTATTATCATCACTGCCATTGCATTACTGACATGTGTGACCGGTATCGCTGCCGACAAGTCACCGCAACGCCACAAGCCACATAGACAGTTCCGGGCTCCTGCTGCCCTCACGATGCCCGACGCCCTCAAAGCTGGGGACAAAATCGCCATCATCTCGCCGGCCAGCACACCAGGAGACCAGAATCCCGAAAAGGCTGCTGCTACGCTGCGAGCCTGGGGCTTTGAACCCGTCATCGGCAGACAAGTGTTGACCAAGTATCACATGTACGCCGGTACCATCAGGGAACGCTGCTCCGATCTGCTCTGGGCGCTCAACGACCCTGATATCAAGGCCATCGTGTGTACCCGTGGCGGCTACGGCTCAGCAATGCTGCTTGACCCGATGACACACGAGGACTTCAAGCGCAATCCCAAATGGATTGTGGGCTATAGCGACATTACCGCCTTACACAGCGCGATGGTGTGCAGTGGTGTGATGAGCATTCACGCCAACATGGGCGGTGCCTTGGGCGAACGTGGTGCCAATGACAGCATCAATCTGATGTTGCGTGACGTACTGATGGGCAAAATGCCTAGCTACACGGTTCCCGCACATCCCCTTAACAAGATGGGCAAGGCACATGGTATCGTCATCGGAGGTAACATGGCGGTGTTCACTAACATCGGAGGCAGCCGCGCATGGGACTTCCTGGACCGCGACAACATCCGCGGCAAGGACATCATCCTCTTCTTTGAAGACGTGAGCGAGAACATGCCGCGTGTCAACAGCATGTTGCAACAGTTACGGCTAAAGGGCGTGCTTGACCATGTCAAGGGCATCATCGTGGGTCGTTTCACCGAATATGAGCCCCGCGACGGCTATACCGACATGAACGAGATGCTGAGCGAGACCTTGAATAAGTACAACATCCCCGTGTGCTACGATTTCCCCGCCAGCCACGACGAGAGTTGGAACTATCCGTTGATAGAGGGCGCTCCAGCAACACTCGAAGTCACTCCTGGAGGTGTGACCTTGCAGTTTGATAAAAAATGACGTCCTTCATAACCCCATAGAGTCCGTTATGTCTTTAAATCCTTTAAAGTCAATGACTAGAAAAGATAAATTCTTGTTGCTGGCCATCATTGTGGTGCTAGCGCTCGTCATAGCTCATGCCATCTTTTCGATGGACGTGGTGCGGCACGGACGCAAAATTATTTCGCGCGTTGAGCTCAAGAACCTTGACCCAGCCAACAATGGCATCAACATCGAGGTGACCGAACCGTGGTATAACCCAAAGAAGGAGATGGTATTCAATGTCATGGAACCTGATGAACGGGACTTTGACCGCATTGACGTCACTCGTTGCCTATTGCAATGCGCTCAAGAGTTGGGTGACCGTGATTTCTCACGCATCTACATCTGCAATAAGGGCAACCGACTGTACTATATCAATGCTGTTGACTTCAAGAAATTGGGTGAGCAATACCAGAATGGAGAGGCGATAAATAACCTGAGCCTGTATGTGAAGTTGCCCCAGGTGACTTATACGCTCAACGACAGCCTGGCATTTCCTCAACACGAAGGTCTGTTAAGTAGCGTCTCTGACGCCCAGGACTGGAATACAATGATGTCCAACCTGCTTAGGTAATTTAACGTGAGTTCGACGAAAATAAGTTGCTGATACTCAACTCCTCCCCTAAGATAGGGGAGGTGCCCGTTAGGGCGGAGGAGTATGATTTACCCTCGAATCACTTCTTCTTGGGACATCAACGCCCCGCACTGATTGACAATCAATAATTTCATCGAACTCACGGGAATTTAATATCTTTGAAAACTAAACAATACCGCCGCTCGACAGTACATTGTCGAGCGGCGGTATCGTTCTAATGGTTTGTCTTTGCTGTGTTAGAACTTGAAGTCAATACCGGCACCGAATACCTTGTTGGTGCGGCTGTAGGTGTCCTTACCTGGCAGCGTAGTATTGAAGTAATTCTGCTCGTTACGATCATAGTCCTTGTAAGTGGTCCAGAAGTAGCCCACGTTGACCTTTATCTTCTCGGTCACGTTGACAGCACCACCGAAACCGATGGAGTAGCTGTCGCAGGAGAAGGAGGTGTGGGTCTGGTAAGCGTCGCTCAAGCCGTAGTCGGTGTTCTGGAAACCGCCGCTCACGGTGAACATCTTGTTGATGTCCCACTCCACGCCGGCCAGTACCTCATGGGTACCGTGTTTGAGAGCCTTCTGCTTGTCGTGGGCCATCTCGGCATGCTTGTCGTCATAGTAGTGATACTCGACGGTGGCACGCAGCTTATTGGGGATGAACTCATAGCCCAGGGCAGTATAGAGCACTGCGGGCAGGTCGTTGGGCGTGTTCACGCCATGCTTGTAGTCGGCAAGGGCTGACTCAAATGCGGCGGGCTCGGCCGTAGCGGTCTTAGTGTCGTTCTCAATGCTGAGGTTGGTCTTGAACTCATACTTGGCAGCCAGGGTGAAGCCCTTCCACACGAAGTCCAGGCCGATGATGGGGGTCACGCCCCAACCGGTCTGAGAGCAGTTCAAGTCGATGTTGGCCATCTCGCCCTTATCATTGACCATCGTACCCAGCACGGGAGCCAGGGCGGGATAGGAAACGGCTATCTGCTGAACGGCAGTTGCCATCTCGGGCTTGGGCATCACTTTTACAAAGCCGGTATAGTTACCGTCAAAGTAGTTCATACGAACTCCAGCATAGGCACTCAGCCAGTCAAGAGGCTTGTAGGTAGCACCCAGTTGCAGGCCGTAGATGTACTGGCGGCCCTTCATCGACGAGTTGATGTCATACTTGTCGGCGGTCAACGGCAGCAAGTCTGCAATGCGCGGGTCAGCCAGGATGGGGGCCGTAGCGGGATTGTCGGCAAGGGTCTTCTTCAGGCCAGCCGTCTGAGCGTAGATACCAGCCATGATGCTAGCATCAAACACGGGCAGACCATTGTCAAAAGAGCACTTGCCACCGCCACCGGTGAAGCCGAAGAAACCCGAGAACGTCCAGCGATCCTTCTTGTAGGCACCGTAAAGTGACGGAATAACGGGAGCCGAAGCCTTGCCCTTGTACAGACGGGTGTGGTCAGCCTCAGGGAAGAGATCAAACGTTGTGAGGGCATTGCGAGACTGGGTTGCGCTCTGGATGTTGAGCGACAAGGTCCATCCGTCATGGTCCATAAATGCCAAGCCGGCGGGGTTGGTATAAACAGCGTCAATCTCGTGGCTGGCACCACGGGCCATCATGCGCATGAAAGCGATGTGCTGGTTGGTGTTATGGAGCAGTCCACCGGCAAGGGCCGACATGCTGACTGCTGCGAGAGAGAGTACTAATGTTGTAATTCTTTTCATTGCTATCACATTTATATATTATAGAATAAACCTGAAGTGGAGATTTTTTCTTTTAGGACAACAAAATTACTGCTATCACGCATAATAGTGGGCAAAATGTCCAAAAAAATGGCCTTTTTACCCCATATCACCACATTATTACATTTTTTAACAGCCCCAAACTGTTAAAATCGCAGGAAAAAACAAAAAACAGGCTTCCCATATCCCTTCCTTATATCAATAGTTACATAACAACCACTCACAACGTCCTCATATCATTTTGTTTCTCCAAAACTAACATTCTTAATGGCCTATTCTAGACAACACACAAGGGCAAAAGAAAAAAAGAAATACAAATCATTGATTAACAACCAATAGATCTGTATTTCTTGTTGTTTAAAACTCTTAGCGGCTTTGCGCCTTAGCGTGAGGCCAGTAAGGCGGATGCCTCTCTAAACGCTAAACTGCGAGCGCAGCGAGCATTACAGGGTGACGACGGTGCCGATGGGCTCGCCAGCCATGACCTTCTTGAGGTTGCCGTACACGTCCATGTTGAAGACGTGGATGGGCAGCTTATTGTCGCGGGCCATCACAGTGGCGGTCATGTCCATGACCTTGAGGCCGCGGTTGTAAATCTCATCGTAGGTGATGCGGTCAAACTTGGTAGCCGTGGAATCCTTCTCGGGATCGGCGGTGTAGATGCCGTCCACGCGGGTACCCTTGAGCATGACATCGGCCTCGACCTCGATGGCACGCAGCGTGCTGCCCGTGTCGGTGGTGAAGAAGGGACTGCCCGTGCCACAGGAGCAGATGGCGACCTTGCCGGCCTGCATGGCGTCGATGGCGCGCCACTTGCTGTAAGGCTCACCGATGGGGAACATGCCGATGGCGGTGAATACCTGAGCGGGCTGGCCGATGCCCTCAAGGGCCGAAGAGAGTGCCAACGCGTTAATTACCGTGGCAAGCATACCCATCTGGTCGCCCTTGACGCGGTCAAAACCCTGGGCGGCACCCTTGAGGCCGCGGAAGATGTTGCCGCCGCCCACGACGATGGCTACCTGCACGCCAGCGTCCACGATTTCCTTGATTTGGGTGGCATAGTCTGCCACACGCTGCGGGTCAATGCCGCTACTCTGTTCTGCTGCCAGCGACTCGCCGCTGAGCTTGAGCAGTATGCGATGATAAATCGGTGTCATAGTTTTTTAGAAAATAAAAAACAAGGTTGGAAAAACGACGTTTTTACCAACCTTGTCACTGATAACATTATGAATTAAGTTACTTTCCGGCAAGTGCATTAGCACGTTCCAGATACTTGTCAACGTCAAACCTGTACTGCTGAGCGTAGAGCATGTACTTGTCCTTGATCTCCTGATAGATGGCAGCCTCCTCGGCATACTTCTTCTGCTCATGGAGCACGGTAGCCTTCTTGATCATGAAGGCGGGAGCATAAAGCTCGTTGCCATTAGCCATGCTGATGGCTTGGTCATAGGCGCTCATAGCCTTGTCGAGCTTCTTGAGGTTCACGTAGCAGTCACCGAGCAGCGACTTGCTGGCGGGACCGATGAGGTTACCTTCGGCGCTGTAGTCCTCGAGGTGCTTAACAGCCTTCTCGTATTCACCTTTCTGATACAGCAGGATAGCTGCGTTGAGGTGGGCGCGCTCGCCGGTCTTGTTGCTGAACTCGGCAGCCACTTTCTCGTAGTCTTTCAAAGCATTTTCCTCGTCACCCTGCAGCAACTCAATGTCTGCGTTACCGATCTGCTCCTTGGCCTTCTCCTTATTCGGGTTGTGAATGCCGTAGATGTAACCGATAGCGAGTAACGCGAGCACTGCGATAGCGATGAGTGCCCAATTGATGTACTTCTTGTTGTCTTCAATGCGTTGTGCCGCACTAGTAAGAGATTCATTCACCTCTTCAAGAGTGGTGCGGGCACCTTGATTTTGATTCTTTGCCATTATAATATTGCGTTAATTTAATGTATTCGACAGTTTTGCGGCTGCAAAAGTAATAGTTATTCTCAACATTGAAAAGCAAAAAGGCAACATTTTTTGTTTTTTGGTCATTTTTAGTCCTCAGAATGCCCTTGAACGGCAATTATCTAGGCACAAAAAGTCATTTTATTTGCATTTTTCCACACAAAGCATTACCTTTGCGGCTACTTCAAGCAACAAGTGTATGGAACTCAAGTGCCCACAGTGCGGAAAATGGATGGCCGTATCCCAAGAGGAGCTGCTGATTCACGACTGCCAGGTCGTGTGCCCGCAGTGTCTTGCCGTGTGCCAATATGAGAACGGCGGGCTCGTTGTCAGGGATGACTCGGATGCACCTTTCAGGCACAATGCCATCGTTGACCACAGCAAGTCCGAGACCACTGCCCGATTCTGCCACAGTTGTGGCAAGAAACTGCCTGAAGGCATCAGTTTCTGCCCGTACTGCGGTGCTGACCTCAGTGCTCCCTTTGAGGCCGAAGCGCCTGCAGCCACCACACCCGTTGCTCCCACACCCGAAAAACCGCGAGAGCCGGAACCTGCAGTCCACCAAGAACGTGCCGAAGCTACTTCGCCGAAGCCACAGCCTGTAGAGTCCCGCCAGATTCCTAAACCTCAGGTAGAGAACCAGCTGCGAAACATCCCGCGCCAATACAATAGCATGCACCCTCATCTTCGTCAGCATGGCACCATGCCGAGCCGGGCATTCAAGATTATTGCTTACACGGCCATTGTGCTATTGCTCGTATTGCTCGTGCTCATCATTGTTGCGGGTTCCAACATCGAGCCGGCCATGTGACACATCTTCCTTAATTAATGATCAAGAAAAGCTGGACATATTGGCTCATGGCTGCTGTGGCATGTGCAATGCTTGCCGCATGTGCCAGTATCGGCTCACCCGAAGGTGGACCACGTGACTACACGCCACCTCAAGTGGTGAAGACGACTCCAGAAGCCGGTGCCCTCAACTTCAAGGGCGATAAAGTGGAAATCATCTTTGATGAAATCATCAACCTGAAGGACCAGCAGAAGAAGGTCATCATCTCTCCCGCTCCCAAGTCGCAACCGATGATCCGCACCGTCGGCAAGAAAGTGACCATCGAGTTCCGCGACCCGCTTGAAGAAAACACGACCTATGTCATTGACTTCTCTAATGCCATTGAGGACAACAACGAGGGTAACCAGCTGGACGGATACACGTTTGCCTTCTCGACAGGTGACGTCATCGACACCCTGGCAGTATCAGGCATCGTGCTGCACGCCAATGACCTGGAGCCGATGCAGCACGTCATCGTGGGACTTCACAGCAACCTCGACGACACCGCCTTCACCAATATTCCGCTGGAACGCGTGAGCCGCACCAATGACCGCGGCCAGTTCACCATCCGCAACCTCAAGCCCGGTAGTTACCACGTGTTCGCCATCAACGACATGGACGGCGACTACCGCATGGCGCGCACCGAGGACATTGCCTTCCTCGACCAGGTCATCGAACCCACAACCAGCCAATACACATCCCAGGACACCGTCTTCACCTTTGATAAACGCGTAGATACCGTGCTCACAGCTGAGCACACGCTGTATCTGCCCAACGACCTGCTGCTGTGCATGTTCAACGAGGGCTACCGTTCTCACTACGTCAGGCAGACAAGCCGTCCTGCCGCCAACAAGCTGTATATGCTCTTCGGCGCACCTAACGACAGTTTGCCACAGCTCGACATCATCAATCCTGCGGACCATGCTGCGGACTGGTATCGTGTAGAGCGCACATTGAACAACGACTCGCTCTTCTACTGGCTCACCGACTCGGCACTCATCAAGACAGACACTATCATCGTCGCGATGACCTACCTGCGCACCGACACTGCCGACCGCCTGGAACAGGTGACCGACACCATCCGCTTCGGCTATCGCAAGCCCAACACACAAATCAAGGAAGAAGAGAAGAAAGCCAAGGAGCGCGAGGATCGTGCTAAACGACTGGCCCAACTGCTGGAAAAACAAGAGAAAGCTGCGGCACAGGGCAAGGAACTCAGCGAGGGAGACCTTGAGGAAATCAAGGAACTGCAACATGTGGATCCCAACGACACGCCCAAACTCACCATGGAACTGGCCAAAAGCGGCACCATCGACGTGGGCGACTCCATCATCCTCAAGTTTGACACACCCATTGCAAGCATTAATCCCTGGGGCGTGCACCTGGATATGAAACGTGACACATTGTGGATACCCTACAGTGGTGGTCTGCCTGCATTTAAACCAGTCAATGACTGCGACCCGATGCGCTACTGGCTACCTGTCACTACCCTGCCCGACTCCACCTATAGACTGACTATCGACAGCGCTGCCGTCACCTCGGTCTATGGACTGCACAACGAACCCTTATCCAAGGAGCTGAAAGTCCGTGGACTGGATCAGTACGCTAACGTCTATTTCAAGGTCAATGTCACGCGCGATGCCTTTGTTGAACTATTGGCATCGGGCGAAAAGGTTGTACGCACTGTCACAGTCAAGAACGGAAACTTTGAACTCCTGAATGTTCCCGCTGGAACCTATTACCTGAAACTCACCATCGACAGCAACGGCAACGGCAAGTGGGACACGGGCAACTACAAGGAGCACCTGCAGCCCGAGGAAGTCTATTACTACCCCAAAAAACTACGCCTACGTGCCAACTGGGACCTTGACGAGAACTGGGACATCTACCAGACAGCTATCGACATGCAAAAACCCGAGGATATCAAGCGCAACAAGCCCGAGCAGTCCAAGAACAAACTTGACAAGAAACAAGACAAGAACGGCAACAACGAGGACGAGGAGGAAGACGAATTCTCAACCGGCATCAACAACAATACCTACACCGGCGACAGGTACAATGATACCAAGAATAACCGTCCCAACCGCCGCCTGACCCGATAACGCCTCACGCTAGGGCGTTAAGGTTTCATGCTCGCTGCGCTCGCGGTTTAAAGTTTAAGGTTTAGAGTTTAGAGAAGCATCCTCATTCCATGGGGCTCACGGTAAGGCGCTAAGTTTTTTAAAAAAACAAGAAATAATGTGAGCTTGACGAAATTCTATTTTTGATCTCAGTGACTTAGCCACCAGGTGCTGCCCTAGAGACGCAAAATTTTGAGTCTCTACATAGCGAACGAATTGAGAATCAACGCTTTATTTTCGTTGAACTCATGCTAAAATTAACGTGAGTTCGATGAAAATAAAGCGCTGATACTCAGTACCCCCTCTTGGTTAAGAGGGGAACTCCTCCCCCGCCTGGGGGGAGGTGGCACGAAGTGCCGGAGGAGGGGGAGAGGGCGGGGGCGTTCGTGATACAGCGATAAATAACCTTAATCGGTGGAATCAACGCCCCCCAGCCCCCTCTAATCTTAGAGGGGGAGTTGCTAACGCACTGATTGACAGTCAATAATTTCATCGAACTCATGCTAAAATTTATATCTTAGCGACTTTGCGGCTTTGCGTGGGGTTCTAATGGCTGAGTGGTTACCGCAGCGGCAATAGAGACTAAAAAAACTTTTTTTCAACATTTTTTTCGGCAAAAGGCTTGCATATTAAAAAAATGTACTACCTTTGCACCGCTAAACGCAAAACGAATTGCGCAAAGCCACACGCCCAGGTGGCGGAATTGGTAGACGCGCACGTTTCAGGTGCGTGTGCCGCGAGGTGTGCGGGTTCGAGTCCCGCCCTGGGCACCAAAGGGAATCCCCGACAATCACAACGGTTGTTGGGGATTCTTCTTTTTCTGCTTTTACCAACGTTTTTCAACAACTGAATAGTCTTAGAAGCAGAGGGTATAATAACATGAATGGCCATGAATGAGTCATGAATATTATTATTTATGGTCTATTCGTGGCCATTCGTGCTTTTTAAATGGGGGCGGTTGCCGTGTCATAAAAAAGCGGTGCCGACGGGCATGATGGTTTCGGCCGACGGCACCGCTGCTTGATCAGTGATGAATCCTAATCTATACTATTTTTCCCTATGGGGTATCGTTGCTGCTTGTTTGGGGCCATTCGTCAGGGTATTGAAGGGGCAGTTCCTGCTCCTGGTAGCTGCGGTCGATGAGCTCGGTGCAGCGGTGGATCAGGATGTGCATTCCGTCGTAGTAGCTATGAAGGTCATGAACCAATACACTATCCTCGCTAAAGTCGTGCACGTACCGGCTCCCCATGATCTCATAAAGCAGGGCACGGTCCAGCGGGAGCAGACCCTGGGTGCGGAAGCGGGGAGGGACGATGATGCAGTAATCGACATGATGCTCGTTGAGCATCGCGGCAATCTCACGCAACAGCTCCTCAGCGTCTCCCGTGATGACCAGCGGCATGGGGTTGGGCAGCGCCTGCATCTCCACCAGCCACGGCATGGTACTGAAGTAACTGTCGGGGTCTGCCAGGATGAGCGAATCTTTGGCGTCGTTGCGGTCCTCGTTGGTCTCCTCGTCATGGCCGCTGACGGGGACGGGCTGCATCTTGCCGTCGGGGATAAGTTTGTCGGCAACCAAGTCAGGGCACAGGCTGTAGAGGAACAGCTCGGGGTCGCGGTAGGCGTTGAAGTGTACCATGTGGAAGTCGAGCCAGCTGACCTCGGGAGAGACCTCATAATGCGGCACATAGGGCAGCTCGCTGTAGCGTTTCGGGCGCCTGTACATCTCTTCCTCCATCACCAGCAGCACGTGCCTGACGTCCTGGCCACGGTCAAACAGGTAACGCAGCTCGTCACGGATGCCCTCCAGGGGTTCCGCACCCGCCGTGAAGTGGTAGATGTGGGCACTGTCGGGCAGGTGACGGCCCCACTGGCGCGCGGTGAAGTTGGTGGACAGCGAGGAGCCGAAGATGAACGAGTCATAGTGCTGCTCCAGGCCGTGGTACTTGAGGCCCTCGACGGCGACATAGCGCTTGTTGGGGATGCGTTCCAGCGAATCTCCGGCCTCTACCGACACGCCGTCATAACGGTGCACCACCCCGAAGGGATCGAGCACCACGTACAGCGCCAGGAACAGCACCAGCGGCGAGGCCGCCAGCAGCACGCGCAGGATGAATTGCTTGATTCCTTTACGTTTCATGCCTTATCGTTTTTCAGAACTGGAAATAGATGAACTGCATGTCCCTGTCAAGGCTGTAGACCGAGATGCCGACGGTGAGCAGCCAGTAGATGAGCCAACGGACGGCAGCGGGGAACGGCATGCGTTCCAGCGGGAACTCCTGGCGGCGGCCCAGCCACTCGATGATGAAGAACGGCACCATGTAGAAGATGGGCTGGCCGAAGGTGGGGCGGACAAGCCAGCTGGTGTTCAGCATCACGTCGAGGATCTCGCCCAGGTGGGCGATGTTGGCTGCGCGGAAGGCGATGGCACTCAGCGCGAACAGCAGGAACGTCACCACGATGCGCGGCAGGTCACGCAACCCGGCGTGTTCGCTCAGGCGGCGCTTCGGCAGGAAAACGAACGGCAGCACCAGCAGTCCGTTGACCACGCCCCAGATGACAAACGTCCAGTCGGCACCGTGCCACAGGCCCGACAGCAGGAACAGCACCATCACGTTCAGTGCTGTGCGCCACCTGCCGCGGCGCGAGCCGCCCATCGGGAAATACACGTAGTGGCGGAACCACGAGATCAGCGAGATGTGCCAACGCTGCCACAACTCACGCATGTTGCGCGAGAAGAAGGGGTAGCGGAAGTTGGGTCGCAGGCGGATGTTGAACAGCCGCGCCGAGCCGATAGCGATGTCGCTGTAACCCGAGAAGTCGGCATAGATCTGTACCACGAACAGCACGCCTGCCCACAGCATGCTAGCGGCCGTGAAGTGGTAGGGGTTATACAGCAGGTAGTCCACATAGTAGCCGATGCTGTCGGCGATGATCACCTTCTTGGCAAGGCCCCACAGGATCTGGCGCATGCCGATGACGGCGGTGTCGTAGTCGAACACCTTGCGGCGCAGGAACTGCGGCAGCAGGTTGGAAGCCCGTTCGATGGGACCCGCTACCAGCTGCGGGAAGAACGCGATGAACACGCAGAAGGCGACAGCATCGCGCGTGGGCTTGACATCGCCGCGGTACACGTCCACCGTGTAGCTGATCGCCTGGAAGGTGTAGAACGAGATGCCCACGGGAAGCAGGATGTTCAGCGTGGGCCAGTCAGGGTGAAGGCCGAACAGTCCCAGGAAGTCCACCAGGCTGTCGCGCAGGAAGCCCAGGTACTTGAACACAGCCAGCACACCCAGGTTGAGCACAACGTTGGCAGCCACCCAACAGCGGTCATGGCGAGAGCGGTCACCGCGCATCAGCAGTGCCGAACCGTAGGTTGTCAGCGAGGTCAGCACAATCAGGCACAGCATGCGCCAGTCCCACCAGCCGTAAAACACATAGCTCGCGGCAAGAAGAAACAGGTTCTGGAGCCTCAACCGCCCTTTCAACCCCCAATAAACCAGAAACACCAGAGGAAGGAACAACGCGTATGTATAACTGTCGAACTGCATGGTTAACGCAAAACAACCATATCTTCAATCGGATGAAATTATCGTGATGGTAGATTTCATCTTTTTTATATAACAACTTGAAAATGATTGTTGCAGCTAGGATGTTCAGTGAGATAACAGATAATCAATCAGTTGTGTCACGTCGCCGATATCAAGTTTACCGTTAGCGTTCATGTCAAGGCGGTAAAGCGAACCTTTCTCTCCGCCTTTTAGCAGCAGATTAATCAAAGCAGTCACGTCACCGATGGTTACCTTGCCGTCACCATTGATATCTCCCTTCAAACCATACACCTTATCAGGGTTGAAGCGCATACCCTTGTAAATAATTTCTCCGTCCTTAATGACGTGGCTCAGGCCGCAATATTCTTGATAATCGGCATCGGCTCCAGGCTGGCGCGTAAACGGCGTCAACAAGTCACCCATGTTACGACTATCAAAACCAATACCCTCAACCAGATAGCAGATCGGTTCACCTTGTGCATCAACATAGGCCCAACGCTGGCATTCGTGACCTTCCACGAGAATCGGATCAACCTGTTTGAAATTCTCACTATTAAGTGTTGATGGTTTCTCCTGGCACATATTTTGACGGATGATAACTCCTGCCACAAAACCTGGCACCAGATTTCGGCCTATCATATACAACTGCGTGTTCAAATCTCCTTCATGAGAGTCAAATTGGAGCATGTTACGTCCTTCTGATACGACCTTTTGTAATGCCAGATTACTTCCACAGAAGACACTTACATCAAAGGGGTCTTCCATAAGGAAGCTAATGATGCTGTCATTGTCATGGTTAATCTTTTCACCAGTATAGTAGTGGCACTTTTTGGCATTAAAGCCATCAGTAGGTATCACACCTCTGATTTCATAGGTGTAATAGTATCTTGTTGTATCACCATTGTTGATGATGACTTTTTCGTTGACCCACTGGACGCCATCTCGAACGATAGGCATTCGGCCATCTGTAGGTGCCACTTCTCCATAATTAACGCTTTTATAGACGATTTCACCATTTTCCACCACATGGCTAAGATAATAAGCTGGCTCGAGAATTGGGTTGACGTCCGTATGAAGATAGCTCAATGGGTAGCCGGCACGATAACCGTCAACACCTATGCCTTCTATCACATAATAATCAAAGGTATCACGGATGCGGAACTTGTGACGTTTGGCCTTCTGTTCACCCAAGTCAAGTTCATCTATACCAAGGGACTCAAAGCCGTAGTCATTGAAGTGGTTGCAAATATTCCTGTAAAAGGTTTCTGGGTCATTGAAGTTGAGCAGAATGAATTCCTCGCCTGCCTTTAGGAGTTCTTCAACGTTGGAAGAATGTAAGGGACCATAACTGATCCAAAAATCTGGAAAGGTTTTCTCCTGACCACCGGGAACGATGCCGTACACAATCTTGTTCTCTTCACGCAAATAGACTAGCACAGTATCATTAACACTGTTGATGGAGTCACCACAGTATTTGTGCATCGCCTTGTAAAGAAGCCCATTGATGACGCTGTCCCCTTTAATCTCAAGTGTGAAATAATTCTTCCCTGGCTGGAAAAATTGGTCCCTCCATTGAGGATAATATGTTCCCCTGTTCTCGTAAAAGCAGATCCATTGCACTCCTTCACGGACGAAGGGGACATATCCATTCTCCTGCGCTAATGACTGGATCACACCCAGCAGCGCCAAAATCACAATAATTAAATACTTCTTCATAATACTTTTCTTTAAATATTATTATTTGATGAGAAATCTATCTGTATCCCCCTTTTTCATCGGAGAAAAACGGTCATGTTCTCTTTGCAAAATTACGATGAAAACAAGATTGAACTACAAAAAACCAGTTAACATTATATATAGATAATTTGCTGAATAACAACGTGTTGCAAAACTAAAAAATCATCACAGATAAATATGTCGAAAAGAGGGCCGAATCTGGACGATTCGACCCTCTTTTCATGCACTGGGAACGACTTATAATCACTCCCCTACGGATATTTCTCAACTTCATTCAAGTTCCTGAAGTGCGAAACACTTCAGAACTTGAAGGTTCATGGTTAAAACTTAGTGATGAATTCTATAAGTGATTGCGAGTATTGTCAGCTTTATCTCAACTCTTAACCCTAACATCTAATCCTCAATCTCCAAATCCAAAATGAGGTGTCTTTTTATCGTAATAGATGTAGATGTTTTTCACATATGTGTTTCTCAATGGCGTGAAAATGAATATTGTATAGTAACCTTCTTGAAAAGAAGATACGTCTATCGTGGCAAATGAGCCATTGACGGTAATCGAATATGGATGTAGCATATCATTCTCATAATATATCTTCACGCGGTAATAACCCACATCTCCTGTACCGGTGATGGTAATCGTTTGACTCACATTATCATACTCAATACAAGGCTCATCATTGATGATGTGCAAATCGTGATTGTCACTTTGAGTAGTATGCTCAATATATATCTGTCCTTTGTTGTTGCTTTGTCCATTTACATTAAGCGACAACACTAAGAAAAATAATAAAAGACACTTTTTCATATGACGTATTTGTTCTTGTTTCGAGTTACAAAAATACTTCAAAATAGAATCACCAACAAAAAAATCAATTCACATTTTAACACCTTAATTAACTGATTATCATGCTTTTAAAAAATCAATAAATTAACATGGTATTTTATGAGATGATTTGATGGACTCTTGAAGCCTATTCTCCATATACATTTGGATGAATTCTTCAAATTTTGCATCAATACCGATTTTTTTCTTTATCAATCGGTTCTTGTAGTTGCTAACCGTCACAGCACTTGTGTAGTTCATACACAATTTAATGATTTGCGGTGAAATGTTAGCGCACAACAGATTAAAGAGTTTAAGATCACTGTCTGATAGTTGCGGATAGTTTTTCTCAACAAATGTGGCAATGCCATTGAATTCACCATCTACCGATAATTTGATTCTCTCCCAGAAGGAATCGCTCAGTTTGAGGTTTAAAATCTCGTGGCGCTCATTCATCGTCTTGAAGAGGCTTGACAATGGTACGATATGCTTAACTTTGCTCTCATCCCGGGTTTTCACCCTGATACTCTGGAAAAGCTCATTAAGGGCTGACATCCGGTAGCCAACAAGCTGAGAAATGTTGACGTCATTCTTCTCGTTGAGCTGCTGTTTCAGCATTTCGAGTTGTGATGTCAATTCCTGTTTTGTGGATGTGATTTCTTTGCGATAGTTAGCCAACGAGTGTTGTAGCCTATAGACAATCCACAACAGAAGAAGAAGCAGTAAGAAAACAAAAATCAGACTATTCATCAAGTTTTTGTTTTTCTTGTGAGTGATGACATTGTCTTTCGATTCCTGTATCAGGTTAAACTCTACTTCTGCTTTGCCAAGTTCTGTCTCCTTGGAGGATTTCAAGATCTGCGTGGCTATCTCGTATGACTGCTCAGTTGTGAATGTATCGTTTATGCCAGATTTCTCTGCTTGTGCTATTTCAGTCATCGCATCATATCGTCCCATTGAGTCAACAGGATCAACAGGAGGTGGCATCATCTGAAACACTTGTTTTGCCGAGTCAATGCGCCCCAACTTGGCATAAGCAAGAGCAGCGTATGTGTAAAATTGTGATTCCTTGCAGAACTCTTTGCCATTCCTCAAGACATACATGGCCAATTCCTTCGCACTGAGATAATCATTTTTGTGGAAATAGTAGAATCCGGCAAGTTTTGATATGTAAGTATATTGCTTAGACGGTTTGTATTGCTGGGCCAATTGAATCGCCCGCACAAGGTATTGCTCGGTCGAGTCAGGATAGGTTAAGCCACAGATGGCACCTAAATCTCCATAGCAGGAAATAAGATAATTGGTGTCCTTGAGTGCCTCAAAATAGTAAATGGCTTCCTTGAGGCGAATGATGGCGGCACTGTCCTGGGAATGCTCATTCTTATATAAAGAAGCTATACGCATTTTACTGTAGCCCAGATTGTAATAGTCATCAGGGTCGGCGGTTGTCTCAGCTGTTTTAAAATAGAGCAAAGCACTGTCCGGATGACCTAGTTCTTCCATGACAGCACCTTTGTAGATATTAGCGCGGGTAAGTTTTTCTTTTTCTTTGGGATGGGCGCGGTAATAGCCGAGGGCGTGGTTGATGTCGCTATCCGAGGTAGCGGGGATGTAGGCTTTGTAGCGCGCCTGGGTCAGCAGCAGGTCATGGTAGGCACGGTCGCCCTCGGTTGCCAAGTCGCTGGGCGACAGGGCTTCAAGGATGGCAAGAGCGCTGTCGGCATGGTCATGGATCAGGCTGTCCGCTGCCATAAGGCGGCTGTCATAGCGGTGCGTGTTACCACAACTCGGGACCACAGCCCCAAGAACAAGCATCGTCCAAATAAATACCATCAGCTTTCTCATTGACCAGAGGTATATATCAATAAACTAGGGTTATTAGCACTTCTTCACAATAATAAACGCACAAACCCGACAGTTTATTGTTTTGTATCAACCTTCAATATCCAGCAAAGTGCCAAATAAAAACGACAACTCAAGCAACTTCAACAATTGATTTTTCAACAACTGAATAGTCTGATTTTTCTGAGGGCAAAATAACATAAATGCCCATGAATGGACCATAAATAATAATATTCATGAAATCATTCGTGGCTATTCGTGTTATTTTATTCTGCTGATTTTTGTTGGGCGAGGGAGGCGGCGAGATTGCGGGCGGGTTTGCCGTTAGGGGTCATGGGTAATTCTGGCACCGCAAAGTAACGCTTGGGACGGGAGAACATGGGGAGAACTGCCTCGCTGGCAACCTTAGCGGCCGCAATCTCGTCCTCATTGCCTTGCACGAGCATGACCACCACTTCGCCGAACTTGGGATCAGGACATTTTGTGATAAGGAAGGGGCAGGAGATGTGCGGAGCCAATGCTTGCTCCACTTGCTCAATGTGGACCTTAATGCCGCCTGTGATGATGACATTGTCTATACGTCCCAATACCTTGAAGCGCTGTGTGCCCTGCTCCATCTCAACGACATCGCGCGTGACCAGTCGCTCAGGGCAAAGGTGGGGAGCGTCAATAACGAGGCATTGATCCTCATTGACTGATAAGGTGACACCCGGCAATGGAGTAAACCAAGACGACGCGTCACTGCCGCTCACGCGGCGCAGGGCGATGTGGGACAACGTCTCGGTCATGCCATAGCTGTGCCAGATGGCATTCTCAAAACCTCGCAATTCACTCTCCAATGACGTATCCAACGGTCCGCCACCAATGATAATGTGACAAATTTTGCCCAAAATCTCACGTTCGCGCGGTACCTGCAAACTGTTATACACCTGCATCGGCACCATAGCGGAAAAATCCAGTTTTTTGCCCATTTCATCGGTGAAATCGGGCATGGCAAGGGGATGGCTTGAGGGCTTTACTGTCATCAAGCGCAAGCCTCGCTCCATGGCACGCACCACCATCATCTTGCCCGCGATAAAGTCCACACTCATGCACAGCAAGGCCGTATCTCCCGATTTGAGCCCAAGGAAATCGCAAGTCATGCGTGCACTGGCCAGCATACGGCGCTTCTCGACAAGCATCACCTTGGGGGTGCCTGTCGAGCCGCTGGTGTGCACCTCCACAGTGTCACTACCGTCGTGCCATTGTGCTATGAATTCTTCAACAGTCATTTGTTTCAGTGAGGAGTTAGAAGTTAGAAGTTAGGAGTGATTATCACCGTTCTGACAACTTAAAATTAGACTCTATACCAACGTGAGTTTGACGAAAATAAGTTGTTGATACTCAACTCCTCCCCTTGGTTAAGAGGGAACACCTCCCCCGTCTGGGGGGAGGTGGCACGAAGTGCCAGAGGAGGGGGAGAGGGCGGAGGAGTATGATTTATCCTCAAAGCTCTTTCTCTTGGGGTATCAATGCCCCCCAACCCCCCTCTAATCTTAGAGGGGGAGCTATCAACGAACTGATTTACAGTAGATATTTCCATCTAACTGAAGACTAAAATCTGTACCACAGCTTGTCGCCGTGGATGGCAATAGGCATCTCTATATTGTCGGTGAACAGTTGGCCCGTGCCCAGGCCCTGCGGCATGTTGATGGCGGGACCATAGACCTCAGCAGCAAGGTGGGCAATGGCATTGAGGCCCACGTTGCTCTCCAGGGCACTGGTAATCCAGGAGCCGATGCCGCGTTCACGCGCCAGCTCAATCCACTCGCGGCAACCTGCCATACCGCCGTGCAGCGACGGCTTGAGGATGATGTACTGGGGACGGATGGTGTCGAGCAACTGGCGTTTGCGCTCCAGGGTGTTCACGCCGATGAGTTCCTCGTCCAGGGCGATAGACAACGGCGAGACCTCGCACAGGCGTGCCATCTCCTGCCACTGGCCCGCCATAATGGGCTGCTCAATGGAATGGATGTCACAGGCAGCCAACTGCTGCAATTTGTCCATCGCCTCAACAGGCGAAAAAGCACCGTTGGCATCCACGCGCAACTCAATGCGGTCGCTGCCATAACGGTCGCGCAGACGACGGATTAGTGCCATTTCATCGGAGAAATCGATGGCTCCAATCTTGATTTTCACACAGGAGAAACCTTGGTCAAGTTTCTGTTCCAGGCGTGCTGCCATCGTCTCAAAGTCACCCATCCATACCAGTCCGTTGATGGGGATGCCTTCCTCGCCACGGGCAAAGGGGGTGTCGGACAATGCCGTGCTGCCGCTGCGATGCAACTGTAGCCACGCCGTCTCCAGTCCAAATAGCATCGACGGCACATCACGCAGGGCATCCACATCAATACCGCCACGGGCACACACGTCATCACAATGGCGCCGCAGCACAGCGTCATAGTCGGACAAGTCGTCGCAACTCAGCTTGGGCAATGGGGCACACTCGCCTACCCCGACGATGCCTGGCAGATCATCGCTGGTGAGGTGCACAAAGCGGCTCACGCGCGTGTGATAAACGCCACGCGAGGTGCCCGCCGGCTCCTTGAAGTGAAACGTGCGGGTGGCGATGTCAATGTGGTAACGGCTCATCAGGGCAGATAAGGATACTGGTCAAAGTCGGGTTTGCGCTTCTCGAGGAAGGCCTTGCCACCCTCCTGGGCCTCATCCATGCAGTAATACAGCATGGTGCAGTCACCTGCCAGCTGCTGGATGCCAGCCTGGCCGTCGAGTTCGGCATTGAGACCCATCTTGATCATGCGCAGGGCGAGCGGTGAACGTTCCATCATCGTCTGTGCCCACTCGACGCACTCGTCCTCAAGTCGTTCCAGGGGTACCACCTTGTTGACCATGCCCATCTGCTCAGCTTCACGGGCGGTATATTGGCGGCAGAGGAACCAGATTTCGCGCGCCTTTTTCTGACCCACGATGCGGGCGAGATAGGACGAGCCAAAGCCCGCGTCAAAAGAACCCACCTTGGGACCTGTCTGGCCGAAGATGGCGTTCTCGCTGGCAATCGTCAGGTCGCAGACCACGTGCAGCACATGACCACCACCGATGGCATAGCCGTTAACCATTGCTATGACGGGCTTGGGCAAGCGGCGTATCTGCATCTGCACGTCGAGCACACTCAGGCGGGGCACGCCCTCACTATCCACATAGCCGCCACGTCCCTTGACGTGCATGTCACCGCCAGCACAGAAGGCCTTATCTCCCGCGCCAGTCAACAGCACGACGCGAATGTCGGACGCCTCGCGGCAATGGTTGAATGCCTGAGACATTTCCAGGGTTGTCAACGGTGTGAAGGCGTTGCGGTAGCGCTCGCGGTTGATGGTAATCTTGGCGATGCGGTCATATTGTTCAAACAGGATTTCCTTAAAGTCAAATCCCTCAATCTTTTTCCATTCTCTTGTTGCCATTTTGTTTAATGTTTAAAGGTTAATGTTTAGAAGTCATATTTTGGCATTTAATGCTTCACTTGCTTGTTGCCAGACGTGGCGGTCGCGGGCAACGTCAGTGACAACTTCGAGCAGGCGCGGGCGGTCGCTGTCGTCCTGAATAAGCCAAGTGATACCGCTGTACAGGTCTTCGCTTCCGTATGCAGCCCTATACTCCACGGCATGCTGGGCACAACAACCCTCGGCATGGGTCCGATGACCTGCGGCAATCATCGTATCACGGGCAGGTGAAGCTTCCAAGCCAGGCAGTTGTGCAAAGATGCCACCACCACCGTTGTTAAGTAACAGGATGCGCAGGTTGCCACGCAGGTTGCTGTTCCACAACGCGTTCTGGTCATAGAAGAAACTCAGGTCGCCTGTCACACACAATATCCTGCCATCGGTCGCTGCGGCACAGCCTGCAGCAGCCGACGTCGAACCCTCAATGCCGTTCACGCCACGGTTGCAGCGGACATGCTGTTCTGCAAACAGATTGGCAAGACGCACGGGTTGGCTATTGGCGAAATGCAGCACAAACGGCTCACCGTACTCCTGTACCGATTGTAAAGCCAGTTTAACCGCCAGCATCTGGGAGAAATCTGGCCGCAATGCGTCAAAATGCGCCTGAGTTTTGCCCAATGCCTCATTCCAGCGGTTTGCAAACGGATGAGAAGGCTCACCATCAAACAGTTTGTCTAAAGCCTTCAAAGCCTGACGCTCATCACACCTGATTACTTGAGTCAAGTGGCCGAAGGTGTCATGAATTTCACCATCCTCACTCACCTGGACCATGGGTACATTCTCCAAACGGCGCAGATAAGCCTTGATACGCTTGCTCACCAGAGTGCCACCCACATAAATCACGTAATCAGGTTCAAATTCAGTATCATGCTCCACATTGGGCAACAGTTCGTCGAATGGCACACCGCCATCGTCGGCACCCAACGATTCAGCCAGTACAGCGATATGCTGTTTCATAGCCTCCAAACATTCACGGGTAGCAACACCCTGTGGCAGCTGACCAATGATTAGCATGGGTTTTTCGGCCGATTTTACGGGTTTCAGTGACTCAAAAACGGCCATTTCATCGGGAGAAATCGCCCCTGTTTGGATAATACGCTCTTGCGGCAATGAATCTACTGTGAAGTTGAACAACGGTTCGTCGTAGGGTACATTGATGTGTACAGGACCACCCTGCTTAGCGGCTATCATGGCTTCATTGGCAAGACGGTTACAATGCCAATGGGTAAGATCATCATGCGGCTCAATAAGGTTCACATCCTTGAGCGTGAATCGCGACAGGGCTCCTGGTTGGTCTATGGTCTGTCCCATCTGCTGTCCGATGTGCGCCATGGGGCGGTCGGCACTGATAACTATCAGCGGCAGGTGACGATGAAGCGCCTCGGCCACCGCAGGAGCCAAGTCAAGCAAGGCCGTACCCGAGGTGACACACACCACCACGGGCTCTCTCAGCTGCTCGGCCATACCAAGGGCAAAGAAGCCAGCACTGCGCTCATCTGTCACAGGATAGCAAGTAATCTGCGGGCACTCGTTGAGGTTATGCACGATGGGCGCATTGCGTGACCCGGGACACACCACAGCACGGGTAATGCCGTGACCCAGCATCACTGCACACAAGATATTGATATTTTCTTTATCACTATAATTCATGATTCATTCAATTAGTGATAGCATGGACTGCATCTTGGCGGCTGTTTCGTTCCATTCCATCTCCTCCTCGCTCTGCGGGAGGATACCTCCACCAGCATAAAGACGATAACGGTCATCAAAAATACGCATACAACGCAACGACACAAATAGTGCCGTGT
This sequence comes from uncultured Prevotellaceae bacterium, assembly GCA_900318645.1. GTDB lineage: Bacteria > Bacteroidota > Bacteroidia > Bacteroidales > Muribaculaceae > Sodaliphilus. The sequence continues at coordinate 84,887 of ONLH01000028.1, forward strand.
CATCATCCAAATTCAACGGTCCTGAGAAGCCACTGTAATAACTGCGGTCAAGAGACTCATTTTCAATGATGAAACGATGTGCATCCTGTTTAGGCAGTCCACACACTGCAGGCGTGGGATGCAAATTATCCAGCACTTCACCCACATTGACATTTTTCCTCAATGTAAAAGTGAAATCGGTGCGCAGGTGCACCAACTTGCCAGCACGAGTGGTATAAGGATCACTTGATACCACATCATCGCTGTAATGATTAAGGCAGTCCTGGATGTAATGTGCAACGTAGGCCTGCTCCTGTATATTTTTATCGCTCCAAGACGGCAGATTATCGCTATAAGGCATAGTGCCAGCCAGTGCCATCGTGTGCCATTTGTCACCGTCACAATCAAGCAAAACCTCAGGAGTAGCAATTAACCATGTGCCGCATTGCGGAGCCGAGAACAATGTCACAAAAGCTTCGGGATACCGTTCACAAGCCATTGAAAACAGATTCCCCTTAACTATGCCTTCGTGACTGATATCGGCACATCGCGCAAGTACCAATTTTTGGATGCCAGTTGCCGAAAAAGCCCGATGAAATCGGGAAAATATGTCATGATATTGCTCACGTGATGCGGGTTTGAAAGGCAATTTATTCACTTCTGAATAATAAGGAAGAAAACGAATCTGTTCCACCTCATCATGGGAGTATTGTCTCACCACATCAGGCCGCAACAGGATGATGGGCAATGCATCACCGGGAGTGAACGGAGCAATCACAAAACCGCGTTTGCCGTCCAGCATCTTCAATTCAGAGAAAGCTTCAGGCACACCACGCTGCCCCACCAGTGTACATTCACTGGCGTGCGGCAGGCGGTATATTGCAAAAGCATCCACTACTGTTCAAAGAATTTTTTACTGCCGGTCATTAAGGAATTCCACCAAGCGGGCGACAGCGCGGCCACGGTGACTGATACTATTCTTCTGCTCAGGCGACATCTGAGCGAAAGTACTGCCATCACCCTCAACGGGCTGGAAAATACTGTCGTAGCCGAAACCTCCCGTGCCATGACGCTCAGTGAGAATAATTCCCTCGACTTGGCCCTCAAACAGGTGCTCTTCGCCCTGTAACAGGACAATGGCAGTGCGGAAACGGGCTGTACGTTTCTCCATGGGCACATCCTGCAACTTGGTTAATACTTTATCAATATTAGCCTCACTGTCGTGCCCTGGACCAGCATAACGTGCCGAATATACACCAGGTTCACCCCCAAGTGCGTCAATTTCCAAGCCTGTATCGTCGCTGAAACAGTCATATCCGTAGTGTTCCTTGACATACTCAGCCTTCATGCGTGCATTGCCTTCAATCGTATCAGCCGTCTCGGGGATGTCCTCATGACAACCTATATCGACAAGTGCCAACACCTCATAACGGTCACCCAGCATCTGGCGCAGTTCCTGCAACTTGTGGGCATTATTGGTAGCAAAAACTATCTTCTTCATAAAAAACAACTACTATAATAAAAAGGAAAACAATAAATACAACAAATACAAATAATTAATTGTCAGATAATTAATTGTAATTATTGTATTTATTGTTGTTTTTGTTCTCAGACGACGACGTTGACAATCTTGTTGGGAACGACAATCACCTTCTTGGGTTGCTTGCCATCGAGCCAACGCTCGGCGCCGGCATCACTCAAGGCGATGCGCTCAACCTCATCCTTATCGGTTCCAGCGGGCACTTCAATATTGAAGCGTGGCTTACCATTGAACGAAACAACATATTTCACTGTTGATTCCTTCAAGTAATCCTCATTCCACGTTGGCCACTGGGCATCACACACTGTGGTGTCATGGCCTAACACATGCCACAATTCCTCGGCAATGTGGGGTGCAAACGGTGCCAGCAGCACAATCAGCGGCTCATAAACCTCGCGGGCACGGCATTTCATGCTGGTCAACTCGTTGACGCAAATCATGAATGCTGCTACCGAAGTATTGTAACTGAACGTCTCAATGTCGCCAGACACTTTCTTGATGAGTTTATGCACCGACTTCAAGGCCTCAGCACTGGGCTTCTCATCGGTCAACTGCATCGTGTCTCCCTTGAAGAAGAGAGCCCACAGGCGCTTGAGGAAACGATTTACACCGTCAATGCCGTTAGTATCCCATGGCTTGCTTTGCTCAACAGGACCCAGGAACATCTCATACAAGCGCAAGGTATCGGCACCGTAATGTTCTACTATATCATCGGGATTGACAACGTTGAACATTGATTTGGACATCTTCTCGATAGCCCAGCCACAGATGTACTTGCCATTCTCAAGGATGAACTCGGCATCCTTGAATTCGGGGCGCCACTCGCGGAATTTCTCAATATCCAGTGCATCGGCAGAGACGATATTCACATCCACATGGATGGGCGTCACGTCATACTGGTTCTTGAGATTAAACGAGACAAACTTGTTGGTATCCTTGATGCGATAAACAAAGTTGCTGCGTCCTTGAATCATACCCTGATTGACCAACTTGCGGAACGGTTCAGCCTCACATACAAAGCCATAGTCATAGAGGAATTTATTCCAGAAACGGCTGTAAATTAAGTGACCTGTAGCATGCTCGGTACCTCCCACATAGAGATCCACCTGACGCCAATAATCATTGGCTTCATGAGATACAAGTTCCTTGTCGTTATGCGGATCCATGTAGCGCAGGTAGTAGGCCGACGAACCGGCAAAACCAGGCATGGTATTCAACTCCAAGGGATAACCATCGGTAGTCACCCAACCTTTGGCACGTCCCAGGGGCGGCTCACCAGTCTCGGTCGGCAGGAATTTATCTACCTCGGGCAACTGCAACGGCAATTTGCTCTCATCGAGCGGCTGAGGCTGATTGTTCTTATCATAATAGATGGGGAACGGTTCACCCCAATAGCGCTGACGGCTGAAGATGGCGTCCCTCAAGCGATAATTCACCTTCACATGGCCGATGCCAGCCTCTTCGATATATTCCTTGGTGCGGGCAATAGCCTCCTTGACCTGCAAGCCGTTAAGCTGCAGACGCTCGTTTGAAGAATTAGCCATGATACCTTCTTTGGCATCAAAACTTTCCTCACTCACGTCGGCACCCTCAATCAACGGAATGATAGGCAAGTCAAAATGCTTGGCAAAAGCGTAGTCGCGACTGTCGTGGGCAGGAACAGCCATGATGGCACCTGTACCGTAGCCAGCCAAAACATAGTCACTTATATATATAGGTATATTTTTACCTGTAATAGGATTGACAGCATAGCTACCGGTGAATACACCGCTCACCTTCTTCTCAATCATGCGCTCGCGTTCTGTCTTGTGCTTTACCTCGTCAAGATAGGCATCAACAGCAGCACGCTGATCAGGAGTAACCACTTCATCCACATAGATGCTCTCAGGAGCCAACACCATAAACGTAACACCGAAGATGGTATCGGCACGTGTGGTGAAAATCAACAGGCTCTTGTCGCTATCGGCGATGGGGAAAGTCATCTCGGCACCCTCGCTGTAACCAATCCAATTGCGCTGGGTTTCCTTGATGGACTCGGTCCACTCGATGGTGTCCAGATCACGCAAGAGTCGACCGGCATAAGCCGATACACGCAGACACCACTGGCTCATCATCTTCTGCTCCACAGGATAACCACCACGGATGGAAACACCCTCGCTCACCTCATCGTTGGCAAGCACTGTACCCAACTTGGGACACCAGTTCACCATCGTGTTGCCCAAATAGGCGATACGATAGTTCATGAGCACATTATTTTTCTCAATCTGGGTCATGGCGTTCCACTCATCGGCAGTGAACTCGTCGGTGCAGTTGGTATGGGCATTGCAACCGTCGGTACCATGTTTTTCAAAGTGTGCTATCAGCTCATCAATGGGGCGTGCCTTGTCAAGCTCGGTATTGTAATAACTCTTGAACATCTGCAAGAAAGCCCACTGTGTCCACTTGTAATATTTGGGGTCACAAGTCTTCACTTCACGGTCCCAATCATAGCAGAAACCTATTTTGTCAAGCTGCTGACGGTAACGGGCAATGTTCTCGTTGGTAGTGATTTCGGGATGTTGACCTGTCTGGATAGCATACTGTTCGGCGGGAAGACCGTAGGCATCATAACCCATGGGATGCAACACGTTAAATCCACGCAGACGCTTGTAACGTGCATAGATATCGCTGGCAATATAACCCAGCGGATGACCCACATGCAGACCTGCTCCCGAAGGATAGGGGAACATGTCAAGTACATAAAATTTAGGGCGGTCCTTGTCAATATCACACTTGTAAGTGTGGTTGTCACGCCAATACTGTTGCCACTTTTTCTCTATTTCCTTATAATTATAGTCCATTTCAGCTTCTAGTTCCTATAATAATAGATGTTTACTTTAATTTAATAATAACTGGTTACTTGATGATGCCCAAGTCACGTGAGATGTCAAGCATGCGCTGGATGGGCTTCACGGCACGTTCGGCAATCTCGGCGTCCACCTCAATTTCGGGTGCCATGAACTTGAGCGAATTATATAATTTCTCAAGCGTGATCAACTTCATGTACTCACACTCGTTGCATGCACAGGTGCCATCCTCGGGCGGAGCGGGAATGAAGGTTTTCTCGGGGCAACGGCGCTGCATCTCAAAGAGGATGCCGCTCTCGGTGCACACGATGAACTCCTGGCTCTCGTCATCAACAGCAAAGTTGAGCAATGCCTGGGTAGAACCCACCTTGTCGGCCATGATGCGAACAGGCTTTGGACATTCAGGATGAACCAGCACCTTGGCATCAGGGTGCTCACGCTTGAGATCGGCTAGCTTGGCAGCACTGAATTTCTCATGCACATGGCAAGCACCATCCCAGAGCAACATCTCGCGACCCGTAATGCTGTTGATATAGTTGCCCAGGTTGCGGTCAGGACCGAAGATGATTTTTTCATCCTTGGGCAGGCTTCCCACAATTTCCTTGGCATTGGACGAGGTCACCACCACATCGGTTACAGCCTTGACGGCAGCGCTGGTGTTGACATAGCTGATGACCGTATGATCGGGATGTTCGCCCACAAACTTGGCAAACTCATCGGCGGGGCAACTGTCGGCCAGCGAGCAACCGGCACTCAAGTCAGGCACGATGACGGTCTTGTCGGGGCATAGTATCTTGGCGGTCTCACCCATGAAGTGTACACCACACAGGACAATCACTGGCGCATCGGTCTTGGCAGCCAGCTGAGCCAATGCCAAGCTGTCGCCGATGTAGTCGGCCAGCTGCTGGATTTCCTCACGCTGGTAGTAATGCGCCATGATGACCGCATTGCGCTCCTTCTTCAAGCGCAGGATTTCTTCTCTCAAGTCGATGCCTTCCTCGATGGGTTCATCGACATAGCCTTTTTCAACATTCATATTATATATTGTTTAGTTTTTAATTTTTTAAAAATTTAAATTTAACTACAACAACAATGCCTGTTAATTGTGTTGATAACTTTCTACTCTTTTATGGCTCATGATGCTTATTAACACCATTCTTGATTTATTAAATAGATTATCAACATGTCTAATCGCTGTCTTATAGCTGATAAGCCACTTTATTAACAGGGTGTAAACAACCTGCAAAGTTAATAATTTCTTATGAATTTCTCTGTTAATTGATGATGAAAACCGTGTTTATATGAGAATAAAAAATTTAGGTAAACTTATTTTGCATTTTTGAAAAAGAAAGATAAGCCGAGTTAATTTGAATTTGTCAAGTCTTTTTTATTGTTTTTTTTCAAACAGTTTTCAACAGGTATTTACAAGGTTGTTTACATCATAATTGTTAGTAATGGAATAAAATAGTTTTGTACCTTTGTAGCGCTCTATATTATTAATGAGGTTATGTCACTGAAAAAATCCATGGTGGAACTGCACCGGGTGGGTGTAGAGGAATATAAACAGGTAGCGAAGCTACCTGTTACAATCGTGTTGGATAATGTTCGCAGCGAGATGAATGTGGGATCGGTATTCCGCACGGCCGACGCGTTTCGGATTGAGCAGATTTATCTGTGTGGGATTACTCCCCAACCCCCCAAGGCAGAAATTCACAAGACTGCCCTCGGTGCTGAGGAATCTGTTGATTGGCAATATTTTTCTACAACACTAGCAGCGGTAGAACAATTGAAACAGGACGGTTACACGATCTGCAGCATTGAGCAGGTACATGACAGTGTGAGACTGGATCGTTTTTCTGTTAATGAGATGCAGAAGATTGCCATTGTATTTGGTAACGAGGTGAAAGGTGTTGCTCAAGAGGTTGTTGACATCAGTGACATGTGTATCGAGATTCCCCAGGAAGGCACAAAGCATTCACTTAACATCTCGTGCTGTGCCGCCATCGTGATGTGGCACTGTTTTGAAAAGATGGCGATGAATGGTCAATAATACTCTTAATCGTTTTTTTTCTGAGCAAAGAAGTTATTAACAGTTATGGAATTGTCTCAAAATGGCAAGTTTTGAGGCTTGTTTTGTCTTTTTTAGTATAGAATTTAGTTAAAAATTGAATGTTAAAATGTGTTGTATTTAACATTTAAATTTTGGTTTGGTTTTTAATAGGTTTTATATACATATTATATATTTAATAATATGGTTATCAATTATTTATTTTAAATTTTGTATTGGTTTTCCATTTTTATAATAAATTATTTTCATTAAGGCTGAAAAGATAGAAAACACAGGCTATTAGTTAAAAGTTTACTTTTATTTTGCCCATTTCACAATCTTTTACTATTTTTGCATACTTGTAATTTATCGATAGCAGCTACCATACGAGTACCATCGAGACCTTACAGAATATTTAGTTAATTAGAGAAACAAACACATTTTTAACTAATTATATTAATTTATAAACATCACATTTTATGAAGAAGCTATTTCTATTATTGTTTGCGATGTGCTTCATGGCACTCTCGGCGTATGCCGACCGCACAATCAGCGGGCAAGTACTGGATGCAGCTACTGGTGATCCTCTGATTGGTGCTACAATCCAAGGTGAGGGTGTCAACCATGGCACTGCAACTGATGTTAATGGTCATTTCACGCTGGTATTACCCGACCATGTGAAGTTTGTCAACGTATCTTACATTGGCTACGCTACCCGTCAGGTAGAGGTTACTCCCAACATGGTTGTAAAGCTGACCGACTCTGGCCAAAGCCTTGATGAGGTTGTGGTTGTTGCTTACGGTAGTGCAAAGCGCCAGTCAATTACCGGTTCAATCTCGGTTGTTGACGAGAAGAAAATCAAAGACCGCATCGGTTCTTCGGTTACCGCAGCGCTCGAGGGTAGCACCCCCGGTATCCAGGTGAACAACACCTATGGTGAGCCTGGTGCTGCTCCCAACATCCGCATCCGTGGTATCGGTAGTATCACCGGTTCAAGCGCTCCTCTGTATGTAGTTGACGGTGTTGCATTTGACGGTAACATTGCCGAGATCAACCCCGTGGATATCGAGAGCATGAGCGTGTTGAAGGACGCTGCATCGGCTGCCCTGTATGGTAACCGTGCTGCTAACGGTGTTGTGCTGATTACCACCAAGAAGGGTAACTATGCATCTAAGCCCAATGTAACCCTGCGCATCAATCAGGGTCTGTACAAGCGCGGTATCGCTGAGTACGACCGCATGGGTGCCGACCAGTGGATGGAGGCTTCTTGGCTTGCCATGAGGAACTACGCCATGAACGGTAGCATGGGTCTGGATCAGGCTACTGCAAGCCAGTATGCTACCCAGCACCTGATTGGTGACTATGCACGCAAGAACATCTACAATGCTCCCGATGATAAGCTGTTTGATGCCAACGGTAAGCTGATTGCCCAGATTCTTCCCGGTTACACCGACCTGGATTGGGAAAAGGACGTTGAGCGCACTGGCTATCGTCAGGACTACAGCCTTTCGGGCACCGCTGGTAGCGAGAAGTATAACATGTATGCTTCGGCTGGTTACACCAACGAGAAAGGTTATATCTACGCTAGCGCCTATGAGCGTTTCACTGGCCGTATCAACACCAACTTCACTCCCAGTGACTGGTTCAAGGCTGGTATCAACCTGAGTGGTACCTATGCTACCCGCAACTTCAATGACAATGCAACTGGTAGCTACTATGCTAACCCCTTCTATGTAGCTCGCTACATGGCTCCTGTTTATCCTCTGTTCCTGCACAACCCCGATGGCAGCTTCCTGCTGGACGAGAATGGTGAGAAGCAGTATGATACCAAGTCCTCTTATCTGGACAACCGCAACATCGCCTTTGAGTTGCGCAAGGACTTCGACCGTCGTCGTCGCGCCGTAGTTGAGGGTATGGCCTATGGTACCTTCACTCTGCCCTTCGGTTTCTCGGTAACGTTGAAGGCTGACTTCATGCACTCCAACACCAATCGCCGTCGTTACAACAACCCGTTCATTGGTGATGGTTCTACCAACAATGGTCGTCTGACCAGCTATGCTTATGAGTACAACACCCGCACTGCTCAGGAAATCCTGAACTGGGCCCGTGACTTTGATCGTCACCATGTTGACGTGATGCTTGCTCATGAGAACTATGAGTACAACAGCCGTTCGGCTTACGGTATGAACACTGGCTCGGCTGCCGATGGTATCTACACCCCCGGTAACTTCCAGACCAACTCCTATTTCCAGGGTTCGGATGACGAGGACAAGACCGAGTCCTACCTGGGTCGTGCACGCTACAACTACTATGAGAAGTACTTCGCTGACTTCTCGTTCCGCCGCGACGGTTCTTCGCGTTTCGCCAAGGATAACCGTTGGGGTAACTTCTTCTCGTTCGGTTTGAACTGGAACATCAAGAAGGAGAACTTCCTGCAGGATGTGAACTGGCTCGACCAGCTGCGCGTTCGCGCTTCTTATGGTGAGACCGGTAACAACATGGGTGTTAGCCTCTATGCTTACCAGGCACTGTATTACATCGAGAAGAACGCCGGTAGCGCTGCCTTCATGAAGCAGAGCCTTGCCGCCAACGACATCAAGTGGGAGACCTGTCAGAATATCGACTTCGGTATTGAGGGTCGCGTATTTGATCGTCTGAACTTCAACTTCGTTCTGTTTGACAAGCGCAACAAGGACCTGTTGTTCGCTGTTCCTCTGCCCCTGTCGGCTGGTTCGTTTGTTTGGGGTGATGACTACAACATGAGCATTTACAAGAACATCGGTACCATTTCTAACCGCGGTATCGAGATCTCGTTGAGCGCTGACGTTATTCGCGGCCGTGACTTCAACTGGACGCTGTCAACCGAGGGTACCTTCATGAAGAGCAAAATCAAGAAGCTCCCCGACGGAAAGGACATCCTGCATGGTCAGCAGAACTACTCTGAGGGTCATGACCCCTACGAGTTCTACACCTATCACTTTGTCGGCGTTGACCAGATGACCGGTCGCTCGCTGTACACCCTGGATCCTGATATGGCTGAGCGCGCTGAGGCTGCTGGCCAGACCGTTACCATCGGTGACGAGACCTACACCACCATGCCTGGCTCCTATGGCAAGCGTGACTGGGCAGGTACTGCTCACCCCTGGTTCTTCGGTTCGTTGAACTCGATTCTGAATTTCAAGGGCTTTGCTCTGAACGCTCTGTTCACCTATAGCCTGGGTGGCAAGGTTTATGACTCGGCTTATCAGACCCTGATGTCGACCAACTCGGCATCTTCGGCAAGTGCTAACCACGTTGACCTGGCCAAGAGCTGGAATGGTGTTCCCGCCGGCATGACCGAGAACTCTCCCAACCGCATTGATCCTAAGGGTATTCCTCAGCTCGACTTCGAGAACAGCACTTACAACAACGCTACCAGTGACCGCTGGTTGACCAGTGCTTCCTACTTCGTAGTAAAGAACATCACCTTGAGCTACTCAGTGCCCAGACTGTTGATGAACAAGATTGGTATGCAGGGTCTCACCCTCACTGCTGGTGTTGAGAACCTGGCTACGTTCACTTCCCGCAAGGGTGTGAATCCCCAGTACAGTTTCAGCGGTGGTTCTGATAACACCTATGTTACCGCTCGCGTGTTTAACTTCGGTCTTCAGTTCCAGTTCTGATGAATCAGATGATCAATTAACAAAGTATTTTCTAAATGACAATCATTATGAAAAAGTATATAAATAGATTTTTATTGAGCGGTCTGCTGATCGGTGCTGCATTGGCTACCACCTCTTGTGGTGAGGATTATCTCGAGACAAAACCCACCGAATCGATTAGCGATGTTTCGGCCATCGCAACCGTTGACAATGCCTACAAGGCACTGAACGGTGTGGCCAAGACGATGACCATCCAGCATGGTAACTATTCACAGGGTTTCTGTGGTGAGAATGCCATCATGCGTCTGTATGAGAACTATCCCTGCCAGGACTACAACTACAACCAGTATGCTTCGGGTTGGGCTCCTATCCACAACCAGACCTATCACACCAATAAGACCAGCATTTACAACCACTATGCTTGGTACTACTACTATCAGATGATTACCCAGGCTAATGTGATTATCAATCGCATTGACGATGCCGAGGGTAGTGATGCCGACAAGAAGTTCATCAAGGGTTCGGCCCTGACCTTCCGTGCCTATGGCTATGAGAAGTTGATCCACTACTACTGCCAGCGCTGGAAAGACTCCAACAATGGTTCTGCCCAGGGTCTGCCCCTGCGTCTTGATGAGTCGACCGGTGACCTTGCTCCGTCGAGCATGGCCGAGGTTTATGCCCAGATTTACAAGGATCTGGACGAGGCCATCACGCTGTTCAACGAGAGCGGTATTGACCGTCCTGCTAATGATTGCTGGACTCCTAATGTGAATGCTGCACACGCTGTTTATGCCCGTGCTGCCCTCTACAAGGAGGACTATCAGACTGCCCTCAACCATGCTAAGCTGGCCGAGGATGGTTATCCCTTGATGAGCAATGATGCTTATGCTGCTGGTTTCTGCCGTCCCACCAGTGAGTGGATTCTCGGTAGCTATGGCAGTGCCGATGAGAACAACTGGTACTGGAGCTACGGTACCCAGTACAGCTGCAACGGCTACTATGCTTCCAACACCCAGAACGGTGCTGGTACCATCGGTCGTGAGCTCATCAACCGCATTCCCGACGAGGACTTCCGCAAGTCGCTGTTCCTCACCGAGAGCGGTCTGGGCATCGATGGCAGTGATCCCGCTCAGGTTGACCAGACCTACGGTTACATTGGTTTGACCGCCGGCTTGTCATACTCCGACGTGGAAGCTTACATGAAGGCTTACAACTACGTTCAGGAGCATGCAGCTCCCGGCCTGAGTGAGCCCTACGCTGCTGGTGTATATCACCTGGGTGCACACTTGAAGTTCTACGTCTTCGACACCCCGGGTGTTGGTTATCTGCCCTACATCCGCACCAGTGAGATGCTTCTTATCGAGGCTGAGTGCTACTACTTCTTGAACCAGCCTGCCAATGCTCAGGAAGCTCTCGTTCGCTTGAACGCCGGTTCGGGCCGCAACCCCGGTTACACCTGCGACAAGACCGGTCAAGACCTGTTCAACGAGATCGCCGACTACCGTGCACTTGAGCTCTGGGGCGAAGGCTTCCAGTGGAGTGACCTTAAGCGTTGGAAACTGCCCGTTGTACGTCACGGCTTTGGTCAGGGTGGCAATGCACACGCTGCTGTTGCTATCACGATTATGCCCAATGAGGTGAACAACTGGGTATGGGAGGTTCCCTTGAAGGAGACCGACTATAACGGTGCCTACAAGAGCATCAATGATCCTACTGCTGAATAATCTTTGACATAGATTATAACGCTTAACCCTTACTGGGGATGTGCCTAACGGTGCATCCCCAGTTGTTGTAAACAGGCCTGAAATCGGGTGATGATGCTTGAATAACAATTGTTGTGGTAGCGATTATGGACAATTTGCTTAAAAAATGAGTATCTTTGCGGCCACATTTTGAAATCATGATATCGATGAAGAAGAGTATATTGATTGTGCTGGCGATGCTGGCAGTTGTGCTACAGGCAGGAGCCGTGCTCAAGGAGAGCAATATGGAGCAGACGTTGGGTGTGCTGTGTGAGGAACTGAGCGAGACGCACCAGGAGCATAAGGAGCGTGCTCAGCGTTTTGAGCAGCGCAACAAGCAGTTCCAGCGTAGCATTGGGCGCGACCTGGAATTGTGTAATAACATTGAGTTGATGCTCTATAGCCAGAAGGAGCAAAACGTATTTGACTTGGCCTATGCCTGCGGTCAAGCCACGTCGCTATACAATAGAGTGTCAAGGACCCGCTCGTTCAAGCAGTTTGAGCAACAGCAGGACGAGCAGATAGCCCAATACGAGCATCTGGTAACTACCCTTAACAACATCCCTGACTATCAGCTCAAGACGCCCCAGATGCGTGCCACGCGTGACAGTTGCGTGTATCTGGCCCAGACTATCGAGAACGATATCCGCCACACGCGCGAGATGATGAAGGACAATCACGAGAAGCGCCAACTGGTCGCTGACAAGGCTAAGAAACTCAACGACCATGCCTTGTCGATGTATGAACGCATCCGCCAAAACGTGTTTGTCAACGGTGGACAGAATTATTACCAGATTCTGAAACGTTTCAGCTACAACTGGAAAAGCAGTAAGGACGACCTCGCCGAGAAGTATTCCCGTTCCCGTAAAGCGAAGAGCGAGTGGCGCGGTCCACTCATCGGTTTCCTTTTCGTCTTCATGGCGGTGTATATCTTGGGCGCATTATTTCTCAGTTGGCTCATCATCAAGCTGATACCACGCAGGTTCCTGTCTAACAGTACTTACCAGAAATTCCTCCCCAAGCGTTCTTGCATCATCATCTGTGGGGCGGCAGCGGTATTTGGCATTGCCACGTTCATTATTTCCAAAATTACCGACCAGAACTTTATGGTCATGGCCACACGGCTGTTGAGCGAGTATGCCTGGCTCATTGTGGTCATCATGTTGTCAATTATCATCCGCATAAACGGTGACACTGTCAAGAGTGGCATCAAGCTCTATGTGCCGGTGCTGCTGCTGGGCTTTGTGGTTTTCTTCTTCCGCATTGTGTTCCTGCCCAGTACCGTGGTCAATATGATCTTCCCTGTCCTGCTGCTGGTATTTACCATCTGGCAACTGATTGTCAACCGTCGTCACAACGCTGCTGTGCCGCGTAGCGACGTCTTTTACTCGTGGATCTCGTTCATTGTCATGGCGGTGTCCACTGTCATGGCGTGGATGGGCTACACCTTGATGAGTGTACAGGTGCTCATCTGGTGGATCATGCAGTTGACCCTCATCCAGACCATTACTGTCATCTATGACTTGTTGCACAGTTACGAGAACAAGTACATCCCCAAGGATGCCGACGTGAGGAGGACGTGGTTCTATGACGCAGTCTATAAGATGGTTGTCCCAATTGCCGCCACCATCAGCGTCGCCCTCTCAATCTACTGGGCTGCCAAGGTATTTGACCTCACGCAATGGTGTGAGTACATCTTCCGCTATAAGTTTGTCAATCAGCCTGGAATCATTGTGCTCTCGTTGGACAGGATACTGGCCTGTGTGGCATTTGCCTTTATTTTCAATTACATTATCTACCTGTTTATCCAGGGCTATCAGTTGTGGAAGCAAAACCGTGCCGAGTCGCTTGCCATTTCACAGTATGAACAGGAGAATGATGTAGCGGTTGACGAAGAGATTGATATCGAAACCGTCATTCAGGACGATCCCAATGCCAAGGATCAGGTCAAGGCGGCAGCCAAGGCTGTCACGCTGTCGATGAATATTATCAAGTATATCGGCTGGGGTATCTACGTCTACATTGTGCTGGTGACCCTGCATGTCAACCGCACGGGTATCACGTTTATCCTCACTGGCCTCTCGACTGGTATCGGTTTCGCTATGAAGGATACCCTCGAGAACCTCTTCTATGGCCTGTCGCTGATGAATGGTCGTGTCAAGATTGGTGACGTTATCGAGTGTGACGGTGTGCGTGGCAAGGTCAAGAACATCAACTACCAGAGTACACTGGTTGAGACCAATGACGGCTCGGTCATCGCCTTCCTGAACAGTCAGCTCTTCACCAAGAATTTCAAGAACATGACCCGCAATCATGGCTACGAGATGGCAAAGATTACCGTTGGCGTGGCCTATGGCAGTGAGATTGATAAGGTGCGTAAGATGATCATTGAACGCATCAGCAAGTTGAATTGCTATGATCCCAATAAGGGAGTCCAGGTGCTGTTCCAGAACTTCGGTGAGAGCAGTGTGGACTTGCTGGTTGTTGTGTGGGTGCGTGTATTCTCACAAGTGGCTGACATCGCCCTCGTCAAGGAAAACATCTATGCTGTCCTGAACGAGAACGGCATTGAGATTCCTTTCCCGCAGACCGACCTGCACATCCGCACTTCCGTCGTCCCCACCCCTTAAGACAACCCACTAAAAAAGGGAAAACAATAAGTACAAAAATACAATGCTACGCTCTGGATGGCATTGTATTTTTTGTCGAAAAACTCTTGCATACATCAAAAAATTGACGAAATTTGCATATAAGTTATTCATGTGTTGATTTGAATTTAATATTTATTAGATAGATGAAGAAGATTATTATTTTTGCTCTGGTTGCTTTATTGGCTTCCATGACGATGAATGCACAGAACCTGGACATGAATCAAAAGAAGGCTGATGATGCGATTACAGTGGTGGGCAGATTTAGCAAGAACGACACGATGACCTACAGGCTGATGCACTACAAAAACATAATTCATGGGAACGACACGACAGTCAGCGAAGACTACAGGGAGGAGTTCATGATAGTGGTGACCGACTCCACTAGCGAGGGATACAAGATGAAGTACATTCCGCTGAGTTTCACCCTCCGTGATACCACCCTCCGTGATACTGGCACGCCTACCAGCCAGATGGCAATAAATGCCATTGCTCTGCGTCAGTTGATGCAGTCGACCGTGTGCGAGTTCACAACCGATGAGAAGGGATTACTCAAAAGCATCACCAACTGGCGCGAGATAAGCGACCAACTGATGAAAGGTGTAAAGGCCACATGCGATAACCTGTACGCGACCATTCAAGACCTGGATACCGCCAATCTTCGACAGCAGTTGGGAGTCATCCTGGCGTTCCGTTTCGGAAGCGAGCAGGGCGTCCGTGACAGATATATGGAATTGAAGGATCTTTTCGGTCTGCACGGATCCACGTATGCCATCGGCAACAAGGATATTGAAACCGAGTACTACGGTTATCCTCAACTCATATCCAGCAGGGTATGCTACACCACCATCGAGGACGAGGGGGACGACTTCGACGAAGGCGATTACAACATCGCATCGCAATATACATTGGCTATACCTTTCGATGACGTGATGGAAATTGGTTTCGATTCGTTGTCAGTAAAAGTGAGCGAAATGGTCAATGGCAGCCTCGAAGCGGAGCCCAACAGTGACGAAGTCTTTGTTTCCGATTTTTACGGGTTTTTGTTTTTCAAGAACGGATGGCCTAAAAAATACTATTTCGAGGAATCAATCGGCGGTGTGGGATCCTGCGAGAGCATCGAGACCCGCTATATCGAGTGTACTTCCCGCAATTGAGACATCGTCCTCGACGATAAATCAACCGAGAACAAAGGCAAATAAAATTGTTTTCCTTTGATTACCTGTTGTCGTTTTACTTGTAGAAGGTAATCCAGTTGGTGCAGTAACGAGATTTCTCGGCCACGGGGTGGATCTCGTGGACCTTGCCGACGGAATCGCGCCACCAGGAGTGGTTCCACCCTGCCCCCATGTCCATGTAGAGGGCATGACGTGGGTCAAATTTTTCAAGCATTGCGACAAATTGCTCGTAGCTCACCTCGTCACGGCTGTCCACGATGCACAGGCGTCCGTCCTTCTCACATAGGGCACGGTACTGGTTAACACCATCGCGCCACAACGGGCGGATACTCTCCCCCTCATGGATGATGAGAGCTTGGCCGAAGCCCATGCCGCCGGCAGCAGCTACGCTGTCAAGCAATTCGCCATACTCACCGTTAACAAACTCCCACGTCGTATCGTCAAACCAGGCAAACGCACCGCTATTGTCTTTGCACTTGGCACCCTTGTAGCGCTTGCCACCGCTGACGTGGTCTCCATCGATGTTGCTGTGGGCAAATTCGTCCAGCAGTTCGTGGGTAAAGGCAGCCTCGGCACAGAAGACAATACTGTCGTTCTGCTTGCTGGGCATCTTTTCACACACGAGGTCGATGCGGCTGAACTGCGGGTAATACACGATGAGTCCGTTGACGGTAGAGTCGTCAACCATCACCCCTTGTACAGCATTGTTTTTTTCCATAATCTCGGTGGGTTTGGATTTGTTGCAGCAGCACAAGAGCAATGCCGCCAGAACGGGTAACAGATAGTGGAGAGCTATTCTCATGATTCAATTGTATTGGATGATAAAAAATGAATGCGGATGCTTACTTTAAAAACTTAGTGTCTTTGCAACTTAGCGTGAGGCTTTCTCGTCGGCAAAGCGGTCAGGATATTCCAGCGGCACACGCGGGCGACGCATGGCCCTGACGATGAGCCAGATGCCTAACAAGATGAACGGGATACTCAACAGCTGGCCCTGGTCCAGACCGATGTTGGCACGCATGGCAACCTCCCACGGTTCTTGCACGTTCTTGATAAACTCGATGAAGAACCTCGGCACAAAGATGCCCAGCATGAATACGCCGAAGATGAGTCCTTCCCGTTCCTGGCAGCGCCATCGCCAGTACATCAGCATACAGATGACGAATACTAACAGATAACAGGCTGCCTCATAGATCTGTGTAGGGTGGCTCGGGGCCGAGAAGATAGGCTCAGCACCCTGCATCCATTGTCCCACATTCTCAATGAAATGGAAACCCCAGGGCAGCGATGTTTCACTGCCGTAGATCTCGTGGTTCATCAGGTTGCCGATGCGTATGAGGGCAGCAACAAAGCCCACGGGAACGACCAGGCGGTCAAACGTCCATAACATCGGCTTGTGTGTCACAAAACGACTGTAGAGCCAGATGGCAATCATGATGCCCAAGGTGCCGCCATGGCTTGCCAGACCGCCCTCCCATATCTTGGGGATGTCGCCCAAGTGTTGGCTGTAATAACCCCAGTCATAGAAGAATACATGGCCCAATCTGGCGCCTAGGATAGTCGCCACCACGACATAGATGAATAGGCTGCCTACCCAACTCTCTTTTGCGCCCTCGTGACGGAAGATGCGGTTGACAATCTCATAGCCCACCAGAAAGCCGATGGCAAACATCAGCCCGTACCACCGCACGGCAATCTTGCCGGCGCTAAACAGTTCAGGACTCGCGGTCCAAGTGATAGAATCCAGTATCATAGTTTCAGTTTTTTCAAAAAATCAATAAAATATTATCATTGGATTTGTTCGTTAAACTCATTAATCCATTGTTGTAGTTTGGCTTGAAGCAGTTTTTTATCAGGCAGATAAAGCTGGTACTGTGATGCATAAATGTTGGCATTTGCGGGTAACGTCAATTCTACTAATGCATCACTTTTCTCCTGGCATAGCAAGATTCCAACAGTGGGTCTCTCAAATTCTTGTTTGACATACTTATCATAGTAATTGACATACATTTGCATTTGTCCCAAATCCTGATGCGTTAAGTCACCTGTTTTTAAATCGATGAGCACATAACATTGTAATAGACGGTTGTAAAAGACTAAATCCACATAGAAATGCCGTTCATCAAAGGTAAAACGCCTTTGTCGTGCTTCAAAAAGAAACCCTTTGCCCAACTCAAGAAGAAATTGTTGCATCTTGCTGATGATAGCATTCTCTAGCCTTGATTCACTAAAAGATACATCAGGCTTCAACCCCAGGAATTCAAGAGTAATAGGGTCTTTAATGATATCGGTAGGCTTTTCTACAGTTTGTCCTTCTAGAGCTAAACGCATGACCTCATCTTTATCACGACTTAATGCTAATCGTTCATAAAGGCTGCTTCCAACCTGACGTTTCAATTGCCTTACACTCCAGTCCTGCCGATCGCACTCAATCTCATAAAAACTGCGAGCATCGGGATTATCCACTCTCATCAGCACCAAGTAGTGTGACCAGGATAGTTTGAATTGAGGATAATGAACAGATTCATAATCAAGAAGATCCTTATTCTTTATAGGGTGATTTAAGGTATCGTCCTGATTATTATTCTTAATATCGTGAACAGTGTTTACGATTTTGGAATAGACAATGAAAAATTTGCGGCAGGCAGTAAGTGTTTCAACAGACCATCCATCTCCATAATTTTGAGTGAGTAACTGAGACAGTTCTTTCAATGTCGCCTTACCATAGGCAGCACGTTCTACACCTCCTTGTTCGTCCTCAACAATATATTTGCCAATCTCATATTTGGCATACACCTCTGTTGTCTTGACAGTTCTCGCGATTGCAAATCGTGATTGCTCAATCAGTGTTGAAATTTTCTCAAACAGTTGCTCTATCCTGGCTGATGGTATTTTGTTGTCTGCCATAATCCACCATATATCTAAAGATAATGCAAAGGTAGCAAGAATTTTCCAATCACATGAAAAAATACTACCTTTGCATATCAAAAAAGATACAGTTATGGCTGAGAGTAATTTTATCGACTATGTGAAGATATTGTGCCGCAGTGGTAAGGGCGGTGCAGGTTCGGCACACTTGCATCGTGCCAAGTATGTCCCCAAGGGCGGTCCTGACGGCGGCGACGGCGGTCGTGGTGGCCATATCTTCCTCAAGGGGAACCGCAACCTGTGGACACTCATCCACTTGAAGTACCAACGTCATGTGTTCGCTACCGACGGCCAGTCGGGTGGTGAGAACCAGATGACGGGCAAGGATGGCGAGGACCGCACCATTGAGGTGCCCTGCGGAACAGCGGTCTATGATGCCGAGACAGGACAGTTCCTGTGTGACGTGACCGAGGACGGGCAGGTGGTGAGCCTACTGCGCGGTGGCCGCGGTGGCCGTGGCAACCAGCACTTCAAGACGGCAACGCGCCAGACGCCGCGTTTTGCACAACCGGGTGAGCCTGGTGTGGAAAAGGCGGTCATCCTGGAACTTAAACTGCTCGCCGACGTCGGTCTTGTAGGTTTCCCCAATGCGGGCAAATCCACTCTGCTGAGCGTCATCAGTGCTGCCAAGCCCAAGATTGCCAACTATCCTTTCACCACGCTGGAACCCAACTTGGGCATCGTGTCTTATCGCGGGCAGCAGTCGTTTGTCATGGCCGATATCCCCGGTATCATCGAGGGAGCCAGCGAAGGCCGTGGCTTGGGTCTGCGCTTCCTCCGTCACATCGAGCGCAATGCCGTGCTGCTGTTCATGGTGCCAGCCGACAGTGATGACATCCGCAAGGAGTATGGTATCCTGTGCCGTGAATTGGAGACTTTTAACCCCGATTTGGTAGAGAAACCCCGTGTGTTGGCTATCACCAAGTGTGACATGCTGGACGAGGAATTGATTGAGCAGATGCGACCTGAGTTGCCTGACGATGTGCCCAGTGTCTTCATCTCGAGTGTTGCTCAGATGGGACTGACCGAGTTGAAGGACCTGCTGTGGCGCACCATCAACGATGAGCGCAACCGCATCCCCGAGACGTTGACTCACCGCGACCTGGACGAGCGGCATCGCGAGCTAGCTGAGGACAGCTTCATCTTTGGTGCTGAGGACTTTGAGGAAGAGGCTCCCGATGCTGGCGGCAAGATGGTGGACTCTGGAGCCAAGCAGTGGAGTGACGAGTACTGGGAGAGCGACTACGAGGACGAGAACAAGGACTTCCAAGTAGTCAGCGACCCCGACGACGAATAACAAGAATACAGCAGCATCCGCCATCATGGTATAACATGAATGTCCATAAATAATCCATGAATGGTCACAAATAATTCATTAATGATTATTCGTGGCCATTCGTGTTTTTATTGATAGATATGTGGTAACTATCAGAGTTTCAGAATATTCAATACTCTTTATTTTCCCTCGTTGCTGAGGAGGAAGCGCCGCTTGGGAGCAATGGCGGCGAAATCTTCTTGGGACAACGGGGCGATGCGGTCAAGGATGCGCGATAAGCGTTGGGCAATCTTGTATTCTACAGGCTCGCTCTCAGGGACTTCCTGCAGGAGCTGTGAAACGCGTGACTTGATCGCTGACAGTTCAAATACCATTGATGTGTTGAACCATCCGTCGGCATGACTGGCGAACGGCAGGATCCACAGGTTCTCGCCACGCAGTACGCCAGGCCACCACTGTAGTGTCTGTAACGCACTGGCTCCACGGCTGTTAAAGTCACGGTAGATGCGGCGCAGCAGACGGTTGTCATGCTCCTCTAGACCAGCTTTCTCGCCGTAGTAGATGGTGGCTTGGGCTGTGACGAACAGGCGGTATTTCTTATCATCATCGATGTTGGGAATCAACAGGGGATTGAGCGCGTGCAAACCCTCGAGGAATAGCAGGCTGTTGCTGTCGAGCTGCAAGGTGTTGCCGTGGTAGGTACGTTTTCCTTCGACGTAGTCGTAGGTGGGCATCGGTACGCGGTTACCCTCAAGCAGGCTGTTCACGTCGCGTTCAAGCTGCTTCAGGTCCAGCCCATAGAATGACTCATAATCAATGTTGCCGTTAGGATCCAGCGGGCGCTGGTCCAGATTGAGGAAGTAATTGTCAAGCGAGACGACACAGGGCTGGATACCGTTGTCGCGCAACATGTGTGTCAGGAAACGTGATGTGGTCGTTTTTCCAGAGCATGAGGGACCGGCGACAAGTACCATGCGCAATCCTTCCTGGCGGAAACGTCGTGTGATTTCGCTGGTGATGCGCTCCAAGCGGCGGCTATGCTGCACCTCGTCCTCGGCGATGAAGTCGGGAGCCAGTCCCTGAGATATCACGTTGTTGAAGAGCGAGATGCCGTCAAGCCCTTGGGACTCCATGCGACGGATGTTTCCGCAGAATTCCTCTAACGACATCTGGGTGTACTGCCGTATAAAGTTTTGCTCTCGGTGTGTCTGCTGCTGCTCGGCGCTAGC
The DNA here is from genome assembly GCA_900318645.1 of uncultured Prevotellaceae bacterium. GTDB lineage: Bacteria > Bacteroidota > Bacteroidia > Bacteroidales > Muribaculaceae > Sodaliphilus. Next base: position 105,941 of record ONLH01000028.1, read on the forward strand.
TGTTAATTCAATCATTGGGTTTATCGTGTTTATGTTATAATCGGCTCATTTATAAAAGATTGTGGGCCCTATCGCACATCGCAATAGGGCCCACAGTTAGTCCGTTAGTAGTGGAAGCTGCTGCCTCCCAGAAATTCGCGCAGCAAGCTCGTGCTGGGAATATCTTTCTCGTCCAGAGGCTCAAAGTAGCTCAGGAATTTTATCAGTCGCGAAGCCTCGGCATACTCGGGCGTGCTGCTGGGCACTTGCTGCAGGATGGGAAGCGCGTAGTTTTTCATCACTGACAGTTCAAACAGCAAAGATGAGTTGAACATGGCGTCGGCATTCTCGTGGAATGGCATAATCCATTTTTCCTCACCACGGCGTACGCTGGCCCATCGCTTGATGGTGTCCAGGGCGCTGGCTCCGCGATATTGGTGGTCGCGGATGATGCGGCGCAGCAGGCGGTTATCGTAGGTGCCAATCCAGTTGTGGTCATCGATGTTCAGCGTGGTGAGGGCTGATACGAAGATGCGGAATTTCTGCTCCTCGGGGATGAGGCGCGTCAACTCGGGATTCAGGCCATGGATACCTTCCATGAGCAAGATGTCGCCTTGTTCCAGCTTGAGCGTTTTGCCTAAGTATTCACGCTCGCCCTTCACGAAGTTATAGGTGGGCATTGCCACTTCCTCTCCGGCGAGCAAGGCGGTCACGTCCTTGTTGAACTGTTCCAGGTCAAGGGCATAGAGCGACTCGTAGTCATAGTCGCCATCCTTGTCACGTGGCGTGCGGTCGCGGTTGACGAAGTAGTTGTCCAACTCGATGACCTTGGGCACGATACAGTTGGTAAGCAGTTGGATGGCCAGTCGCTTGGAGGACGTGGTCTTGCCGCTTGATGACGGACCGGCTATCAGTACCACGCGTGCTCCACCCTCCTTGTAACGGCGGGTGATTTCATCGGCAATCTGGATGAAGTGTTTGTTGTGGAGCGCTTCTACGACATTGATAAGCAGGGGAGCATATCCAGCGGTGATGGCGTGGTTGAGCTCGCCTACATCGCCCAGATGGATAATCTCGTTGAAGTTGATATAGTCGGTAAAGGCTTGGAACAACTTGGGTTGAGGCTCCCATTTGACCACTTGGCTGATGTCCTTGCGGTCAGGTCCCAGTAGCAGCATGCCCTGCTCGTAGGGTATCAGGTCAAACACCTTCAACATTCCAGTCGAGGGTACCAGCGGTCCGAAGAAGCTATCGATAATGTCATCGAGCTTGTAGTAAACGGTATAGAGCTGGTTGATACCTTCTAACAGGCGCACTTTATCCTTCAGGCCTTGTTTGCGGAACATTTCGACGACGTCGGTCGTGAGGCGCTCGCGGCGCACGAATTTGATATCGGCGTCGATAATCTCGGTCATGCGCTGCTTGAGGCGTGTGATGGCTTCGGGGGTCAGAAAATGTTCCTCATGCTTGATTTGGCAATAGTGGCCATTGCTGATACTGTGCTGAATGCACAACCGCTTGCCAGGATAGAGGTCGTTTACGGCCTTATAGAGCACCATGCACAGTGAACGCGTCATCACGCGGTAACCTGTGTTGGAAGTCATGTCGATGAACTCGACGTGTTTAGGAGAATAGACGGGATAATGCAGGTCTTCGACTTTGTTGTTGACAAGCACGCACACAGCATCGCCCTGCAGGTCCAAGCGGCCCTTGATGGTTTCATAGAGGTCTAATAGCGTGTCACCGCCATCAATGTCTATGTACTCACCCGTGTTCTTGCAGAACACCTTGAGTTCATCATTCCTTTTCATAGCTGCTCTGTAGTTTTTGATGAAAAATTGGTCGTGTCATGGCAAATCAACTGCTGTGTTTTGCGCTTGTCGCGCCCAATTTTGGGCGCAAAGGTACAAATTTTTCCCGAAAAAGGTGAACTTTAAGTAACAAATGGTTCATAAATGGCAGAAAATTGTCTTTTTTTTTGTGTTCATACATAAAAAATGAATTGGATTCTTTACCTTTGACGTGCAAGAAATAATTGTAACACCAATAAAATCCAATGATGAAAATAAAGTTTTTTGTTATGGCTATGATGATTGTTGGCGCCATGGGCAGTTGCACGGCGCAGAGTGGAGAGAATGTGGAGCCCGGTTGTGACGTTTTCAAGACTGAGCAGGGCACGACAGTGAAAATGTACTGCATCAAACACGGCAGCGTCAGGATGCAGCTGGGAGAGAAATGGGTTTATGTGGACCCGGTGACGACGGCCGTAAAGCCTGTGACCGACTACTCTACCCTACCCCAGGCCGACTATATCCTGGTGACACACGAGCACTTTGACCACCTGGACTCGGTGGCTATCAACCAGTTGAGCAAGCCGGGTACCGTGCTCATCACCAATGCCCGCTGCCATGAAATCCTGGGCGGCAAGGGTGACGTGATGGCCAATGGCGACAGCCGCACATTGCCAGAAGGCTGGACCGTGGATGCTGTTCCCGCCTACAACAACTCGCCCGAAAAGCTCCAGTTCCACCCCAAGGGCCGTGACAACGGCTTCGTGCTGACCATTGAGGGTATGCGTATCTACATCGCCGGCGACACCGAGGACATCCCCGAGATGGCCGACATCAAGGGCATCGACGTGGCTTTCCTGCCCTGCAACCTGCCCTACACGATGACGCCCGAGCAATGCGCCCACGCGGCCCAGATGATCAAGCCCACCGTGCTATTCCCCTACCACTACGGCCAGACTGACATCCAACAGGTAGTCAAGCTCCTTGACGGCAGTGGCATTGACGTGAGAATCAGGGATTACCAGTAAAGGACGTCACGTCCCTATAGTGACTAGTTGCTATAGCCCATTAATAAACGGCTGCCGCCGCGACCTTCATCAGGTGCGACGGCAGCTTTTCTTATGGTGACCCGCAACGGGGTCAAGCGTTCATCCAATTACCAACCGGGGTTCTGGCCAATCTCGGGATTCAGGTTGCGCTGATCGTCGGGAATGGGGAACAGGTTGTACTTGGGATCCCACTTGCGGGGAGCACCGTTGTTCGAGCAGTTGATGTAGCCATCGGGGTCAACATTGATTTCATCAAGGCTGATGGGGCTAAATCCGAGAACGTATGCACCACGGCACAGGTTGGGATTGTTGTCGGTGTCGAGCAACGAGAGCTGGTTCCAACGCAGCAGCGAGAAGTAGCGGTCGTTCATGCAGTACATCATCTCGACGCGGCGCTCACGGCGAACCTCCCAAATGATGGGGCTCACGCCCATGTTGTTAGCGGGATCGGCCTCAACGCTGGTATAGAGGTGAGGCATGCTCACGCGGTCACGCAGCAGGTTGATGGACTTGTCGAGGTCGTTCTGGGTGATGGTACCCAGCTCGGCGCAAGCCTCGGCATAGTTCAACAGGATCTCGGCATACCAGAAGATGGGAGCGTCGGTCCAGTTACCATAGGTGCTCTGACGGTTGGTGTTGTCGATCAGGTTGGTATCGAACAGGAATACACCATAACCCGTCGATGCGGTGGACTGAGCACCGCCGAAGCGGGCGTAACCACTACCGGGGAATTGGAGGATCTTGTCCACCTGAGCGCTCAGGCGCGGGTCGCGGTTAGCGAGCACGTTGCTGATGTCGATGTGGGGAGCCTCACCCAGACCCGAGTTGTCGTCGAGGACAACTACGGTACCGTGGTCGGTCTTGTTCAGAGCGGTGGTAGCCAAGGGCTTGCCATCCTTGAACAGGTAGCTGTCGAAGGCATCCTTGGTCATACCCTTAACCTGTGTTGAACCGCAGGTGTAGTCGATGGTACCGTGTGCAAGTGTACCCAAAATGTAGTGCTTGTACAGGATCATCTCCTTGTTACCAGCCAGATCAAGCGAGTTGAAGTTAGCCTGGTAGTTGCTGTTCAGGCTGAAGTTGCCCGAGTTCATGATTTGCTCACAAGCGTTCTTGGCCTCGGTGAGGAACTTGTTGGCACGGTCATTGTTCTTGGTCACATACTTGCTGTAGTCGCCCTCATAGAGGCAAACCTCGGCCTTCATGGCCAGAGCAACCCACTTGTTGAAAGCGGTGCGTGAGCCAGCATTGTCGGTGATGTTGGTGCAAGCGAAGTTCAGGTCCTCAAGCACCTTGTCCATCACGTTGTTGCGGGGCTGACGGGGACCGTACAGGATATCCTCGTCATCGGGGTCAAGCACCTCGTCCACCCAATAGCAGTCACCATAGGCGCGAACGAGTTTATAGTGTTGCCATGCGCGGTACAAGCGACCGATACCCAGCCAATTGGCCTTCCTGGCATCGCTCATCGACTCAACGCCGGGAATAGCGTCAATGAGAATATTGGCACGACGGATCTCAGTATAGGGCGTGCTCCAAGCAGCAGCGCTACCGGGAACACTCAGATAGGACCAGTTGGTGATACCAGTAGAGGCCTGGTCGTCGTTCAGCGTGTTGAAATAGTAGTCACCACTGCCGCTTCCATAACCCGTAAAGGTGTTATAGAAATAGTTGGCGAACAGCTGGACGTTGTTCTCACTGGTAAAATAGTTGTCCTTGGTAAACTGATCATAGGGATCAGTGTCGAGCACATCTGAGCAAGATACCAGCGACAGCAAGGCAACACCCAGTCCACACAGAATAATTGATTTCAATGATTTCATAATTATATCTGTTTTAATTGAGTTCATTACTAATTACTTCACGATAATTTCGCAGATGGAAACACGGTTCCAGCTCAGTTCATCAAACATGTTGCTGATGCCCTGACCCTGGGCGTTGATGCGCTTGGCATCAATACCATACTTCTTGACGAGCATATCCTTCACGCTGGCGGCACGGCCGTTGGCGAGGGTAATGTTACGCTCGAGGGGACCGTCCTTGGAGGCATAACCGTTGATGGTGCAGGTAGCCTCGGGGTGGCTCTTCATGTAAGCGGCGATGCGCTCAACATTGGGCTGCTGGTCGGCATATACTGCCATCGAGTTGATGGGGAAGTGAACCAGGATGGTCATGTACTGCAGCGACCTGTCAATCATGCCGCTCTTGCTCTTCTGGCAAGCATCGAGATCCCTCTGGAGCTGGGTGTTGCGGCTGTTGGCAGCGTTGAGCTGGTTCTGCAGGTCAGCGAGGCGAGCATTGTAGCTGTTCTCGGCATCGGCGAGCTGTGCGCGCAGGTCATTGATCTGAGCGTTCAGGGCGCTGTTGTCGCCAGGAACGACGACGCCAGAGCGGCTGTTGCTGCCGAAGGTCAGTTGCAGACCACAAGAGTAGGTACGCATGATAGGATCGGTACGACCCCAAACTGCGTTACCATAGGAACCCACACCGGTGTTGATCTCGGGATCGAGACCGGTACCGTTGCTGTGGTTGATGATGTCGAACAGGTTGTCGGTCGAAGCATAGATGCGCAGCTTCTCGATGAGGACTTTGCGGGTCAAGTGCTGCGGCAGGGTGTAACCCACGGTGATGTTCTTCATGCGCAGGTAAGCCATGTTCACCAGATACTTGGTCTGGGGATAGAAGTTGAACTTACCCAGATCGAGGATGTCGCTTGAAGCGTTACCACGGCCAGCGCCACCAGCCCACATGCGGGGGAATTTGGCATTCTGGTCAATCCTCTGTGCGGCATAGTCAGCCTCGGTCACATAGCTGGTCTGGTTGGTATAGATAGCATCGGCACCACGCATGAACGGCATCACGAATGCAGACTGGGTCCACATGTCGCGCTTGCCCACGCCCTGCAGGTAGAAGTCAACGTCGAAGCCCTTCCAGGCAGCACCCAGACGCAGCGAGTACTGATAGCGCGGGGTGAAGTTACCGATGCGCTTCAAGTCACCGTGATCCTCGGGAGTACCCTTACCCCAATCGATGACGCCGTCACCATTCAGGTCCTTGAACTTGATATCACCAGGGCCGTAAACAAAGCCATTGGACTCCAGCTTGGTCTGGCTGGCAACGCCAGCGGCATAAGTACCATCAGCGTTGAAGTCGCTGAAGTTGAAGTAGCGGTCGGTCTCAAAGCCCCAGATTTCGCCATACTCCTTACCAGAGTATTTGGTGTTGATCATGTTGTTGCTGTCCCACTTGGTGATCTTGGTCTTATAGTCACTTACGATGGCGGTAGCATAGAAATCAACATTGCCGATGCGGTTGCGGTAGTCAACACTGACTTCCCAACCACGGGTGCGCATATCACCAGCATTCTCCCATGCGGCACTTGCACCGATGACAGCGGGCAAAGCCTTACCGGGAGCGAGCATGTTCTTGTTTTCACGCTGGAACCAGTCGGCGACTACATTCAGGTGGCCGTTAAAGAAGGCGAGGTCAACACCCACGTTGGTGGTTGCGATCTTCTCCCAAGTCAGGGATTCAGAAACCATCTTGGGAACACCAAAGAAATCTGTGAGCAAATTATTTGTGCCTAACCAATTAACCTTAGTGCTGCTCTTACCATAGTCCCTGTTCTTCTCCATGGTCTCGAGGAACATGTAATCACCCACCTCCTGGTTACCGATCATACCATAAGATGCACGGATCTTGGCATTGCTGATGGTATTCTTGATGGGAGCCCAGAAGGCTTCCTCGCTGATGCGATAACCGATAGATGCCGAGGGGAAGAACGCCCACTGATCCTTCTTGGGGAACTTGCTCGAACCATCATAGCGGCCGTTCAACTCGAGCAGGTAGATGCCCTTGTAGTCATAGTTGATGCGGCCGAAGAAGCCTGCCGAACCCCAGTGGTTGTGGTGGTGCTCATAGCTGTAGAAGTCATTGGTAAGCGCCAGTTCAGGCATGTTGAGGTCTTGAAGACCGTGCTGCTCGAAGTAGAGGTACTCCCAATCAGTCTTGTCAACATTGGCACCCACCTTCAGGTTGAAGTTGTGAGCGTCCTTGATTGAACGGCGCCAGTCGAAGTAACCGTTGGCCACATGGTTCTCAGTGAAGGCGCGTGAGGTCTCGATGAAGGTCGAGCTCGTGATGTCCACGGGACCTTGAGGATTCAGACCCCAAGTGTTATAGACTACCGAGGGAAGACCTACGCCTTTATACCTATTGGTCCTCTTGATGAAGGTGTAGTCGGCATTGAAGCTCAGACCGTAGCCGAAGTCAATCTTGCCAAATACGCCCAGACTCATGTTGTTCATCTTGTAGTAGCAGTCACCACCGGTGTTGCGGCCACCAATCATCGTGCGGGCGTCATACTGCTTGCCGTCGTTAGGATCTACAAAGTAGCCGTAGGGGCCGAAGAACGAACCCCAGCGCCACAGGTACTGATAGGTACCGGCACCACGCTTGTAGGGGGTGTTATAGGTCCTGTCCACATAGCTGACGCGGGTACCCAGCTCCAACCAGTCGGTAGCGCGTACCGAAACGTTGGCGGTAGCGTTGTACTTGCGGAACTTGTCGGGGTTGAAGTTCATCAACGACTGCTTCTGGTTGTAACCTACCGAGGTGTAGAAGTTGATGCGGCCCGAGTTACCGGTTACACTCAGGTTGTGGCTCTGTGAGGGAGCGGCGTTGTTGAACATGATGCCGGGCACATCCCAGTTGGCATAGTAGCCATATTCATCATAGTCGTCACCATAGACCATCTGACGATATTTATCCTTGATGTCGCCATGCTTACTTATCCAGTTGTTCATACCACGAGTGAATTCCTCGCTGTCCAGATACATACCGAAGAGCTCGGATGCAACACCCATGCGTTTGTTCACATCATTGAGGGCGCCCACCTGGGTGGGAACGTTGGGATAGTCGGGCAAGGTGGTAGCTTGGCTCCAAGCGAAGTTGTTGTTGTAGCTCACCCTGACGTTGTCCTTGACGTGAGCGGTCCTGGTAGTGATCAAAACAACACCGAAGGCTGCACGTGTACCGTAGATCGAGGTCGAAGCAGCATCCTTCAGGACACTGATGTTCTCGATATCGGCGGGGTTCAGGTCACCCAGACTTTCTACGGGAACACCGTCAACGATGTACAACGGGTTAGAAATACCGTCGTTGGACAGCGTACCGATACCACGGATAACAATCGAAGGATCGGCACTGATGTCACCGTTGGCATTCAAGATCGTCAAGCCGGGAACGGTACCCTGCAGGGACTTACGGACGTCGGTCTCGGACTTGGAACCGAGCACCTTGTCAACGTCCACGGTGCTCACAGCACCGGTCAGGTTGGCCTTGCGCTGTGTACCGTAACCAACGACTACGATCTCATCGAGATGGGCGTTGTCCTCGGCGAGAACGACGCGCATGCCACTGGTGCCACGCAGGGTCTGCGTCTTGTAGCCGATAAACGAAACTTGAAGCTTAGCATTAGGGCTAGCTTTGAGCGAGAAGTTACCGTCCACATCGGTCGATGTGCCACGGGTCGTTCCAACCTCGACAATGCTGGCGCCGATGACGGGTTCTCCCTGCTCATCGACAACACGGCCTGTCACAATGCTGGTGGCGGAACTAGCCGTCACCTGGGGCGCGGGTGCTGCCTGTGCCTGGTAGCCAGTACCGCACAGCATCAACAATGCGCCCAAAAGAGCTAAATGTCTTTTCATAAGCACGTTTTAATTTGTTAATATTTAGTGAGTTAATTCAATAAGTTTGCTATCGTAAACTGCCGCTTCACGCACGTGAGCGCATTTGAGTTCAGTTAATCGCTTTTTAGTAAGGTGCAAAATTCATTAATTTTTTTGAAATAGCCAAAAAAAGGGGGCTGATTTTACAAATACAAACGTTAAATATCATAAAAAAATGTACAAGACACATAAATTAACACCCAAAAACTACCATTTTTAATAGGAGTTGTTTTATTTTTTCGCTCAAAGATTTGGTCATGTTAATTTTTGTTTGCAAATTTGCCTACTTAAAACCCGCTATAGCCATTAGGCAATAGCTAAAAGCTATTAGTTGGCCTCCGCTAAAATTGAGTATTGCGACAAAAGATAAGAGATAATAAAGTCAGTAAATTTCAATTTTTTATAAATTTTAAACTAAGTGCGTATGAAAAAACAATTAGCACTGTTGGCCGCCCTGGCAATCGCCTGCGGAGCACCGGCTGGGATGACATCGCTTCCCAGTACGGGTTTCACAGCCGAGGCCCAGGCCAACAAAGTCTCTGGCGTCATACGTGACGCCCAAGGTGAGCCTCTCATCGGCGCGACCGTCAAGGTCAAGGGTACCAACCGCGGTACCGCCACCGATGTGGACGGCAAGTATTCAATCAACGCCAATCGAGGTGACGTGCTCGTCATTTCCTACGTGGGCAGTAAGCCCATGGAGGTTACCGTGGGCAGCGGTGTCATGGACATTGACATGGCAGCCAATGACCAGGTCCTCGACGAGGTTGTTGTAACCGCACTCGGTATCCGCAAGGACAAGAAGTCGCTGGGTTATGCAGTTGACGACTTGAAGGCCGAGGAACTGATGCGCAACAAGAGCGCAAACGCCATCAACTCCCTGTCGGGTAAGATTGCTGGTGTTAACATCACCCAGTCGTCTGGTGCTGCCGGTTCGGGTGCACACATCGTGCTACGTGGCGGTACTTCGGTCAGCGAGAATTACGACAATCAGCCGCTGTTCGTTGTCGATGGTGTCATCTACGACAACTCGGCAGGTGTTGTAGGTAACTCAGCATTCGATGGTATGATGAACAGTGCCACCACCTCTTCTAACCGTGTGATGGATATCAACCCCGAGGATATCGACAATATGTCGGTACTGAAAGGCCCGGCCGCATCGGCCCTCTATGGCTCGCGTGCTGCCAATGGTGTTGTAATCATTACCACCAAGAAAGGTAAGGAAGGCCACTCTGAGGTGAACTTCTCAGGTAAGATGATCCTTTCGACCGTGGCTAGTCTGCCCAAGTACCAGAATGAGTACGTTCGCGGTTATATGACCGATATGTACGAGAAAGGTGCTGACGGCAAGAGTGTTTGGACTGGTATGGACATCAAGGACGACAGCTACAATTCATGGGGTCCCAAGAATACTTCTGTTCCCTTCTATGACAACCTGAAGAACTTCTTTGAGACCGGTGTCATTTGGGATACCAACCTGAGCGTTAGCGGTGGTACCAAGAACAACAACTTCTTCCTGAGCGGTTCATTCTACGATCAGGACGGTATCGTTCCCACCACGGGCTACACCAAGACGACCTTCCGCTTCAACGGCTCCCAGCGATGACATGCGTCACTACCTGAACGAGGACGGAACGCGCTATCGCATGTTCGGTGACCAGTTCCAGCCCTGGGACGAGCGTGACAACCCCTACTGGATTGTTAACAAGAACAAGATGACCGATGATACCGAGCGTTTCACCGGCAACTTCAACGTGAAGTGGGATCTGTTCGACTGGTGGTGGCTGAGCTACCGCATGGGTGTCGATAGCTATACGACCCAGAGCCACAATACAATCGCTCCCGGTGGCGCAATCAAGCAGATCTGGCAGAAGGGTATGTTGAGTGACAACATGTACAAGTATCGCTACCTGAGCAACAACCTGATGTCGAACTGGGGCAAACAGTTCGGTGACTTCAACGTCAACTTGATGTTGGGTGGTGCTACCGAGTACACCAAGACCCGCCGTGACTATGAGTCGGCTTGGAACTTCGCCGTGCCTGAATTCTATAGCTACAACAATGCCAGCGATGCTGACAAGAAGTTTAGCCACAGTACGAGTCGCAAGCGTCTGGCTTCACTCTTCGGTGAGTTCCGCATCGACTGGCGCAACGCCATCTTCCTGACCGTTACTGGCCGTAACGATTGGGATTCGACCCTTCCCAAGGAGCACTGGAGCTACTTCTATCCCAGTGTGAGTGGCGCTATCGCCTTTACCGAACTCTTCCGTGAGAGCCTGCCCGACTGGTTCTCCTTCGGTAAGATCCGTGCCAGCTGGGCTGAGGTAGGTAAGGGTACCAGTCCCTATGAGACAGGTACAACCTTGTGGCCAGTAAGCACTTTCCTGGATGGTCTGATGGGTCTGGGTAACAGCTGGACTCGCGGTAACCCCTATTTGAAGCCTGAGACCACCCGTTCAACCGAGGTTGGTCTTGAGTTGCGCTTCATCCAGAACCGCTTGAAATTTGACATTGCTTACTATACCAACAACTCATACGACCTGATTCTGTCACCGCGTGGCCCGCAGTCAACCGGTTACATCTTTACCTCCTACAATGCAGGTAACGTTTACAACAAGGGTCTTGAGATCAGCCTGAGTGGTACCCCCATCCAGCATGAGAACTTCATCTGGGAAACCGGTATCAACGTCTATGGCAACCGTGGCACAATCGACAATCTGTATGCTGGTATGGACATTATGTACGTGACCGATGTACAGTATGCTGGTGCTAAGGCTGCAACCTTCAACGGTAGCAACTTCATGGGTATCTCTGGCACCAAGTGGAACCGTAATGCCGATGGCAAGTTGATTCTTGACGCTAACGGCTTCCCCACCGAGGATAAGAAGCAAGATGCATTTGAAGTCGGTGACCGTGAGCCCAAGTTCCAGGGTGGTTGGAACAACACCTTCACCTTCTTCAAGAACTGGACCTTCAACATGTTGTGGGAGTTCCGTTATGGCGGTGACGTCTTCAACGGTACCAAGTATGCCATGTCGATGAGCGGTGTAAGCGCACTCTCTGGCGACTGGCGCAACGATCCCCTCACCATCGAGGGTGTATTCCAGACGGGTACAGATGATAGTGGCAAGCCCATCTATGAGGCTGTATCCAACACTTGGAAAGCTGATCAGAACTACATCTTTAATGGTGTCGAGACTAGTGGTTCTACCATTATCCAGAACTACTACACTGGTGCTTATAATTATGAGACCCGCAACTGGATCACTAACGTGAAGAGCCTGCGTCTGCGCACCATCTCTTTGACCTATGATGTTCCCCGTAGCTTCCTGGCCCGCACCAAGTACATCAAGCGCGCTTCAATCACCGCATCTGCCAACAACCTGTTGCTGTTCACCAACTATGACGGTGATCCCGAGGTGGCTGCTGCAGGTGCTGGTGTCGGTGGTTCGTCATCGGTAGGCTTCGACTACTGCGGCGTTCCCGCTACCCGCTCTTATGCTGTGGGTATCAACCTGGTATTCGGTACCGATGATGTTGCTCCCGCTCGTGTGAACAACGTTGAACTCGACCTCTTGAATGGTCAGATCAACGATCTGCGCACCCAGCTGGCTAACTCTCAGAACGCAAGCAATGCACGCATCGCACAGCTCGAGAACGACTTGGCTGCTGCTAACCGCGCTCTGACCAACTGCAAGAACGACCTGAATGCTGCCAAGAATGTTGCTCCCAAGGTGGTTGACAACAGCAAGCAGTACATGAACATCCTGGTTCACTATCCCAAGTCAGGTACCAGCATTACCGCTGACCAGCGTGCCAACGTTGAGCGTATTGCCACGTACATGAAGAGCCATCCCGAGGCCACCTGCGTTATCAAGGGTTATGCTTCGCCCGAGGGCAAGGAGGATGTTAACGTCAAGCTCGCTAACGGCCGTGCCGCCAGCGTGAAGGATATGCTCGTCAAGAAGTATGGTATCGCTGCCAACCGCATCAAAGCCGAGGGTCAGGGTATCAGCAACATGTTTGACGAATTGAGCTGGAACCGTGTTTCCATCTGTGAGATCATCGTGAAGTAAGTATAAATTGAGTCGTCAGTTGTCAGTCGTCAGTTGTCAGCGGCATCCGCAATCAACTGAAAACTGAAAACTGAAAACTGAAAACTAAAAGAAAATAATATGAAATCATTGAAATCAATTATACTGTGCGGTCTGGGTGTTGCGATGTTATCACTCACCTCTTGCAACGACTGGTTGGATGTGAACGTGGATCCCAATAACCCCACGGACAAAATCACAAGTTATGACCAGCGTCTGGCGCACATTGAGTTCTATACCAATAGCGGTTTGCAGTTCGGTGCTTGGCGTACCACCATGGCCATGGGTGACTGGACCCGTAACAACGGTGGCGGTAACTACTGGCACGTTTCCTATTGGTATCCCGTTGAGGGCCAGGTAACCACTGTTTATCAGTGGTGGTTCGTTGGTGCATACGCCAACGTGCCTGACATGATTACTAAGGCCGAGGCCGCCGAGAACTGGCAGTTTGCCGGTGCCGGCTACCTGATCAAGGCTTACGGCTTTATGGCCATGACCGACCTCTATGGCGAAATGCCATATGAAGAGGCTGCCGCTGACAGCCCTGCTCCCCACTACAATACGGGTAAGGAAATTTATTTAGGTTGCTTGGAGACCATCGACAAGGCCATCGAGTACCTTGAGAAGGGTCAGAGCCAGGATCCCAGCCTGCCCACTCTCGCTGCTGGTGACTTCTGGAACCATGGCGATCTGAACAAGTGGATCAAGCTCGCCTACATGCTGAAGGCCCGCTGGATCAACAAGTTGAACAAGAAAGGTGCCGGTAGCTACAAGGATGGTAAGTATGACGCTGATGAGATCCTGCGCTGTCTTGACAAGGCCATGCAGAGCAATGCCGACAACACCATCGTGAACCACACCGACGACAACGGCCCCACGCACGACGTGCTGGGTTGGGATGAGCCCGTTGACTACTCGCCCCTGTTCTCGGTTAGCGGTATGAACTCCGGTTACATGGCTACCAAGATGCTCTATGACAACCTGACCAACTTCGCTGGTAAGGGTGTCGAGGATCCCCGTGCCGACCACATCCTGCCTTGGGCTTACAGTCCCAATAGGAGCGAAGTTGGTGTTGATGCTGCCGGCATCAAGTGGAATGGTCACTGGCGCCGTACGCTGGGCGTTGACATGGCCAGCGAAATCAATAGCCAAGGTGGTCCCCTGCGCGCCATGTTCAACACGACGACCAACAGCTGGTACATCAACAGTTCCAACGAGGCCCGCAAGGGTGATACTGTCTATATCGAGGGTACCAGTGACTGCAAGGGTTACTTCGCTAATCCTAGCATCCTGTACTGCCGCGCCGGTAGTGGCAAGTTTGAGTCGGCTGAGTCTGGTACGTTCTATACCCGCGTAAGCTCGCCCACCTACATCGGTACCTATGCTGAGTGCTGCTTCATCAAGGCTGAGACCCTCTTCAAGAAGGGTGACAAGGCTGGCGCTTACGAGGCCTACAAGAAGGGTGTCAAGGCTAGCTGCGAGCTGATGAATGAAAAACTTGAAGCATGGATTGCCGAGGATGCAAGCCTCGCTGACTGCCCGTCGTTTACCCCGATGACCGATGAGGCTATCGACAACTTCGTGAACAACGGTATCGGTACACAGGCTGAGTTGACCATTGGTCACATCCTGATGCAGAAGCGCATCGCCCTCATGTTCTCCTATGAGATCTGGAACGATATGCGCCGCTATGACTTCGATCCCAACATCTTCTTCGGTTGGTCGATTCCCGCTGTCGATTCCCGCTTACCACTATAAGGTGGTTGCCGCAACCAATGCTATCCCCGAGGGCAAGCAGTATCGCCGCTGGCGCCAGTGCTCACATGAGTACAAGTACAACAGTGTGAACTTGCAGGCCATTGGCGAAAAGGTTCCCGGCGCCCGCATGACTGACAGCGAGGGCAACAAAGTGATTTGGAACACTCAGGATGATGCTTGGACCATCCCCGTATGGTGGGACAGCAACCAAGAGTAATCCCCCACTCCATCTGAAAACAACGTCCGCCGAGGCAAAAACGCCCCGGCGGCGTTTTTTTTCAGTTAGGAGTGAGGAGTTAGAAGTGAGGAGTTTTGGCGTAAGGAACGGTGAGCTTGAGGTTGGCGATGCAGACGCCCGGAAGGCAGCCCTCTGCGTATCCCGCGTGGAGTCAGGTATGAGTGATGTAGACGCCCGAAGGGCGGCCCTCTGCGTATCCCGCGTGGAGTCAGGTTTGGGCGATGTAGACGCCTGAAAGGCGGCCCTCTGAGTAACCCGTGGTACCTGCCACCGTAACGAGCGTAGCGAGTGCAGGGGCAGGCACCACGGGAGAAGCGATACAAAATAAATGTCGCTGGAGGCGACCCCACTGCCAGGCATGTCTTGTGTAGTTGCAGCATTCTGTGTACCTTTGCTCCATCATGAGTTATACCCATCTTGTCTATCATATCGTCTTTCGTACTCATCGCAGCATCCCTGCTATTGATGAGCAGCATGAGCGGGATTTGTATGCCTATATTCACGGCTACATTATGAAACATAAGGCGAAACTATATCGCATTGGCGGTATGCCTGATCATATCCACATGCTTGTATCAATACCCCCTGATATAGCGGTTTCAGAGTTCATACGAGGACTGAAATATGCTACAAGCAATTGGTTAAAACATAACCCTTTATTTCCTTTGTTTTCAGGCTGGGGTGAAGGATATGCCGCTTTCACCTACTCCAAGGAGCAGATTCCAGTGGTAAAACAATACATCATCAATCAGAAAGAACATCACCACAAGACCACTTTTGCCGAGGAGTATAGGCAGTTTATCCTAGAAAATGGCGGTGAGATTAATGAGGCTTATTTCCTGAAGGACTGACACTGATGGGGTCGCCAGTTATATTAGGCATGTAACCGGTGGTGCCTGCCACTCACTCGCTTCGCTCGTTGCGCTGGCAGGTACCACCGGTTACTCAGAGTGCCGCCCTTCGGGCGTCTTTTCCGCATGGCATGATGTCTCGGTGCAGTCGTAGCGTATTACGCTCATCCATCGGTTGTTACTCACGCATAATTCCTGTCATTGTTCTCGCCCAGCGGGCGAGCCTCTGAGTAACCGTGAGCCTAAGCTGCGCTTCGGTTTCACCACCGCCCTGAGCGTGAAGAACTGGCGCCTGAGCGCTATGTTCCAGGGCCGCTACCATGCCGACGTTGTCAACGCTACTATGCGTGACATGTTGGGCACCGGTCTTAACTGGCTGTCGGTTGACATGCGTGAGAAGGGTTTCGTAGTGTTTGACGGCGTGCTCTACGACGGCAAGCAGGAGAGCGACAATCCCACCAAGAACACCATCGCCGTTAACCTGGGTGAGTATGGTTCATATACCTACACCGGTGGTGATGAGGACTGGATCCAGCACAAGATCAACTACATCCGTTGCCAGGAGCTGCGTTTAGCCTATGTGTTCCCGCACAACTGGCTGAACCGCGTGACCAAGGGTACGGTACAGAACGCCAGCATCTATGCTTCGGCCAACGACTTGTTCACCATCACCAACTACACGGGTACCGACGTTGCCGGTAACACCCTGTCGGCTGCTGCCGGTGGTACCGGTGGTGAGGGCTACGACTGCTGGTCGCTGCCCACCCCGCGTAGCTACTCTGTCGGTCTGAGTGTGACCTTCGGTTCCAACGACGAGGCTTCCAAGCCCGTTTACACCAACACCAACGTCCTCAATGACCAGATCAACGACCTGCGTGCACAGCTCGCCAACGCCGAGAACAACTTCAACGGCCGTCTGGCTCAGCTGCAGAACGACCTCGACGCCGCTAACCGCGCGTTGAACAACTGCAAGAGTGACCTGATCGCTGCTAAGAACGCACCTAAGGATATTGCCACCAAGGTGGTTGACAACAGCAAGCAGTACATGAACATCCTGGTTCACTATCCCAAGGCTGGTACCAGCATCACCGCCGACCAGCGTGCCAACGTTGAGCGTATCGCTGCCTACCTGAAGAGCCATCCCAATGCTACCTGCGAAATCAAGGGTTACGCTTCACCCGAGGGCAACCAGGAGAATAACATCAAGCTCGCTAACGGCCGTGCCGCCAGCGTGAAGGACATGCTCGTCAAGAAGTATGGTATCGCTGCCAACCGCATCAAAGCCGAGGGCCAGGGTATCAGCAACATGTTTGACGAATTGAGCTGGAACCGTGTTTCCATCTGTGAAATCATCGTGAAGTAAGTATAAATAAAGTTTAAAGTTTAGGGTTTAGAGTTTAAAGTGATTTAAGCCACTGTAAACTAATGACTAAGGACTGAAAACTAAAAACTTAAAAATATATGAAATCATTCAAATCAATTATACTGTGTGCGCTGGCTTGCATGACGTTGGGCTTGGCATCCTGTGACGATTATCTGGATGTGAACAAAAATACCGACGCTCCCGACTATGTGGAGGGCTACCTCTACCTGGCCGGCATTCAGCAGGCCTATCAGGGCATCTACTGGGACCTGCGTGCCATCGCCCCGCTCACCCAGATGATGGGTACTTCGAGCTACACCAATTTTGCCAACCACTACTACACCAAGGCCAGCGATGCCGGTGGTGAGGCTTGGCGTATGGTTTACTGGAACCAGGGTATGAACCTGGAGAACATGATCAACCAGAGTGTCGAGGCCGAGAACTGGACATTGGCAGGTATCGGCCTGGCCATGAAGGCTTTCTCTTGGGACCTGTTGACCAAGGTCAATGGCGAGGCTCCCATGAAGCAGGCCTATGAGGCTGGACGTCTCTCCCACGAGTATGACTATCAGTACGATATCTATCCCCAGGTGCGCGAGTGGGCTTATCAGGCCATCGAGTATTTGCAGATGGAGGACAATTCGGCCTATGGTAACCGTATCAAGAACAACGACTACATCTATGGTGGCGACAAGGAAAAGTGGATTAAATTCGCCTACGCCGTTATTGTCCGCAACCTGGCCTCGTTGAGCAACAAGAAGGACTTCTCTGAGAAATATCTTAGTGAGTTCATGGACGCTTTCCACAAGTCTTTTGCCAGCAACGATGACAATGCTACCTTGAAGATTGCCGGTGGTGGCGCCGATGCTGCCGAGAGCGGCTATAACAACTTCTGGGGTACTTACCGTGGCAACCTGGTTTACAGCTACTTCCAGCACGACTATGCCGTGCAGTTGTTCACGGGTACCATCCGCAAGTATGACGAGCAGGGCAACTACATCCAGACCGAGGATACCCTGCCCCTGAACAAGCAGCACTATCCCTATCAGCTGCTCGACAAACAGATTACTAGCGACACGCTGCCCGATGCCGGTCACTTCGATCCGCGTCGCCTCGTGAAGCTGGCTACGACCGACAGCAGCAATTATGCCACTATCGCCGACCGCGAGGTGCTCCGCAGCCTCTACTACGTGGGTTCGGGCTTCACTGGCGCTACTGGCCCCATCGGCACTGCTCCCTCGTTCTGGGGCCGCAATGCTACCAGCAACACCACCTATGACGGTGCTGGCCACTGGCTCTACTACGACAATGCTCCCTACATCATGACCACCTATGCCGAGCTGTTGTTTGACGTTGCCGAGGTGCTGTTCAAGTATGGCAGCAAGGCCGATGCCTTTGAGGTTTGGAAGCAGGCTTTGCAGGCCGATATGGACTTCACTGCCAGCTATATCGTTCCCGGTACCTTGAACGGCAACTACCGTCAGGGCGACCGTGTGACCAAGGCTACCTTCAACACCCTGGCTCAGGAATACCTGAATGGTCCCTACGTGGCAGGTCTGCCGCAGAGCGAATTCTCACTTTCGCACATTATGATGCAGAAGTATCTGGCCATGTATCCTTGGGGCGCTATCGAGACTTGGGTTGACCTGCGCAAGTACTTCTATGATATCAAGTACACTGGCGATTATCCCAAGTATGGTAACGGTTGGGACAGGACGACCCTCGACCAGAAGTTGGATACCGATCCCACCAAGGTTTACAAGGGATTCTGGCTGCAGCCTGCACAGGTACAGGGCCGCAAGAGCGCCTTCAATACCGACAACAACGGTTCGCCTTGCTTCCGCCTGCGCCCGCGCTACAACTCAGAGTACATGTGGAACAAGACCAACCTGGATGCTCTCAAGCCCATCGGAGGTCAAGAGCTTGATTACCAGTGCTCTATCATGTGGTTCTGCTATCCTGGTGATATGCCTACTACAAGATGATGTTTTATTAATTGATCTAAAAATTCAATGACTATGAAATTTTTCAAATATATAGCATTATTGCTGCTGGTAGCAGTGACGATGGGCTCCTGTGAAAAGAAGGATGTCTCCTATATGGCAGAGCCCGTTGACGAGTCGGCAAAGGCATACATCCAGGTCGGCTACTATGAGCCTGTGACCGCCGGTGCAGCCAATTATATGTACTATATCGACATCAATGGTGTCGAGTATGGCAATGATGGTGCCACCTTCCTGGCTACCTTCAATACGGTTCCTTCGGGCGGTACCAATCGCTACTATGCTGTCGATGCCGGCAATGTCAACCTCAAGTTGCACAAGCGCGTGAGCGATGGCAATGGCGGTTATACTTATCCTGTGGTTTATGATCAGAACGTGTCCGTCGAGGCGGGCAAGCGCTATTGCTTGTATGTACATGACTTGAACAAGGCGCCTATCCCCATTGAGATGACTCCTGCTCCCGAATTTAGCAAGGCCCTCGATACCGACTCGCTGTGCCGCGTTCACTTCGTTAACCTGCTCTATGAGGCTGACGGAACGCCCTACACCGGCAAGGTACAGTATGGTGTCCAGAATCTGGATACCAAGGAGTATGAGCCTGTGGGCGAGCCTATTGGCTTCGGAGAGAGCACCGATTGGTTCACGGTTAAGATCCGCAAGACCGTTTACAACAGCTCTGGTTCACAGCGTCGTGAGGTTTGTCTCTTTGCCGTGGATAACGCTGGTAAGGTAACTGGCAAGCTCCCCTACACCTTGTCTAACGGCAATCAGGGTGAGTTTACCGACTACTGGACCTGGTACATCGGTCGTGCCTATCGCCAGATTGCCGCCGGTAACTGCGGCAGCAAGACCATCCGTTGCACCCTCTACCAGTTCGTGATCGAGTAATGACAGAGTAGGGCACTACCCTACCCTATTATCCATTAAAAACGTCCGCCGAGGCATTCAGCCCCGGCGGCGTTTTTTTCAGCCATAAACAAGGTCAAAACCTCAACGGATTATGATTTTCTCACAGTTTCGCTAAAAAATTGTATCTTTGCTTTCAAGAAATAGACCTTTTTATGAAAGACTTGGACTTTAATACAATTAAGAGCCTGATTTCCAATAAGGAAGGTAATCAATTGGAATTCAAGAAAACCACAGGCCAAATTGACCGTGGCATGGAAACTATATGTGCATTTTTGAATTATAGTGGCGGCTTGGTATTGTTTGGCGTATTGGATGATGGAACAATAATCGGACAGGATGTTACAGATTCAACTAAGCGTAGTATTGCGGAACACATCAGAGAGATTGAACCTGCAGCAGACGTTACAGTATCATATATTCCTATTCCAGCAACCAACAAACAATTAATTGCGCTTCATGTTGAAGAATCAAAAGCTAAACGTCCATTTTCATATAAAGGACGACCTTATATGCGTGTGGAAAGTACAACGGTAACAATGCCCCAATCCATATATGATGATATGTTATCACAGAGGGATATTGCAAGAAATCGTTGGGAAGTCCAGTTAAATCCGGATATGACCATTAATGACTTGGATGAAAATGAAATTTTAAAAACAGTTCGTCTTGGTATTGAAAGTGGTCGTTTACCAGAAAATACGAGTAATAATGATGTTGTAGATATTTTAAAGCGATTTGAATTAATTAGAAATGGATATCTCAAGAATGCAGCGGCTGTCCTATTTGCCAACAAATCCTTAGAGGATTATCCTCAATGTGTGTTACGATTAGCTCGTTTTAATGGAATAACTAAATCAGAATTTATTGATAATAAGATAGTACAAGGAAACTTATTTGTTCTTCTTGACGCAGCGATGTCGTTTTTATTCAAACACCTTTCTCTGTCTGGTGTCATAGAAGGTATTGAGCGCAAAGAGCAACTTGCTGTTCCGTACATAGCGTTGCGAGAAGCTGTCGTTAATGCACTTTGCCACCGCCAGTATCGTACAGTCGGAGCTTCGGTTGGTATCGCAATCTATGATGATAGGGTTGAGATTGAGAACCCAGGAAATTTCCCATATGATTGGAACTTGGATGATGTTAAATCTGAGCAACGTTCCAATCCAAGGAATCCACTAATTGCCAATGTGTTATACAAACGAAAACTGTTAGAAAACTGGGGACGTGGTATTGGATTAATGGTCAGTACGTGCTTGAAACAAGGATTACCAGAACCACAATTCAAATTAATCAACAATTTTGTTGTTGTTACTTTTAGATATGCCAATTACACTAATAATGGAGTAGGTCAGCAGGGAGCTGGCAAGGAGTCAGCAGGGAGTTGGCAAGGAGTCAGCAAGGAGTTAGGCATAGAGCCAGAGATTCTCAAAAGAATTCATGATTTCTGTATTGAGCCCAAGTCTTTGATGGAAATAGCAGAGTTATTAAACCTGCATGATAGATATAAAATGAAGAAAAAATATATTGATCCACTATTGGGGAAATACATAAAAATGACAATTCCCGATAAGCCGAATAGTAGAAATCAAAAATATGTATCCATCTAATGGTAGGGTATCGACCAGGAATAACCCCCATTCCATCCACCATTAAAAACGACCGCCGAGGCATTCAGCCCCGGCGGCGTTTTTTTCAGTTAGAAATTAGGAGTGAGGAGTGAGAAAGGGACGATACACCATTGGATTTGTGATCTCACTCTTCTGGTTGTGGAGTGTCGATATCGACGACTGGGGCGGTCTCAAGCAGCGAACGGTACAGGTCGGTCATCTTCTTGTAGAAGGCCGGGTAGTCAAGGTGGTCCTCAAAGTCCTTCTGTGCCTGGGTGCCCATGCGGGAACGACTGGCGGTGTCGTTGATGAGTTGGTTGATGGCATCGGTGAGCGCTTGTTCGTCGCCTGGAGGAACGAGCAGGCCGTTCACGCCGTCATGAACATACTCGGGCTGGGCACCATTGTTGCTGCAGATGTGTGCCTTGCCCGCCATCATGTATTCCAAGTTGCTGATACCCAGTGCTTCAGGCTGTATTGACGGCAGGATGCCGAAGTCGGCTTGGCGCAGGTACTCCAAGATGTTGTCCCTGAAGCCCAACAGCGATACGTTATGAACAAGTCCGTTGGCAACGATGAAACCCTTGATTTTTGCCTTGTATTTGGGCTGTCCTTCGCCGATAATAGCCAGGTGGTACTTTGCCTTATCCACGTGGGTTAACGCGCTTAGGAGGGCATCTATGCCTTTTTCAGGGGCAAGTTTGCCATGGTACATAATGAGTGCCTGGTGGCTGTCGAGGTTCAAATCGCGTCGCAGGTCGGGCACGCTGGTGCCAATCTGGCTGTCGCACACGCTGTCGCGTAGCACAACAGTGCGGTCGGCATATTGTTTCTTGGCCTTACCCAAGAAGGCTTCTCGTGCCATCTCAGAGGAGAAGACAAAGCAGTCAATAGACTTGTACAGCTTGGTGTACATATAGTTCTTCTTGGGCTTATAGACGCCATGCACGCTCACCACTACTCGCGTGTTGCGGTTTTCACTGATGCGGCGTGCCATTACGGCCATAAAAGCGTCCCTGAAGCTATGCACGTGGATGATGTTTTGACCCTTGCGCAACAGCCTTGCAAACCTAACGGGGCTATCAATGTCGGTGACGCCCTTCAAGGGAAGAATGGAAATGGGAATCTCTAGGCGGCGGTATTGTTTAAGCACGTTAGGGTGCTTACGGCACACTACCTCGACATAGAAGTCAGGGTCGTTGCGCAGGCGGTCCACCATGTCGTAGGTGTATTGCTCAGCACCGGTCCAGTGCTTGTTGGAAACGATATGAAATATATTAATCATCTGTTGTTCAGGTTTTTATAGATGATTGAACTTGTGGGTCAAATTGGTTTTTCGCTACAAAGATACAAATTAATCTGTTATACTACCCCACCCTGATGCACTTAATTTCTCTAATCGTGGCTAAACAGCAAACGCGGCAACCGATGTGCCGCGCTTGCTATTTGATAAAAGCCTGATGAGGTTTTCTCCCCTACCCGACTACTCTTTCTTGTCGTCGTGGCCGAAGAGCTCCTTGATGCCGCCGATAGAACCTAACAGGTTGGTGGCCTCATAGGGCAGGTAAACCGTCTTGGTCTTGTCACCGCTGGCAACGGTATCGAGCATCTGGATGTACTTCTGGGCCAGCAGGTAGTTAGCAGGATTTGTGCTCTGCCCCACTGCCTGGGTAATCTTGTCTATGGCAATGGCTTCGGCCTCGGCCTTGCGGATGCGAGCCTGGGCTTCACCTTCGGCGCGCAGAATCTCGGTCTGCTTGTCGGCCTCGGCCTGGTTGATGCGGGCGGTCTTCTGACCCTCGGACTGGAGGATGGCGGCCTGTTTCTGACCCTCACTGGTCAAAATGGTAGCACGCTTGTTACGCTCAGCCTGCATCTGCTTCTCCATGGCCTGGAGCACGGTTTGAGGCGGCTGAATGTCCTGTAACTCAACGCGATTGACCTTGATACCCCACTTGTTGGTGGCGTCATCGAGGACGGCGCGCAGCTTGGAGTTGATGGTGTCACGCGAGGTCAATGTCTGGTCCAGCTCGAGCTCACCGATGATGTTACGCAAGGTGGTCTGAGTCAGTTTCTCGATAGCGTTGGGCAGGTTGTTGATCTCGTACACGGCCTTGAACGGATCCATAATCTGGAAATATAGCAAGGCGTTGATTTGAGTCATAACGTTATCCTTGGTAATCACGTTCTGCTTGTCAAAGTCATAGACTTGTTCGCGCAGGTCGATGGAATTGGTCGTGCGGTAGCGTCCGTGTTCGTAGGCGACAATGCTCTTGGCGCGGTCAATAAACGGGATGATGATATTGATACCGGGCTTGAGCGTAGCATAGTATTTACCCAGGCGCTCAATGATCTTTGTTTCACTCTGCGGGATGATGACGAGGCTGTTCTTGACAAGAATCAGAGCCAGCAGGATGACAACGACGAGAAAAATTGATAAAGCTGTCATATCGTTTTGTTTTTAGTGATTATTTGTTATTGATAGATATTTTTAAATCATACTGGTTTGACGATGGCAATGATACTGTCCATCTTGACGACGCGCACTCTAACGCCCTTCTCGATGGCACTCTCGTCATCGCTGCGGGCTTTCCAGTCGTCACCATCGATGGCGACACGGCCATAGCCACCTTCGTCGATACGCTCACTCACCCTACCCTCTTGACCAACCATGGCCTCGGCATTGCTCAACCTGACGCGGTTTGGTTTGTGTAGTTTCTTGATGAGCTTTGGACGTACCAGTAGCAGGCTCAGAGCCGAAACGACGGCAAAAATGATGATTTGCCATGTGAGATTCGCTCCACAACCGGCGATGATGGCAGTGACAGCGGCTCCGATAGCAAAGCAAAGCAGGAAGAAATCGCCCGAAGACAATTCAAGGATCAGGCACACGATAGAAATGATAACCCAAATCAGCCAGAGGTTAGATGTGAAAAACTCAATCATAGTCGTATTCTTTTATTGGTTGTTATTCTTTCTTTCCTTTTTTCTCTTTTTTCGTCTTATATCTATTAGACGCATCATGCCATCAAAAAACTACACTCGTTGGCGAATTTTTTTCTTGTCTCTTGTCGCAAGAAAAATGTCTCTTGATCATCATGTGAAGGTCTCAAGTCTAGTGATTGTTTTTACAATCTCCAAAGGTAAGATTTTTCTTTCTGATATGCAAATTTTATGCCAAAATGAATAAAAAAATACCCTGCCGATTATCCGCAATGCCAGAATTTTCAATTCTCAGAGGGTTAAAATGCGTTTTTGGGCTGTATTTCAGTGTGTTTAGCGCTTTTTGGCTTTTTGTCAGAAAAATCGAGTAGGGGAGTGATATGGGCTTTTTCCGTTAGATTTGCCCTAAAATGAATACAAAGTGGGATTCGGTCATCAAAACTTGCCATTTTATGCTTGTTTCTCAAAATAATGTGTTATCTTTGCCTCCCGTTTTTCAAGAGATAGTGAAATGACCGAAATTGTTTACATGACCCAGGGTAATGTCACGATGCCGCGACTCAATGAGTCGGCGGTGCGTGATTGGATTGTCGCTGTGGCTGCCACGTTGAATCAGAAGGTGGGTTGCCTGACCTACGTCTTCTGTGACGATGACTACATCCTGCAGACCAACCGCGAGTTTCTGGGACATGATTACTATACCGACATCATTACATTTGATTACACCAATTCGCGTCACATCGCTGGCGACATGGTCATCTCGCTCGATACCGTACGCTCCAATGCCGAGGGCCTCCAGGTGCCTTATGAGACAGAGCTGATGCGCGTCATCATTCATGGCGTGCTCCACCTGTGCGGTATCAATGACAAAGGTCCTGGCGAGCGTGAAATCATGGAAAAACTTGAAAATGATGCGCTGTCATTGTTGCCCGAGAACGTATTGCTGAAAGATTGATTTCTTGATTGACAAGATGAGAAGCGACTATGATGTAATAGTGGTAGGCGCCGGCCATGCCGGTTGCGAGGCTGCCTCAGCGGCAGCCCGCTTGGGCTCTCAAACCTTACTCATTACAATCGACATGAACAAGATTGCACAGATGAGTTGCAATCCTGCAGTCGGTGGCATCGCCAAGGGGCAGATCGTTCGCGAAATTGATGCCCTGGGTGGTCAGATGAGTATTGTGACAGACCGTAGCAGCATCCAGTTCCGTATGCTCAACCGCAGTAAGGGTCCGGCCATGTGGAGCCCGCGTTCTCAGAGTGACCGCCAGCAGTTCATCCTGCAGTGGAGAGAAGTGCTCGAGAACACTCCCAATCTCTATATGTGGCAGGATTCAGTCGATGAATTCGTCATCGAGGGTGGGGTAGTGAAGGGTGTGAAAACCGTCTTGGGCATGACTTTTTCAGCTCATGCTGTCATCCTCACTGCTGGAACTTTCCTCAATGGTCTGATGCACGTGGGTCGTGTACAGACTCCTGGAGGCCGTGTTTCGGAACCTCCTGCTACTGGAATCACCGAGCAATTGGCTTCGTTGGGCTTTACCGTTGGACGTATGAAAACGGGTACGCCGCCCCGACTTGACGAGCGCACGATCGACTTCTCACAATGCATCCGTCAGGACGGTGAGCAGGATTTTCACCATTTTTCCTATCTGCCCGGTATCACGTCAACGCTGCAACAGCGCCCTTGCTGGATTGTGCATACCAACGAGCGCGTGCATGAAATCCTGCGCGAAGGGTTGTCGCAGTCACCGTTGTATAATGGTCAAATCAGTAGCATTGGGCCTCGTTATTGCCCAAGCATAGAGACCAAGATTGTTACCTTTGCCGACAAGACTTCACATCAGCTCTTCATTGAGCCCGAGGGCGCATCAACCCATGAGATGTACCTCAATGGTTTCTCTTCATCAATGCCATGGGATATCCAGATCGAAGCCCTGCGCCATATCCCTGCGTTGCGTGATGTGCATGCTTTCCGACCTGGCTATGCCATCGAGTATGATTTCTTTGACCCGACACAATTGAGTCACACATTGGAGTCAAAACTGGTGAAGAACCTGTTTCTTGCCGGTCAGGTCAATGGCACGACGGGCTATGAAGAGGCGGCAGGGCAGGGACTCATTGCCGGAATCAATGCCCATCAGAACACCATCGGAGGTGAGCCGTTCACCTTGGCCCGCAACGAGGCATATATTGGGGTATTGATTGATGACTTGGTGACTTGTGGTGTTGACGAGCCTTATCGCATGTTCACCTCACGTGCCGAGCACCGCATCCTGCTGCGCCAGGATGATGCCGACATGCGTCTCACTGAGAAGAGCTACCAGCTGGGACTTGCAACCCGTGAGCGCTATGACCTCATGTGCTCCAAGCGCGAGCAGATTCAGAATTTGACGGCATTTTGCTGCGATTATACGGTGAAAATTGCAGCCATCAATCCCATGCTTGAGGCTCATGGTATGCAGCCCTTGACCCAGGGTCAGCGCTTGCATGACCTGTTGTTGAGACCACAGTTGAATATGAAGATGCTTGCCGAAGCGTTGCCTGATCTTCAAGAAAAGATTGACTCGCTTGAGGCAGCGCGTCGCGAAGAAATTGTTGAGGCAGCCGAAATCGCCATCAAATATCGTGGCTATATTGAACGCGAGACACTCATCGCCGAGCGTGTCGCTCGACTTGATAATGTCACCCTCAAGGGCAAGTTTGACTATTCCCAGATTCACCAGATTTCTACCGAGGCACGACAGAAACTTGCGGCTATTGACCCTGAGACGGTGGGGCAGGCCGCTCGCATCCCTGGTGTCTCGCCCAGTGATATCAACATCCTGCTTGTTTTATTGGGCAGATGATTTGTTCCACGTGAAACATTTATAACATAATATACTGATTACCAAATGGATAACAAACAATTAGAGAAAGTAAAAAGTGTGGTACGCAATATACCCGATTTTCCTGTTCCGGGTATCCAGTTCAAAGATTTAACCACAGCATTTAAGGATCCTGAGGCCTTGCAAATCATGACTGATGCCATGACCGACCTCTACCGCGATAAGGGCGTGACCAAAGTCGTGGGCATTGAGGCACGCGGCTTTATCGGCGGTGCAATCCTTGCCACTCGTCTGGGCGCTGGTTTCGTGCCCTTGCGTAAACCCGGCAAGCTGCCCGCTGAGGTCATCCAGAAATCCTATTCCAAGGAGTATGGCACCGACACCATTGAGATTCACAAGGATGCCATCACCCCCGACGACGTGGTTGTCATCCATGATGACCTGCTCGCAACCGGAGGCACGATGTTGGCAGCCTATGAGCTGGTGAAATCGATGAATCCCAAGAAGGTTTACATCAACTTCATCTGTGACCTTGAGGTGCTGAAGGGCCGTGACGTCTTCCCCAAGGACGTGGAGATTACGTCACTGTTCACCTTCTAAAGGACGCTGGATGTTCTAGATAATCTAGAAGTTCTAGATAGACTAGATCCTATAGATATTTCTTGGCTTTACTCACTGTGAATGATGACCGACGACCTCAAACTCAAGTTGTCGCTGCTCCCCGAGGAACCGGGCGTTTACCGCTACCGTAACCGCGAGGGAACGATTATCTATGTGGGTAAGGCCAAGAACCTGAAACGTCGCGTCAACTCTTACTTCAACCGTGAGCATCCGTCGGTGCGCACAACGATGCTTGTACGCAACATTGCCGACCTGGAATACACGGTCGTCAATACCGAGGAGGAGGCGCTCGACCTCGAGAATGCCCTCATCAAGGAATATCAGCCGCGCTACAACGTGTTGCTCAAGGATGATAAGAGTTATCCCTGGATCTGCATCTCGGGTGGCCTATATCCACGCGTGTATATCACCCGTGAGGCTAGAGCCAAGGGTGACCGTTTCTATGGGCCATATCCGAGAGCCGAGGTAGCCAAAGTGCTCATTGATACCATCCGACAGATTTACCCGTTACGCACCTGCCGCTTGAATGTTTCACGTGAAACAATTGATGCTGACAAGCATCGCCTATGCCTGCAATACCACATCCATCGCTGTGAAGGATGTTGTAAAGGCCTGGTCTCTCCAGAACACTATGGGCAGTACATCAGTGAGATACGTCAGATTTTGAATGGCGACACCCATGTGCTGATGGATGTTCTCATGGAGCAGATGCAGCAGTTGGCCAGTGAATTGCGCTTTGAGGAAGCCGAGATCATCAAGCGGCGTTATAAGTTGCTGGAGCACGTCAGGCGCCGCTCGGTTATTGTCAGCCCCTCGATTCACAACATTGACGTCTTCGGCCTGTTGCGTGACGATGATGCAGCGTGGGTCAATTTCATGCATGTGCGGGGTGGGGCAGTGGTGCAGTCCTATACACTCGAGTACCGGTTATCGACAAAAGACGAGACCGATGCCGAGATGATGTCGATGGCGATTGCCGAGGTGCATCAGCGCTTTGCCGAGACCTATAGCCGCGACCATGTTACCGAAGTGATGGTCAACGTCCTGCCCGATGTTGAGTTTGCAGGTTTGACATTCACCATCCCTCAGCGGGGTGACAAAAAGAAACTGCTTGACATCGCGGTAAAAAATGCGACACAGCGCCGCACCGACCGCCTAAAGATGATGGAGAAACTCAACCCAGAGCAGCGTGTCACCCGCACGCTCACCACCATGCAACGTGATCTGCGGCTAGAGGTGATGCCTCGTCACGTGGAGTGCTTTGACAACAGTAACATCAGCGGCTCAAGCCCTGTTGCATCTTGTGTGGTGTTCCGCAATGCCAAGCCCGCCAAGAAAGAATATCGTCATTTTAACATCAAGACGGTTGAGGGAGCCGATGACTTCGCCTCGATGCGAGAGGTCATCCAGCGTCGCTACAGCCGCTTGGTGCAGGAAGGCCAGGACCTGCCGCAACTGCTCATCGTTGATGGCGGCAAGGGGCAGGTTACATCAGCCATTGAGGCTCTGACCGACATCGGCCTGCAAGGCCAGATTGCTGTCGTGGGCATTGCCAAACGGTTGAACGAGGTCTATTTCCCAGGTGACAGTGTGCCCCTCTACATTGACAAGAACAGCGAGACACTGCATGTCATCCAGCGGTTGCGCGACGAGGCCCACCGCTTTGCCATCACCTTCCACCGCAAGCAGCGTAGCAAGGGACAGGTACACAGCGCCCTTGACGATGTCCCAGGCATTGGCCCCAAGACCCGTACCCTGCTGCTCAAGCAGTTCAAGTCGCTTAAACGCATCAAGGAAGCCAGTGAAGAAGAACTGGCTGCCGTTGTCGGGCCAAGTCGTGCTCGTACGCTCATCGCCTCTCTTAATCAGTAATTAGGCCGATTTTTAATGGTTTTTATTGTGGGGACAGCAGATTTGCTATAATTTTGCTGCCAATTAATCAAATTAGTAAAAACCATTAATTTTTGTGTCCAAATGAGTAAAAGATTCCTTATTTCATTTTTTGTGCTCGTTTGCTGCGCTATTGCAGTTGTAGCGAAACCTGCAAAACCAGGTTGGCATTTCATGCCCCAAAGTGACGGCACGACCTTGAAGGTGCAAGCCGTAGGCAATGCCTTTAATCATGCAATCCTCACCACCGACGGGCTGACTGTCGCCCAAGGTAGCGATGGCGATTTTTATTACACCTCGTCGCTGACTGGCCTGACAGCTGTGCGTGCCCATAACGAGGGTCAACGCACACCCAGCGAAATAGCATTTGTTAAAGCTCAGCGAACCAACTTGACGATGGTCCACAAGTCTTACAATATGCCTAACGGGAAAGGAACGTTTGGTGCTGGTGGCAGCAATGCCGATGCAAGTGTGCCCGCCAACGGCAACCGTAAAATCCCCATTATCCTGGTGGAATATCAGGACAAGAAGTTCAGCAACACCCGCGAGGACATCATTAATGCCATGCTCATTGGTGACCAGAGCGTGGGTCAGTACTTCCATGACCAGTCCAATGGGTTGTATGAGCCTGAATTTGATGTCTATGGTATCTATACGCTGTCACAGAACCGCCAGTACTACGGAGGTAACAACTCGAGCGGCGATGACAAGAACCTGGGCGCGATGGTAACCGAGGCTGTCCAGCTGGCGGCTGCCGATGGCGTGTCGTTCAAGCCTTATGATACCAACAGCGACAATTACTGCGATGTGGTCATCATTATCTATGCCGGCGTGGGCGAAGCAGATGCTTCTACAACGTATCCCCAGTCGATCTGGCCCTGCAACTGGTATCTTAGTTCTGCTTCCTATTATGGCCAGGGCGGTAATGGTGCCTTCAGTCCCTCTCCTGGCGATCCAATCGTTGACATGTTTGCGGTGTTCAACGAGTTGCACGGTGGTAATGACACGGGTACGACCATTGACGGTATCGGTACCTTTACCCATGAGTTTGGCCATTGTTTGGGCCTGCCCGACTTCTATGATACGGGCAACGGCAACCATTACGGTCTTGGCGACTGGGACATCATGGACTCGGGCTGTTTCAACAATAACGGTTTCACACCGCCGGGCTATTCTGCCTACGAAAAGGTATTTATGGGTTGGATAGACTATGTCACCCCGCAGCCGGGCACATACTATACTTTGCCTGTGTTTAACCAGAAGAATGCCACGACCGACAAGGCTCTATGTATCAAAAGCGATTTGAATGAAAATGAGTTCTTCGTCATTGAGAACCGCAGGAAGCAGGGTTGGGACCGTTATGCTCCTGGCGAAGGCATCATGATTACCCATGTCACCTACGATGCAAGCCGCTGGTCTCGCAACACGCCCAATAACCAGGACATACAGCTGATGACCCTGATGAATGCCGATAACACGTGGTCTTTTTATAATGAGAGTACTGACCTGTGGCCTCAGGGCAACAAGAGGGAGTTTACCGATAGTTCTACCCCAGCCGCGAAACTTAACATGAAGGCTAATGGCTCTATAACAGGTAATGCTGGCTATCTGGGCAAGCCGGTGACCGAGATGGTGATAAATCCGGACGGAACAGCCAGCTTCTGGTATATGAAGGGTGCCGCGGTCAATCCTGTGATTTCGGTTACCTCCGATAACATTGACTTCGGTGGCGTGATCATGAACGGAAACAAGGAGCTCTCGTTCAATTTGATAGGTCAGGCATTGACGGGCGATGTTACGTTAACCTTGAACGACCCTGCTGGCGTATTCAGTGTCAATCCCACTGTCGTCAGCGCTACCGATGCCGCCAATGTTATGCCAGTGACCTTGACGTTCGCCCCGACAGCCATGGGCAACTATAACGCAACGCTGACACTGCGCAGTGATGGCGCACAGGACGTTGTGGTCAACATCACCGGACGCGGCCTCATCGAGGGCTATGTTCCCGTCATGTTGCCTGCCGATGAGAATGGCATTAATCTGACACAATTCCGTGCCGACTGGACCGATGCTACTCCTGCCGCTAATGTTGCCAGCTACACGCTTGAGGTGGCTCTCAAGCCTACTATTGAGTTGCTGGGCACGCTTGAGGGCTATGCAGGTAACTATGATTATATCACACCTCCGGCACCCTGGGGCGGTACTTATGTCGCAGGAGGTAATAATGCCATCTATGTCGCTGAGGGTGGCAATCTGACCTTTACCATTCCCGAGGGCTATGTTAATGATACCTTCACGGTGAAGATAACGACAAGTAATAATGATTACGGATTGGGTAATTTGACGGTTTCCGCACCTCAGACCCCTGCTGTAGGTCATGACTTCATGCCAGGTGAAACCTATTCGTGGCTCGTCACTGCTAGCTCAGGTGATCGCATTGCCATCACCTCGACCGATGCCAGCTACTCACCCGACATGGCTTTGATTCAGGTCTATTTAGGCGATGCTACAGCAGCTACATTCCGTGCCAATGAGCAAGGCAATGACGTCTATCGTCTTATTACAGGCATTACCGAAAAGTTCTACACGGTAAAGAACCTCCAGGCCGAGGGAACGTTTATGTATAAAGTGAAGACGGTCTTCGCTGACGGCACCGAGAGTGATTGGAGCAATCTTGAGAAGGTGACCTTGTTCGAGAACGGCCACGGCTATGTTACGGGCGATGTGAACCATGACGAAAAGGTGAACATTGCCGATGTCACTGAGCTGATCAACATGCTCTTGGGTAGTAACAGTATCGGATGTCCCATCTGCGCCGATGTCAATGGCGATTCTAAAATCTCTATTGCCGACGTGACAGAACTGATCAACATCCTGCTGGCAAGCAATTGATAAACTGATAACAGAGTTTATCGTAATAGGTAAAAGATGTGACGGGACGATATAAATGTTCCGTCACATCTGTTTTTTCCCTTCTTGATACCACCCGCCCAGATGAGGTGACTGCCCAAAGAAATAGGGTAGATGTTTTGTTTAATCAATTAATATACTTAATTTTGCGGTGTATTTGAAGTAGAGCCACTATCCTGCATCTATTGGATAAGTGGCAATTATCATGTCTAGACAGATATTATCAACACATAATACCATTAACGATGATGAAAAAGTTTTTTATTCTAGCCGTCTTGCTGTGCTGCATTGTTTCAGCCGTCGCTATGCCCGCCAAGCCTAGTTTGCGGACCATCAAGCAGAGTGATGGTACCACCCTGACTGTACAGGCTGTGGGCAATGCCTTTAACCATGCGATTCTCACCACCGATGGCTTGACCGTCGCCCGTGGTGCTGATGGTGACTTTTACTACACCTCGTCGCTATCAGGCTTGACCACTGTGCGCGCCCACGATGAGAACCTGCGCAGTGCGTCCGAGGCTGCTTTTGTTGCAACCCAGCGTGCTAACCTGGTGATGTCAAACAGACCGCTCAAGCTCCAGCCCAAGAAGGGGCGTTCAAAGTTTGGTGTCGGTGGCAGCAATGCCGATGCCGATGTGCCTTCAATCGGTCAGCGCCATATTCCCATTATTTTGGTGGAGTTTCAGGATAAGAAGTTTAGCAATACCCGTGAAGACATCATTGACGCCATGCTTACAGGCGACGAGAGCGTAGGCCAATACTTCCGTGACCAGTCCAATGGATTATATGAGCCCGATTTTGATGTGTTCGGTATCTACACCTTGTCGCAGAACCGCCAGTATTACGGTGGCAACAATGCGGTTGGCAATGACAAGAACCTGGGCGCCATGGTGACCGAGGCTTGCCAGATGGCAGCAGCCGACAATGTCTCATTCAAGTCCTATGACACCAATAATGACAACTACTGTGACGTGGTCATCATTATCTTTGCCGGTGTGGGCGAGGCGCAGGCTACTTATACCCATCCCGAGTCGATATGGCCTTGCTACTGGGACCTTAATACCACAGCCTCCAATGGCCAGGGCGGTAATGGCGCCTTTATCCCTTCGGACGGAGACCCGCTGGTCAACAATTTTGCCGTATTCAATGAACTGAACGGCGAAGATGACAACGTGAGCACCATCGACGGCATCGGCACCTTTGTCCATGAGTTCAGCCACTCTTTGGGGCTTCCCGACTTCTATGACACGGGCAATGGCGGACACTACGGTATGGGTTTCTGGGATCTCATGGACATGGGCTGCTACAACAATGATGGTTTCACTCCGATAGGCTACTCAGCCTATGAGAAGGTGTTTATGGGATGGATAGAGTATGTTACTCCCATGCCTGGCACCCATTATACTTTGCCTGTATTTAACCAGAAGAATGCCGCTACCGACAAGGCGCTGTGCATCGTCAGTGACTTGAACGAGAATGAATACTTCATCGTGGAGAACCGCAGGAAGCAGGGCTGGGACCGTTATATCCCTGGTGAAGGCATCATGATTACCCATGTGACCTATAAACAAGACCGATGGTTGGACAACACGCCCAACAACGAGAATATCCAGCTGATGACTATGATGAACGCCGATAATACCTGGTCCCATGATAATGAGGGCACCGACTTGTGGCCTCAGGGCAACAAGAGGGAGTTTACCGACAGTTCCATACCAGCCGCCATACTTAACATGAAGTCCAACGGCGCCATTACCGGGACCGCCGGCTATCTGGGCAAGCCTGTGACCGAGATGGTCATCAATCAGGACGGCACCGCCAACTTCTGGTATATGAAGGATGCTGAGGTCAACCCTGCTATCTTGGTTCCCAGCGACAATATAGACTTTGGCGGCGTGAATATGACTAGTGCTAAGGAGTTTACGTTCAAATTGATAGGTCAGGCATTGACGGATGATGTAACGTTGACCCTGAGTGATCCAAATGGCGTTTTCAGTGTCAATCCCACTGTAGTCAGTGCTACCGATGCCGCCAATGTCATGCCGATAACCCTGACGTTCACCCCAACGGCCATAACCGACTATAACGCAACGCTGACATTGCACAGTGTTGGTGCCGAGGATGTAGTAATCAACATCACTGGCCACGGCCTCATTGAGGGTTATACGCCCGTGATGTTGCCAGCCAATGAGAATGCCGTTAATCTGACGCAGTTCCGGGCCGACTGGACCGATGTTACCCCCGAGGCTAATGTAGCCAGCTACACGCTTGAGGTGGATCTCAAGCCTACTGTTGAGCTGCTGGGCTCGCTTGAGGGGAAAGATGGCAGCTATACCAGAATTGATCCTCCGGCACCCTGGGGTGGTAATAATGTCTGGAGCGGCAATCATGCGCTATTTCTCGCTAAAGGCGGCAGTCTGACCTTTACCATTCCCAGTGGCTATAGTAATGGTACTTTCACTGTGAAGATAACGACCGTGAATAGTAATTCAGGAATCGGTAACTTTACGGTTGCCACTCCTCAAACGCCTGCTGCAAGCCATAGCTTCTCGGCAGGTGAGACCTATTCGTGGTTGGTTACTGCCAGTTCGGGTGAGCGCATCACCATCACCTCGACAGATGCCAATTATTCGTGCGACATGGCCCTGGTAGAGGTCTATTCAGGCGATGCCACGGCCGTTGCGCTGCGTGCCACCGAGCAGGGCAATGATATCTACCGTCTTATCACGGGAATTACCGAAAAGTTCTATACGGTGAAGGATCTCAAAGCCGAGGGCACGTTTATGTATAAAGTGAAGACTGTCTTCACCGATGGCACCGAGAGCGAGTGGAGTAATGTTGAGGAGGTGACTCTGTTTGAAAACGGCCACGGCTATGTACCTGGCGACGTGAACCATGACGGCAAACGGAGCATTGTCGATGTCACAGAGCTGATAAACATGCTATTGGGTGGCAGCAGTAATGGGTGTCCCGTCTGTGCCGATGTCAATGGCGATTCTAAAATCTCTATTGTTGATGTGACGGAATTGATCAACTTGCTGCTGACAAATAATTGATTTGTCGACAGAGGGCCTATTGTAATCAGTAAAGGGTGTGGCGGGGTATTGTTATTGCGCTCCGTCACATCTGTTTTTATTAGGAGCTGTCAGGATAAAAGAAACAGCGTAATATTTTGTATAATCAATTAATATACTTAATTTTGCGCCGTTTTTTGGAGGCGTGCCACTATCTAGCGAATACTGGATAAGTGGCAATATCATTATAAGTAGAGACATTTTTATATTAACATCATACCATTAATTTACAATGAAGAAAAAGTTTTTTATTCTGTCTGTATTGCTGTGCTGCGCTATTGTGGCTGTCGCTATTCCCGCCAAGCCAGGCTGGCAAACGATCACTCAGAGTGACGGTACGACCCTGAAGGTTAAAACCGTGGGGAATGCCTTTAACAATGCCTTATTGACTGCCGATGGTTTGACAGTTGACCGTGGCCGTGACGGGGACTTTTACTATACCTCGTCGCTGACGGGATTGACTGCCATGCGTGCCCATGAAGCGGGACAGCGCACTGCGGCCGAGAAAGCATTCATCCAGGCACAGCGTGGAGCCTTGCAGATGCAGTTCCAACCCTACAGGTTGCCGGCGAATAAGGGCAAGCTGAATGCAGTAGGTAGTAATGCCTCTGCCGATGTGCCTGCTATGGGCGAGCGCCATATCCCCATCATTCTGGTGGAGTTTCAGGATAAAAAGTTCAATAATACGCGAGAGAGGATTATCGAAGCCATGCTCACAGGTGATGAGAGCGTTGGCCAGTATTTCCATGACCAATCCAATGGTATGTACCATCCCGTGTTTGACGTGTATGGTATCTATTGCCTGTCACAGGACCGCGAGTATTACGGCGGCCACAATGGGACAACCAAGGATAAAGGCATCGGTTGGCTGGTGACCGAGGCTTGCCAGCTGGCAGCTGACGACGGCGTGTCTTTTCAGCCTTATGATACCAACGGCGACCGTTTTTGTGATGTGGTCATTGTCATCTTTGCCGGGGTAGGAGAGGCTCAGGCCAAGGTTTATCACCCTGAGGCCATCTGGCCCTGTAACTGGACGCTGGATGCCGCTAAATATTATAATCGAGGCGGTCATGGCGCTTTCAGTCCCAATCCGGGAGAACCTTACGTCAACCATTTTGCCGTTTTCAACGAGCTGTACGGCAGCAATGACAACGGCAGGACCATTGATGGCATCGGCACCTTCGTCCATGAGTTTGGACACTGCCTGGGCTTGCCAGATCTCTATGATACGGCTGGCAACGACAATTACGGTATGGGCAACTGGGACGTCATGTGCCTGGGATGCTATTGCAACGATGGATACACCCCAGTGGGCTATTCAGCCTATGAGAAGGTGTTTATGGGATGGGTAGATTTTATCAAGCCCGTAGCCAACACCTATTATACCTTGACCCCGTGGAACCAGGGAAATAAGGATACCGACCAGGCGGTGTGCATCACCAGTGACGTGAACAAGAACGAGTATTTCATCCTTGAGAACCGCAAGCGGGTGAATTGGGACCGTTATCTGTCTGGAGAGGGCATCTTGGTAACCCACATTACCTATAGCGCCAGTCAGTGGACCAACAATAAGCCCAACAATGAAAAAATCCAGTTGGTGACTATCTTGCCCGCCGACAACAAGTTAAGCCAGTATTCCGAGAGTGGCGATACCTGGCCTTACGGCAGCAAGCGCGCTCTGACCGATGAAAGTACACCTGCCACTGTGCTCTATATGAACTCCTATGGTGAAGTTACCGGTAATGCCGGATACCTGGGCAAACCCGTGACCGAAATGACCATCAATCGTGACGGTACAGCCAGTTTCTGGTATATGAAGGAGACCCACAACTATCCGTTGGGTGACGTGAACCACAGTGGATCGGTAACCATCAGCGATGTAACAGCATTGATTAACCATTTGCTGAACAAGCACGATTTGGCTTGCTGTACCATTTGTGCTGATGTGAAAGAAGATAAAGTCATCAATATCAGCGATGTGTCAGCACTGATTGACTTGCTGTTACATTGATGTAAGTCATTTCTTAAAACTAGCTGTTTTACACTTCCAGAACGCCGCGCTTGAGGTAGCCGCGGTACAGGATGGTCTGGATCAGTCCGCGCAGGGCGAGAAAACTGAGGTAGGCAATCCATAGCCGGTTGTTGCCCCAAGCCTCAGGTGTTATCCAGTAGATGATAAAGAACATAGACCAGGCGATGCCTGCGCTGATGAGCATACCCATCGAGCGCGTCAGGCTGATGAACACGCCGTCCCACACAAAGGCCGCCATGCCTGCCGCAGGTATCAATGCACACCACACGCGGTAGTCCATGGCGGCTTCTATGACGCTCAGTTGGTCAGTCAGTAGCCAAAAGGCTACGCGCGGGAAGGAGTAAATCAGCGTGAATACGGCAGCGACCGCTGTTCCCCAGAGGAACAGCAGCCTGATGCAACGCCTCATGCGCTCCATGTCGCCCATGCCGTAGTACTTGCCCACGACGGCTTCACCGGCAAAGGCGATGCCGTCCATGAAGTGACTGTAGAGGGTAAATAGTTGTAGAATCAGGGCATTGACAGCAAGGATGAGGTCACCGCTACGGGCTCCGATGGAAACGAATGCCAGGCTGACGGTCATCAGCAGGAAACTGCGGATGAAGATGTCGCGGCTCACCCTGAAGTAGCGCCCTGCGCCCTTGAAGCGCCACACGCGGCGCCAGTCTAGCACACCGTTGAGTTTCGGGAACTTGTGCTGCACCGTCAAGGCGGCATAGAGCAGTCCCAACCATTCACCCGCCAGCGTGCCCACGGCGATACCCACAAAACCCATTTTCAAAAGATAGACACAGATGAGGCTGGCACCGATATTGAAGACGTTGGTCATAATGGAAATCCACATTGCGCTTTGTGAATCCTGCATGCCCAGTAGCCACCCCTTGAACGCCATCATCACCAGCACGGGTGGCACACCCCAGATACAGATGGTGAAATAGGTGATGGCCAGCGAGGTCACTTCGGGCGATGGGCCGATAATCCAAAGCAACAACAGCCTGATGGGCCATTGCAGCACGATGATGATGGCCGAGATAAGCAGTGCCAATGCCGTGGATTCACCCAGTAGCTTGGCACTCTCCTGGAAGTCGCCGCTGCCATAGGTCTGTGCCGTCATGCCCGATGTGCTCATGCGCAGGAACCCGAAGTTCCAGTACACCAGATTGAACATCATCGCGCCCACGGCCACAGCACCGATAAACACCTTGTCGCCAAGGTGTCCGGCGATGGCGGTATCCACCAGTCCCAGCAGCGGCACCGTGATGTTGGCCACAATCGCCGGCAACGCAATCTTCAATATCTCCCGATTCATGCCCTCCTTCATGCCTGTATCATAAATGGAAAACAATAAGTACAACAAATACAAATTATTGGATATCAATAGCTTGTACTTATTGTATTTATTGTTTTCCTTTGTATTTCAGTTAGCTTTTTTCTTGTTTTAGAAAGGCTTGTTGTCGCTGCCAGTGAAGGACTGGAACAGCGAGTTGGCCAGGCTAGAGGCACCGATACGGAAGTACTGGTTGTTCAGCCATTTCTCGCCCAGGACTTCCTTGACGATGGTGTAGTACTTCACGGCGTCCTCGGTCGTGCGGATGCCACCAGATGCCTTGAAACCGATCATGCGGCCATGCTGCACGAAGTATTCCTTAATGCATTGGCACATCACATAGGCGGCCTCGAGTGAAGCGCCTGGGTAAATCTTGCCTGTTGAGGTCTTGATGAAGTCGCAGCCTGAGTACATTGACAGGATGCTGGCACGGCGGATGGCCTCGGCAGTTTTCAGATATCCAGTCTCGAGGATGACCTTCAGGGGACGGTCGCCCACCACGTGCTTGATTTCGGCGATTTCGTCACACAGCTCCTCATAGGCCTCGTCCTTGAAATAGCCAATGTTCAACACGATGTCTACCTCGTCGGCACCGTCGGCAATAGCCAGGGCGGTCTCGGCAATCTTGGTTTCGATATGGGCTTGGCTGGAGGGGAAGCAGGCGCTGCAGACTGCTACGTCAACACCGCTTACCTCAAGCGTGCCGCGTACGACAGAGGCAAAGTTGCTATAGACGCAGATGGCGGCCACGTTCTTGTACTGGGGATAGTTGGTCTCGAAATCGTTGACCTTCTGTACAAACTGGGCCACGCTACGCTCGCTGTCCTCGGTGGCGAGGGTAGTCAGGTCCACACAGTTCAGCAGGAACTCCTGCACTTCTTGGGTATTGTTCTCGGCGGCGTGTTTGTCGATAATCTCCTGCACAGCAGCTGTCACTGCAGCATCATCAGTAGTGACGTTACTCTGGTTGATGGCAGTCATGTACTTGTCCATCGGCTTGTGGTCATGATCGTGATGCTCGCATCCGCATCCGCAATGTTCGTGTTCGTGATTGCTCATAATAGTCTCATATTTATTGGTTAGTAAGTTTTTTATTATCTAGGTGTCGATGACTGTCACGGCTCGTCTTTTTGGCGAAGTTTCGTTCCAGCGCAGCATCAAGGTCAATGCCCGTCTGGTTGGCCAGGCACATCACCACCCACAGCACGTCGGCCAATTCGTCGGCCAGGTCCAGGTCATCGCCTGGTTTGCTCGACTGGTCGCCGTAGCGGCGTGCGATGACACGCGCCACTTCGCCCACTTCCTCGGTAAGCACTGCCATATTGGTCAGTTCGCTGAAGTAGCGCACTCCGTATTGCTTGATCCAAGCGTCAACACGCTCTTGAGCCTCTTGTATCGTCATAGTGATGGCAAAGATAATACTTTTTAGTGAATAGTGAATACTTGACAGAGAATAGTTGGACTGCCTGAGTGTGCTATTGATACTTTTGGGTGGTCTTGCAGCGATAACACTGCTAAATCATCAGTTTTGTTGTTGTTTAAATTTTTCTTTCCTTTATTGAAAATAATA
The DNA here is from genome assembly GCA_900318645.1 of uncultured Prevotellaceae bacterium. Lineage (GTDB taxonomy): Bacteria > Bacteroidota > Bacteroidia > Bacteroidales > Muribaculaceae > Sodaliphilus. The sequence goes on from ONLH01000028.1 coordinate 146,509, forward strand.
GGGAAAAAGCTTTGTCATATCTGTATTTTTGGCTTATTTTGCATTTTTTTTTATTATTAACCAAAACCTTCATGAAAAATTTATTGTATTTATTAGGCTTTGACAAAGCAAAACACAGCGTGAGGACTGAACTTATGGCAGGCCTCACGACGTTTTTAACGATGAGCTACATCCTTGCTGTCAACCCCCTTATCTTGGGTGATGCCGGCATGGATAAAGGCGCTGTATTCTCAGCAACGGTGGTAGCTGCGGCCATTGCGACTTTGGTGATGGCCTTCTATGCAAGGCTTCCATTTGCCCTGGCATCGGGCATGGGATTGAATGCCTTTTTTGCCTACACGCTAGTAATCGTTATGGGTTTCACATGGCAGCAGGCTCTGGCTGCCGTTTTTATTGAGGGTATTGTATTCATTTTGCTAACGGCCTTCCGAGTCCGTGAAGCCATCGTGAATGCCATTCCCCTCAACCTGCGTTATGCTATCTCGGTCGGTATCGGCTTGTTCATTGCCTTTATTGGATTGAAGAATGGAGGTATTATCATAACAAGTGACGCCACAGTGACAACTCTTGCTCCCTGGACCGCAACATCACTCCTTGCAATTGGGGGTGTAGTCCTGGGTTGTGTGTTGATGGCGCTGAAGGTGCGTGGTGCTTTGTTTTACACCATTATTGTGATGACATTGATCGGCATACCCATCGGAGTGACAAAGATACCCGAAGGGTTCTCGCTGCTCAGTCTGCCGGCTTCATTAGAGCCCGTTGCCTTCCAATTAGATTTCTCTCGTTTTTTGAGTTTTGACATTGAGTATTATATCATTGTGTTCACGCTGGTGTTCATGGATCTCTTTGACACCCTGGGAACACTCATCGGTACATCAACGAGTGCCGGAATGGTCGATAAGAACGGTCGCATCCGTGGACTGAACCGTGCACTCATGGCCGATGCCGTGGGTACGACGCTGGGTGCCCTCGCTGGTACATCTACAGTGACCACTTATGTGGAAAGCACCACTGGCATCGCCTCGGGTGGCCGCACTGGTCTCACCTCGTTCACGGTGGCTATACTGTTTCTCGTGGCATTGTTCTTCTCACCCTTCTTCCTGATGATTCCTGCTGCCGCCACAACGAGTGCGTTGGTACTGGTGGGCGTGCTGATGATCCGCACCATAACCAAGGTCGATCTCACTGACATTACCGAGGCATTCCCCTGCTTCGTCACCATCCTCATGATGCCCTTCACGGCAAGCATTGCCGAAGGAATCGTGCTGGGTATGCTCAGTTACGTGTTGGTGAAGCTCTTGAGCGGACGTCATCGCGAAGTGTCGATTGCCATGTATATCCTGGCTGTGTTCTTTGTGCTCAAGTATGTAGCACCGTTATTGTAAATCACTCCCTTAAACCAATAAATGTCATTTATTATCAACCAAATCAACACAATGAAAAAGCAGATTCTCTTTGCCATGCTGATGCTTATGGGCATGGCTGTGCAAGCACAGAATGTGCAGCTGCACTACGACTTTGGCCGCAACATCTATTCCAACGAAGAGGCTGGGCGCCAAAAGGTTACCATGACTCTTGAACAGTTCAAGGCCGACAAGTGGGGCTCGTGGTTCTACTTTGTTGACGTTGACTTTAGCCGCAAGTTCACTGAAAGTGCCTACACCGAGATTTCTCGCGAAATCAACCTCAGCAAGAAGGTTCCTATTGCCGCTCACGTGGAGTATAACGGCGGACTGAACCGTTTCGGTAGTTTCCAGCAGGCAGCACTGGTGGGCGCTGCATGGAATGGCCATTCTGCAGACTTTTCCAAGACCTACTCTGTGCAACTCATGTACAAGCGCTACTTCAAGAGCTATGAGACGACGCGTGCTTACCATAGTTTCCAGGTGACTGGCGTTTGGGGACTGAACTTTGCTAAGGGTAAAGGCACGTTTTCGGGATTTATTGATTTATGGCGTGGCGAGAAGGCTAATGGCCATGGCCAGCTTGTGGTACTGACTGAACCGCAGCTGTGGTATAACGTGACATCACATCTGAGCTTTGGTTCTGAGATTGAGGTGAGCAACTGTTTTATCTTTAATACATACAACGACAAGACCTTCTTTGTCAATCCGACCTTGGCTGCCAAATGGAATTTCTAAATCGTTGAACAGCAAGATAAAAACACCATTAACTGAATTGAGCTCCAAAAGTCGTTTTGTCCCGACTTTTGGGGCTCAATTCATCGTGACAATGCCACTTAATCATTATCGGTCAAAATCATACGATTCATCATTAATCAATGATGGTTTAAGAGTAAAAATGGTGTAAAATTGCACTTTTTTGTTATTTTTCTTTGCAGTTTCACTGAAAATGAGTAATATTGCTACCTGAAACCATAACCTCTCACTACAATGATGGATAAGAAGTATAATCCCAAAGCTATTGCCAAGACCATTGATGTCGAGGAGCTCTATGACCTTGACGTGACCATTGCCCGTTTTATTCTGCCGCGTTTGATGGTGTTCAAGAAGCATTGTGAGCGCACACCGCGCCTGAATATGACTCCCGAGGAGTGGAACAAGGTGCTGGACAAGATGATTTACGCCTTTGAGCGCATCGCTTGTCAGACCGAGGAAGATACGCCTGAATACAAGGCTTACATTAAAGCCATCTGGAACAACGAGGAAGACCTCGTTGACCTCAAGCGTGCTGCCAAAGCTTCTCTCAAGCCCATTACCGAAGGCCTCTCGCTCTACCACAAGTATTACCGCAGCCTGTGGTGGTAATGTGTAAGTTAGGAGTGAAAAGGCTACAGATGTCAATAAACAATTTATTGGCTTGATGTCCGTTATTATTGTAAACTTAATGAGTAAGATGATGAAGCGGACGATTTTGATACTGTTGACGATATTGACTTTGTCTCCTGCAATCTCGAGGGCGCAGGAGAATATTCCGTCGTGGGGTTTCGGCTTTCACGTTGGCGTAGGCGGCATGATGCCTACGGCCTCACTCGCTGATGACCTCAAGGGCTGCGCCATGTTTATCAGCGGCTTAGATTTGGGTTATAATCGCCTGCGGCTCAAGCTTGATGCTTCCTATGCCCAGCCCTCGTTCAAGAACGAGAACCCTTATGCCGTCTATGATGAGCAGGGACGCAACAAGCAACTCAACGCCACAGCCAATCCCACCTTGTTGGGCTTTTCAGCACAGCTTGGCTACACCGTGTGGCAGCAGGGTAGGGTATCGGTGACACCAATGGTGGGCTTCACGGCGAGCTGGCTGTCGTGGGACATCAACCACATCAAGTACGAGAAGGACGATGAGGGCATTGAGCGCCCGTCGATCGAGGATGTGACTGGCGCCCATGAGAACAGCTTCGGCTGGACGGCAAGCGTGGATGTGGACGTTAAGTTGCACGGAACGCTTGTGGATTTCCCCGCTGGCCCTGACGGCCAGGCCCATTACACCTCATCGCTGCGCATATCCCCCTTCGTGACCTATGCCAAGCTCAGCAACCTCAATCCTTCGGTCAAGGGCTGCTGCGTGGGCCTCACAGTGTCCTATGCTGGCTTCCTTCGTGTCCTTAAGTAACGTGTGAAGTCGAATATCTAAAGACTATTTAACACCTATTTTTTGTTAGGATTCATTTCTTTGTTCTACTTTTGCCGCCAAGAAATGAAACGATTATTCCTCATATTGGCTATTGCCGTGACTTTCACGGCTTTGACGGGCGCCAAGGCGCACGCCGCCCCCGCTGTGGATGATCCGCTCGATAATATCGAGCTGCCCTCGGTGCTGCAGAAGACCTTTGCAGGCTACTACCATTTCATTGAGCCTGCGACAGGCGACACGCTGGCGATGATTGTCTTCAATCCCATCATCATCTATCCGCGTGAGAAATTCCGCAACAAGGCCGAGGAGAAATACTATTGGAAGACTGTGCGCGACGTCAAGAAGACGTTGCCCTATGCCAAACTCATCAGCTCCACGTTGCTGGAGACCTATGAGTATATTGATACTTACCAGAACGAGAAGCAGAAACAGGCTTATCTCAAGCGCTTTGAGAAGGAGCTGTTCAAGCAATACAAGCCTCAGATGAACAAGATGACCAAGAACCAGGGCAAATTGCTCATCAAGCTCATCAACCGCGAGACCAACCAGACGAGTTATAGCATCCTGAAAGCCTTTTTGGGCACTTTCAGGGCCGGTTTCTGGCAAACGTTCAGCAAGTTCTTCGGCGCCAGTCTCAAGTCAGGTTACCATCCCAACAAGGACAAGCGGGACGCCATGATTGAGCGCATCTGCGTCCGCGTGGAGCAAGGCGCATTATAGCCGCTGAACATATCACCATCAATAAACGACTGCTCAACGAGTTAGCCCTCTGAGACATGTGGAGACGCAAAATTTTGCGTCTCAAGGGTATCTTTTTGGTAATGCCTAACGGTTGGAGGCTGTGACATCATTCGCCTCAAATGTATAATCGGCCTAGCGCGATTCAATTTGCAATGAATGAAATATAACACAGTCTCTACAAAGCGGATGAAATGAACATCAACTCTTTTTATAACTCACATTCTCAATAAATTAAGGCGTGCCCATCGGTGGACACGCCTTAATTGTTATAGTGTAGGGAACTAATTGTTCTGTAGGCTTATCTTACGCTGATCTTGTAGGCCTGCTTGCCCACGGTCACGATGTAGATACCGGGAGCCATCGACAGGTTGCTGTTACCATTGGCAACGAAGTTCTGAACTTGGCGGCCGTCAACGGTGAATACACGTACCTGCTGACCCTCAAAGCCCTCAATGCTGATGCCGCCCTTGACTGCAACAACCTGCTGCTTAGCAGCCAGTTCGTTTACACCGCTGGGCTTCTCCTCGGCAGTGATGCGGACGTTGTCCAGCCAGATGCGCTCGCTCATCGTGCTCATGTAGCCACGGAAGCAAACCTTAGCAAAGTTGGCAACCTCGGTTCCCGTCAAGGGGATTTCAAACAGCTGCCAGCCAGCCTCACCCTCGGTGACATCAATCGTGATGAGTTCCTCGAAGGGATCATCGTTGAGGCTCTGTGATACTACCAGGGTGGGCAGGATAGCCGAGCTGGAGGGATAACCCATGTAAACATAGAATGACAGCATGTACTGCATGTTGGGATCAAGCTTCACCTTGGGTGATACCAGGTCGGCCCAGTGATACTGGCTGTAGTAATTGCCGTTGTAGCACAGTGCGTAGCCGTTATCGCCATCTTGTGAGGTCATCTCGTCGTTGTCGGTGAGGATGTTCCAGACGGTGCCATAGCTGGCCACATCGCCCTCGGTCATCCAGCCGGTGGTGGAAAGAATGGCGTTCTCAAACGACTCAATGAACGGAACGGGCTTCAACTGACCCAGGATGATGTCATCAATAACAGCCTGGCCGATGCCTGCCGAAGTGGAAGGAATGACAGCATAGTAATGCATCTCCATCTCCTCGGTCGGCTCACGGTCAATCGTGAAGGTGGTCTCGGTAGTAGTGCCGATGATGGTCATCTGCTCCTCGGGAGTAGTTCCATCGGGGAAGAACTCAACGATAGTGTACTGCAGTGAACCGTCAAGTACGCCGCCATTCACAGCCTCGGAGGGTGCATCCCACGTCAGGATGGCCTTCTGGTTGTCCTCGTTACCGCGGATCCAGAAGTTTTCAACTGCCATCGGTACGTCAACACCGGCAAAGACGGTGGCCTTGCTCACCTTGCCGCGGCCATACTCGTTCTCGGCCACGATGATGTAGGAGTTGTTGCCGTTCAAGGGCTGCTCATCTACCCACTCAATGGCTTGACCAGGTTCAACGTTCTCAAATGTCATCAAGGGGATAGCCGATCCAGCACGGTAGATATAGACTGTCAGGGAACCCTCCAGCGGACGCTGTGCGTAGTCAACCGCGGGTGCATTGAAGGCGAAGTTAACCTTCAGCAGACCAGTCATGTCGTGTTCAACAACCAGGTTCTCAACGCTGTAGGGCGCAAATGCCGATCCCACGAGCGTAATCGAGATGTCGTCGATGCTGGGCGAGATGTAGCTACCGGATACATCGGCAAGCATGAGGATTGAGGGATAGTATTTGCCTGTCTCGGTGGCAATCACCTCATTCTCAATCAGCACTTTCTCTCCATAGTTAGTGAAGGGCAACTGCTCGGGATAGATGGTCTGAGCCGTTGAGTCGGGCGCCATGCCGATACCGGCAAAGCCCGGGCATACTTGGTTATAGGAACTGTAGGTCCAGTTGAAGGCATAGGTGTAAACCATGTCCTTCTCAAGCTTGATAGCGGGCATGTAGAGCCAGATGTTCTCTACGGGATGCTGAACGAAGTAGCCATAGCCACCCAGTGCCAGATTCTGGTTGTAGTTGCTCCAGATCCAGCGGTACTCGTTGGTGCTGTAAACCGACGAGTCATTGACGGTGACGAAGAAGCGTGCGTCATCCTCGGTGTCAAATGTGTTGGTGTAGGGGGCGGTGTAAACGCCGATAAAGGCCTCGGCACTCACGCGCTTGCCCTCACCAGCCTCGTTGGTGATGCCAACGGTGTAGGTGTGGACACCAACGCCCTCAACGGTGTTGTCGGTCCAGCTGGCATTGCCGCCGACCTCAACAGGGAATTGGGCAACGGTCTCTTCACTGCCGTCGCGGTAGATGTTGGCGGTCAGCGGGCCAGCCAATTCGTTGCCGTCGAGTTGAGTGGAGGGAACGGTGAAGGTTACGTCGGCAATCATCTCGCCGTCCTCGTCAGGAGTGATGGTGAGGTTGGTCACCTCGGCGGGAGCATTGTTCTTGCCCAACTGGTTCACTGCCATTGAGTAAACAAAGACACCCGAGGCATTGTCCTCTTTCAACGTATAAACGCGCACGGCAAAGTAGTAGGTGCCGCTCTCTTCGGTCAGGAAGTCAACCTCCCAGTCGGCGAGGTTGCCGTCCACGTCATAGGCCTCGTTGGCATCCAGTACCTTGAAGGTCGACAGATCGTTGGGGTCGGTGCCAATCATCAGGCTTACACGCTCCTTGTAGCCGGCAAACGTGTTACGCATGTTCACGATGAGCGCATAGGAGATGCCCTGTTCAATAGCGATACCCGGAGAAATCAGGTAGTCGTCGGCACCTTCTTGGTCATCACCCATGTTGTAAGGACCGGTGTAGATACCCCAGCACTGGTTGTAGTCGTTGAACTGCCAGGTATAGACGCTGCCCCACTGGCTCTCGTCATTGTTGGCGTTAACGATGGTCCACAGGTCGCGGGTTGACGCGTCGCTGAAGTCGTCAAAGTAGGGAGGCATAAAGGCCGAGCCGGTGAGAATGGCATTGGAAACAGCCTCTTCGCCCTGCTTGCCGTCGGCATTAAACGGGGTGACGATGTAATAGTAGCGCTCCATCTTGGTGGGCAGCGTCTCGCTGAACTCGCAAGCGCTCTGGTGCTCGGCGACGAGGACGTTGCCAGGCATACGCACAACGTTGTAGGTCACGTTCTCGAGATAACCGCCATTGACGCCTGTTGTGGGGGCGTCCCACGTCAGGTGGCTCACACCATCCTCAACGGTAAACGTCAGGTTGCTCACGGGCAGCGGGGTGTCATAGCCAGCAAATACATACAGGCTGTTGACGGGCGAGAAGCCTGCCTCGTTCTGGAACAGTACATATACATAGTGGTTGTCGTTGGTTACATGGCTGCTGATGCTCTGGCTGCTGCCAGGAGCCACGGTGGCAAAGTTGACAATAACCTCACCATCGAGCCATACCGTCATCGTCAGGTTGCCGTTCAACGGAGTGCCATTGTAGGTCGTGCTGGGAACGGTAAAGGTGATGGTACCGTCGGTAGAACTGCCATCGAAGGTAAAGGCCAGGTCGGACGTGCCGGCAGGAGCCATAGCAGGAGCTGCATTGTCCATGAAGAAGACAGTGGGAGCCTGCTCGTTATTGGTGAGTTCCTCGACTAGTGTCGTGCTGGCATCATAGGGGTTGATGGCATAAAGGCCTGAACCCTGCTGTGTCACGGCCATCCACAGGAAGCAACCGCTGACGGGCTCATAACCCATACCCTGCACATACATCGTGGGGGTAACAGCGAGTGTACCCACAGCGCGTGCATCACCAGTGAATTTGTCAACCGAGTACAAGTCTCCGTCATTACCCACACAGAACATCTCGCCGTCAGGGGTGAAGCCCATTGTCAACGGCTGAAAGTTGTTGGGCCAAGGGCAGATGGTCTCAAACAGGCGTGTCTCGGGATTCCACATGGCCATGTTCAAGCCTGTCAGGTCGCTGTTGTACTGAATTGAGTAGATGATGTCGCTGGTCACATCATAGGCCATCACCGAGGGGATGAAGCTGAAATCAACGCTTTCATAGATTTGTGACCATAATTCGTTAAAACCATTGCGGCTCAAACCATTGTACTCAACGCCGTTGAGGTTGCCGAAAATCTCCATCGGCCTTGCACCCACAAGCTGGTCGCGCCCCATGGCACTGGCCATGAAGTTATAGCGCAGGTCGGTGGCCAATGCTTGGAAACCGCTGTTGTCGCCGATGGCGTGGCTGTAGATACCATAGGGGACCGAGCCGATGCCATAACCACTCCATTCATCGGAGTTGGTCAGGTTGACGTACATCGTCATGCCCTGGAACATGTCGGCACTTGGGGCCTTTTTTCTCGACGGGGTCTGAGTGTTTGATAACATCTTGGCCCTGTTTTGTGTCTTAACGACCTGCTTGACTGCCTTCGGGGTCGATGTGTAGGTCGTCGTGGACTGTTGCCCGCCAGCCGACGCCATCAGGGCGACGAGCGCGAGCATCGCGAGTAAGGTTTTGGGTCTTCTCATTATCCAAAAAGTTTTAATGGTGATTAATTACAACCGTGCCATCTTGAAGATTCTGCACGGCATCAGTTACTTTACACGACGCAAAAATAATCATTAGTGATGGAAAAATTAATGGAAAAACGGTGTCCAGATGTACAAATTTCGGCAATTCACACAAAAAAAACCACAAAAAGGCCTTTTGTGGAACGACAAATTTAAAGAAATTGGCGCTGATTACTGTTGCGCCTCTTTTCGTGCCATGCGCTGATATTGTGACGGTGTCAGACCGGTGATGCGCTTGAACGAGGTGACAAATGTTGAGCGGGACTTGAAACCGACACTCTCGCTGATGGCTTCGATGGTGTAGTTGCCATAGTTGTCCAGATCGCCCATGCGTTTGCAGGCTTCCTTGATGCGGAAGGAATTCAGGAAATTGTTGAAGTTTTGTTCGTAGTACTCGTTGATGACCTGGGACACATATTTGGACTTGGAATCTGAGAGCATGGCAAGACGCTCCAGCGAGAACTCGGGCGAGAAGATTTCATCAGTATTTTCCATCACCTCCTGAATGCGCGACAACAGTTGTTCCTTGTCCTCATCGCTCAGGTGGCTGCTCTTGTACTTGACATCATTGTCGGTATGGGTGACGGGTGCTTCCTTGTCCTGCAGTTGCCGTCGCATGCGGCGCTCTTCTTCCTCGGCACGCAACATCTCCACGTTCTTCTGGTACAGCGACTGGTTGGAACGCGTCAGTTCACCGTTCTTGCGGTATACGAGATAGAGCAGCACGGCCAGTGCCAGCAGGAAGCCCAGTGACGTCAGAGCGACGACGCTCATCACCTCGCGATGTTGTCTCATCTCGCTCATTTCCTGCTCCATACCTTTCAGCTCATTGCGGAATTCCATTTCGCTCACGCTGGCCAGTTGCTGGTAGTTGGTTAGTGTGTCCTTGAGCTGGGTATATTGGTTATAATAATGTTCGCGTGAGCCATGGTCACCCAGCTGCTGGTAGAATTGAGCCAGCATTTTGTACACTTCCAGCTTGCAGTCTTTCATTTCCAGATCAACGGCAATGCGCTCCGATTGCTTCAATGCTTCAATGGCCCTGCGGTAGTCTCCAGTCATGGCATGGACTTTGGCTTTCTCGACATGGGTGAAGTAGATCAGACGCGAGTACTGGGTGGTATCTATCAGTTGTAACTGACTGTCGTACATCTTGATGGCTTCGTCATAGCGTTTCTGTTCAACGTTGTTGAATGCCTGATAAAGCATCTTGTTGTAACGACGCAATATCCATGTCTCATTATCCTCGGGTAGCTGCAGGTAGTTCTGCCAGATGTCTTTAATCTGTGACAGGCCACCCTGCACGTGTGCCATCGACAGTACATCGGTTGATGCCATGTCGGTGTGCTTGTCGTCATGGGTCTTCATGCCTGTTGCCAGTGCCCGTTGATAGTACTTGAAGGCCGTGGTACCCAGGTCATAGTTATTACATTCCTCCGAGATGGTCTGGTACATGCATCCGAATCCCAGAAAGATGTTGGCGTCCTGGATGTCTGATTCGGTAGCTATCTCGTTAGCTCGTGTCAGGCAATCAAAGCACTTTGGGTAGTCATAGAAATCATAGAAGTAAATGCTCCACAACCTCATGTTGGCGTCCTTGCATTGCACCTTCTGCTCCTGTGTCATCGAGGGCTCATAGCGGTTGGCGACAATGGTGTAGCACATCAGTGCGGTGTCCTTGCTGCTTCCGTCGGCAAAGTCTTTGTCTGCCATGTCTAGCAACTGTTCTGCGGGCAGGTTCAGCCACTTGCTGTGTTCCCGTGATGGGGCCAGGGCAAGCACTTGCAGTCCCGCTGTCAGGACAAGGAAGCCGATAATGACTCTGATGGCTCGATGCATTGTTGATGATTATTGAGCCACAAATGTACTAAAATTAACGCTTTAGTTATCAAAATCCGGACATAAAAAAACAACGGCGAGGAATGTCTCGCCGTTGTCATCAATAAAGGTTTTGTTAATGGTATTGAGTTTTGGGGTTGTGGATTAGCCCAGTCGTTTCAGCTTCACGGTGAAGTGGCGCATCAGGGGAGCTTCCCACTCGATGGCGACACCGCGCGTGATCTCGTTGCGACGGTCATAGACGTTCTTCAGGGCAGCGGCAATCACGTTCATGTGGTTGTCGGTATATACGCGGCGGGCGATGCACAGACGCAGCAGGTCAAGGCCACCGAAGCGGTTCTCGCGGGTCACGGGGTCACGGTCGGCCAGGATGTAACCGATCTCGCAGCCACGGATACCTGCCTCGAGATAAAGCTCGCAGGTCAGGGTCTGAGCGGGGAACTCTTCCTTAGGCACGTTGCACAGCACCTTGTCGGCGTCGATAAACAGGGCGTGACCACCCACGGGACGCTGATAGGGGATACCATACTCGTCAAGCTTCTTGGCGAGGTACTGAACCTGGTGGATACGGGTCTCGAGCATCTCAAACTCGGTGTTCTCGTCCAGACCTACTGCCAGAGCGTTCAGGTCGCGGCCGTTCATACCACCATAGGTGATAAAGCCCTCAAAGGGGATGCAGAACAACTTGGCGCCCTCATACCAATCCTGGTTGTTAGTAGCGATGAAACCACCCATGTTTACAAGGCCGTCCTTCTTGGCCGACATCGTCATGGCGTCAACGTAGGAGTACATCTCGCGGGCAATCTCCTTGATGGTCTTGTCGGCGTAACCCTCCTCACGGGTCTTGATGAAATAGGAGTTCTCAGCAAAGCGGGCGCTGTCCATCACGACGGGCACACCATACTTGTGGCAGAGTTCGCAGGTCTCCTTGATGTTCTTCATGGAAACGGGCTGACCACCGACGGTGTTGTTGGTGACGGTCAGTACCATGAAGGGAACGTTACCCTTGTTCTCGCTCAGCACCTTCTCCAGCTTCTCCAGCGATACGTTACCCTTGAAGGGGATCTCGAGCTGGGTGTCCTTGGCCTCGTCGATGGTAACGTCAATAGCCTTGGCCTTACGAGCCTCGATGTGACCCTTGGTGGTGTCGAAGTGGGCATTGCCAGGGACCACGTTACCTTCCTTCACCAGATAAGAGAACAGCACGTTCTCGGCTGCACGGCCCTGGTGGGTGGGGATGACATACTTGAAACCGAAGATGCGTTGTACAACGCTCTCAAACTTGTAGAATGAGGTGGCACCGGCGTAACTTTCGTCACCCAGCATCATCTCGGCCCACTGGCGGTCGCTCATCGCACCGGTACCAGAGTCGGTCAGACAGTCGATGTAAACCTGCTCAGCCTTGAGCATAAACACGTTGTTGTGAGCTTCCTTGAGCCACTGCTCACGCTCGGCGCGGGTGCTCTTGTGAAGCGGCTCGATCATCTTGATTTTCCAAGATTCAGCAAATGGTAATTCCATTGATAATCAAATATTTAGGTTAAACTTTTTTAATCGTTGATAGCCAAAATTGAACCCCTTAAAAAGGTAATATTATTCAATTTTTATGCAAAGTTACGGCTCTTTGCCGAACTGGCAAAATTATCTTCAATTTTTTTGCCCTATTGATGATTTTTAACAGTTAGCCGATGTACACAAAAACATTCAGGGACCTATAGGCCCGAAGGCCAATAGTGTCCCTGAGTTATGATGGCTTTTATGGAGTTCCCTTTTTTTCCTTTGGCAGCCTTCTAGTAGCGGGTGGGGTAGGTCGGTTGGTTGATGACTGTCGTCTCATTGTTAAGAATCACCAGTGCGCCAATGACTCCCGGAATCCATCCGGCGATTGTGAGAATCGTTACAATCAAGAACGAGCCACAGCCTTTGTCCACTACAGCCAGCGGAGGGAAGATAATCGATAGTATAACCCTAAACAGTGACATTGTTCTACTCCTTTCTTCTTATTAACTTAAATCTATTCCCCCATCAATCTGCAAATCCTGTGCCAATTTGTCAGTTGCTCCTCTTTTTCAAGAAAAAACCGCAAAAACTAACTTTTTTAGTTTTATTAACTAAAATGATTTGTTTAGTAACTAAAACATTTAGTTAATTTGCGTCATCAAACCCAAAATACTATATATAGATATGAAACAGTTGACCCAAAAAGAAGAGGAAATTATGGAGCGGATGTGGGACCATGGCCCCATGCTGGTGCGCGAGTTGCAGGCCTGCTATGGCGAGCCCCGCCCCCATGTGAATACCTTAGCAACATTGATGAAGATATTGGAGGAGAAGGGTTTCCTGGGCCACAAGGCTATTACCGCCCGCTGTTTCCAATATTTTGCCCGCATCAGCCGCGAGGAGTATCGTGGTGGCTCGTTGGCCAATGTGGTCAACAAGTTCTTCGGCAAATCCTACCTGAGCGCTGTCTCGGCTCTTGTCAAGAACGAGAAGGTCAGCGTGGAGGAACTGAAAGAACTCATTCGTGAAGTGGAGCAGAACAACCAACAGTAAATCCGTTTGCCGCTATGTTACTCATTTATCAAATCAAGGTAGGCATTTGCCTCATCGCTTTCTACCTGTTGTGGAAACTGTTGCTCAGCCGCGAGACTTTCCACCGCTTTAACCGGGTTGCGCTGCTCACGGTTATGGCACTAGCCTTTGTGCTGCCGTGGGTGAAGCTCTCGCTGGACGTCTCGACGCCAGTCGCCGGTGGAATGGTCATGCTCGAGGAGATGATTGTTACCCCAGCGGGTGCGGTACAGCCCCAGCAGGCGGCCCAAACGTGGAATGTAATCAACATTGCCAACGTCCTCTATTTCATTGGGGTGGTGGCGGTACTGGTGTGGTTGCTGCATAGCCAGTGGAGCCTGCATCGCATGTTGAAGAAGGGTCGCAGGAAACAGATGCCCGATGGCATCACCTTGCATGTGGTCCCGGGTGAACAAACTCCATTCAGCTATTTCAGGCATATAGTCATCAATGAGCAGGACTATCGCGACAACCCGCGCGAGATTTTAACCCACGAGCATGCACACATCAGTTTGCGACATTCATGGGACGTGTTGTTCGTGGAACTGGTGAAGTTGTTCCAGTGGTGGAACCCAGCCGCGTGGTTGTTGTGCCGCGAGTTGAAGCAAGTGCATGAATACGAGGCCGATATGGCCGTACTTAACCAAGGCGTCGATGCAAAGCAGTACCAGTTACTGCTGATACGAAAGTCCGTCGGGGACCAGCTATTCTCGATGGCAAATAACTTCAATTACCAATCTCTAAAAAAACGAATCAGTATGATGACTAAGAACAAAAGCAGCCAATGGAATACTTTGCGTGCGCTGGTTGTGGTGCCCGTGATAGCATTGGCACTGTTGGCCTTTGCCAACACCAAGAGTGTAGCAGCAGTAGCGATCAATCAACAGGCCAAAGTGACCCCGACTTCTGAAGTTGTTAAGGCTAATGCCGAGGCACAGGTTACCGATGAATCTGCTCCCCAGTCCAAAAAGATGGTCTATAAATCTGTCGAGCAGATGCCTATGTTCCCTGGAGGCGAGATGGCACTTATGAAATACCTCCAGTCACACATCAACTATCCGCCCGAGGCCGCAAAGAACGATATTGGAGGTCGTGTCATTGTTCAGTTTATTATTGACGAGACCGGTCAGGTGGGAGAAGTCAAGGTCCTCAGGCATGTCAGTGAGGAAATTGATGCCGAGGCAGTCCGTGTGGTCAAAACTTTGCCCAAGTTTGAACCTGGCCGCCAGGACGGTGAAGCCGTATCAGTGTGGTATACCCTGCCCATCAATTTTAAACTCCAGGGAAATCCCGTTGAGATACAGAACACGCCAGCCGTGCATGGCACCTTCAAACCCCAGGGAAAGGACGATAAATCCCAGGAGCAGTAAGCCCAGCATCAAGCCGTTTAATTTGTTAATATAAAGTTGATGATCCTATGTGATTACAGTAGCGTGAGTTCTATGATTAGATGTCATTGGACTCACGCTAGGTGTGCATGAATTATTGATATCTAATCAATTATCATAGATGATGTTTTTAAAGAATAATCAGCGATTGCTTATTATCGTCCTTGCCGTACTTTGGTCATGGGTTGCAGTGGCGTGGGGCAATGATAGCATCCCGTTCCTGTACCGTGGGCATCTCTATCTCCCTGCTTGTATCAACAATGAACATCAGGCCAACGTTATCTTTGACACGGGAGGCTCTGACCTGTTCGGCATCGACAGTGTCTATCTCTCGGCCTCGGAATGGCATCCGCAGAGCCTCGGCCGGGCCAGAACAGGGGGCGCCGCCGGCGGCACCAGTGTGCGCGTCATCATGGACCTTACATCGTTGAGCATCGGGTCGTTAAAGGGCACTTACCAGATTGTGCCGATTTTCAAGTTGAGGGATGTGGTGGATTGCCATGTCGATGGCATCTGGGGCATCAAGGACATTGAGCAGCATCCGTTGG